>NZ_CATKIF010000066.1:0-418589 GCF_949752865.1 Burkholderia sp. IT-111MI5 | reverse complement strand
CCGGAGTGCCGATGGCGTCCAAGTCGTCCCTCCCTACGTGCCCAATTGCAGTGCCGCATTCTGTCAATAGCTGATATCTCTAACGCTTCATCGGCTTATTGATTGCATCTTCGATCAAAGGCACAACTCCCTCCACTTCACGTATCGACAGGCACGGTCGGACGTGATCAATTTTCCACCGTCCACGTCGAATGCAAGGCAGGAGGCACAGTTCTTCCTCCGCGAACGGTACGCATAGCAGCTAAAACCCCTCGGCTCCCGCAATCGCTGTTCGACTAAATAACCCAAGATCCGTACGAAATAAACGCTTTATCCGGCGTGCCCACGTAAAATTTGCGAATCCCCATCTCTGCATTCAAAACGATGAACGCCGCCACACAGGTAGCCCGGGCCGTTTGCCCGCACGATTGTCCGGACACGTGCGCCATGCGTGTGACCGTCGAAAACGGCAAGGCGATCAAGGTCACGGGGGATCCCGACCATCCGCCGACGCAGGGCGTGTTGTGCACGAAGGTCAGCCGATATGCCGATCGGGTTCATCATCCCGATCGCCTGACGGTCCCGCTCAAGCGTGTCGGCGCGAAGGGGGAGGGGCGCTTCGCACCGATCAGCTGGAGCGAAGCGTTCGACGAGATCGGTCGTCACCTCGGTGAAATCGCCGCGCGCGAACCCGAAGCGATCGTGCCGTACAGCTACGCGGGGACGATGGGGCTCGTGCAGGGCGAGGGCATCGCCCAGCGGTTCTTCCACAAGCTCGGCGCATCGCGGCTCGAACGCGCGATCTGCGCGGCCGCCGGTGCAGCGGGGCTGCGTTACACGTATGGCGGCAGCCTCGGCATGCACCTCGAGCATTTCGAGGAAAGCGAGCTGATTCTGATCTGGGGCGCGAACCCGATCGCGTCGAGCCTGCACTTCTGGACGCGTGCGCAAGAAGCGAAGCGCCGTGGCGCCCGTCTTGTCGCGATTGACCCGTATCGTTCGCTGACAGCGGAGAAGTGCCATCAGCACATCGCGTTGAAGCCGGGTACCGACGGCGCCTTTGCGCTCGGCATGATGCACGTGCTGATTACCGAAGACCTGCTCGATCACGACTACATCGCCCGCCATACGCTCGGTTTTGACGCACTCAAGGCGCGGGCGATGTCTTATCCGCCCGAACGCGTCGCGCAGATCTGCGGCATCGACGCGTCGGAGCTGATCGACCTTGCTCGTCGTTACGGTGCGACCCGCAAGGCGTCGATTCGCCTCAACTACGGCATGCAGCGCGTCCGCGGCGGTGGTAACGCCGTGCGCGCGATTGCGAGTCTGCCGGCGCTGACAGGGGCCTGGCGGGATCGGGCTGGCGGGCTGTTGCTCTCGTCGTCGGAATCCGCGCCGGTCAACCAGCAGGCACTGCTGCGCCCGGATTTGATGCCGGGTTGGCCGCACAAGCTGCCGCGCATCATCAACATGAACGCGATCGGCGATGCGCTGTTGCACGCGGGTGACGCAACGTTCGGGCCCAAGGTCGAGGCGGTGATCGTGTACAACTCGAATCCGGTGGCAGTCGCGCCGGATTCCTCGAAGGTTGCAGCAGGGTTTGCGCGCGACGATCTGTTCACGGTCGTTCTCGAGCATTTCAAGACCGATACCGTCGATTTCGCCGACATTGTGCTGCCGGCGACCACGCAGCTGGAGCACCTGGACGTCCACAAATCGTACGGCCACACCTATGTGATGGCAAACCTGCCGTCGATTCCGCCGGTCGGAGACGCGCGGCCGAACACAGAGATCTTTCGCGGCATCGCGCGCAGCATGGGGCTCGACGAGCCGGCGCTTTATCACAGCGACGAAGAGGTCGCGCGCGCGGCGCTCCGGTGGGACGATCCGGCGCTCGACAGCGACTGGGACACGTTGAAGCGGGAAGGCTGGCTGAAGCTGAAGCTGCCGGACGCACCGTTCGCGAATGGCGGTTTCCGCACGCCATCCGGCAAGTGCGAGTTCTACAGCCCGCGGCTCGAGCAGATGGGCATGGACCCCGTTCCCGATTACCTGCCGCCTTTCGAATCGGCCGAGGCCGCACCCGAACTCGCCGCGCGCTATCCGCTCGCGATGATTTCGCCGCCGGCCCGCCACTTCCTGAACAGCACGTTCGTGAACGTCGACAGCCTGCGCACCACGGAAGGCGAGCCGCACCTCGACATGCACCCGTCCGACGCCAGTGCGCGCCGCATCGCGGACGGCGACGTCGTACGCATCTTCAACGACCGCGGATCCATGCAGGCGCTCGCGAGAATTACCGATCGCGCACGTGCTGGGCTCGTTGTCGGGTTGTCGATCTGGTGGAAGAAGCTGTCGCCGGACGGCAGGAACGCAAACGAAGTGACGAGCCAGGCGCTGACCGATCTCGGCAATTCGGCGACGTTTTACGATTGCCTTGTGGAAGTTGAGCGAATTTGATCGAATATTCCCGTATGATCAGACGATTTTTCGCGGAAGTTCGAAGTGGACATCTAACCCTGTTGTCTCGGGACGGGCGAGCCGCTACGATGCGTTTTAGCACGACCATTCGAAAATCTGTGAGGAGACGCGCAGTATGGAAAAAATTTGGCTGAAATCGTACCCACCCGGCGTTCCAGCCGAAATTGACGCGTCTCCTTATCCGTCCGTCCCGGACCTCCTCGACGAAAGCTTCCGGCAGTACCGCGATCGCACGGCATTCGTCTGTATGGGCAAGGGCATCACGTACGGAGAACTCGACAAGCTGTCGCGCCAGTTCGGCGCGTGGCTGCAATCCCGTGGTCTCGCGCGCGGTGCGCGCGTCGCGATCATGATGCCGAACGTGCTGCAGTACCCGGTGACGATCGCCGCGGTACTGCGCGCCGGCTATACCGTCGTCAACGTCAATCCGCTCTACACGCCGCGGGAGCTCGAACATCAGTTGAAGGACAGCGGCGCCGAGGCGATCGTCATCCTCGAGAATTTCGCGTCGACGCTGCAGGCCGTCATTGCGAATACGGCCGTCAAGCATGTCGTCGTCGCGTCGATGGGCGACTTGCTGGGCATTAAGGGATGGCTCGTCAATTACGTCGTGCGCAATGTGAAGAAGATGGTGCCTGCGTGGCAGTTGCCGTCGTTCACGCGCTTCAAGGCCGCGCTGTCGGAAGGTGCGCGGCAGGCGTTCAAGCCGCAGAAGATCGGCCCCGACGACGTCGCGTTCCTGCAATACACGGGCGGTACGACCGGCGTTGCGAAGGGTGCGACGCTGCTGCACCGGAACATCGTGTCGAACGTGCTGCAGGCCGGCGCCTGGCACCATCCGGCTCATGAGAAGTACCCGGAGGTGAAACAGTTCGTGACGGTTGTCGCGCTGCCGCTGTATCACGTGTTCGCGCTGACCGTCTGCGGTTTCCTGACGATGCGCACGGGCGGGATGGGCATCCTGATTCCGAACCCGCGCGACATCGGCGGGATGATCAAGGAACTGAAGGGCTACCAGATCTCGACGATTCCGGCCGTCAATACGCTGTACAACGCACTGCTGAACCATCCCGAATTCAGTCAGCTCGACCTGTCGAAGCTCGTGATCGCCAACGGCGGCGGCATGGCGATCCAGGAGGGCGTCGCGAAGCGCTGGTATGAAAAGACCCATACCGCGATCATCGAAGGATACGGGCTGTCCGAGACGTCGCCGGTGGCGACCTGCAACCCGGTGACGGCGACCGAATACAGCGGGACGATCGGCTTGCCGCTGCCGTCGACCGAAGTGGCGATTCGCGACGACGCCGGCAACGACGTCGCGCTCGGCGAGCCCGGCGAGATCTGCATCCGTGGGCCGCAGGTGATGGCCGGCTACTGGAACCGGCCCGACGAGACCGAGAAGGTCATGTTCCCGGACGGCTTCTTCAAGACGGGCGACGTCGGCGTGATGGATGCGCGCGGTTACGTGAAGATCGTCGACCGGAAGAAAGACATGATTCTCGTGTCCGGCTTCAACGTGTATCCGAACGAAGTCGAGGACGTGGTGGCGTCGCATCCGGGCGTGTTCGAGGTGGCGGCGGTCGGCGTGCCGGACGAGCATTCCGGCGAAGCGGTGAAGCTGTTCATCGTGAAGAAGGACCCGGCGCTCACCGACAAGGATATCCTTGCTTACTGCAAGGAGCGGCTCACCGGGTACAAGCGGCCGAAACTGGTCGAGTTCCGCACGGAGCTGCCGAAAACGAACGTCGGCAAGATCCTGCGGCGCGAGTTGCGCGACGGACGCGCGTAACGGACGCGCGTAGCAGCGCGGTTCAACGGAAGAGCCCGGCTTGTGCCGGGCTTTTTTGTTTGCGGCACGGATCGGAAGAGGTGGTTTCCCGCAGCGGCCGGCGTCTGGCCGTGGGTTTTCGCGTAGCGAACGGACACGGAGCTCCGGCGATGCGTGCAACGCTACCGGCCGGTCCGCCGCGCACCCGTCTTGCCGCCGCACCGGAAAAGAAAAAGGCGCCCGAAGGCGCCTTCAATATGCTGCGGCTTGTCAGACAAGCTGATTAGAACTTGTGACGGATGCCGACGCGTGCTGCGACCTGGTTGCTGGTGCTCGAACCTGCGAGACCGTTGATCGCTGCCGTTGCCTGAACGACATTGCCTTTCGCGTCGAGCGCGTTGCCCGATGCGTGCTGGTACACGCCGATCACGTAGACGTCGGTGCGCTTCGACAGGAAGTAGTCGACGCCCAGCGAGCCTTGGTGGTACTTGGCTGCCGAGTTGCCGTCGATCTTGCTGCCTTGCGTGTAGTCGTACGCTGCGCCGAGAATCAGCGCCGGGGTCAACTGATACTTGAAGTTGATTTCGCCGTTGTTGAACGTCGCGGTCTGGTTCACGAACGGACCGACCGAGAAGCCCTTGAACTTCGTGTTCGAGTACGTCGCGCCGATCGTCGCTGCGCCGAACGTGTAAGCGCCGCCTGCACCGATGACCTGGTACGTGTTCGCGTTGTTCGCGTATGCGCCGTAGACCGGCGACGATACCGCCGTCGTCGCAGCCGTCGAGCCGTTGTTGAACATGCCGCCGAAGTTGCCCGGCGTGCGTGCGTTCAAGTAGCCGACACCCAGGACCAGCGGGCCGTTGTTGTAGCCTGCGCCGAGCGACCAGACCTGGTTCTTCGAGAACTGGCCTGCCTGACCGCCGAAGCTGTACAAGCCGCCGAACGTGAAGCCGCCGTACGACGGGCTCGTGAACTTGACCGCGTTGTTTACGCGATAGGCGTTGTTGAAGTTGTCGAGGTCGCCCGGGTGAGCGGCGATGTAGCCGCCCCACTGGTCGCCTGCCTCAAGCGGGCCGACGAAGTCGACGACGGAGTCGTACTGACGACCCAGCGTGACCGTACCGTACTGGCTCGACAGGCCGACGTAAGCCTGACGGCCGAACATCAGGCCGCCCTGACCAAGCTTGCCGCTGTTCACGTCGAAACCGTTTTCGAGGGTGAAGATTGCCTTCAGGCCGCCACCGAGGTCTTCGGTGCCGCGCAGGCCGAAGCGGCTGCCTTGCATCACGCCGCTGGCCATGCTGTACAGGTGCTTGCCACCCGCGTTGTTGTTGAAGAGCAGGCCTTCATCGATGATGCCGTAAAGCGTCACGCTGCTTTGCGCATGAGCAGCGCCAGCGAACGCGCCCAGCGCGACGAGCGCGAGAAGCGACTTTTTCATTAACGGATCTCCAAGAATCACTGAATTTTTTTGGCGGGGCAGATAGTTATGTTCTGTTGACGGGCCCCATCAACTTCGCAAGAAGTCGCACGTAATGTAGCAAAACCGTTTTTTGCCACAAAGCGAAATGCCGCGGCTCAAGGTCGCCATGTTTCCTTTATGCAACAATGGTTAAAATCACGGGTTAACCGCAATTTCCGCTGAATAATCAAGTCGGATACGCAGCGGACTCGTGCTCTCGCCGCCCGCGGCGGCACATGCAGCCAGGAGAACAGGATGGTGTTGGATGAACTGATCAGCGAATTCGATCGCGGCCTGCGATCGCTGACCGGCATTAGCCGGATGAGCCGGCCGGTGCCCGCACCGGCCGCCGCGCCGGACGTCGAGCTGACGCCCGCGGAGCGTACGCATGCCGCAGGGCTGATGCGCGTGAACCACGTCGGCGAAGTCTGCGCGCAGGCGCTCTATCAGGCACAGAAACTCACCGCGCGCACGGCGTCGGCGAAGGCGATGTTCGAGGAGGCCGCGCGCGAGGAGGAGGACCACCTCGCGTGGACCGCGCACCGCCTGAAAGAGCTCGATTCGCGTCCGAGCCTGCTGAACCCGCTGTGGTATGCCGGCGCGCTCGCGATCGGCGTGGCGGCCGGCACGCTCGGCGACAAGGTCAGCCTCGGTTTCATGGCCGAGACGGAGCGGCAGGTCGAGAGTCACCTGGAAGGCCATATGTCGGAGCTGCCGGCGACCGATACGGCGTCGCGTGCGATCGTCGACCAGATGCGCATCGACGAGGTGAAGCACGGCAAGGCCGCGACCGACGCCGGCGGAATCGAACTGCCGCTGCCTGCGCGGATGCTGATGCGTGCCGCGTCGAAAGTCATGACGAGCACTGCATACTATCTGTGAGATTTGCGCCGGGCGACGCATGACGTCGCCCCGGCTCACCGTCCCCGATACCGCCCGTTTATTCCACGTTTTCCCTCCCCCGAAAGCCCCGTCCGCACGCCCGTCTGGCCCGTCTTTCTCATGTATCACCTTCACATGTTGCACTAGCTCATTCATTTATAACGGTTTTTGGAATGAGGGGGCGCATGAGCATGTGCGCGTAAGTCCTTGTTCTAACTAACAAAATTCGTCAAAAAAGCGGGCCGCTCCCTTGACCGTGCCACACCCTTCCTCTAAAGTGGGAGACAGTGTGAGAAAGTGTATTTTTGTGTGATTTGGCGGGCTATTCCGGCTAAATTCTCAGCATTGGTCGGGTACTTCGGTGCCCTGAACGGGAGAGCGGAAAGTGTTCCAAGGGGCGTCGGCGCTGACGCTCGATGCGAAAGGGCGGATGTCGGTGCCGGCTCGCTATCGCGAAGCGCTGCAAGGACAGGCAGAAGGACGGGTGACTGTGACCAAGCACCCGGACGGCTGCCTGTTGCTGTTTCCGCGCCCCGAATGGGAAGTGTTCCGCGCCAAGATCGCCGCGCTGCCGATGGACGCGCACTGGTGGCGGCGAATTTTTCTCGGCAATGCGATGGACGTCGATCTCGACAGCGCGGGCCGGATTCTTGTATCGCCCGAGCTGCGCATGGCAGCCGGACTGGAAAAGGAAGTCATGTTGTTGGGAATGGGTAGTCACTTCGAGCTGTGGGATTCGCAGACCTACAACGCGAAGGAGCAGGCGGCGATGGCGCAGGGCATGCCCGACGCGCTGAAGAATTTCACGTTCTGATTGCGGTGACGGAGACGCCCGCGATGGGAAACGAATTGCAGCATCGGACAGTGCTGTTGGATGAAGCGGTCGAGTCGCTCGTGACGCGGCCGGACGGCGTTTATGTCGACGGCACGTTCGGGCGCGGCGGCCACAGCCGCGCGGTGCTCGCGCGGCTGGCGGCGGCCGGGCGGCTGATCGCGTTCGACAAGGATCCGAGGGCGATCGAGACGGCGCAGGGCATCGAGGATGCGCGCTTCTCGATCGTGCATGACAGCTTTGCTTCGATGCGCGACGCGCTTGCGGCGCGCGGCGTCGAGAAGGTGTCCGGTGTGTTGCTGGACCTGGGCGTGTCCTCGCCGCAGGTGGACGATCCGGCGCGCGGCTTCAGCTTCCGTGCCGATGGTCCGCTGGACATGCGAATGGATCCGACGCGTGGCGAGTCGGCGGCCGAATGGCTCGCGCGGGCTTCGGTGCAGGAATTGACGGAGGTGATACGAGATTATGGGGAAGAACGGTTTGCTTTTCAGATTGCAAAGGCGCTTGTTGCTCGCCGGGCAGAGTCCGACCGTCTTGGGCCTCTCGACACCACGGGCGAGCTTGCCCAAATCGTGGGTCACGTCGTCAAAACCCGTGAGAAGGGCAAGGATCCGGCAACCCGCACCTTTCAGGCTATACGGATTCACGTCAATCAAGAGCTTGCGGACCTGCAAGTCGTACTAGACGCGGCACTGTCGTTGCTGGAGCAAGGGGGGCGGCTGGTGGTCATCAGCTTTCATTCACTCGAGGACCGGATCGTCAAGCGATTCATGCAGGCGCACGCCAGTGCGCCTGCGGTCGATCGTCGCCTGCCGATCCGTGCCGTCGATCTCCCGAGCCCGCCGCTCAAGATCATCAGCCGCCAGTTTCCGAGTGAAGCGGAGGTCGCCGCGAATCCGCGCGCCCGGTCCGCCGTGATGCGCATTGCGGAGCGCGTCACGCCATGAGCCGCTTCAATATCTTCCTGCTGATCATCGTGATGGGCTGCGCGCTGTCGGTCGTCAACTCGACGAACCAGCAGCGGCAGATCTTCATCCAGCTGCAGCGCGCGCAGTCGCAGGAGCGTCAGCTCCAGCAGGATTACGCGCAGCTTCAATATCAGCAGAGCGCGCTGTCGAAGACGTCGCGTATCGAGCAGCTTGCGAACGATTCGCTGAAGATGCAGCCGATCACGACCGGCCGCACGCAATACCTGACGCTGCCGCCGGGCGCCGCGAAGGCGATCGACGCGCCGATCCCTGCTTCGGCCGACACGGCCGGCAAGGGCAAGGGGGGCGCGCGATGAAGCCGTCGCAAAAGCGCCAGAACGTGAAATTCACGTCGAGCCCCGTGCTGGGCGTGCATCTGCCGATGTGGCGCTCGAAGCTCGTCGTGTTCATGCTGTTCATGGCGTTCGTCGCGCTGGCCGCGCGGGCGTTCTGGATCCAGGGGCCCGGCAACGCGTTCTATCAGAAGCAGGGCGAAAGCCGCTACCAGCGCACGCTGGAGTTGCCCGCGACGCGCGGCAAGATCCTCGACCGTAACGGGCTCGTGCTCGCGACGAGCCTGCCCGTGCGCGCAATCTGGGCAATTCCCGACGCGGTGCCGGACGATCTCGATGCCGACAAGGTCAACCAGCTCGGCAAGCTCCTCGGCATGACGTCGAAGGAGCTGCGCGTGAAGCTGTCGCAAGACAAGGGTTTCGTCTACGTAAAGCGCCAGGTGCCGATCGACATCGCGGACAAGGTCGCCGCGCTCGACATTCCGGGCATCTATCAGCGCAACGAATACAAGCGTTTCTATCCGGAAGGCGAGATCACCGCGCACCTGATCGGCTTCACGAACGTCGAGGACGAAGGGCAGGAGGGCGTCGAGCTCGGCGACCAGAAGATGCTGTCCGGCACGTCGGGCGTGCGCCGCGTGATCAAGGACCGGATGGGGCACATCGTCGAGGACGTCGCCGAGCAGATCCCGCCGCACAACGGAACCGACGTCGACCTGTCGATCGACAGCAAGATCCAGTACATCGCGTACGCGAACCTGAAGGCCGCCGTCGAGAAGTTCAAGGCGAAGGCCGGCGCGGCGATGGTCGTCGACGTGCGCACCGGCGAGGTGCTCGCGCTCGTCAACTACCCGACGTACAACCCGAACGACCGCTCGCGCATGACGGGCGAGCAGTTGCGCAACCGGATCATGACCGACGTGTTCGAGCCGGGTTCGATCATGAAGCCGTTCACGGTGTCGCTCGCGCTCGACCTGCATCGCGTGACGCCGAACACGCTCGTCGAGACGGGCAACGGGCATTTCGTGCTCGACGGCGCGCCGATCACCGACGACGCGGGTTTCGGCACGCTGACGGTCGGCGGCGTGATCCAGAAGTCGAGCAACATCGGCGCGACGAAGATCGCGATGACGATGCGGCCCGAGGAAATGTGGAATATGTATACCAGCATCGGCCTCGGCCAGGCGCCGAAGGTCGGCTTCCCGGGCGCGGTGGCCGGCCGCCTGCGGCCGTGGAAGAGCTGGCGCCGCATCGAGCAGGCGACGATGTCGTACGGCTATGGCCTGTCGGTGTCGCTGTTCCAGCTCGCGCGGGCGTACACGGCGATCGCGCACGACGGCGAGCTGATGCCCGTGACCATTTTCAAGACCGACCCCAACCAGCAGGTCGCGGGCACGCAGGTGTTCAACCCGACCACCGCGCGCGAAGTGCGCGCGATGCTCGAGACGGTGGTCGCGCCGGGCGGCACGTCGCCGGATGCGGCCGTGCCGGGTTATCGCGTCGGCGGCAAGAGCGGTACCGCGTACAAGCATGAAGGCCATGGCTATACGCGCAAGTACCGCGCATCGTTCGTCGGCATGGCGCCGATGCCGAATCCGCGCATCGTCGTCGCGGTGTCGGTCGACGAGCCGACCGCCGGCAGCCACTTCGGCGGCCAGGTGTCCGGCCCCGTATTCTCGGCGATCGCCGGCGACACGATGCGTGCGCTGAACGTGCCGCCGAACATGCCGATCAAGCAACTGGTCGTGTCTGACGATTCGCCGGCAGCACCTTCCGCAGCGGGGCCGCAAAAGCTGGCCGCGGGTGGCGGTGCGAAGCATATGATCGTGTCCAGCACGACGCGTAATTCACCAGGAGTTGTTCGATGAGCGCCGCCCGCAGTTCCCATCCGGCGCATCAGCAGATCGCAGCCGCGCTTGCGTGGCTGCGTCAGCATGTGGCCCCCGCCGCGCAACTGCATGCCGACACGCGCAGCCTCAAGGCTGGCGACGTGTTTGTCGCGTATGCAGTCGACGGGGCAGACAACCGCGCCTTCATTACCGATGCCGTCGCACGCGGCGCGGCCGCCGTGCTGTATCAGCCGGAAGGGCTGGCCGCTGCGCCGGCCGTGCCCGTCGCGCTCGCGGTGCCGGCGCTCGACCAGCTCGCCGGCGAGATCGCCAGCGGCTGGTACGGCGACCCGAGCGACAGCCTGCTCGCTGTGGGCGTGACCGGCACGAACGGCAAGACCTCGTGCACGCAGTGGATCGCCGCCGCGCTGACGGCGCTGCACCAGCCGTGCGCGGTAATCGGCACGCTCGGCAGCGGGATGCCAGGCCAGCTCGTGCCGACGGGCTTCACGACACCCGACGCGTCGCAGCTTCAGCGCAGCCTTGCGCAGTTGCGCGACGCGGGCGCGCGGGCCGTGGCGATGGAAGTATCGTCGCACGCGCTGCATCAGGGGCGCGTGAACGGTACGGCGTTCGACATCGCGGTATTTACGAATCTCACGCAGGATCACCTCGACTATCACGGCACGTTCGACGCGTACGAGGCGGCGAAGGCGAAGCTGTTCGCATGGCGCGGCCTGCGCGCGGCGGTCGTCAACCGCGACGACGCAGCCGGCCAAAACCTGCTCGAGAAGCTGGCCGGCCGCGTGCGCACGATCGCGTACGGGATCGGCGACGCGCAGGCGCCCGACGCCGATCGCGAACTGGTCGCGCTCGACGTGCGCGCCACCGCGACCGGCACGGCATTCCGCCTGCGTTCGTCGTGGGGCGACGCGGACGTCGAAGTCGGTACGCTCGGCACGTTCAACGTCAGCAACCTGCTCGCCGTGCTCGGCTCGCTGCTCGCGGCCGACGTGCCGTTCGACGCGGCACTCGCCGAGATCGAACGGCTCGAGTCCGTCAACGGCCGGATGCAGCGGCTTGGCGGCCGGCTGCAGAACGACGAACCGCTCGTCGTGATCGACTACGCACACACGCCCGACGCGCTCGAGAAGACGCTCGACGCGCTGCGCCCGATCGCGGCGGCGCGCGGCGGCCGGCTCGTCTGCATGTTCGGCTGCGGCGGCGACCGCGACGCGACGAAGCGGCCGCTGATGGGCGCTATCGCGGAACGGCTCGCCGACGAAATCGTCGTCACGAGCGACAACCCGCGCAGCGAAGATCCGCAGCGCATCATCGACCAGATCGTCGCGGGCATGACCATGCCCGCTCGCGCACGTCGTATCGAGGATCGCGCGAGCGCGATCCTGCAGGCGGTGCGCGGCGCCGCACGCGAGGACGTCGTCGTGCTGGCCGGCAAGGGCCACGAAGCGACGCAGGAAATCATGGGCAAGAAACGTACGTTCTCCGATCAGGATCACGCGCGGCTCGCGCTGGCAGCGCGAGCGACGCACGGCAAGGGGGGCGGCGAATGACGATGCTCAGTCTCGACGAAGCCGCTCGCCTGATTCCCGGCGCAACCGTTCACGGCGACGCGGGCGTCACGTTCGACCGTGTGTCGACGGACAGCCGCACGGTCGGCCCGGGCGACCTGTTCGTCGCGCTGAAGGGCGAGCGCTTCGATGCGCACGACTTCCTCGGCGATGTCGCGGCGCGCGGTGCTGCCGCGGCGCTTGTCGCGCACGTGCCGGCGGGCCTCGCGATGCCGGCGATCGAAGGCGGCGAAACGCGTGCCGCGCTCGGCGCGCTCGCGCACGGCTGGCGCAAACGATTCCCGCTGCCGCTCGTCGCGGTGACGGGCAGCAACGGCAAGACGACCGTCAAGGAAATGATCGCGTCGATCTTCGCGGCGGCGGTTGGCGCCGACGCGCGGCTCGCAACCGCCGGCAACCTGAACAACGACGTCGGCCTGCCGCTGACGCTGCTGCGCCTGTCGGCCGCGCATCGCCTCGCGGTGATCGAGCTCGGGATGAACCACCCGGGCGAGACCGAAATCCTCGCGCGCCTCACGGCGCCGACGGTCGCGCTCGTCAACAACGCGCAGCGCGAGCACCAGGAATTCATGGCGACGGTCGAAGCCGTCGCGCTCGAACACGCGGCCGTGATTCACGCGCTGCCGCCGGACGGCGTCGCGGTGTTCCCGGCCGACGATGCGTACGCGGGCATCTGGCGCGTCGCGGCGACGGGCAACCGGATCCTCGATTTCGCGCTGAACGATGCCGACCGGCAGACCGAAGCGCAGGTCACGGGCCGTCTGCAAGGCGGCGAACTCGCGATCGACACGCCGGCCGGCGCCGTCACGGTGCGGCTGCGTGCGCTCGGCGAGCACAACGCGCGCAACGCGCTGGCCGCGACGGCCGCGGCGCTGGGCGCCGGCGTCGCGCTGTCGGCGATCAGGCAGGGCCTCGAATCGTTCGAGCCGGTCAAGGGCCGGCTGCAGGTGAAGCAGGCGATCGCCGGCAGCCTCGCGGGCGCGACGGTCGTCGACGATACGTACAACGCGAACCCCGATTCGATGCGTGCCGCGATCGACGTGCTCGCCGCGCATCCGGCGCCGCGCGTGCTGGTGATCGGCGACATGGGCGAAGTCGGCGACGAAGGGCCGGCATTCCATCGCGAGATCGGTGCCTATGCGCGCGAGCGCGGAATCGACGCGCTGTTCGCGCTCGGCGATGCATCGCGCGATGCCTGTACGGCATACGGCGACACGGCCCGCCATTTCGACGACGTCGGCGCGCTCGTGTCGGCGCTGCTCGCGGCGGGCTACGGCGCGCAGGCGACGGTGCTCGTGAAGGGCTCGCGGTACATGAAGATGGAGCGCGTGGTCGACGCGCTGACGAACCAACCCGCAGCGGGCGCGACGCCCGCTGCCCACTGAGTAGAAGGAAGGAAGCATGCTGCTGGCGCTGGCGCAATGGCTGCAAGGAGACGCAAGCTTTTTGCGCTTGTTCACGTACCTCACGTTCCGGGCGGTGATGGCCACCATCACCGCGCTGGGGATCGGGCTCGTGTGCGGACCGTGGGTGATCCGCAAGCTGACGCAAATGAAGGTCGGGCAGGCCGTGCGCAAGGACGGCCCGCAGACGCACCTCGTCAAGTCCGGTACGCCGACGATGGGCGGCGTGCTGATCCTGATCGGCATCGCGGTCGCGACGCTGCTGTGGGGCGACCTGACGAACCGTTTCATCTGGATCGTGATGCTCGTCACGTTCGGTTTCGGCGTGATCGGCTGGGTCGACGATTACCGCAAGGTCGTCCACAAGGATCCGCGCGGGATGTCGTCGCGCGAGAAGTATTTCTGGCAGTCGGTGATCGGCCTGTTCGCGGCCGTCTACCTCGCCTTCAGCGTGTCCGAGGCGAACAACGTGCGCGTGTTCGACCTGTTCATGGCGTGGGTGCGCAGCGGGCTGTCGATGGGGCTGCCGGCCCGCGCCGACCTGATGCTGCCGTTCCTGAAGTCGATCAGCTACCCGCTCGGCGTGTGGGGCTTCATCGTGCTGACCTACTTCGTGATCGTCGGCGCGAGCAACGCGGTGAACCTGACCGACGGCCTCGACGGCCTCGTGATCATGCCGGTCGTGCTGGTCGGCGCGTCGCTCGGTGTGTTCGCGTACGTGATGGGCAGCGCGGTGTATTCAAAATACCTGCTGTTCCCGCACATCCCGGGCGCGGGCGAACTGCTGATCTTCTGTTCCGCGATGGGCGGGGCAGGGCTCGCGTTCCTCTGGTACAACACGCACCCCGCGCAGGTGTTCATGGGCGACGTGGGCGCGCTGGCGCTCGGCGGCGCGCTCGGCACGGTCGCGGTGATCGTGCGCCAGGAAATCGTGCTGTTCATCATGGGCGGCATCTTCGTCGCGGAAACGCTGTCGGTGATGCTGCAGGTTTCGTGGTTCAAGTACACGAAAAAGCGCTACGGCGAAGGGCGGCGCCTGCTGAAGATGGCGCCGCTGCATCACCATTTCGAATTGTCCGGCTGGAAGGAAACGCAGGTGGTGGTGCGTTTCTGGATCATCACGTTGATGCTGTGCCTGTTCGGTCTGACCACCCTCAAGCTGCGGTAAAGGAAAGGTAACAAGGATGTCTGGCGAGATGTTTGGAGATCGGCAACGGCCGATGGTGCTCGTACTGGGGCTCGGGGAATCGGGTCTCGCGATCGCGCGATGGTGCGCGAGGCACGGGTGCCGGCTGCGGATTGCCGATACCCGCGAGGCACCGCCCAACCTTGCCGCGCTGCAGGCCGAAGGCATCGATGCGGAGTTCGTCGGCGGGCCGTTCGCGCCCGCGTTGCTCGACGGCGGCGTCGAGATCGTCGGGCTGAGCCCCGGCCTGTCGCCGCTCGAGCCGGCGCTCGCGGCGCTGGTCGCGGCCGCGAACGAGCGCGGGATCGCGGTGTGGGGCGAGCTGGAGTTCTTCGCGCAGGCGCTGCGCGCGCTCGGCACGAGCGGCTACCAGCCGAAGGTGCTCGCGATCACGGGCACCAACGGCAAGACGACGACGACGAGCCTCACGGGCCTGCTGTGCCAGCGCGCGGGCAAGAAGGTCGCCGTCGCAGGCAACATCAGCCCGGCGATGCTCGACCGGCTCGCGGGCGCGATCGACGAAACGGCGCTGCCCGACGTGTGGGTGCTCGAACTGTCGAGCTTCCAGCTCGAGACCGCACGCACGTTCGCGCCCGATGCGGCCGCGATCCTCAACATCACGCAGGACCACCTCGACTGGCACGGCAGCTTCGACGCGTACGCGCACGCAAAGGGCCGGATCTTCGGCGCGACGACGACGCGCGTGCTGAACCGCGACGACGCGGCCGTGATGAAGTTCGCGCCGGCAGCGGGCGTGGCCGACGCGCCGCGCACGGTCACGTTCGGCCTGAACGAGCCGACCCAGGACGGCGACTACGGGCTGTCGCGCGACAACGGCATCGCATGGCTGGTGGAAGCCGTCGATCGCGACGCGCCGGAGGAAGCGGCGCCGACCCGCCGGCGCAAGCGCGACGCCGCGCATACGCCCGACATCGCGCAGAAGCGCCTGATGCCGGCCGACGCGCTGCGGATTCGCGGGCTGCACAACGCGGCGAATGCGCTGGCCGCGTTCGCGCTCGCGCGTGCGATCGATCTGCCGGCTGCGCCGCTGCTGCACGCGCTGCGCGAATACCGCGGCGAAGCGCATCGCGTCGAAGTGATCGCGACGATCGACGACGTGGACTACGTCGACGACAGCAAGGGCACGAACGTCGGTGCGACGGTTGCCGCGCTCGACGGGCTCGCGCAGAAGATCGTGCTGATCGCCGGCGGCGACGGCAAGGGGCAGGATTTCGCGCCGCTGGTCGCGCCGGTCGCGCGCTGGTGCCGCGCGGTGATGCTGATCGGCCGCGATGCGCCGGCGATTCGCGACACGCTCGCCGAAACGGGCGTGCCGCTCGCCGATCACGCGACGCTCGAAGGTGCGGTGCATGCAGCGGCCGACCTGGCGGAGCCGGGCGATGCGGTGCTGCTGTCGCCCGCGTGCGCGAGCCTCGACATGTTCAGGAACTACGCCCATCGCGCGGACGTGTTCCGTGCGGCGGTCGACGAAATCGCCATCGACAAAGGAGCGACGCCATGAGCTGGTCCGATCGCCTCGTCTCCCGTTTCAACGACCGGCGCGATGCCGGCGGCAACGCCGCGGGCGGTCGCGTCGCGTCGGCCACGCGCGCCGCGACGGGCGGCCTCGCGAGCGTCGTCAACGGCGTGCGCCCGAGCCGCTCGCGGATGCTCGACTTCGACTACTCGCTGCTGTGGGTGGCGATCGCGCTGCTCGGGCTCGGCGTCGTGATGGTGTACTCGGCGTCGATCGCGATGCCCGATTCGCCGAAATACGCGTCGTATCACGATTACGCGTTCCTGATGCGCCACTGCGTATCGCTCGTCGTCGCGTTCATCGCGGCGGTGATCGCGTTCCGCGTGCCCGTGTCGACGTGGGACAAGTACGCGCCGCATCTCTTCCTGATCGCGCTCGTCAGCCTCGTGATCGTGCTGATCCCGCACGTCGGCAAGGGCGTGAACGGCGCGCGCCGCTGGATTCCGCTCGGCATCACGAACATGCAGCCGTCGGAAGTCATGAAGCTCGCGGTGACGATCTATGCGGCGAACTACACGGTGCGCAAGCAGGAATACATGCAGAGCTTCGCGAAGGGCTTCCTGCCGATGGCCTGCGCGGTCGGCCTCGTCGGCGCGCTGCTGCTGCTCGAGCCGGACATGGGCGCGTTCATGGTGATCGCCGCGATCGCGATGGGCGTGCTGTTCCTCGGCGGCGTGAACGGCAAGCTGTTCGGCGGCCTCGTCGCGACGGCAGTCGGCACCTTCACGATGCTCGTTTGGCTGTCGCCGTGGCGTCGCGAGCGGATCTTCGCGTATCTCGATCCGTGGGACGAGCGCTACGCGCAGGGCAAGGCCTACCAGCTCACGCACTCGCTGATCGCGTTCGGTCGCGGCGAGTGGTTCGGCGTCGGCCTCGGCGGCAGCGTCGAGAAGCTGAACTACCTGCCCGAAGCGCATACCGACTTCATCCTCGCGGTGATCGGCGAGGAGCTCGGTTTCATCGGCGTGATGGTCGTGATCCTGCTGTTCTACTGGATCGTGCGCCGCGCGTTCGAGATCGGCCGCCAGGCGCTCGCACTCGACCGCACGTTCGCCGGGCTGACGGCGAAGGGCATCGGCATCTGGTTCGGCGCGCAGACGTTCATCAACATGGGCGTGAACCTCGGGCTGCTGCCGACCAAGGGCCTGACGCTGCCGCTGGTGAGCTACGGCGGGTCCGGCATTCTGCTGAACTGCGTCGCGCTCGCGGTGCTGCTGCGGGTCGACTACGAAAACCGGGTGTTGATGCGCGGAGGGAAGGTATGACCTCTTCGCGACGCACGCTGATGGTGATGGCAGGCGGCACCGGGGGCCACGTGTTCCCGGGGCTCGCGGTCGCGCACCGGATGGAAGCGGCGGGCTGGCGCGTCGTGTGGCTCGGCAATCCGGCCGGGATGGAAGCGACGCTCGTGCCGAAGCACGGCATTCCGATGGAGTACGTGCGGTTCGGCGGGTTGCGCGGCAAGGGCCTGAAGACCAAGCTGACGCTGCCGTTCAACCTGCTGCGCGCATGCTGGCAGAGCCTTGGCGCGCTGCGCCGCGTGCGGCCGGACGTCGTGCTCGGGATGGGCGGCTACATCACGTTCCCGGCGGGCGTGATGACCGCGCTGTCGGGGCGTCCGCTCGTGCTGCACGAACAGAATTCGATCGCGGGCCTGACGAACAAGGTGCTCGCGAAATTCGCGAAACGCGTGCTCGTCGCGTTCCCCGGCGCACTGCCGCATGCGGAATGGACCGGCAACCCGATTCGCACGGAACTTGCGCGCACGGAAGCGCCCAAAGCACGCTATGCCTCGCGCAGCGGCCCGCTGAACGTGCTGGTCGTCGGCGGCAGCCTCGGCGCGGCTGCGCTGAACGAAGTCGTGCCGCGTGCGCTCGCGCTGCTGGCGCCGGGCGAACACCCGCGCATCGTGCATCAGGCCGGCGCGAAGCATATCGACGCGCTGAAGGCGAATTACGAAGCGGCCGGTTTCACGGCCGGCGATGACGTGCGGCTCGTGCCGTTCATCGACGACATGGCGGCCGCGTATGCGGCGGCGGATCTCGTGATCTGCCGCTCGGGCGCGATGACGGTGTCGGAGATCGCGGCGGTGGGCGTGGCGGCGCTGTTCGTGCCGTTCCCTTACGCGGTCGACGATCACCAGACGACCAACGCCGCGTTCCTCGCCGATGCGGGCGGGGCGGTGCTGGTGCAACAACGCGACCTGTCGGCGGATTTGCTCGCCGACTGGCTGCGCGGCCAGACGCGGGCGTCGCTCGCGGACATGGCGGAGCGTTCGCGCTCATTGGCGAAGCCCGAGGCCACCGATGAAGTCGCGCGCGTTTGCGCGAAGGTGGCCGGCGCGAACCTGGAAATATTGCAATGAAACATATCGTCAAACACATTCATTTCGTCGGGATCGGCGGCGCGGGCATGAGCGGCATCGCCGAAGTGCTCGTCAACCTCGGCTACGAGGTCAGCGGCTCGGACCTGTCGCGCAACGCGGTGACCGATCGTCTCCAGGCGCTCGGCGCGCGGATCGCGATCGGCCACGACGCGGCGAACATCGAGGGCGCGAACGCGGTCGTCGTGTCGACGGCCGTGCGTTCGGACAACCCGGAAGTGCTGGCCGCACGCCACCAGCGCGTGCCGATCGTGCAGCGCGCGGTGATGCTCGCCGAACTGATGCGCCTGAAGCAGGGGATCGCGATCGCCGGCACGCACGGCAAGACCACGACGACGAGCCTCGTCGCGAGCGTGCTCGCGGCAGGCGGCCTCGATCCGACCTTCGTGATCGGCGGACGGCTGATCAGCGCCGGCGCGAACGCGCGGCTCGGCACGGGCGACTTCATCGTCGCCGAGGCCGACGAGTCGGACGCGTCGTTCCTGAACCTGTATCCGGTGATCGAAGTCATCACGAACATCGACGCCGACCACATGGACACCTACGGCCACGATTTCGCGCGGCTCAAGCAGGCGTTCATCGAATTCACGCAGCGCCTGCCGTTCTACGGCAGCGCGGTCGTGTGCGTCGACGATCCGAACGTGCGGCAGATCATCCCGTTCATCTCGAAGCCGGTCGTGCGCTACGGCCTGTCGCCGGACGCGCAGGTGCGCGCGGAAGACATCGATGCGCGCGACGGCCGGATGTATTTCACGGTGATCCGCGAAGGGCGCGCACCGCTCGCGGTCGTGCTGAACATGCCGGGCCTGCACAACGTGCAGAACGCGCTCGCGGCGATCGCGATCGCGACCGACCTCGGCGTGGCGGACGACGCGATCCAGCAGGCGCTGGCGGAATTCAACGGCGTTGGCCGGCGCTTCCAGCGTTACGGCGAGGTGCCGACCGCGGACGGCGGCCAGTACACGCTGATCGACGATTACGGCCATCATCCGGTCGAGATGGCCGCGACGATCGCGGCCGCGCGCGGCGCGTTTCCGGGCCGCCGCCTCGTGCTGGCGTTCCAGCCGCACCGCTATACGCGCACGCGCGACTGCTTCGACGATTTCGTCAACGTGCTGTCGACGGTCGATGCGCTGGTGCTGACGGAAGTCTACGCGGCCGGCGAGGCCATGATTTCAACGGCCAACGGCGACGCGCTGTCGCGCGAGCTGCGCGCGGTGGGGAAGGTTGACCCGGTGTTCGTCGCGACGGTCGACGACGTGCCGGATGCATTGGCGAAGGTCGCGCGGAACGGCGACGTGGTGATCACGATGGGTGCGGGTTCGATCGGCGGCGTGCCGGCGAAGCTCGTGCAGAACACACAACAGAAGGCATGACATGAGCGGGATCGATCCGAAACGTTTCGGCAAGGTGGCGGTGTTGTTCGGCGGCGAATCCGCCGAGCGCGAGGTGTCGCTCACCTCGGGCCGCCTCGTGCTGCAGGGCCTGCGTGACGCGGGCGTCGATGCGCATCCGTTCGACCCGGCCGAGCGGCCGCTGTCGGCGCTGAAAGACGAAGGCTTCGTGCGCGCGTTCAACGCGCTGCACGGCGGCTACGGCGAGAACGGTCAGATCCAGGGCGCGCTCGATTTCTACGGGATCCGCTACACGGGCAGCGGCGTGCTCGGGTCGGCGCTCGGTCTCGACAAGTTCCGCACGAAGCTCGTGTGGCAGCAGACGGGCGTGCCGACGCCGCCGTTCGAGACGGTGATGCGCGGCGACGATCTCGCGGCGCGCGCGCCGGAAATCGTCGCGAAGCTCGGCCTGCCGCTGTTCGTGAAGCCGGCGAGCGAAGGCTCGAGCGTCGCGGTGCTGAAGGTGAAGACGGCCGACGCGCTGCCGGCCGCGCTGCAGGAAGCCGCGACGCACGACAAGATCGTGATCGTCGAGAAGAGCATCGAGGGCGGCGGCGAATACACCGCGTGCATCGCCGGCGATCTCGACCTGCCGCTGATCAAGATCGTGCCGGCGGGCGAGTTCTACGACTACCACGCGAAATACGTTGCCGACGATACGCAGTACCTGATCCCGTGCGGCCTGCCGGCCGAACAGGAAGCGGAGCTGAAGCGCATCGCGCGCCGCGCGTTCGACGTGCTCGGCTGCACCGACTGGGGCCGCGCGGATTTCATGCTCGACGCGGCCGGCAATGCGTATTTCCTGGAAGTGAACACGGCCCCCGGGATGACCGACCATTCGCTGCCGCCGAAGGCCGCGCGCGCGGTCGGCATCAGCTATTCGGAGCTGGTCGTGAAGGTGCTGTCGCTCACGCTCAACGACTGACGCAGGAACGAAACGACGTATGTGGAACAACGTTCGCCAACTCAACCTTGCCGCCAGCGCGCTGTACGCGCTGCTGCTGCTCGTGTTGGCGGCGGCCGGCTGCTACTGGCTGATCCAGCGCCCGACGTTCGCGCTGCGGGAAATCCGGATCGACGGCGACACCGAGCACATCAACTCGCCGACGGTGCGCGCGGGCGTGGTCGGCCGGCTGAAGGGCAATTTCTTCACGGTCGATCTCGATACGGCGCGCGCCGCGTTCGAGCAGATGCCGTGGGTGCGGCACGCGAGCGTGCGCCGGGTGTGGCCGAATGCGCTGGCTGTCACGCTCGAGGAGTACAAACCGCTCGGGACCTGGGGCAGCGACCAGCTCGTGAGCGTCGACGGCGAGCTGTTCACCGCGAACCAGGGCGAACTGGACAAGGAACTGCCGGCGTTCGACGGCCCGGAGGGCAGTGCGAAGGAAGTCGTCACGCGGTATCGCGACTTCGGGAAATGGTTTGCGCCGCTGAAGGCGGCGCCGGAAGAAGTGACGCTGTCGGCGCGGTACGCGTGGACGGTGAAGCTGTCGAACGGCATGCAGGTCGAGCTGGGCAAGGAACGCAACAGCGACACGCTGCATGACCGGAGCCAGCGCCTTGTCGCGGCCTGGCCGGCCGTCACGGAGCGTTGGGGCAACGACATCGAGTACGCGGACCTGCGCTATCCGAACGGATTCGCGATTCGCGCGGCAGGCATGCGGTTCCTGACCGATACCGACAAGCGCAAGAAGTAACGAGAGATCACACGCAAGAGCACTTTATGAGCAAAGACTACAAGGATCTGCTGGTTTCCCTCGACATCGGCACGTCGAAGGTGGTGGCCATCGTCGCCGAGCTGAAAGGCGAGGGTCACTACGAGGTGATCGGCCTCGGCCAGAGCGAGTCGAAGGGTCTGAAGAAAGGTGTGGTGGTCAACATCGAGGCCACCGTGCAGTCGATCCAGCGCGCGCTCGAGGAAGCCGAGCTGATGGCCGACTGCAAGATCACCAACGTGTTCACGGGGATCGCGGGCAGCCACATCCGCAGCTTCAACTCGAGCGGGATGGTCGCGATCAAGGACAAGGAAGTCACGCAGACTGACGTCGCGCGTGTGATCGAGACCGCGAAGGCGATCAACATCCCGACCGACCAGCAGGTGCTGCACATCCTCACGCAGGAATTCATCATCGACGGCCAGGAAGACGTGCGCGAGCCGATCGGGATGAGCGGCATCCGCCTCGAGGTGAAGGTGCACATCGTGACGGGCGCGGTGAGCGCCGCGCAGAACATCGTCAAGTGCGTGCGCCGCTGCGGGCTGGAAGTGAACGACCTGATCCTGCAGCCGCTCGCGTCGTCGCTGGCCGTGCTGACGGAAGACGAGAAGGATCTCGGCGTGGTGCTGGTCGACGTCGGCGGCGGCACGACGGACATCGCGATCTTCGCCGAAGGCGCGATCCGCCACACCGCGGTGATTCCGATCGCCGGTGACCAGATCACGAGCGACATCGCGATGGCGCTGCGCACGCCGACGCCGGATGCGGAAGACATCAAGGTCGGCTACGGGATCGCGAAGCAGGCGCTCGCCGATCCGGACGAGATGGTCGAAGTGCCGGGCCTCGGCGAACGCGGCCCGCGCACGCTGTCGCGCCAGGCGCTCGCGGCCGTGATCGAGCCGCGCGTCGAGGAACTGTTCTCGCTCGTGCAGCAGGTCGTGCGCGAGTCGGGTTACGAAGAACTGCTGAGCTCCGGCGTGGTCATTACCGGCGGTGCCGCGATGATGCCGGGCATGGTCGAGCTCGGCGAAGACATTTTCCTGAAACCGGTGCGCATCGGCGCGCCGGAGTATGCAGGCGGCCTCTCCGACGTCGTGCGCAATCCGCGCTACTCGACGGCGATGGGGCTGCTCGTCGAAGGCAGTGCTCAGCGCATGCGCGGCCGCAAGGTCGCCGTGCAGTCCGGCAACGCGGGGCAGGTGTTCTCGCGGATGAAGGAATGGTTCCTGAGCAATTTCTGACGAACCGAATCGAAATTCGCGCTGGTGCCGGCGGCTGGCGCGCGACAGGGGGTTGCCCGATCTCCTGCCGAATAACGGCCGATTAGCAGTCATTCTCTTGACGGAGGCAACATGGAATTCGAAATGCTGGAAACCGAGACCAACGGCACCATCATCAAGGTGGTCGGCGTTGGCGGCGCTGGCGGCAATGCCGTCCAGCACATGATCAACCGCGGCGTGCAGGGCGTCGACTTCATCGTGATGAACACGGACGCCCAGGCGCTGTCGCGTTCGCGTGCATCGTCGGTGATCCAGCTTGGCAACACGGGCCTCGGCGCCGGTGCGAAGCCGGAAATGGGCCGTGCGGCAGCGGAAGAAGCGCGCGAGCGCATCGCCGACGCACTGCGCGGCGCGCACATGGTGTTCATTACGGCCGGCATGGGCGGCGGTACGGGCACGGGCGCGGCACCGGTGGTCGCGCAGATCGCGAAAGAGATGGGCATCCTGACGGTCGGTGTCGTCAGCAAGCCGTTCGAGTTCGAAGGCGGCAAGCGGATGCGCGTCGCCGAAGCAGGTTCGCAGCAACTGGAGGATCACGTCGACTCGCTGATCGTCGTGCTGAACGACAAGCTGTTCGACGTGATGGGCGACGACGCCGAGATGGACAAGTGCTTCCAGTGCGCGGACGACGTGTTGAACAACGCGGTCGCAGGCATCGCCGAAATCATCAACGTCGACGGCCTCGTGAACGTCGACTTCGAAGACGTGAAGACGGTGATGGGCGAGCAGGGCAAGGCGATGATGGGCACGGCGACGGTCGCCGGCGTCGATCGCGCACGCCTCGCGGCGGAACAGGCCGTGGCGAGCCCGCTGCTCGAAGGCGTCGATCTGTCGGGCGCGCGCGGTGTGCTGGTCAACATCACGTCGAGCCGTTCGCTGCGCCTGTCGGAAACGCGCGAAGTGATGAACACGATCAAGAGCTACGCGGCGGAAGATGCCACGGTGATCTTCGGTGCGGTGTACGACGACGCAATGGGCGATGCGTTGCGCGTGACGGTCGTGGCAACGGGTCTGGGCCGTGCGGCGAAGAAGCAGCAGTCGGCTCCGATGACGCTGCTGCGCACGGGTACGGACAACCAGCCGGTCAGCGCGGTGTCGCATGGCTATGCGCAACCGCATCACGTCAGCACGGCCGACTAC
The DNA here is from genome assembly GCF_949752865.1 of Burkholderia sp. IT-111MI5. Taxonomy (NCBI): domain Bacteria; kingdom Pseudomonadati; phylum Pseudomonadota; class Betaproteobacteria; order Burkholderiales; family Burkholderiaceae; genus Burkholderia; species Burkholderia sp. IT-111MI5. The sequence continues at coordinate 394,465 of NZ_CATKIF010000066.1, read as the reverse complement.
GGCGCGCTCGATACGCCGGCGGTGTGGCGCAACTCGCGCGAAACCGCGGCATCGCACGTGCAGGCGCTGCAGGAGAAGGGTGTCGACACCTACGACATCCCGGCTTTCCTGCGCAAGCAGGCTGACTGACGCAAACACAGGCGAAGCCGCGGCGGATTCGCCGCGGTATCGCCGGCGTGACGGATGCTGCGGACCACGACAGGCCGCGTCGGATGCGACGCCGGGCCGGGAAACGTGCCCTCTTCGCTTCGGCGGGGCGGGATGGGCCGTGCTGTCCGCAACACGCCGAAAAACCGTATCGCTATGAGGGACCAGCCATGATTCAAGTGGGCGACGCGCTGCCCGACGTGCAGTTGTTCGAGTTCATCGACGACGCGCGCGAAGGGTGCACGCTGGGGCCGAATGCCTTCAGCGTGCGCGACCAGGTTGCGGGAAAGCGGGTGGTGATCTTCGGATTGCCGGGCGCTTTCACGCCGACCTGCTCGGCGCAGCATGTACCGGGCTACGTCGAACACGCCGAGCAACTGCGCTCGGCGGGTATCGACGAGATCTGGTGCGTGTCCGTCAACGACGCATTCGTGATGGGCGCATGGGGACGTGATCTGCACACCGCGGGCAAGGTGCGCATGATGGCGGACGGCAGCGCGGCTTTCACTCATGCGCTGGGGCTGACGCAGGATTTGTCCGCGCGTGGCATGGGAATTCGTTCCCTGCGCTATGCGATGGTGATTGACGGCGGTGTGGTCAAGACGCTGGCCGTCGAGGCGCCGGGCAAATTCGAAGTGAGCGATGCGGCGAGTGTTCTCGCGACGTTGACGTCCTGATCGTGCGGTGCGCCGTTGCCTGCCGGCAACGCTGCTCACCAGCCTCAGGACGGTTGTAACACGGGCTGATGACCGGAAACGCCTCCGTTCCGGGCATCGGCCCGTCCCGTATCGGCGCGGGTAAACTGCCGAAACAGATTGATACGCAGTTTCAAACAGCGTTGAATAGGGAATTACGCTATAATCCCATCTATCGAATATAACTCCTGATTGATATCTTCAATCAAGACGAAGAACACCATGCTGAAGCAGCGCACCATCAAATCGATCGTGAAGACCGTGGGTATCGGTCTGCACTCGGGCCGCAAGGTCGAACTGACGCTCCGTCCGGCGGCGCCCGGCACGGGCATCGTCTTCTCGCGCGTCGACCTGCCCACGCCCGTCGATATTCCCGCATCGGCCATGTCGATCGGCGACACGCGGCTCGCGTCGGTGCTGCAGAAGGATGGCGCGCGCGTGTCGACCGTCGAGCACCTGATGTCGGCGTGCGCGGGGCTCGGCATCGACAACCTGTATGTCGACGTGACGGCCGAGGAAATCCCGATCATGGACGGCAGCGCCGCGTCCTTCGTGTTCCTGATCCAGTCCGCCGGCATCGAGGAGCAGAACGCGCCGAAGCGGTTCATCAAGGTGACGAAGCCGGTTGAAATCCGCGATGGCGACAAGTTCGCGCGTCTCGATCCGTTTTTCGGCTTCAAGCTGAAATTCACGATCGACTTCCGTCACCCGGCCGTCGACAAGACCGGCCAGGAACTCGAGGTCGATTTCGCGAACACGTCGTACGTGCGCGAGATCGCGCGTGCGCGCACGTTCGGGTTCGCCCATGAAGTCGAAATGATGCGCGAGCTCGGCCTGGCGCGCGGCGGCAGCATGGACAATGCGATCGTGCTCGACGAGTACCGGATCCTGAACAACGACGGGCTGCGCTACGACGACGAGTTCGTGAAGCACAAGATGCTCGACGCGATCGGCGACCTGTACGTGGTCGGCCATCCGCTGCTGGCGTCGTACACCGCGTACAAGTCGGGGCACGGGCTGAACAACGCGCTGCTGCGCGAACTGCTCGCGCACGAAGACGCATACGAGATCGTCACGTTCGACGATCCGCAGGCCGCGCCGAGCGGCTTCGCGTTCGACGCGCAGACTGCGTTCGCCTGACCGGCGTTCGGCACCAGCGATAAAAAAACGGCCTGCGGGCCGTTTTTTTTATTGGCAGGCCGCCGCCGGCGGCGCGCTCAGCGCGGCGATTTCGCGCCGTGCCGGGCCGCCATCCTCGCGAGCGCGGCCTGCAGCGGCGACGGTTCGAGGTGGTCGGCGAGGTCGCGCAATGCGGCGGCACCGACCGAGGTCATCCGCGCCTGCTTCACGTGCGGCGGCTCGGGCGCGTCCTTCGGACGCACGCGCACGCGCAGCGTCGCGACGGGCCAGCCGCGCTTCTGGAGATCGCCGAGCAGCCGCGGCTCGACCTGCCGCAGCCGCGCGGCCAGCGCATTGTGCGCGGCAAAGAGGGTCAGGGTGCCGTCCTTGACGAAGCCCGGTTCGACATGATTCGCAAGATAGTCGGGCAGGAGCGCGGACAGATCGCGCTGCAGCGACGCGATCTGCTCGACGCCGGCGCGCAGCGCGGTGAACGCGTCGGTGCGGCCGAGCACTTCGGACACGGGTTGCGGGCGATGCGCGGCGAGCGGGCCGAAACGCTTGGAAAATCGGTTCATCGAGGCATTCTTCGGGCGCGCACGCGCGCGGACGTTGACGCCGATTGTACCCGCGCCGGCCCGTGCACGGGCGGCTTTCGCCCCGTCCGCCCGGCCTCGGCGCGCAATGCCCGTCCGGCCGAGACGCGGGCGCACGCGCCCCCGCGTGCTAAAATTCACCGTTTGAGTCCACTAATTCGCTAAGCCGCCGAGGCTCGGGCGTCGAGGCGCGCAACACGCGCCGGACGCCGGTGCTGCGACGCAGGATCCGATCCGATGACAACCGGTTTTCTCCAGAAAATTTTTGGCAGCCGCAACCAGCGGCTCGTCAAGCAATACCAAAAGACCGTCACGACGATCAATGCGCTCGAAACGCAGATCGAGAAGCTGACGGACGACCAGTTGCGCGGCAAGACGGATGAATTCCGCCAGCGGGTCGCGGCCGGCGAGTCGCTCGACAAACTGCTGCCCGAAGCGTTCGCGGTCTGCCGCGAGGCAAGCCGTCGCGTGCTGAAGATGCGGCACTTCGACGTGCAGTTGATCGGCGGCATGGTGCTCCACTACGGCAAGATCGCGGAAATGCGCACCGGCGAAGGCAAGACGCTCGTCGCGACGCTGCCCGTGTACCTGAATGCGCTGGCCGGGCGCGGCGTGCACGTCGTGACCGTCAACGACTATCTCGCGCAGCGCGACGCCGAATGGATGGCGCGCCTCTACAACTTCCTCGGTCTGTCGGTCGGCATCAACCTGTCCGGCATGGAGCACGACCAGAAGCAGCAGGCCTACGCGGCGGACATCACGTACGGCACGAACAACGAGTTCGGCTTCGACTACCTGCGCGACAACATGGTCTACGAGACCGACGCGCGCGTGCAGCGGGCACTGAATTTCGCGGTCGTCGACGAAGTGGACTCGATCCTGATCGACGAGGCGCGCACGCCGCTGATCATCTCGGGCCAGGCCGAGGATCACACCGAACTGTACGTGCGGATGAACGCGCTGCCGCCGCTGCTCGAGCGCCAGATCGGCGAGGAGAAGGCCGACGGCACGGGCGTCGAGAAGCCGGGCGACTACACGCTCGACGAGAAGTCGCGCCAGGTGTTCCTGACGGAATCGGGCCACGAGAAGGCCGAGCGGCTGCTCGCCGAATGGGGCCTGATCGGCGATGGCGAGAGCCTGTACGCGCCGCAGAACATCACGCTGATGCACCACGTGTACGCGGCGCTGCGCGCCCACACGCTGTTCTACAAGGACCAGCACTACGTCGTGCAGAACGGCGAAGTGGTCATCGTCGACGAATTCACGGGCCGCCTGATGGCCGGCCGCCGCTGGTCCGACGGCCTGCACCAGGCCGTCGAGGCGAAGGAACACGTGAAGATCCAGAGCGAGAACCAGACGCTCGCATCGATCACGTTCCAGAACTACTTCCGGATGTACGCGAAGCTCGCGGGCATGACGGGTACCGCGGATACCGAAGCGTACGAATTCAACGAGATCTACGGTCTCGAGACGGTCGTGATCCCGACCAACCGTCCGCCGAAGCGGATCGACAAGCAGGACCAGATCTACAAGACGGCCAAGGAGCGCTACGACGCGGTGATCCGCGACATTCGCGACTGCTACGAGCGCGGCCAGCCGGTGCTGGTCGGCACGACGTCGATCGAGAACTCCGAGCTGCTGTCGCACCTGCTGAAGCAGGCCGGGCTGCCGCACGAAGTGCTGAACGCGAAGCAGCACGAGCGTGAAGCCGCGATCGTCGCGGAAGCCGGGCGTCCGAAGCGCGTCACGATCGCGACCAACATGGCCGGTCGCGGCACCGACATCGTGCTCGGCGGCAACGCCGAGAAGCAGGCCGCGTTCATCGAGGCCGACGAAGCGATCCCGGCCGACGAAAAGGCGCGCCGCATCCAGCAGCTGCACGACGAGTGGGAAACGCTGCACGAGCAGGTGAAGGCCGCGGGCGGCCTGCACATCATCGGCACCGAGCGCCACGAATCGCGCCGGATCGACAACCAGCTGCGCGGCCGTGCGGGCCGCCAGGGCGATCCGGGCTCGTCGCGCTTTTACCTGTCGCTCGACGATCCGCTGCTGCGCATCTTCGCGGGCGATCGCGTGCGCTCGATCATGGATCGCCTGAAGATGCCGGAAGGCGAGGCGATCGAGGCCGGCATCGTCACGCGTTCGATCGAATCCGCGCAGCGCAAGGTCGAAGCGCGCAACTTCGACATCCGCAAGCAGCTGCTCGAATACGACGACGTGTCGAACGACCAGCGCAAGGTCATCTACCAGCAGCGCAACGAACTGCTCGAAGCACACGACATCACCGAGACGATCACCGCGATGCGCCACGGCGTGATTACCGAAGTCGTCCGCCAGTTCGTGCCGGAAGGCAGCATCGAGGAGCAGTGGGACGTGCCCGAGCTCGAGGAAGCGCTGCGCAACGACTGGCAGCTCGACCTCGCGATCCAGGAAATGGTGAACGAGTCGACGTCGATCACGGCCGAGGAGATTCTCGACGCCGTGACGACGGCCGCCGACGAGCAGTACGACGCAAAGGTCGCGATGGTCGGCCGCGAATCGTTCAGCGCGTTCGAGCGTTCGGTGATGCTGCAGACGGTCGACCGCCTGTGGCGCGAACACCTTGCGGCGCTCGATCACCTGCGCCAGGGCATCCACCTGCGCGGTTATGCGCAGAAGAACCCGAAGCAGGAATACAAGCGCGAAGCGTTCGAGCTGTTCGCCGCGATGCTCGACGCGATCAAGCAGGAAGTCACGCGGATCGTGATGAACGTGCAGATCCAGTCGCCGGAGCAGCTCGAGGAAGCGGCCGAGCAGATCGAGGAGCGCAGCGGCCATCTCGAGAACGTCGAGTACCAGCACGCCGAGTTCGCTGAAGCCGCCGCACCGGTGGCCGGCGGGGCAGCCGTTGCGGCTGCTGCTGCGACGGCCGACATGGTCGGCAGCGCAATGGCCCACAGCGGCCCCGGCGGCGAGCAGCCGAAGGTCGGCCGCAACGATCCGTGCCCGTGCGGCAGCGGCAAGAAGTACAAGCACTGTCACGGGAAGCTGTCATGATCGACGGCGGCGCGCGTCACGCGCGCCGCTTCGTTCGCAGCTTCGAGTGAGTGATGTGAGTTGCGGCGGCCCGCGCGTGCGGCCGCCGGTTCTTCCAATCGATGCCGGCGTGTGCCGGCATTTTCCATCCGGCAGGTGTGCCCCATGGCTGTCAATTTTCCGTCGATCGATCCCGCCCAACTGCATCCCGTCGCCGGCGTCACGCTCGGTTGGGCGGAAGCGAACATCCGCAAGCCGAATCGCAAGGACGTGCTGGTCATCTCCGTCGACGAAGGGGCGACGGTCGCGGGCGTGTTCACCGAAAACCGTTTCTGCGCCGCGCCGGTCACCGTCTGCCGCGAGCATCTGGCGAAGGTGCGCGCGGGCGGCGCGGGCATTCGCGCGCTCGTCGTGAATACGGGCAATGCGAATGCCGGCACCGGCGAGCCGGGCCTCGTGAACACCCGCGAGACCTGCACGGAACTCGCGCGCCTCGCGGGCATCGAGCCGGCGCAGGTGCTGCCGTTCTCGACCGGCGTGATCCTCGAGCCGCTGCCGATCGACCGCCTGAAGGCCGGCCTGCCGGCCGCGCTCGCGAACCGCAAGGCCGCGAACTGGTTTGACGCCGCGCAGGCGATCATGACGACCGACACGCTGCCGAAGGCAACGTCGCGCCAGGTCGCGATCGATGGCCATACGGTTACGCTGACGGGCATCAGCAAGGGCGCCGGCATGATCAAGCCGAACATGGCGACGATGCTCGGCTTCCTCGCGTTCGACGCGAACGTCGCGCAGCCGGTGCTCGACACGCTCGTGAAGGAAGTCGCCGACCGCTCGTTCAACTGCATCACGATCGACGGCGACACGTCGACGAACGACTCGTTCATCCTGATCGCGTCGGGCAAGAGCACGCTGCCTGCAATCACGTCGACCGATTCGCCGGCCTATGCAGCGCTGCGCGATGCGGTGACGGAAGTCGCGCAGGTGCTGTCGCAACTGATCGTGCGCGACGGCGAAGGCGCGACGAAATTCATGACGGTGCAGGTCGAAGGCGGCAAGAGCGTCGCCGAATGCCGCCAGATCGCGTACGCAATCGGCCATTCGCCGCTCGTGAAGACGGCCTTCTACGCATCCGACCCCAACCTCGGCCGGATTCTCGCGGCGATCGGCTATGCGGGCGTCGCGGATCTCGACGTCGGCAAGATCGACCTCTATCTCGACGACGTGCTCGTCGCGAAGGCCGGCGGCCGCAATCCGGCCTACCAGGAAGAGGACGGCCAGCGCGTGATGAAGCAGAGCGAAATCACGATCCGCGTGCTGCTCGGCCGCGGCGACGCGCAGGCCACCGTGTGGACGTGCGACCTGTCGCACGATTACGTGAGCATCAACGCGGATTACCGCTCCTGATCGGGAGTGTTCGAACGACATGGACAAGCTTGAACAGTTTCTGACGCGCGCGGAAGCGCTGCTCGGCCGGCTCGAGGGGATGCTGCCGCCCACGCCGGCGGCCATCGACTGGAACGCCGCGCACGCGTTCCGCTGGCGCAAGCGCCAGGGGCGCGGCTACCTGCAGCCGGTGCCGGCCGTATCGTCGATCACGCTCGGCGACCTGTACAACATCGATCGCCAGAAAGGGCTGATCGAACAGAACACGCGGCAGTTCGTGCAGCAGAAGCCGGCCAACAACGTGCTGCTGACCGGCGCGCGCGGCACCGGCAAGTCGTCGCTGATCAAGGCGTGCCTGAACGCGTATGCGAAGGACGGGCTGCGCCTGATCGAAGTAGACAAGGACGACCTGCACGATCTCGGCGACATCGTCGACCTGATCTCGCAGCGTCCCGAGCGGTTCATCGTGTTTTGCGACGACCTGTCGTTCGAGGAAGGCGAATCGGGCTACAAGGCGCTGAAGGTCGCGCTCGACGGCTCGATCGCCGCGCAGTCGGACAACGTGCTGATCTACGCGACGTCGAACCGCCGCCATCTGCTGCCCGAGTACATGAGCGACAACGAGTCGTACAAGCATCTCCCGGATGGCGAGATTCACCCCGGCGAAGTCGTCGAGGAGAAGATCTCGCTGTCGGAGCGCTTCGGCCTGTGGGTCAGCTTCTATCCGTTCAAGCAGGACGACTACCTCGGCATCGTCGCGCACTGGCTGCGTCATTTCGGCTGCGCGGATGCGGAGATCGAGTCCGCGCGCGGCGACGCGCTCGTATGGGCGCTCGAGCGCGGTTCGCGGTCGGGGCGCGTCGCGTGGCAATTCGCGCGCGACTGGTCGGGTCGCAAGGAGCAGGCATGAGCACGGATTTCGCACAGGGCGCCGTGCGCGCGCCGGATGGCCGCAAGGTGACGGAAGTCGCGGTTGGGGTGATGGTGCAGCCGGATGGCCCGGTCGGCCGCTGCCGCTACCTGCTCGCGCAGCGGCTGCAGGGCAAGCCGTATGAAGGCTACTGGGAGTTTCCGGGCGGCAAGCTGGAGGCCGGCGAGAGCGTCGAGGACGCGCTGGCGCGCGAACTGCACGAGGAACTCGGCATCGTCGTCACGGCGAGCCATCGCTGGCACACGCTCGAACACGATTATCCGCACGCGTACGTGCGGCTTTATTTCTGCAAGGTGACGGGCTGGACCGGCGAGCCGCACAGCAAGGAAGGGCAGGCGTTCGTGTGGCAGCAACTGCCGGTCGACGTCGCGCCGCTGCTGCCGGCGGCGCTGCCGGTGCTCGAACTGCTCGAGAAGGAAGCTGCGTCGCAATGATGCCGCGGCGGCCTGCCTGAAAGGCGGGCCATATCGCCGGCGGGCGGTGCCGCGCGCCGCTCAGCTGTCGCGGCGGTCGTCCGTGCCGTCTTCTTCCGACGAAGGGCCTTCGTCGGACGTACCGCCGATCCGGTACTTTTCCGCAGCCCAGGCGCCGAGGTCGAGCTGCTTGCAGCGAGCCGAACAGAACGGGCGGAACTGATTTTCAGGGATCCAGCGCACTTCGGCGCCGCACGACGGGCATTTCACAACGGTAGTCATACGAAAGCGTCGATCCGGCACGCGGCCGTTACAGATTGCACAGAGTCAGGTGGAACGGTACGTCGATGTCCACCGCGCGCGGCCGCACATCGCCGTCCTGCATGGTGAACCGTACCCACAGCATGTATTTGTTCGCGCTCGCTTCGGGAATGACGCGCAATTCCGGCGGCACGCGCACCTGCATCAACTGGTACGTGCGGCCGGACAGCATCTGCTGGTAGCTGCCCTGCATCGCCATGACCTTCGACGCCTGGCCCGATTCGCGCGCGAGGCGCAGCACGATCGACGCGGCGTCGCGCAGCGGCAGCATCGGCATAATCCACTTCGCGATGTCTTGGCGCCGCTGCTCGGCGGGCCATTGCTGCCACGCGTAGTACGACGGCAGGTCGAACTTGCAGGTGCCGCCGGGAATCACCGCGCGACTGCGGATGCTGGCGAGCCACTCGTTGTCGATGAGGTGCTGCCCGGTCTTGCCCTGCATCTGCGCGAGATTCGCGAGCGTCTGCTCGATTTCGCCGAGCACGGCTTCGAGCGCGTTCTGCTCGATGCCCGGATTACCGCGAAAGGGGGCGAGCGTCTGGCGCTGACGTTCGAGCTCCTTCATCAGATCCGATTTCAGGTCCGCGCGGCCGGTTACTTCGGCGATTTCGAACAGCGTCGTCAGCGCGACGTGGTGTTCACGCGGATCCTCCTGAGCCAAGAAGAACGCGAAGCGCTCGAACAGGTCTTCGAGGCGCAGCAGCGTGCGAATTCGCTCGTTGAACGGATACTCGTAAAGAATCAAGCGCGCTCGCCTCTAGGGTAGGAATTGAAACAATGCAGCACATTCTAATGCTCACTCTCTACCCTAGCAACGCACCAATTTCGTACGCCATCACGATCGCGCACGAGGGTCAGTGCGCGGCGGCCGCGAATCCGAGATAGCGTTGGTGCAGCGCATCGACCTGCGCGGCGAGCGCGTCGGGCGTCGTCGCGTCGTTGACGATCACGTCGTCGGCCGCCGCGAGACGGGCTTCGCGCGTCGCCTGTCTCGCGATGATCGCCTCGACCTGCTCGCGCGTGAACCCGTTGCGCTGCATCACGCGCGCGATCTGCGTCTCGACCGGGCAGTCGACGACGAGCACGCGATTGCTGCGCGCCTTCCAGTTGCCCGACTCGACGAGCAGCGGCACGACGAACATCACGTACGGGCCCTGCGCTTCGCGTGCGTCGCGATCGGTTTCCGCGCGGATCAGCGGATGCGTGATCGCTTCGAGGCGCCGGCGCGCGTCGTCGTCGCTGAAAATCAGTGCGCGCATCTTCGCGCGATCGAGCGAACCGTCCGCGGCAACGAAGCCGCGGCCGAATGCCTGTTCGATCGCAGGCATCGCGAGGCCGCCCGGCGCGGTGATGCGGTGGGCGATCAGGTCGGTATCGACGAGCGATGCGCCGCGGGCGCCGAACAGGTCCGCGACGGTCGTCTTGCCGCTGCCGATGCCGCCGGTGAGTCCTACTGCGAACATGTCAGCCTCCGAGCGCCGCGTAGAAAGGGGTGCCGAAAAACAGCGTCGCGACGCCGCCCGCCGCGAGGAACGGGCCGAACGGAATCGGCTCCTCGAAGCGCATGCGGCCGCGCCAGGTCGCGACGAGCCCGACGGTCGCGCCCGTCACCGCGGCGAACAGCACGACCTGCGGCAGCGCGGCCCAGCCCATCCACGCGCCGAGCGCGGCGAGCAGCTTCAGGTCGCCGAAGCCGATACCCTCGATGCCGCGCAACCATTTGAACAGCCAGTAGATCGACCACAGGAACAGGTAGCCGGCCATTGCGCCGATCACGGCCGAGCGCAGCGACGTGAACGTGCCGTCGAGGTTCAGCACGAGCCCGGCCCAGAGGAGCGGCAGTGTCATCGAATCGGGCAGGTAGCCGGTGCGGATATCGATCGCGCTCATCGCCAGCAGTGCGGCGCACAGCGCGAAGGCGGCAAGCGCGGCTACGGTCGGGCCGAACGCGGCGAGCGAGCCGGCGGCGAGCAGTGCGCACGCGAGTTCGACGAGCGGATAACGGATGCCGATCGCGTGGCCGCAGCGGCGGCAGCGTCCGCGCAATATCAGGTAGCTGACGAGCGGGATGTTTTCCCATGCGCGCAGCACGTGGCCGCAATGCGGGCATGCGCTGCGCGGGCGCCACAGATCGTAGCGCGGCGGATAACCGTCATCGGGGGCGGTGCCGGCGTTGCCGGTCGCTTCGGCGATCTCGGCCTGCCATGCGCGCTGCATCATCACGGGCAGCCGGTGCACGACCACGTTCAGGAAGCTGCCGATGCAAAGGCCGATGACGACCGCGAACGCATACTGCAGCGCGGGCGGCAGCATCGCCAGCGCGAACAGCGTGCTCTCGGGCGAATCGGGAACGGCGGACAGGGGCGCGGGCGTCATGAGGCTCAAGGTTTGGACTAAAAGGCGACAGAATCGGTTGCGATGCTACACCACGTTGCCGAGCTGAAGGATGGGCAGATACATCGCGATCACGAGGCCGCCGACGAGTGCGCCCAGTACGATCACGATCAGCGGTTCGCCGAGCGCCGCGAGCGTATCGAGACGCGCGTCGAGCTGGCGTTCGCACAGCGCGGCGAGGTCGGCGAGCATCGTGTCGAGCGCGCCGGTCTCCTCGGCGACGGCGATCGGCTGCACGACGTCGTCCGGAAAGCAGCCGGCCGACTGCATCGCATCGGCGAGACGCGCGCCGCGCAGCACGCGTGCCGCGATGTGCGCGGTGGCCTGCTCGAACACCGGATGGCCGGCCGTGCGCTCGAGCGTGGCGAAGGCGTCTGCGAGCGGCACGCCGGCACCGAGCAGCGTCGCAAGCGAGCGGCACCAGCGTGCGGCTGCGAACCGCGTGAGCGCGCTGCCTGCGAGCGGGGCGTGCAGCAGGCGCCGCGCGAGCGCATGGCGCAGCGGCGCCGAGCGCCGAAGCGCGTGATGAGCGGCAAGCCCCGTTGCCACGGCACCGGCCACGAGCACACCGCCCCACGCCGACAGCGCGGAGGACAGCGCAAGCAGTGCACGGGTCGGCGCCGGCAGTGCGGTGCCGAATCCGTCGAAGATCTGCCGGAACGTCGGCACGACCCACACCATCAACGCAGCCGAGATCGCGAGCGCGAACAGGATGACGGCTGCCGGATACGCGAGCGCGGCACGCAGCTTGCGCCACTGCGCGTCGGCACGCTCGCGGTGTTCCGCGACCCGTGTCAGCACGATGCCGAGCGAGCCGGACGCTTCGCCGACCTCGATCAGCTGGCGATACAGCGTGCCGAACTGCGCGGGATAGCGGGCGAGCGCATCGGCGAAGCGCTGCCCGCCGACGATCTCGCGGGCGAGGCCCGCGGCGATGCGCGGCACGCCGTCGCGCGTGCGCGTGCGCGTGCGCGCGAGCATCTCGAGCGACGGCGCGAGCGGCAGCCCGGCCTGCAGCAGGCTCGCGAGCTGGCGCGTGAAGCGCGTGATGTCGCGTGCGCCGGCCGTCGGCGGCCGGGCCGGCCCGCGGACGTCGAGCGACAGCACCGCGATGCCGTCGCGCGCGAGCGCGGCGCGCGCAGCCGCGGCGTCGAAGGCAATGACGGCCCCGCGGCGCGGCGTGCCGTCACGGCGGCGGCCGCGCCACGCGAAGCGGGTTTCGCGCGGCGGTGTGCGCATGCTCAGGCCGCCGGTGTCGCGGCGACGGCTTCCGCGATGCTCGTCGTGCCGTCCCGGACGCGCGCGAAGGCAGCGTCGCGCAGATTGCGCACGCCTTCGGCCACCGCGCATTGTGCGAGTTCGCCGACGCTCGCCCGCGTGACGATGCGTTCCGCCAGCGCGGGCGATACCGGCATCGTCTGATGCAGGCCGATGCGGCCGCGATAGCCGATACCGTGACACACGGAACAGCCGCGCGCGACGAACGGCCGCCATCCGGCTGCCAGGGCCGCCGGGTCGCAGCCGGCTTCCCGCAGCACGCGCGCCGGTGCGTCCGAGTGCATGCGGCACGCGACGCACAAGCGCCGGACGAGGCGCTGCGCGGTGACGAGGTGCAGCGCGGCCGCGAGGTTGTACGGCGCGACACCGATGTCGAGCAGCCTCGCGACGGCGGCCGGCGCGTCGTTCGTGTGCAGCGTCGACAGCACGAGATGGCCGGTCTGCGCCGCCTTGATCGCGACGTCGGCCGTCTCCGCATCGCGAATCTCGCCGACCATGATGATGTCCGGATCCTGTCGCAGCAGCGCGCGCAGCGCCGTCGCGAACGTGAGCCCTGCCTTTTCGGCGACACCGACCTGGCTGATCCCGTCGAGCTGGATCTCGGCGGGATCCTCGACCGTGCAGACGTTGTGTGCGTCGCGATCGAGCATCTGCAGCGCGCAGTAGAGCGACAGCGTCTTGCCGCTGCCGGTCGGACCCGTGACGAGCACGAGGCCGTGCGGTGCACGTATCGCGGCTTCCATTGCTGCTGCCTGCTGCGCGTCGAAGCCGAGGCGGGCGAGCGTCAGATCGGGCGGCAGCGTTTCGAGGCGACGCAGCACGAGCTTTTCGCCGAACAGCGTGGGCAGCGAACTGACGCGATAGTCGCCGCGCGTGCCGCCGTCGATCGCGATGCGCAGCCTGCCGTCCTGCGGCAGCCGCCGCTCGGCGATGTCCATGCGCGCGAGGACCTTGATCCGCGTGACGAGCGCGTCGCGCAGGTGTAACGGCGGCCGCGCATGTTCGTGCAGCACGCCGTCGATGCGCAGGCGGATGCGCCAGCCGGCTTCGAACGGTTCGACGTGGATGTCGGATGCGTCGCGCACGCGTGCCGCGTGAAGCGTGTCGGTCAGCAGCCGCACGGCCGGTGCGTCGTCGAGTTGGGCCGCGTCGAGCGCGTATGGTGCGGCGGCGGGCGACGCATCGGAGTGGGCGGGCTGCGGCTGCGTGCGCAGCGGCGCCCCGGGAGGAGGGAAATGCATGTGAGCCGGCGCGTCGGCCGCCTGTTGAACGTGACCTGCAGATGGTCGCGCGTCGCGGGCGGCGCCGGCAGTCGGCCGTTCGGCTAACGCAGGGCGGTGCGTGCGGTGCGCGCGCCGCGCGGCTTGAAGAGCTTGACGGTGCGCACGGCCTGGTCGTCGCTGCGCATCACCTCGAGCATCACGTCGCCGATTTTCAGGCACACGTCGTCTTCCGGAATTTCCTCGAGGGTTTCGAGAATCAACCCGTTCAGCGTCTTCGGCCCGTCGGTCGGCAGCTTCAGGTGCAGCCAGCGGTTCAGTTCGCGCAGCGGCATGCCGGCCGTGACGATGCATTCGCCGTTCTCGTCCCAGCCGCCCGCGCGTTCGCTGCGCGGCATCGACGTCGTGAATTCGCCGATCAGCTCCTCGATGATGTCTTCGGGCGTGACGAGCCCTTCGAGCTCGCCGTATTCGTTGACGACGAGCGCGGTACGCTGCCGGGTCTCCTGGAAATACTGGAGCTGCTGAACCACCGGCGTGCCCGACGGCACGTAGTACGGCTCGGCGAGCAGCGAGCGCAGCGTTTCGCGGTCGAACTCCTGGTTGTGCAGCGCGGTCAGCGTCTTGCGCACGTGCAGCACGCCGAGCACCTTGTCGATGTCGCCTTCGTAGACGACGAGCCGGTTGTGATAGCAGGTTTCGAGCTGGTGCAGGACGTCGTCGAGCGGCGCATAGAAGTTGAGCGATTCGATCTGGCGGCGCGGCACCATCACGTCGTCGACCGTGATGTTCTCGAGGTCGAACAGGTTGAGCAGGATGCTGCGGTGCTTGGTCGGCATGAAGCTGCTCGACTCGAGCACGATGGCCCGCAGTTCGTCGGCGGACATCCGCTGGTCGCGGCCCTTCTTCGTGTTGATGCGCAGCACCCACAGCACGCCGTTCGCGAGCGCGTTGACGAACCAGACGACCGGCTTGAACACGCGCATCAGCGGCGCGATCACGAGGCTCGCGGGCAGGGCGATGCGTTCGGGGAAGGTCGCGCCGACGATCTTCGGCGCGATTTCCGCGAACACGATGATCAGGAACGCGACGATGCCGGTCGCGATCGACAGCGCGAGATTGTTGCGGCCGAACGTATGGAGCGCGAGCGACGTCGTCAGGACCGGGATGATCGTGTTGAACAGGTTGTTGCCGATCAGGATCACGCTGAGCAGCAGGTCAGTACGCGTGAGAAGCCCCTGGGTGGTCTTCGCGCCGAGTGCGCCCTGGCCGGCGAGATGCTTCAGCCGATGGCGATTGAGCGCCATCATCGCGGTCTCGGAAATGGAGAAGAAGCTGGAACAGAGGAGAAGCAGGAAGACGGCGCTGATTTGCGCCCATAAGGGAATTTGGTCCACGCGTCGGAAAGGGCAGTGAAGGACAGGAATGGAGGGAATATAGCAGAGGCCGGCGACCGCGATGTGTCGTGCGCGACACGATGGGCCCGCAGCGGCCGGGCAAAAAAAAACCGTGCACGCAGTGCACGGTTTTTTACAAATCTGGTCGGGGTGAGAGGATTCGAACCTCCGGCCTCTACGTCCCGAACGTAGCGCTCTACCAGGCTAAGCTACACCCCGATTTGGACTCTTCCGATTTCGCAGTCTTCTTCAAGACCGCTGCGTCGTCGAGCAAGAACATAACTATAACGACGTTTCTTCGAAAATGGAATACCTTGGCGAAGAAATTTTTCGAGACGGGGGAATCGCACCGTGTCGAACGTGCGTCGTTGCAGCAGTGGCGACGACGCACGCAATGCGTTTACGACTGCCGCGACGTCGAGTACGAGCACAGCGCGAGCAGGCTCTCCTTATAGATCGAATCGGGGAACGCGGCGATCGCTGCCGCTGCCGCCTGCGCTTCCTGGCGTGCGCATTCGAGCGTGTGATCCAGCGCGCCCGAACGTGTGATCGCTTCGAAAATCGTGTCGAAGCGATCGGTGCCGCCCTGTTCGATCGCCTCGCGTGCAAGCGCCGACTGTTCCGGCGTGCCGCGTTCGATCAGGTAGATGAGCGGCAGCGTCGGTTTGCCTTCGCGCAGGTCGTCGCCGGCATTCTTGCCCATCGCCTCGACGGTGCCAGCGTAGTCGAGCCAGTCGTCCATGATCTGGAACGCGGTGCCGATCCGGCGGCCGTATTCGGCGGCGGCGGCTTCGGTCGGCGCATCGGCGCCGGCGAGCACCGCGCCGAGACGCGCCGACGCCTCGAACAGTTTGGCTGTCTTGTAGCGGATCACCTGCATGTAGCGCGTTTCGTCGACGTCCGCGTCGTGCATGTTGAGGAGCTGCAGCACCTCGCCTTCGGAAATGATCGTCGTCGCTTCGGACAGGATCTCCATCACGCGCATCTTGCCGACGCCGACCATCATTTCGAACGAGCGCGAATAGAGGTAATCGCCTACCAGCACGCTCGCCGCGTTGCCGAACAGCGCGTTGGCGGTCTGGCGGCCGCGGCGCAGCTCGGATTCGTCGACGACGTCGTCATGCAGCAGCGTGGCCGTATGGATGAACTCGACGACGGCGGCCAGCACGTGCCGCTGGTGCGACGTCTCGCCGAGCGCGCCGGCGACGAGCAGCAGCAACGCCGGACGCAGCCGCTTGCCGCCCGCACCGATGATGTACTCGGCGATCTGGTTGATCAGCAGCACGTCGGACGCGAGGCTTTGCCGGATAACGCGATTCACCTGCTCCATGTCGCTGGTGATCGGAGCGAGCAGGTGGGCGGCGCTGAGGGTGGGGGAGGCGGTGGACGACGACATGATGATGGAATTGGGTGATGCCGCGGATTATAAGTCGAATCCGAGATCTCCCGGTCTGTCGGACGTGCCGCAGCCGCGATTTTGGCCGTCCGGCCGAGGCCGGCGTACGGCAATCGTCGATCGGTTTTGACTTGGGTGCTAACCCCATGTATAATCACGTGTTTTCCGCGCGTGGTGTGCGGAAAAATTGGATCCAGAGTGAGGTTCTCAATGTACGCGGTCATAAAAACCGGCGGCAAGCAGTACAAGGTTGCCGTTGGCGAAAAACTCAAAGTAGAACAGATACCGGCTGACATTGACGCTGAAATCACGCTCGACCAGGTTCTCGCAGTGGGCGAAGGCGAATCGATTAAGTTCGGTACGCCGCTGGTCAGTGGGGCTTCCGTCAAGGCCACCGTTGTGTCGCACGGTCGTCACGCCAAGGTCACCATCTTCAAGATGCGTCGCCGGAAGCACTACCAAAAGCACGGCGGCCACCGCCAGAACTACACTGAGCTGCGCATCGACGCGATCAACGCGTAAGCGCCTCGGTTAAGGAGCAATCAGATGGCACACAAAAAGGCAGGCGGCTCTTCCCGGAACGGCCGCGACTCCGAGTCGAAACGTCTCGGCGTGAAGGTGTACGGCGGCCAGGCAATCAATGCCGGCGGCATCATCGTGCGTCAGCGCGGCACGCGCATGCACGCAGGCGAGAACGTCGGCATGGGCAAGGATCACACCCTGTTCGCGCTGGTCGACGGTCACGTGAAGTTCGCGACGAAGGGCGCGGACAAGAAGCATCTGGTCATCGTCGTCCCGGCGGCTGCCTAAGTTCAGGCACCCACGGGCTTCGAGCCGAAAGGCCCCGCAGTCTTCGCGGGGCCTTTTTTATTTGGCCGCCGGGCGCATGTGCGTTCCGGCGACCGTCGTGCAACCGGCGTACGATCGGCCGAACGGCAGATTGTTCAAGCGCGCCGGCGCGCGGCACAATAGCGGAAATACTGGGCGGAGTGACGAATGAAGTTCATTGACGAAGCACGAATCGAAGTCATCGCCGGCGACGGAGGCGATGGCAGCGCGTCGATGCGCCGCGAGAAATTCGTCCCGTTCGGCGGGCCGGACGGCGGCGACGGCGGCCGGGGCGGTAGCGTCTACGCGATCGCCGACCGCAACATCAACACGCTGATCGACTACCGTTACGCGAAGAAGCACCTGGCGCGCAATGGCGAAAACGGTCGCGGCTCGGATTGCTACGGCAAGGGCGGCGACGACGTCACGCTGCGCATGCCGGTCGGCACGATCATCAGCGACATGGATACCGGCGAGCTGATCGCCGACCTGACCGAGCACGACCAGCAGGTGATGCTCGCACAGGGTGGCTCTGGCGGCCTCGGCAACCTGCATTTCAAGTCGAGCACGAACCGCGCGCCGCGTCAGAAGACAGACGGCAAGCCCGGCGAGCGGCGCATGCTGAAGCTCGAGTTGAAGGTGCTCGCCGATGTCGGCCTGCTCGGTATGCCGAACGCGGGCAAGTCGACGTTCATTTCGTCGGTGTCGAATGCGAGGCCGAAGATCGCCGACTACCCGTTCACGACGCTCGCGCCGAATCTCGGCGTGGTGCGCGTCGGCCCGAGCAAGAGCTTCGTGATCGCCGACATCCCGGGGCTGATCGAGGGCGCAGCCGAAGGCGCGGGCCTCGGGCATCAGTTCCTGCGTCACCTGCAGCGCACCGGCGTGCTGCTGCATCTTGTCGATCTCGCCCCGTTCGACGAAAGCGTCGATCCGGTCGCGGAAGCGACTGCGATCGTCGGCGAGCTGCGCAAGTACGATGAGGCGCTGTACGAGAAGCCGCGCTGGCTCGTGCTCAACAAGCTCGACATGGTGCCGGAAGACGAGCGCGAGGCGCGCGTCGCGGATTTCCTCGAGCGCTTCGGCTGGGACGGCCCCGTGTTCGAGATTTCGGCGCTGACGGGGCAGGGCTGCGAAGCGCTGTGCTACGCGATCTACGATTACCTGTCCGAGCATTCGGACGCGCATCGCGCGGCGGAGGCGGAAGATCTCGCGGCGGACGTGCGTTTCCGCGATGCGCCGCCTGCGAACGGCGGTGCAGTGCCGGGCGACGACGCCTGAGCGGTTCCGGAACGCGCCGGGCGTGCCGCCCGGCGTCGGCGTTCAATCGCGCCCGGCCGGGCTGGCATCAGATACAGGAGACAGTGCAGGATGCGTTCGATCATCGCGGATTCGAAGCGATTGGTGGTGAAGGTGGGCTCCAGCCTCGTGACCAACGACGGCAAAGGGCTCGATCATGCTGCAATCGGCCGCTGGGCCGCCCAGATCGCCGCGCTGCGCGCTCAGGGCAAGGAAGTCGTGCTCGTCAGTTCGGGCGCGATTGCCGAAGGGATGCAGCGGCTCGGCTGGAGCAAGCGGCCGCGCGAAATCGACGAGCTGCAGGCCGCCGCCGCTGTCGGCCAGATGGGGCTCGCGCAGGTCTATGAGAGCCGTTTCACCGAACACGACATCCGCACCGCGCAGATCCTGCTCACGCACGCCGACCTGGCGGACCGCGAGCGTTACCTGAATGCGCGTTCGACGCTGCTCACGCTGCTGCGGCTCGGCGTCGTGCCGATCATCAACGAGAACGACACGGTCGTTACCGACGAAATCAAGTTCGGCGACAACGACACGCTCGGTGCGCTCGTCGCGAACCTGATCGAAGGCGATGCGCTGATCATCCTGACCGACCAGTCGGGGCTGTTCACGGCCGATCCACGCAAGGATCCGAACGCGACGCTCGTCGCCGAGGCCAATGCGGGCGCGCCGGAACTCGAGGCGATGGCGGGCGGTGCGGGCTCGAGCCTCGGCCGCGGCGGGATGCTGACGAAGATTCTCGCGGCGAAGCGTGCGGCGCACAGCGGCGCGAACACCGTGATCGCGAGCGGCCGGGAGTCGGACGTGCTCGTGCGTCTGGCGGCCGGCGAGGCGATCGGCACGCAACTGATCGCACGTACCGCGCGGATGGCGGCGCGCAAGCAATGGATGGCCGATCACCTGCAGGTGCGCGGCCATGTCGTGATCGATGCCGGCGCGGTCGAGAAACTGACGGCCGGCGGCAAGAGCCTGCTGCCGATCGGCGTGACCGGCGTGCAGGGCGCGTTCGCGCGCGGCGAGGTGATCGCGTGCGTCGGTCCCGACGGGCGCGAAGTGGCGCGTGGGCTCACGAACTACAGCAGCGCCGAGACGAAGCTGATTCAGCGCAAGCCGAGCGGCGAGATCGAGACCGTGCTCGGCTACATGCTGGAGCCTGAACTGATCCATCGCGACAACCTCGTGCTGGTGTGACTGTCCGCTCCGGATCCGGTAGCCAAATAAAAAGCCCGCGTGATGCGGGCTTTTTGCATGGTGCGGGACGGAGCAGGCGGCTCGTGCCGCGTACCGTCAGCGCAACTGGCTCATTGCGGTGCGGTGAAACCGGATGTTCTCCAGGATCTGCTTGGTCGAGCCTTGCGGCATCTTGTTCGCGCAGAAATAGTCCTGATAGAGCGACGAGTGGTACGCATTCAGTTCGCCGTTCTCGATGCGCCGCCAGTCGTTCTCGACCGTGCGGTCCCAGCCGTCGTGTTCCGCATTCAGGCCGGCGTACTGCCGCCATTCGTAGGTGTCGCAGCGGATGCCTTCGTAGTTCACATTGCGCGCGCCGGCCGGGCTCGTGATGACGACGGCGTAGCGCACGACGCCATCGGTGCCGACCGCGAGCGACTTCGCATCGACGAAGAACTTGAGCGGCGTGTTCTGCGATACGTTGAACGGCAGCAGGTCGCCCGTCTGCGGCAGCGGCGGCAGTGTGTCGACCGCGTTTTCCTTCCAGGTGCCCTGGCGGTCCAGCAGATACACGAACTCGCTGTCATCCTTGTTGGTCGGCGTCTTCGAATTCGCGCAACCGGCCAGCATGGCCGCTGCGGCAATCGATGCGAGCGCGAGAGCAATCGCTTTCAATATGCATTCCTCGTAAAAAAAGGGCGCGACACAAGGTCGCGCCCGGTCATGCAGTCCGACTCGTCATTTGCCGACGATCACGTGGGGCGGCATCTCGTCGAGCGTGCCCGCTTCCACTTCGATCTCCGAACAGACTACCGATGTGTCGACAATCGTCAACGTCTGCTGGGCCTGTGCGCCGATGACGCGCGGATAGCGCGACAGACGCGGCCCGCGCGGCTTTTCGGCTCGCTGCGCCGGGCGGCGCAGGAAGCGCGACAGTTCCGTCAGCGCCAACTGATAGACATCCCGCTTGAACTCGATCACCGCATCGAGCGGCACCCAGTACTCGTTCCAGCGCCACGCATCGAACTCCGGGTGATCGGTCGCGCGCAAGCAAATGTCGCAATCGCGTCCAACCATCCGCAGCAGGAACCAGATCTGCTTCTGGCCGCGGTAATGACCGCGTACTTCGCGTTTGATGAACTTGTCAGGCACCTCGTAACGCAACCAGTCGCGAGTGCGGCCGATTATCTTGACGTGTTCCGGATGCAGGCCCGTTTCCTCGTGCAGTTCCCGGTACATCGCCTGCATGGGGGTCTCGCCGTACTTGATCCCACCTTGAGGAAACTGCCAGGAGTGCTCGCGGAGCCGCTTGCCCCAAAACACCTCGTTGCGCGCGTTCAAGAGGATGATGCCGACGTTCGGGCGAAAGCCTTCACGATCCAGCATACAACCACCTTCGAATCCTTTAAAATTGCTTTGATTATAAACAGATAACGGGCGCTGCGCACCGTGACGGAGCGAATCCGCGCGGGGCACACCGGCTGAATTGTCCCTGATTAGTCTGCTACGTCATCTGCGCCATCGTCGTTCGTCGCGCGCAGCTTTTTCACCTTGAAACTTTTTCGGGCGCCCCGCCTGGGGGCGCCGTTTTTGGAACCGTCCGCATGAAAGCTTCCCGTTTCTTTATCGGCACCCTGAAAGAAGCACCCGCCGACGCAGAGATCGTCAGCCACAAGCTGATGGTACGCGCCGGCATGATCCGTCGCGTCGCCGGCGGCATCTATAACTACCTGCCGGTCGGCCTGCGTTCGATTCGCAAGGTCGAGGCGATCGTGCGCGAGGAAATGAACCGGGCGGGCGCCATCGAGCTGCTGATGCCGGCCGTGCAGCCGGCCGAGCTGTGGCAGGAATCGGGCCGCTGGGAACAGTACGGCCCCGAGCTGCTGCGCTTCAAGGACCGCAAGGACAACGATTTCGTGATCGGGCCGACGCACGAGGAAGTCGTCACCGACATCGCGCGCAACCAGATCAAGAGCTACCGGCAGATGCCGGTGAACTTCTACCAGATCCAGACGAAGTTCCGCGACGAGATCCGTCCGCGCTTCGGCGTGATGCGCGGCCGCGAATTCATCATGAAGGACGCATATTCGTTCGACAAGGATGCGGCCGGCCTGAACGAGTCGTATCGCAAGATGTACGACGCGTACGTGCGCATCTTCACGCGCCTCGGCCTCGAGTTTCGTGCGGTCGCGGCCGACAGCGGCTCGATCGGCGGCAACTTCTCGCACGAGTTCCACGTGATCGCCGACACCGGCGAGGACGCGATCGCCTACTGCCCGACGTCCGAGTTCGCGGCGAACATCGAGGCGGCCGAAGCGCTGCCGCTGATTGCCGAGCGCGCTGCGCCGGCAGAAGCGATGGAAAAGGTCGCGACGCCGGGCAAGGCGAAGTGCGAAGCCGTCGCCGAACTGCTGGCCATCCCGCTCGAGCGCACGATCAAGTCGATCGTGCTCGCGACCGACAACGAAGGCGCCGAGCCGACCATCTGGCTCGTGATGCTGCGCGGCGACCACGACCTGAACGAGATCAAGGTGTCGAAGCTGCCGGGCCTGAAGAACCACCGCTTCGCGACCGAACAGGAAATCGTCGAGTGGTTCGGCACGCCGCCGGGCTACCTCGGCCCGGTCGGCACGAAGAAGCCCGTGAAGGTGATCGCGGACCGCACGGTCGCGAACATGAGCGACTTCGTCGTCGGCGCGAACGAGGTCGACTATCACATCGCGGGCGTGAACTGGGGCCGCGACCTGCCCGAGCCGGACGTCGCCGACGTACGCAACGTGCAGAAGGGCGACCCGTCGCCGGACGGCAAGGGCGTGATCGACATCTGCCGCGGCATCGAGGTTGGCCACGTGTTCCAGCTCGGCACCAAGTACTCGGAAGCGCTGGGCGCGACGTTCCTCGACGAGTCGGGCAAGCCGCAGCCGATGCTGATGGGCTGCTACGGCGTCGGCGTCACGCGCATTCTCGGCGCGGCGATCGAACAGAACTTCGACGACCGCGGCATCATCTGGCCGGAGTCGATCGCGCCGTTCGAGGTCGTGCTGTGCCCGATGGGCTATGACCGCAGCGAAATGGTGCGCGAGACCGCCGACAAGCTGTACGCGGAACTCGTTGCGGCCGGCATCGACGTGATCCTCGACGACCGCGGCGAGCGTCCGGGCGTGATGTTCGCCGACTGGGAGCTGATCGGCGTGCCGCATCGCCTCGTGATCGGCGAGCGCGGCCTGAAGGAAGGCAAGATCGAGTATCAGGGCCGCCGCGACGCCGAAGCGACGCTGCTGCCGGTCGACGCGGCCGCGGCGACGGTCGCGGAGAAGATCCGCGCCGCGCTCGCGCACTAAGCGCGGCGACCGGGGGGCACGATGGAATACACGTTCCTGTCGGCCACCGTGCTCCTGGTGCTGATCACCGATCCGCTCGGCAACATCCCGCTGTTCATTACGGCGATGCGGGACGTGCCGCGCGAGCGGCGCGTGAAGCTGATCCTGCGTGAAGTGGGGATCGCGTTCGTGATCCTGCTGTTCTTCATGGTGGTCGGCGACCGCTTCCTGCGGATGATGAGCCTCACCGACCTGTCGTTGCGGCTCGGCGGCGGGATCGTGCTGTTCCTGATCGCACTGCGGATGATCTTCCCGCATCCGGACGGCGCGCTCGGCAGCGATCCGCGCGCGGGAGGCGAACCGTTCATCGTGCCGCTCGCGATTCCGGCACTCGCCGGGCCGTCGGCGCTCGCGACGGTGATGCTGCTGACGTCGCAGGCGCCGGGCAAGATGTTCGAGTGGGTCGGCGCGCTGACGGTCACGATGCTCGTCTGCGCGGTCACGCTGGTATTGGCCGAACGGATCCAGCAGTGGCTCGGCGAGCGGACGGTCGCGGCGTTCGAGCGGCTGATGGGCCTCGTGCTCGTCGCGATTTCGGTCGAGATGCTGCTGGCCGGCATCCGCGCGTTCGTGCACCAGCTGTAGGGCGGCGCGCACACGAAAAAAAGCGGCGCTCCGGGAAACCGGAGCGCCGCTTTCTTTTATATAGCGGGCAGCGCGGCGATCAGACGTTCGCGGTCAGCGCGCGGATCGTCGGCAGGTTGCGCCAGTAGCCCTTCGCATCCATCCCGCAGCCGAACACGTAGCGGTCCGGCACCGAGAAGCCGCAGAAGTCGGGGTGCAGCGGTTTGGCCTTTGCGAGCGTCTTCTCGCACAGCACGGCCGACATGAAGCGCTGCGCGCCCATGTCGAGGATGCGGTCGCGGATCGCGGCCATCGTCTCGCCTTCGTCGAGGATGTCGTCGAGCACGAGCACGATCCGGTCCTTCACCGACTCGCGCGGCGCGACGCGCCAGTGCATCTCCGGGCTGCCCTGCGTCGTGTTGCGGTAGCGGGTCAGGTGGATGTAGTCGAATTCGAGCGGGAAATCGAGATGCGGCAGCAGCATCCCGGTAAACACCGCGGCGCCGCCCATCACCGAGAGAACGAGCGGGAACGCATCGCCGATCTCGGCGCGGATCGCGTCGGCCATCCGGGCGATCGACGCATTGACGGCGTCGGCCGAGACGATCTCTTCGGAGTGGTCGAAAATGTGGAGGGCTTCTTCGCGGTTCATGTGTTCTGGCGGGCAGTCGGTATACAAATAAGGATGAAGCAGAACGGACGGCGCGCGCTACAGCAAAAACCCGCGCGCCGGCCGACGGGCGGAATCAGCGCATGCCGGGCATCATGCCCTTCAGGCCGCGCATCATCTTCTGCATGTTGCCGCCCTTCAGCTTCTTCATCATCGTACGCATCTGGTCGTACTGGTTCAGCATCCGGTTGACTTCCTGC
This sequence comes from Burkholderia sp. IT-111MI5, assembly GCF_949752865.1. Classification (NCBI taxonomy): domain Bacteria; kingdom Pseudomonadati; phylum Pseudomonadota; class Betaproteobacteria; order Burkholderiales; family Burkholderiaceae; genus Burkholderia; species Burkholderia sp. IT-111MI5. The sequence goes on along the minus strand of NZ_CATKIF010000066.1, from coordinate 370,046 downwards.
ACCGGCACGCCCGCGCCGGCCGCAATGCGGCGCTTGCGCGTCGCCTTGATGATTTCGGGTTTCGCGCGCTCGGCGGGCGTCATCGAGCTGATGATCCCTTCCATCCGGCGGATCTGCTTTTCGGCCTGGCCCATGTCGGCGCCGGCCGCCGCCTGCTGGAATTGCGCGGGCAGCTTGTCCATCAGCGACGACAGGCCGCCCATGTTCTTCATCTGCGAGATCTGCGCGCGGAAATCGTTCAGGTCGAAGTCGCCGCCCTTCTTGACCTTGTCGGCGAGCTTCTGCGCGGCCTGCACGTCGACGCCGCGCTGCGCTTCCTCGACGAGCGCGAGGATGTCGCCCATGCCGAGGATCCGGTTCGCCATCCGGTCGGGGTGGAACACCTCGAGGCCGTCGAGCTTTTCGGCGACACCGACGAACTTGATCGGCTTGCCCGTGATGTGGCGCACCGACAGCGCGGCGCCGCCGCGCGAATCGCCGTCGAGCTTGGTCAGCACGACGCCGGTGAGCGGCAGCGTGTCGTTGAACGCCTTCGCGGTGTTGACCGCGTCCTGGCCGAGCATCGCGTCGACGACGAACAGCGTTTCGGCCGGCTTCAGCGTGCTGTGCAGCGCGGCGATTTCCTGCATCATCGCCTCGTCGATGCCGAGGCGGCCGGCCGTGTCGACGATCAGCACGTCATGGTAGTGGCGCTTCGCCCAGTCGACGGCCGCCAGCGCGATGTCGACGGGCTTCTGGTCCGGCGTCGACGGGAAGAAGTCGGCGCCGACCTGTTCGCTCACCGTTTTCAACTGCATGATGGCGGCCGGACGATACACGTCGCACGACACGGTCAGCACCTTCTTCTTGTACTTCTCGCGCAACAGCTTCGCGAGCTTGCCGACGGTCGTGGTCTTGCCCGCGCCCTGCAGGCCGGCCATCAGGATCACGGCGGGCGGCGTGACCGCGAGATTCAGCTCGGCGGCCTTGCCTTCGTAGTCGCCGCCGATCACGGCGGTCAGTTCCTTCTGGACCACGCCGACGAGCGCCTGACCCGGCGACAGGCTGCTGATCACTTCTTCGCCGAGCGCCTTTTCCTTGACCTTGGCGATGAATTCGCGGACGACCGGCAGCGACACGTCGGCTTCCAGCAGCGCGAGACGCACCTCGCGGAGCATCTCCTGCGTGTTGGCCTCGGTGAGCCGGGCCTCGCCGCGCAGCGTCTTGACGACGCGCGCCATCCGTTGAGTGAGATTGTCGAGCATGGGGAGCGATGGACAGTGGGGCCCGAAGGCGCGGCGGAACCGAACAAAGGGAGCCGTCGCGGGAAGGGGGCCTAGTGTAAACTTCGAACATGGATATTGTACTGTATGCCCTCACCGCATTCCTGTACGGCGGCCTCGCCGTCGCAGGCTGGCGCACGCATCGCCAGGGCGCGACGCCGCTCGTCGCGAGCGTGCCGGCCGTGCCGGTTCCCGCGTCCGCCGCGTCCGGGATGAGCGGGGCCGGCCGCGCGCTGCTGTTCGCCGCGCTCGTCGCGCACGGCGTGCTGCTCCACATGACGATTTTTCCGAACGACGCGATGGTGTTCGGCTTCGCGTTCGCGCTGTCCGCGATGTTCTGGCTCGGCGCCGGCATCTACTGGATCGAGAGCTTTTTCTTCCCGCTCGACAGCCTGCGCCTGCTGGTACTGCCGCTCGCGTGCGGCGCGTCGCTGCTGCCGCTGGTGTTCGGCGGCGTGCGGGTGCTGCCTTATGCCGCGGCGCCGCTGTTCAAGCTGCACTTCCTGATCGCGAACATCGCGTACGGCCTGTTCGCGATCGCGGCGCTGCACGCGATCCTGATGCTGATGGTCGAGCGGCGCCTGCAGTCGCTGCGCAACGGCGGGCGCGACGGCTCGACGGGCTGGATCGCGAGCTGGCTCGAAACGCTGCCGCCGCTGCTCACGCTCGAGAAGCTGCTGTTCCGCCTGATCGGCGCCGGCTTCGTGCTGCTCACGCTGACGCTCGCGTCGGGCATCCTGTTCAGCGAGCAGGTCGACGCGCGCGCGCTGCGGCTCGACCACAAGACCGTGTTCGCGATCCTGTCGTGGCTGATGTTCGGCGGCCTGCTGGTCGCCCGCAAGACATCGGGCTGGCGCGGGCGCGGCGCCGCGCGCTGGGTGCTCGTGTCGTTCACCGCGCTGCTGCTCGCGTATGTCGGCAGCCGGTTCGTTTTCGAGGTGCTGCTGCACCGTTCCGTGGTTTGACCGCAGGTTTCCGATGCGACAGATTCTTCTCCTGATTCTTCTCTTCTTCGCCGGTTCGTGGCTCGCACGCAAGCTGCGCCAGGCCCAGGAGCACGCGCAGGCACGCACCGGCCGCGGCGCGGGTGACGGCGGCGCGCCGGGTGCCGGCGCTGCGCGCCCGAACGGCGACACGCGGTCGCTGCCCGAGCCGATGGTGCGCTGCGCCGAATGCGGCGTGCATGCGCCGAAGGGCGACGCCGTCGCCGCGGGCGGCGAATACTTCTGCAGCGCCGAGCACGCACAGCGCCACGCCGCGCGCGCGAGCGGTCACGACGCACGATGAGCGGCGCGCCGCCGTTGTCGGTCGACGCGAACGGCTGGGTGCGCGAAGCGCGCCATGCGCCGTCGCCGAACTTCGAGGCGCGGCCCGCGGGTGCGGTGCCGACGCTCGTGGTCGTCCACAACATCAGCCTGCCGCCCGGCGAATTCGGCGGCGACGCGATCGAGGCGCTGTTCCTGAATCGCCTCGACTGCGATGCGCACCCCTATTACCAGAGTCATCTGCGCGGGGTGCGCGTGTCCGCGCACTTCCTGATCCGCCGCAGCGGTGAGCTCGTGCAGTTCGTGTCGTGCGACGAGCGCGCGTGGCACGCGGGCTCGTCCGAGTTCTTCGGTAGGGCGCGCTGCAACGATTTCTCGATCGGCATCGAGCTCGAAGGCGCGGACGACGTGCCGTTCGACGACGCGCAGTACGCGATGCTCGCCGCGCTCTCGCGCGCGCTCGCCGCACGTTATCCGGTCGACGCATTCGCGGGGCACTCGGACGTCGCGCCGGGTCGCAAGACCGACCCGGGCCCGCATTTCGATTGGCAACGCTTCGCGAGCGATGCCGGTTTTTCCGCCGAATACTTTCCTTTCCGTCAGTACTGATCGCGGGGTTTTTTGACCGGAGAAAGTTTTTTCTCCGACCAATGCCTTGTCGTGTCGGCGCGCGAGCGATGTCAAGACCTCTATCGCAAATTATCCGTTTTGACCTCGTCCGAATGTCCACTATACTTGGTGCCAGTTGAGCAGTTCTGCACTAGATATAGTGTGTGTCGCAGGGGAAACCCCGAGCGGCACCGGCCGGCGGGCAACGCCGGCGGACGGGGTTCTCAGGGCGGCGCGTCGGGCCGGGCGGTCACAGCGTCGCGATCAGCGCAGCGAATTTCGACGGGGCAGGGTACACATGACGAAGCACACGACCGGCTCGGTTGTCGCGCATCGACCGAACCGGCTTCCCCGACGCATCGCTCGCCTCTTACCGCTCGCGCACCGCATTGCGCAGCGTTCGTTTTAATCCGCGGTTCTCTCCGCACCATCCAACACCAGGAGCTTTGCACATGCAAACCACCGACAACGCGACGTCCCAGTACGAGAGCGCCTCGAGCCGTCCGCTCGGCGGGACCGAACAGGGCGCGCAAGCGCTCGCGCCGCAAGCCACGTTTGCCGACTACAAGGTGATCCGCCGCAACGGCAGCGTGGTGTCGTTCGAGCCTTCGAAGATCGCGATCGCGGTGACCAAGGCTTTCCTGGCCGTCAACGGCGGGCAGGGCGCGGCATCGGCGCGCGTGCGCGAGCAGGTCGAACAGCTGACGCACAACGTGGTGCGCGCGCTCGTGCGCAGCCGCCCGAACGGCGGTACGTTCCATATCGAAGACATCCAGGACCAGGTCGAACTCGCGCTGATGCGCGGCGGCGAGCACAACGTCGCGCGTGCGTACGTGCTGTATCGCGAGAAGCGTCACCTCGAGCGCCAGCATGCGGGCGAGGAGGCAGCGGCGGCAGGCGGCGAGTCGAGCACCGGCATCAACGTCGTCGACAACGGCGTCTCGCGTCCGCTCGACATGAACGCGCTGCGCGCGCTGATCGTGTCGTCGTGCGATGGCCTCGGCGCTGCGGTTAACCCTGAGCCGATCGTCGCGGAGACGGTGAAGAACCTGTACGACGGCGTGCCGATGAGCCAGGTCTACGACTCGGCGATCCTCGCTGCGCGCACGATGATCGAGAAGGACCCGGCATACAGCCAGGTCACGGCCCGCATCCTGCTGCACACGATCCGTCGCGAGATCCTCGGCGAGGAAGTGGTGCAGGCCGAGATGTCGGCCCGCTACGCGGAATACTTCCCGCAGTTCCTGAAGCGCGGCGTCGACGCCGGCCTGCTCGACGACAAGCTGCTGCAGTTCGACCTGAAGCGCCTCGGTGAAGCGCTCGACGCGAACCGCGACCTGCAGTTCGGCTACCTCGGCCTGCAAACGCTGTACGACCGCTACTTCCTGCACGTCGACGGCACCCGCATCGAAATGCCGCAGGCATTCTTCATGCGCGTCGCGATGGGCCTGTCGCTGAACGAGATCGACCGCGAAACGCGCGCGATCGAGTTCTACAACGTGCTGTCGAGCTTCGACTTCATGAGCTCGACGCCGACGCTGTTCAACTCGGGCACGCATCGCTCGCAGCTGTCGTCGTGCTACCTGACGACGGTCGCGGACGATCTCGACGGCATCTATGAAGCGCTGAAGGAAAACGCGCTGCTGTCGAAGTTCGCCGGCGGTCTCGGCAACGACTGGACGCGCGTGCGCGCACTCGGCTCGCATATCAAGGGCACGAACGGCAAGTCGCAAGGCGTGGTCCCGTTCCTGAAGGTCGTGAACGACACGGCCGTTGCGGTCAACCAGGGCGGCAAGCGCAAGGGCGCGGTCTGCGCGTACCTCGAATCCTGGCACCTCGACATCGAGGAGTTCCTCGAGCTGCGCAAGAACACGGGCGACGATCGCCGCCGTACGCACGACATGAACACGGCGAACTGGATTCCCGACCTGTTCATGAAGCGCGTGATGGAAGGCGCCGACTGGACGCTGTTCTCGCCGTCGACCTGCCCGGACCTGCACGACAAGTTCGGTGCCGATTTCGAGAAGGCTTACACGGCTTACGAAGAGAAAGTCGCGCGCGGCGAGATCAAGCTGTTCAAGAAGATCCCGGCGCAGCAGCTCTGGCGCAAGATGCTCGGCATGCTGTTCGAGACGGGCCACCCGTGGATCACGTTCAAGGATCCGTGCAACATCCGCTCGCCGCAGCAGCACGTCGGCGTCGTCCACTCGTCGAACCTGTGCACGGAAATCACGCTGAACACGAGCGACACCGAAATCGCGGTGTGCAACCTCGGCTCCGTGAACCTGCTCGCACACCTGGTGAAGCAGGCCGACGGCAGCTACGCGCTCGACCACGACAAGCTGAAGCGCACGATCAGCGTCGCGATGCGCATGCTCGACAACGTGATCGACATCAACTACTACGCGGTGCCGAAGGCGCGTAACTCGAACCTGAAGCACCGCCCGGTCGGCATGGGCATCATGGGCTTCCAGGACTGCCTGCACCTGCTGCGCACGCCGTACGCGTCGGAAGCGGCGGTCGAGTTCGCCGATCGCTCGATGGAAGCGGTCTGCTACTACGCGTACTACGCGTCGACCGAGCTGGCCGAAGAGCGCGGCCGCTACTCGAGCTACCGCGGCTCGCTGTGGGATCGCGGCATCCTCCCGCAGGACACGCTGAAGCTGCTGACGGAAGCGCGCGGCGGCTACGTCGAGGTCGACACGTCCGAGTCGCTCGACTGGACGACGCTGCGTTCGCGGATCGCCGCGCACGGCATGCGCAACTCGAACTGCGTCGCGATCGCGCCGACGGCGACGATCTCGAACATCATCGGCGTGTCGGCGTGCATCGAGCCGACCTTCCAGAACCTGTACGTGAAGTCGAACCTGTCGGGGGAATTCACGGTGGTGAACGAGTTCCTCGTTCGCGACCTGAAGGAACGCGGCCTGTGGGACGAAGTGATGGTCGCCGACCTGAAGTACTTCGACGGCATGCTGTCGCGCATCGACCGCATCCCGGCCGACCTGCGCGCGATCTACGCGACCGCGTTCGAAGTCGATCCGACGTGGCTGGTCGAAGCCGCATCGCGTCGCCAGAAGTGGATCGACCAGGCGCAGTCGCTGAACATCTACATGGGCGGCGCGTCGGGCAAGAAGCTCGACGAGGTCTACAAGCTCGCGTGGCTGCGCGGCCTGAAGACGACCTACTACCTCCGCACGATGGCGGCGACGCACGTCGAGAAGTCGACGGTCGCACACGGCGCGCTGAACGCGGTGCCGACGGGTGGTTCGAGCAGCGGCGGCGCGCAAGGCGCGGCAGGCGGCTTCGGTGCGGCAGGCGGCGATGCGTCGTCGGGCGCGATCGGCGCAGCGGCGGCACTCGCGCCGGTCGAGGCCGACGGTCCGGTGTGCACGATGCGTCCGGGCGATCCGGGCTTCGACGAATGCGAAGCGTGCCAGTAACGCAGCGCGCCTGACCTGAAGATGTGCCGTGCGGCGCGCACGACGACCGATCGAGGTTGAAGTGTGCGCCGCTCTCAACTAAAAAAATGATAAGGAATCTGTAACGCGGCACCAGCGTTGCAGGCAGCGACAAGCGATCGAAACATCCCCGACGACGTCGCGTTTCGATCAGCGTTCGATGCGTCGAGCGCACCTCGCGATACACGCGCGACACACGTCGCGCTCTGCATGAACGACGATGCGTTGCTCAAAGTGTTGTATCGAGGTCGCAACGCGAATCGAAAAAAGGATTTTTCGTGAGCGAACCCTTTTATCGCTCAGGAAAAGATGGTACAAACCGTTCTAAATTGATGGTGAGAATTTATGCTCAACTGGGATGACGAGAAGACTGCCGTAACTCCCGCGAGCGGAGCGCAGCACAATGCGATGCGCGCCCCCGCAGGAGTGGCTGTCGGAATGCAGGCTGCGTCGCCTGCCGCCCATCAGGTCCGCGACATTTTCGAAGGCGATCTTGCGGTGCCGCCGCAAGCATCGGCTGTTCCCGCCGGCGGTTCGGAAGCGCGGGTCAATGTCGCCGACAAGCGCATCATCAACGGCCAGACTGACGTCAATCAGCTGGTGCCGTTCAAATACAAGTGGGCGTGGGAAAAGTATCTGGCCGGTTGCGCGAACCACTGGATGCCGCAGGAAATCAACATGTCCCGCGACATCGCTCTGTGGAAGGACCCGAACGGTCTGACCGAGGACGAGCGCCGCATCGTGAAGCGCAACCTTGGCTTCTTCGTGACGGCCGATTCGCTCGCGGCGAACAATATCGTGCTCGGCACGTACCGCCACATCACGGCGCCCGAGTGCCGGCAGTTCCTGCTGCGCCAGGCGTTCGAAGAGGCAATCCACACGCACGCGTATCAATATATCGTCGAATCGCTCGGTCTCGACGAAGGCGAGATCTTCAACGCGTATCACGAGGTCGCGTCGATCCGCGCGAAGGACGAATTCCTGATCCCGTTCATCCACACGCTGACGGACCCGGCCTTCAAGACCGGCACGCTCGAAGCGGATCAGAAGCTGCTGAAGTCGCTGATCGTGTTCGCCTGCATCATGGAAGGCCTGTTCTTCTATGTCGGGTTCACGCAGATCCTCGCCCTCGGCCGCCAGAACAAGATGACGGGTGCTGCAGAGCAATATCAGTACATCCTGCGCGACGAGTCGATGCACTGCAACTTCGGCATCGACCTGATCAACCAGATCAAGCTCGAGAACCCGCATCTCTGGACCGCGGAATTCCGCGCCGAGATTCGCGAGCTGTTCAAGCAGGCTGTCGAACTCGAATACCGCTACGCCGAGGACACGATGCCGCGCGGCGTGCTGGGTTTGAACGCGTCGATGTTCAAGAGCTATCTGCGCTTCATCAGCAACCGCCGTTGCCAGCAGATCGGCCTCGATCCGCTGTACCCGAACGAGGAAAACCCGTTCCCGTGGATGAGCGAGATGATCGACCTGAAGAAGGAGCGCAACTTCTTCGAGACGCGTGTGATCGAGTATCAGACGGGGGGCGCGCTGTCCTGGGAATGACCCGCAGCAGCGAACCCGTCACATGATGGAGCAGCCGGCGGCCTCTCGGCCCCGGCCCAAGGTTTAGGAGCAAGAACGCCTGATGCAAAGCATGCCCGGTGCCTTAGCGGCCCAACGACACGACAGGCACTTTGCGAACCCTTCAGTGGGATGGGCAAACTTCCCTCCGGATAAAGCGGACGGCCGTGTGGCGGTCCGCTTGATCAAGCGATTAGGGGTAGCGGCGCGAGGCGCGCCGGCTACCGACTTGATTTGGCGCGCGAGGCCGGGTGGTCACGCGCGCCATACCGTATTCATTAGCGTAAGCGCGCGGTATCCGCGTACGCCGATGAATAGCCCGCTTCGAAGCGCACGTCCTGAACAGCGTCCGCGGGAAGCGGGTTTTGACGAAGGGTGTAGTTTGAACTGACTCTCATCTGAACCTGAAGGAGAACAACATGGCTACCGCCAAGAAGAAACCGGCTGCTAAGAAAGTTGCTGCCAAGAAGACCGTCGCGAAGAAGGCCGCTGCTCCGGCGAAGAAGGCCGCTGCAGTGAAGAAGGTTGCTGCGAAGAAGGTCGCGGTGAAGAAGGTTGCCGCGAAGAAGGCAGCACCGGCGAAGAAGGCCGCTGCGAAGAAGGTCGCGGCCAAGAAGGTCGCAACGAAGAAGGTTGCAGCCAAGAAGGTCGCAGCGAAGAAAGTCGCAGTGAAGAAGGTTGCTGCGAAGAAGGCAGCGCCGGCCAAGAAGGCCGCTGCGAAGAAGGTTGCAGCCAAGAAAGTCGCAGTGAAGAAGGTTGCTGCGAAGAAGGCCGCACCGGCCAAGAAGGCTGCTGCCAAGAAGGCCGCGCCTGCGAAGAAGGCTGCTGCCAAGAAGGCTGCGCCTGCGAAGAAGGCCGCTGCGAAGAAGGCTGCACCCGCCAAGAAGGCTGCCCCTGCTGCGAAGAAGGCTGCCGCTCCGGCGAAGAAGGCTGCTGCTCCGAAGAAGGCCGTCGTGAAGAAGGCTGCACCGGCAACGACCGCGTCGACCGCATCGGTTGCGCCGGCATCGGGCGTGAAGACCGCGCTCAACCCGGCAGCGGCATGGCCGTTCCCGACCGGCAGCCGTCCGTAATCGCGGCTGACCAGCATCACCCGGGCACTCACGTGGTGTCCGTGGGTTGAGTAGCGCTACTCAATCAGTCCCGCCATCTGGCTCAGGTGGCGGGATTTTTTTCGTCCGTATTCGCCCATGTACCGGCCGCGGCGAGTACGGACGAAAAAAAACGCATGTGCAGCTTCGCACATGCGTTCGACTGCGGCTTGCGCCGCATGCTGAGGTACCCGGTTAGTGCGTGACGCGCGTGACGCCGCCGCTCGACAGCAGCCGCACACGCTCGCCGGCGCGGAACGCTTCGCCGCTTGCTGCCTGCGTGATCGAGCGCAGGTCGCCGTTGTCGAGGCGCACGGTGATTTCGACACCGTTCGCCGTGCTGAGGTTTTCGCCGACCGCGTTGCCCGCGACCGCACCGACGAGACCGCCGGCGATTGCCGTCAGGATCGATCCCTTGCCGCCGCCGATCGCGCTGCCTGCGACCGCGCCGAGTGCGCCGCCGCCGAGCGTGCCGATCGCGCTGCCGCCGCCGTCGGACTGGATGCGAACCGCACGGACGCTTTCGACCGTGCCCATGCGGACCGTCTGTTCGCGCTGCGCCTGGCCGACGCTATAGACATCTGCCGAACCGGGTGCCGTGAAGCAGCCGGCGAGGGTCAGCGTGGCAGTCAGCATGGCCGCGAGCGTGAGGTTTTTTTTCGTCAACATTTTGGCTCTCCCACAATATTCATTTGAGACTGTAACCGAATGCAGCCTCGAAGCGCGCGTCGATTTCGGTGCGCGTCAGTACGTAAGTCTGGGGCCCCTGGTGAGCGATCTTGATCGAGCCCATCAGGCTCGCGAGGCGGCCCGTGGTTGCCCAGTCGAGGCCGTTCTCGATACCGTACAGCAGGCCGCCCCGGAAGGCATCGCCGCAGCCGGTCGGATCGACGACACGCTCGGCCGGCACAACCGGAATCTGCTCCGTGCCCTGCTTGTGGCGGATGGTCGCGCCGTGCTCGCCACGCGTAATGACGAGGGCGTCGACCCGGCTGGCGATTTCGTCTTCGGACCATCCCGTTTTGTCGCTCACCAGCTTGGCCTCGTAGTCGTTGACCGCGACATAGGTCGCAAGTTCAATGCTGCGGCGCAGCGTCGCGCCGTCGAACAGCGGCAGGCCCTGGCCCGGATCGAACACGAACGGCACACCGGCCTTGGCGAGCTCTTCCACGTGCTGCACCATCCCGTCGAAGCCGTCGGGGCCGACGATCGCGAGCTTGATGTCCGGCGCGTCGCCCGCATGGTTCAGGTGCGACTGCATCATCGCGCCGGGGTGGAACGCAGTGATCTGGTTGTTGTCGAGATCGGTCGTGATCATCGCTTGCGCCGTGTACGTATCGGGCAACACGCGAACGTGATCGCAGCGCAGGCCGAGCTGGTCGAACCGGTCGAGATACGGCTGCGCGTCGAGCGCGCCCATCGTCCCCATCATGCGCGCATCGCCGCCGAGCAGGTGCAGCGCGTACGCGATGTTGCCCGCGCAGCCGCCGAATTCGCGGCGCATCGTCGGCACGAGGAAGCTCAGGTTGATGAGGTGCACCTGGTCGGGCAGGATGTGCTCGCGGAACCGCCCTTCGAAGGTCATGATGGAGTCGTAGGCGATCGAGCCGCAAATCAGCGTAGCCAAGGTGTGCGTTCCTGTAGAAATGAGAGGCCCTGCGCGACAGCGCCGCGCGAAGGGCGCGGCGCGGCAGGGGACAGCGGGGAAATGCTTACTTCAGTGCGGCGAGCGCGGCGTCGTAGTTCGGCTCGTCCTTGATCTCGCCGACGAGTTCCGCGTGGATCACCTTGTCCTGCGCGTCGAGCACGACGACGGCACGTGCGGTCAGGCCGTTCAGCGGGCCGCTCGTCACGTCGACGCCGTATGCGTTCGCGAACGCGCGGCCGGTGCGGAACGTCGAAGCCGTCACGACGTTCGCGAGGCCTTCGGTCGTGCAGAAGCGCGTGGCGGCGAACGGCAGGTCGGCGGACACGACGACCACGACCGTGTTGTCGAGCGACGACGCGGCTTCGTTGAACTTGCGGGTCGACGTCGCGCAGGTCGGCGTGTCGAGGCTCGGCACGATGTTCAGCACCTTGCGCTTGCCGGCGAAGCTGGCGAGCGACAGGTCGGCGAGGTCCTTGCCGACCAGCTTGAAATCGGCGGCTTGGGCGCCGACGGCCGGGAACGTGCCGGCGAGATCGATCGGGTTGCCACCCAGCGTAACTTTGCTCATGTTCGTGCTCCGAAATAGCGCGCCGCTCGGGCGCGCGGGTTGAGACGGGCGCGCAGGCGCGCGCCGCGGCGCGTCACGGATAGAAGATCTGGACGCGGAAATTCGAGGCGGGCGTGCCGTTCGTTTCGACGCGGACGATCATCGTCTGCGTCTTGCCGGGCGGCAGCCCGGCGTCGATCGGCGTGCCCGGGCGCACGTAGTCGCGCGGCGCGAGCACGCGGCGCACGGTCACGTGATTGGTGTCGTCGAGCAGCGTCAGTTCGAGCGACGGGTACGCGAGCGCGACACGGTAGCGGTTCGTCAGCGGCACCTTCAGCTCGAGCACGCGCGGGCCGTCGAGCTGGCGCAGGTCGGTCGCGTCGAGCCGCAGGCCGTCGATCGCGCGCGGCGGCGCGACCGTGCAGCCGAGCGGCGCGCACGCCTGACGGAACCAGCCCTGCGTGACGGGCCAGTAGATCATCAGCGTCTCGCGCTGCCACCATGCGAGTTGCGCGACGAGCAGGAAGGCCAGTACCGCGGCGACGAGGCCGCCGAAAAAGCCGCCGAGCAACCCGCGCCGCTGCGGCGCGCGCGTCTCGCGCGTGACGGCGAAGGGCGGGCGATCGTCGTCGGTCAGCGCGGCCGGGAACGGCGCGGCGGGCGCGTCGGTGATCGCGGCCGGTGTTTTGTCGTGCCGGGCGGCGGCGTCGGGTTCGGATCCGGTTTCGGGTGCGGTTACGGCCGGCGCCGGAGCGAACGCAAAACGCGGCTCGCGCGGAGCGCGCTCGTCGTCCGGTACGGCGAAGTGCGCGTGGCCCACGGGTCCGGTGTCGTCGGTAGCGGCTTCTGCTTCCGACGGAATGTGGGCGACGAAGCGGGGCTCATGCGGGTCGCGTTCGACGGGGGGCACGACGGGCGCGGGCGATGCTTCGGCTTCCTGTTCCGTTTGCGTCGAATGCGGTTCGGCCGGTTGCACGGCGTCGGCGGATGCATCGAGCTCGGTCGGGGACGGGAACGGCGCGGGCGTACCCGACAGGTGAACGATGCCGGCTTCGGTGGACGGGAGCGCGAGCGGCACCAGCGGCGCGCTGCGCACGGTCTGCACGTTGTGCTGCAGCGACGGATCGACGCCGGCGTCGAGCCACGGCGCCCACATGTCCCAGCCTTCCGGCTTGTAATCGGTGTCGGACGGCAACCCGGCCGGCGCGTCGGCGGCGAACAGCCGTGCGGGCGCGGCCTGGTGGTGCGCGTCGCCGTTCTCCGGCGCGGCAGCCGTTTCGGTCAATGCCGGTTCGGGCTGCTGCGCGTGCTCGGGAACGAGCGATTCCGACGCGTTGAAGACTTCGTGGCAACGCCCGCAGCGCACGAGCCCTTCATGCAGCGAGAGCTGTTCCTGCTGCAGTCGGAAGACGGTTTCGCAATGGGGGCAGCGCGTCGCAAGAAGCATGTCGAGCCGGGCGGCCTGCTGGCCAGAGTGAAGGACAGCGCTATTCTAATGGCTTTCCCGCCGGGTTCCGGCAAGGCAGACCCAACCTTCGTGTTCGCGCCAGACCGAGATGTCGATGTAGCGCGCATAGACGGCTGCGACTTCGTCCGCCTGGCGCGCGAGCACGCCCGACAGCGCGATGCGCCCGCCCGGTTTGACCTTCGACGCGAGCATCGACGCCATCAGCTTCAGCGGGTTCGACAGGATGTTCGCGACGACGATGTCGAATTCGCCGTCCGGGCATGCATCGGGCAGCCCGTACGTGACTTCCGCGCGATTGCGTTCGCTGTTCTGCCGTGCCGATTCGACGGCCTGCGGATCGATGTCGATGCCGATGACGGGGTTCGCCCCGCATTTCTTCGCGAGGATCGCGAGAATGCCGGAGCCGCAGCCGTAGTCGAGCACCGACTGGCCGGGCTTCACCGACTGTTCGAGCCATTCCATGCAAAGGCGCGTGGTCGGGTGGCTGCCGGTGCCGAACGCGAGGCCGGGGTCGAGTTCGAGTACGAGCGCGTCGGGATCGGGCGCGTCGTGCCACGACGGCACGACCCAGATCCGCTCGCCGATCGGGATCGGCTCGAACTGCGATTGCGTGAGCCGCACCCAGTCCTGTTCCTCGACTTCGCGGACGTCGAATTTCGGTGTCCCGGCGAGGCCGATCTCGTTCGCGGCCGCCGCGAGCAGCACGGCCGGCTCATGGTCGGGCGACAGCAGCGCGACCACGCGCGAGTGCTGCCACGCGGTGCGATCGGGCACGAGGCCGGGCTCGCCGAAGAGCGGCTGTTCGTCGGGCGTGTCGGCGTCGGCGTCCTCGACGGACACCGACAGCGCGCCGAGGTCGAGCAGCGCGTCGGACAATGCCTCCGCATGCTCACGGGCCAGTTCGACGACGAGTTCGCGATAGCTCATGCTTACGCTTCTTCCGGTGCGACCTGCTGCTTCTGCGCGAGCCGGTTTTCGAGGTAGTGGATGCTGGTGCCGCCTTCGACGAACTTCGAGTCGATCATCAGCTCGCGGTGCAGCGGGATGTTGGTCTGGATGCCTTCGACGACCATTTCCGACAGCGCGATGCGCATCCGGCTGATCGCCTGCTCGCGGGTCGCGCCGTAGGTGATCAGCTTGCCGATCATCGAATCATAGTTCGGCGGCACGAAATAGCCATTGTAGGCATGCGAGTCGACGCGCACGCCGGGGCCGCCCGGCGTATGCCACGACGTGATCCGGCCCGGCGACGGCGTGAACTTGAACGGATCTTCTGCGTTGATCCGGCATTCGATCGCATGTCCGCGGAACTGGATGTCGCGCTGGCGCAGCGCGAGCTTCTCGCCAGCCGCGATGCGGATCTGTTCCTGCACGATGTCGACGCCCGTGATCAGTTCCGACACCGGGTGCTCGACCTGCACGCGCGTGTTCATCTCGATGAAGTAGAACTCGCCGTTTTCGTACAGGAATTCGAACGTGCCCGCGCCGAGGTAGCCCATCTTCTTGCACGCGTCCGCGCAGCGGTCGCCGATGCGGTCGATCAGGCGGCGCGGAATGCCCGGTGCCGGTGCTTCCTCGATCACCTTCTGGTGGCGGCGCTGCATCGAGCAGTCGCGCTCGCCGAGCCAGATCGCGTTCTTGAACGCGTCGGACAGCACCTGGATCTCGATGTGGCGCGGGTTCTCGAGGAACTTCTCCATGTACACCTGCGGGTTGCCGAACGCACGGCCGGCTTCCTCGCGGGTCATGTTGACCGCGTTGACGAGCGCGGCCTCGGTGTGCACGACGCGCATCCCGCGCCCGCCGCCGCCGCCTGCCGCCTTGATGATGACCGGATAGCCGATCGCGCGCGCAATCTTGACGATCTCCTTCGGATCGTCCGGCAACGCGCCTTCCGAGCCCGGCACGCACGGCACGCCGGTCTTGATCATCGTCTGCTTGGCGGTGACCTTGTCGCCCATCATCCGGATCGTTTCCGGGCGCGGGCCGATGAACGTGAAGCCCGACTGCTCGACGCGTTCCGCGAAATCGGCGTTCTCCGACAGGAAGCCGTAGCCGGGATGGATCGCCTCGGCATCGGTGACTTCCGCGGCGCTGATCAGCGCCGGCATGTTCAGGTAGCTCAGGTTCGACGGAGCCGGGCCGATACAGACGGCTTCGTCCGCGAGGCGCACGTACTTGGCTTCCTTGTCGGCTTCCGAGTAGACGACCACCGTCTTGACGCCGAGCTCGCGGCACGCGCGCTGGATGCGCAGCGCGATTTCACCGCGATTGGCAATGAGGATTTTTTCAAACATAGCGAGTATTCGTCTCTTCGAGGGGCGCGCGAACGGCGCCTGGCGAGCATCGGCGGCGCGCGGCCGGAAGGCCGCGCAGCGGGCTTAGCCGATCACGAAAAGCGGCTGGCCGTATTCGACGGCCTGGCCGTTCTCGACGAGGATTTCCTTGATCACGCCGGCCTTGTCCGACTCGATCTCGTTGAGCAGCTTCATCGCTTCGATGATGCAGATCGTCTGGCCTTCCTTGACCGTGTCGCCGACCTGGACGAACGGGTCCGCGCCCGGCGACGGCGCGCGATAGAACGTGCCGACCATCGGCGACGTCACGACGTGGCCTTGCGGGACGGCCGGCGCGGCTGCGGCGCCGGCTGCCGGTGCAGCGGCACCGTCGGTCGGCAGCGCGGCCGACGGAGCGGGCGCGCTGATTTGCGGGGCATACCCAGCCGTCGGCTGTACGTAGACCGGCGGTGCGTTCTTGACGATGCGCACCTTGCCTTCGCCTTCCGTCACTTCCAGCTCGGAGATGCCGGATTCGGAGACGAGGTCGATCAGAGTTTTCAGCTTACGAAGATCCATCGGGAATTCCCCTTTCAATACGTGAAAGCGCCGGTTAGGGGCCGGCGCTGAATCTAGATCGCGAATTCAGCCGCGCGACGTGCCTTGCAGCTTGTCCAGCGCGTACTCGAGCGCGTACAGATAACCTTTCCAGCCGAGCCCGCAGATCACGCCTTCGGCCTGGTCGGAAAAGTAGGAGTGGTGCCTGAACGCTTCGCGGCGATGCACGTTCGACAAGTGAACCTCGACGAACGGGATGCCAACGCCGGCGATCGCGTCCCGGATCGCGACGCTCGTGTGCGTATACGCGGCCGGATTGATCAGGATGAAATCGGTCTGTTCCTCCCGCGCGGCCTGGATGCGGTCGACCAGCGCGCCTTCATGGTTGCTCTGGAACGACGACAGTTCGGCGCCGGCTTCCCGGGCGCGCGCGGCAAGCGCCTGATCGATCTGCGCCAGCGTGACGCGGCCGTACACCTCCGGTTCCCGGGTGCCGAGAAGGTTCAGGTTCGGGCCGTGCAGCACCAGCAATCGTGTCATGGTCGCTTCTATTTCTGCGGAATTGCGCGAACTTTAGCGCTATTTAGAGAAATTTGTCTAGTTTTGCCGAACGGCCGAATTCGCCGGACCTGCAAGAATTACCGGTGCGGATGCAAAGTGTCGGCGAATTCACGCGAAATTGCGGCGATCGACGGGCAAATTGCCGCGAACGTGCGGGCCGGCGTTCGGGCAGGTTACAGCGCGTCGAGCGTCTTTTTCAGCTCGGCCGGCTGGATTTGTCCCAATTTTGTCTCGCGAATCTTGCCGGTTTCGTCGATGACGACCGTAAACGGCAACGCGCCAGCCGTATTCCCGAAATTACGGGCCAGATCGGCGCCCGCATAACCGCTGACGAAAACCGGATAGTCGACCTTCACTTTCTGCAGAAAGTTCTTCACGTTCTGCTCGGAATCGACGCCGATCCCGATGAAACGGATGCCTTTCTGTTTGTACTGATGCGACAGCGCGACGAGCTCGGGCATCTCTTCGACGCACGGGCCGCACCACGACGCCCAGAAATTGACGACGACCTTCTGGCCCTTGAAGGCGGACAGCGTAGCCGGCTTGCCGTCGACACCCGTCAGCGCCGCCGCCCACAACTGGTCGACCGGGCTGCCCGCTGCGGCGGGCGAGGCGACGGCGGCGCCGTCGTCGGCATTGCCGCGGAACCAATGGCCGGCGGTAATCCCGCCGGCGACGGCGGCGGCCGCGACCACCGCGAGCGCCAACATGCGTTTCATCATCATCGTTGAATCATTCAGGTTCGGAAGGGGCTTTGCCTGCTTCGACGAGCGTGCGCAGCGCGGCGGCATCCGCACGGGCGACCCGGCCGCGCGAGTCGGCCTTGACCGCGCCGCGCAGGTCGTCGCTCGCATAGAGCGCGAGGTGGATGCCGATCGCGTCCACATCGCGCCGCGGGCGCCACAGGAAGCTCAGCGTCTCGACGTCGCCACGGCCCGCGAAGTGCCGCGTCTCGGACACGTCGTACTGGATGTTCTGGTTCAGCAGGTAGATCGCGACGTCCTTCGGGTTGTCGGTGAATGCCTGCAGATGGATATCCGAATGCGCGTTTGCGGTGCCGTTCAGCACGGCGCCCGTCACATACGGACGGAACTCGGCGAGCCGGCGCATCCAGTCGAGCGCGATCTCGCGCAGCAGACGCAGTTCGTCCGGCTGCGTGTCGCTCTGGAACAGTGCGAGGTACTCGCGCAGTTCTTCCTCGATCTGATCGTTATCCGGCAGCCATTCGCCGGCAACGCGCGAATCGCCGAGCAACTGGCGCGCGGCCTTGCGTTTCGCGCCGGCATAGTCCAGCCCGTCCTCCGCGATCAGGCGGGCGGCGGACTGGGCGATTTCCTCGCGGACGCGCCGCGGGTCGACAAGAGGTTTGCGAGACATGATCCGGCAATCATACTAGATCGCCGCGGCGCCCGAACGCGGGTGCGGCGGCCTGCCGCCCGGTGCGCCGGCGGCGTTCGCGCGCATCGTTCCGGCCGCCGGGCACGGCAGGCCGTCAGTTACAATACTGCTCTTTGTGTCGCGGCGACGAGCGCCGGTCGCACGGCCTGTCCGGCGCGCCGCAGACGCATCTTTTCCGAATCGACGGCGCCCGGCGGCGCGAAAGCATTCATCTATGCACATCCACATTCTTGGCATCTGCGGCACCTTCATGGGCGGTCTCGCCGTACTCGCGCGCGAGGCGGACCACACGGTGACGGGTTGCGACGCGGGCGTCTATCCGCCGATGAGCACGCAGCTCGAGGCGCAGGGCATCACGCTGATCGAGGGCTACGGCGCCGAACAGATCGACCTGAAACCGGACCTGTTCGTGATCGGCAACGTCGTCACGCGCGGCAATCCGCTGATGGAGGCGATCCTCGATCGCGGCCTGCCGTACGTGTCGGGCCCGCAGTGGCTCGGCGAGCACGTGCTGGCCGGCAAATGGGTGCTCGCGGTCGCGGGCACGCACGGCAAGACGACCACGTCGTCGATGCTCGCATGGCTGCTGGAAGACGCGGGCCTGAACCCGGGTTTCCTGATCGGCGGCGTGCCGCTGAACTTCGGCGTGTCGGCGCGGCTCACCGATTCGAGCTTCTTCGTGATCGAGGCCGACGAATACGATACGGCGTTCTTCGACAAGCGCTCGAAGTTCGTCCATTACCGGCCGCGCACCGCGGTGCTGAACAACCTTGAATTCGATCACGCCGACATCTTCCCGGATCTCGCCGCGATCGAAACGCAATTCCACCACCTCGTGCGCACCGTGCCCGGTGTCGGCCGGATCGTCACGAACGGCCGCTCGGACGCGCTCGAGCGCGTGCTGGCGCGCGGCTGCTGGAGCGAGGTCGAGCGGTTCGGCGTCGACGGCGGCTGGCAGGCGCTGCCCGCCGAGGACGGCGTGCCGGTCGACGAGCGCTTTGCCGTGTATTCGCACGCGGAGCGTGTCGGCGAAGTCGCGTGGCAGGTGCAGGGCGATCACAACCGGATGAACGCGCTCGCGGCGATCGCCGCCGCGCGCCACGTCGGCGTGCCGCCCGCGCAGGCCGCGGCCTCCCTCGCGGCGTTCCGCAACGTGAAGCGCCGCATGGAAGTACGCGGCAGCGTGGACGGCGTGACCGTCTACGACGACTTCGCGCACCATCCGACCGCAATCGAAACCACGATCGCCGGCCTTCGTGCGCGCATCGGCAGCCGGAATGCCCGCATCCTCGCGGTACTCGAGCCGCGCTCGAACACGATGAAGCTGGGGGTGATGAAGGCGCAATTGCCCGCGAGCCTGGCCGATGCCGATCTCGTGTTCGGCTACGGCGCGCCGACCGGGCGTGACGCGCTCGGCTGGAATCTCGGCGAGGCGCTCGCGCCGCTCGGCGACAAGGCGCGCGCGTTCGACGATCTGCACCTGCTGGTGAAGGCCGTGACCGAGGCCGCGCGCCCGGGCGACCACGTGCTCGTGATGAGCAACGGCGGCTTCGGCGGCGTGCACCAGAAGCTGCTCGATGCGCTCGGGAGCCGCACGTGATCCTGTATCTGCATGGCTTCCGGTCGTCGCCGGAATCGCAGAAGTCGCGGCTGCTTGCCGCGCGCATGGCCGAACTCGGCCGCACGGCCGAGTGGCGGTGCCCGTCGCTGTCCGTGTCGCCGCTCGACGCGATCGCCGTCGCGGAAGCCGAGGTTGCCGGTGCGCGCGACGTGACCGTCATCGGCAGCTCGCTCGGCGGCTATTACGCCACGTGGCTGGCCGAAAAGCACGGCTGGAAGGCCGTCCTGCTGAATCCGGCCATCGTGCCGCAGCGCGATCTCGAGCAGCATCTGGGCGAACAGCCGTTGTGGCACGGCGGCGGCACGATCGTCGTCGAGCGCCGTCACCTGCACGAGCTCGACGCGCTGCGCGTGCCGGCGATCACGCGTGCCGAGCGCTACTATCTGTTCGCGGCGACCGGCGACGAAGTGCTCGACTATCGCGAGATGCTGGCCCATTACCCCGGCGCGAAAACGCGCGTGATCGAAGGCAGCGATCACGGCATCAGCGAATTTGCCGACTATGTCGACGACGTTCTCGCGTTTTGCGACGGAAAAACGCGATAAACCGGCCGCGTGCCGATCGAATCCCCATCATCATGCGGCGCCGCCGATGCGGCGTCCGGCAGTCTGAACGAGAGTACTGAGTGAACGTTTTCTTCGAGGAATCGGGCAGTTTCAAGGCGGGCAGCGTGCTGTCGCGCCAGGGCGACGCATTTCAGGTCGAGTTGCCCGGCGGGCGGCGTGCGAAGGTGCGCGCGAAAGACGTGCTGATCGAATTCGACAAGCCGGCCGCGGGCGAACTGATGCAGGAGGCCGACACGGCCGCGCAGCAGATCGATCTGGATTTCCTGTGGGAATGCGCGCCGGCCGACGAGTTCGCGTATACGGCGCTGGCCGAGGAGTACTTCGGCGCGGCGTACGGCCCGGTCGAGCGCGCGGCGCTGGTGCTGCGGCTGCATGGCTCGCCCGTCTACTTCCGCCGCAAGGGGCGCGGCCAGTACCAGCGCGCGCCGGAAGAGCAGCTCAAGATGGCGCTCGCGGCGCTCGAACGCAAGCGCCAGCAGGCGCTGGTCCAGGCGCAGTATGAAGAGGAACTGAAGGCCGGCAAGCTGCCGGAAGCGTTCGCGGGCAAGGTGCTCGGGCTGCTGACGCGGCCGGACAAGAACGCGATCGAATACAAGGCGATGGAAGCGGCGGCCGGCGCGCGCGGCGTGTCGCCGGCGCGGCTGATGCTCGACTGCGGCGGCATCGCGTCGCCGCGTGCGCTGCACGAGGCGCGCTTCCTCGCGGAATTCTTCCCGCACGGCACGGGCTTTCCGCCTGTCGCGGTCGGCGCGCTGCCGGACGACCTGCCGCGCGCGAACGTCGAGGCGTTCTCGATCGACGACATCACGACGACCGAAATCGACGATGCGTTCTCGGTCGAACACCTGTCCGACGGCCGCGTGCGGATCGGCGTGCACATCGCGGCGCCGGCGCTCGGCATCGTGCGCGGCGACGCGGTCGACGCGATCGCGCGCACGCGCCTGTCGACCGTCTACATGCCGGGCGACAAGATCACGATGCTGCCGGACGACGTCGTCGACGTGTTCACGCTGAAGGAGGGCGATTACCGCCCGGCGCTGTCGCTGTACATCATCGTCAACCGCGAAACGCAGGACATCGTCGCGAACGAGACGCGCGCCGAACTCGTGTTCGTGAAGAACAACCTGCGTCACAACACGCTGGACGAGCTCGTCAACGAAGAGACGCTCGCGGCCGGCACCGGCGACTACCCGCACAAGGACGACATCGCCGTGCTGTGGCCGCTCGCGCAGGCGCTGTTCGAGAAGCGCCAGCTCGCGCGCGCGGGCTACGGCCTGAAGCGCGAAGTGCAGCGCAACACCGACTACAACTTCTACGTCGAAGGCGAGCACGTGTCGATCACGCCGCGCCGCCGCGGTTCGCCGCTCGACCTGATCGTGTCCGAGCTCGCGATCCTCGCGAACTCGACCTGGGGCGCATTCCTGCACGACCACACGGTGCCCGGCATCTACCGCTCGCAGCGCGGCTTCGGCGCGCCGGGCCCGAAGCGCACGCGGATGCAGACGACGGCCGCGCCGCACGAAGGCCTCGGCGTGCCGCAGTACGCATGGAGCACGTCGCCGCTGCGACGCTACGTCGACCTCGTGAACCAGTGGCAATTGCTCGCGTGCGTGCAGCATGGCGTCACCGCCAAGCTCGCCGCGCCGTTCAAGCCGAAGGACGCCGACCTGTACGCGGTCGTGCAGGGCTTCGACGACACCTACACCGCGTATGCCGACTACCAGCGCCGGATGGAATATTTCTGGTGCCTGCGCTGGCTCGCGCAGGAGCAGAAGAAGCAGGTCGTCGCGAGCGTCGTGAAGGGCGATCTCGTGCGCCTCGAGGAAATTCCGCTGCTGCTGCACGTGCCGGGGCTCGGCGTGCATGCGCGCGGCACGCGCGTGCTGCTCGACGTGATGTCGCTCGACGAGCTGACGATCGAGGCGTCGGTGCGGTTGCTGAACGTGCTCGACGCGCCGACCGTGACCAGCGGCGATGCGGCCGAGGAAGAGGATGACGCCGAAAGCGGCGACGACACGCTGATCGACGCGGAAGATGCTTCGGCCGAAACCGAGGCGGAAGCGCTGGCCGAAGCGGACGGTGCGGCGGCAGGTGACGGTGGCGAAGCCTCGCGCGGCAACGACGGCGAACAGGAGCGCGCATCATGAACGCGGTTGCGTCGACGAGCGGCGCCGACCGCTACGTGGTGTTCGGCAACCCGGTGGCGCACAGCAAGTCGCCGTTCATCCACGCGCAGTTCGCCGCGCAGACCGGCGAGGCGATCGAGTACGCGCACCGGCTCGCGCCGGTCGACGGCTTCGAAGCGGCCGTGCGCGCGTTCGTCGCCGAAGGCGGTCGCGGCGCGAACGTGACGGTGCCGTTCAAGCTCGAAGCGCATGCGCTCGCCGACACGCTGTCGCCGCGCGCGGCGGCGGCGGGCGCGGTGAATACGCTGCGCATCGACGCCGACGGAAGCATCTACGGCGACAACACCGATGGCGTCGGTCTCGTGCGCGACATCGAAGCGAACCTCGGCGTGTTGCTCGCGGGCGCACGCATCCTGCTGCTCGGTGCGGGCGGCGCCGCGCGCGGGGTCGTGCTGCCGCTGCTCGAGCGCGCGCCGCTGTCGATCACGATCGTGAACCGCACCGCAAGCAAGGCCGAGGCGCTCGTCGGCCAGTTCATGCAGGCCGCACACGATGCGGGCTGCACGCTCGCGGGCGGCGGCCCCGATGTGGTGCGCGCGGAGCCGTACGACGTGATCGTCAATGCGACGGCCGGCAGCCTCGATGCCGCGCTGCCGGCGTGCGACGCGGCCGCATTCGGCGCGGGCACGCTGGCGTACGACATGATGTACGGCGCGCAGCCGACCGTGTTCATGCAGCATGCGGCGTCGCTCGGCGCACGCACGGCCGACGGGCTCGGGATGCTCGTCGAGCAGGCGGCCGAATCGTTCTTCATCTGGCGCGGCGTGCGGCCGGACGGTGCGCCGGTGCTTGCCGCGCTGCGCCAGGCGCTCGCGGCGAGCTGAACGGAGCGCGGCACGTGGTGGCGGTAAGCAGCACGCAGCGCACGCGAGCGGTGAGCCCGGCTCGCTGGATCGTCTACGCGGGTGCGGTGTTCGCGGGCGCGTGGCTCGCGACGCAGCTGTTCTATCTCGCGCAGATCGCGTTGTGGTCGTTCGTGAACCCGGGTTCGACCGCATTCATGCGCACCGACGCGTGGTGGCTGTCGCGCGACAAGCCGCCTGCGCAGATCCAGCACCAGTGGGTGCCGTACGACCAGATCTCGCGCAACCTGAAGCGCGCGCTGATCGCATCCGAAGACTCGACCTTCGCGACCAACAACGGCTACGACGTCGATGCGATCCTGCAGGCGTGGGAGAGGAACAAGGCGCGCGGCCGGATCGTCGCGGGCGGTTCGACGATCACGCAGCAGCTCGCGCGCAACCTGTTCCTGTCGCGCGAGAAGAGCTATATCCGCAAGGGGCAGGAGCTCATCATCACGTGGATGCTCGAAACGGTGCTCGACAAGGAGCGGATCTTCGAGATCTACCTGAATTCCGTCGAATGGGGCCGCGGCGTGTACGGTGCCGAAGCGGCCGCGCGCTATTACTACAGGATTCCCGCGAGCCGGCTCGGCGCGTGGCAGTCGGCGCGTCTCGCGGTGATGCTGCCGAAGCCGCGCTGGTTCGACGCGCATCGCGGCTCGGCCTACCAGGCACAGCGCGCGGCAATCATCGCCCGCCGGATGGGCGCGGCCGCGCTTCCGCAATCGGAGTGAACGGCGCGCTCGCGCCGCCGCATTGTCCGTTCTGCCGTCAATGCGCCATTGGTGCGCTGCAGCGCATTCGTGTCGCGTGCATTTCGGGCCACATCCTTTAGACGAATTCATCTATTTCGCTTTGCTGAGCAATGCCCGTGACTGCGCGATTTTGTTTGCCGATATGGCGCGAAATCCGCGCTTTTTTAGTATTCCCGGGTAAACACGAAAGACGTTGAAAGCAGCGCGAAATGCAACGTTTCGCGAACCGAAGCATTCCTGAAAGGTGTGCGCCGCACCGGCCGCCGGCCAAATATTTCAAAATTTTTCAAAGCCGATGTGCTCGCGTATATTGGCCAGCGCCTCGGCTTATCGGCCGCAATCGAGGCGGGGGGCGGCTTATCCGGCTGCTCGACACAAAAAACATCCGAGAGAAGGAAAGCAACGATGCCAGCGAGCAAAGCGAAGCTGTTGTTGGGGGTGGTTTTTTCTTCGCTGATTCTGACGGCCTGCAACGACGACGTGACATCGTCCGCTGCTGCGAGCGCCGACAACTCAGCCGATCCCGCCAGTCAGGTGGACAGGGCGTACAACGATCCGAACAGTTATTCGTCGAGCGCGAACGCGTCGCTCGACGCATCCGCCGCGGTCGAAAAGGCCGCCGTCACGCATCACCAGATCACGCTGAACGGCAAGACGATCCGCTACACGGCCACGGCCGGCCACCTCGTCGCGCGCAATCCGCAGACGGGCGCGCCCGAGGCATCGTTCTTCTACGTCGCCTACACTGCCGACAACCAGCCCGCGGCGAAGCGGCCCGTCACGTTCCTGTACAACGGCGGCCCCGGCTCGGCATCGGTGTGGCTGCACCTCGGCTCGTTCGGCCCGCGGCGGGTCCAGACGGGCGACCCGAACGCGAACGCGTCGACGTTCCCGTTCGTCGACAACCAGGAAAGCCTGCTCGACACGACCGACCTCGTGTTCGTCGATGCGATCGGCACCGGTTTTTCCGAAGCGATCGCGCCGAACACGAACCAGACGTTCTGGGGCGTCGACCAGGACGCTGGCGCGTTCCGCGATTTCGTGACGCGCTACCTGACCGTGAACCAGCGCAACGATTCGCCGAAATACCTGTTCGGCGAGTCGTACGGCACGCCGCGCACCGACGTGCTCGCGAACCTGCTCGAGACGGCCGGCGTGAAGCTTGCCGGCATCGTGCTGCAGTCGTCGATCCTGAACTACAACACGAACTGCGACATGGCGAGCGACTATGTCGGCAACTCCAACAACGGGTCGAGCCCGGTGAGCTGCGCGGGCTTCGCGCCGTCCTACGGCACCGTCGGCGCGTACTACCAGCTCGACAATCCGAACCCGTCGAACCTGCCGCAGTATGCGGACCAGATGCGCCTGCTGACGGCCGGCAGCTACGCGCCCGCCGTGAACGCGTACCTGGCGAGCCATACGCCGCCGCCGCCGAGTCTCGTCACGACGATGGCGAACTCGACCGGCGTGAAGCAGGCGCTGTGGAACGCGGATTTCAACGTGATCCCGACCTTCTTCGACAACAGCTTCCAGCTGTCGCTGATTCCGGGCACGCTGATCGGTCGCTACGACGCGCGCGTGAACGTGCCGGTGTCGAGCCCGCTCGCGGCGGACGGCGATCCGTCGAGCACGTTCATCACGAAGCCGTTCACCGACACGATCGGCAGCTACCTGCCGAACGAGCTGAAGTACACCGCGCAGTCGGCCTACTCGTTGAGCAGCAATGCGATCAACACATGGGACTGGACGCACGACGGCCTCGCGATGCCCGACACGATCCCCGATCTGGCCGCTGCGCTGACGCTGAATCCGTCGTTGAAGGTGCTGTCGCTGAACGGGTATCACGACATCGCGACGCCGTTCTACCAGACCGAGCTCGACCTCGCGCGGCTCGGGACGCAACCGAACCTGACGATCAAGGACTATCAGGGCGGACACATGGTCTATCTCGACGATACGTCGCGTCCGCAGGAGAAAGCCGACCTCGTGACCTTCTACAACGCGGCCGCGCACTGATGCGATACGCGACGCCGGCGAATGGCGCCCCCGGCGGCGCCTCGCCTGCCGTCGACGACCTCATTCCAGACTGGAGCCTGATATGAAGAATCGTTTCATCGTCGTTGCCGCGGCGCTCGCATGCGCCGCCGCTGCAGCATCCGTATCCGCGTTCGCTCAGGCGAGCGACGCTGCCGCACCGGCGCGTGCGCGCCAGGCGCAGCTCGGCGATCCGTACGTGCCGCCGGCCGCGCGCAAGCCGACCGCCGGCACGCAGACGACGGGCGCCGCACTGCATGCGCAGGTGGTGCGCAAGCTCGCGCGGCAGTTCGACTCGGCCGATACGCAGAGCACAGGTTCGATCACCGAGGCGCAGGCGCGCGCGGCCGGGCTCGGTTATGTCGCGAACCACTTCCGGCAGATCGATTCGGGCGGCAGCGGCCGCGTGTCGTTCGCCGACGTGCAGCGCTACATGCAGGCACGCAGCACGAGCCAGCAGTAAGCGCGGCGCGTGGTGAACAAACGGGGGCGGAACCTGCTGCGCGGCGGGTTCCGCCCCCGTGCACATGGCGCGGCCGTCGCGTCACGCGCGCAGCGTATCTCGTCTGAATTCTCATTATCTGGACAACGCATTCAAATATTGGAGACGAGTGCGTGCGCTCCTACAATCCGAAGCACATCGACAGCTTCGGACCCACGCATCGCGCGGCGCCCGACGCACACGGAGACACATTCCATGAAGTTCGCCGGGCGCCTTATTCGGTGCATCGACCGCCGCCACGCCGCAGCACCGGACGCAGTTCCGGCGCCGCGCGAGCGGCTTCACCGATTCCGTTGAAGAAGCCCGCCCCATGACCAAGATGCCCGACTCCCTTGCCCTCGATGCCCGGCGTGCGACGCCGGACGATGGGTCGCTGACCGACAGCATCGGCGCGACCAGCACGCCGCTCGATCTCGCCGCACAGCAGGCCGGCACGCAGACGCTGCTGCGCGGTCTCGCGATCCTCGAGGCGATCGCGAACGGCGCGCGCGACATGCGCGCGATCGGCGCCGCGCTCGGCACGACACGCAGCACGACGCACCGCCTCGTCAGCAGCCTCGTGCAGGCGCGCTACCTGCGCCAGGTGCAGGGCGGCTACCTGCTCGGCCCGAAGCTGATCGAGCTCGGCACGATCGCGCTCGAGCAGATGCCGCTCACCGCGGTGGCGCGGCCGCATCTCGAAGCGCTCGCGGAAGCGACGCTCGACACGATCCATCTCGGCGTGCGCGACGGCGACGACGTGCTGTACATCGACAAGATTCCCGGCACGCGCGGCCTCGAGATGCGCTCGCGCGTCGGCCACCGGATGCCGCTCGCATCGACGGGCATCGGCAAGGCGATGATGCTCGACCTCGATCCCGACCTGTGGCGCTCGCTGTTCGAGGCCGCGCGGCGCGCGCTGGCCGGCGTCAATTTCAAGCCCGACAACCGGCCGGAGACGAGCGCGTTCCTGCAGCGCATGGCCCATTACGCGGCCGGCGGCTATACGTTCGACCTCGAGGAGAACGAGGCGTCGATCCGCTGCGTGGCTGCGCCGATCCGCGACGCATCGGGTGCGATCGTCGCGGCCGTGTCGGTCGCGAGCACGATTCCGTACATGCCGCACGACCGGATGGACGAACTGATTCCTCTCGTGCAGCGCGAAGCGCGAGCCATTTCCGCGGAACTGGGCTGGAGCCCGCCGCAGGGTACCCGCAGGATCAAACGATGACGACTTCGACCCGGGCCGTTCCGGTTGCCAGCTCCGCCACCCCGTCGCTGATCGCGCTCGACTGGGGCACGACGTCGCTGCGCGCGTATCTGTACGACGCGCACGGCGCGCTCATCGACACGCGCAGCCGCGCGGCGGGCGTCATGCACGTGCCGGGCGGCGGCGCGCGCGCGTTCGACGCGGTGTTCGAGGACGCCTGCGGCGACTGGCTCGACCGCACGCCCGGGCTGCCGGTGCTCGCCGCCGGGATGGTCGGCAGCGCGCAGGGCTGGCGCGAGGCGCCGTACGTCGCGGTGCCGGCCGGCGCCGACGCGCTTGCCGCGGGTCTTATTACAGTGACGACGTCGCGCGGCGCGACGGTATCGATCGTGCCGGGCGTGATCGCGACGGGCGAATTGCCCGACGTGATGCGCGGCGAAGAAACGCAGATATTCGGCGCGCTCGCGAGCGATCCCACGCTTGATGCAGATCGTTCAGGGGTACTGATCGGCTTGCCGGGTACGCATGCCAAATGGGCGTGGGTCAAGGACGGGCTGATCGAGCGCTTCCAGACCTTCATGACGGGCGAGCTGTTCGCGGCGCTGCGCGACCACACGATTCTCGGCCGCACGATGCGCGCGGGTGCGTTGCCCGATCATGCGGCGTTCGTGCACGGCGTGTCGGTCGCGCGCGGCGCGCAGCGCACGGGGCTGCTCGCGACGATTTTCAGCACGCGCACGCTCGGCCTGACCGACCGGCTCGCGCCCGACGCGCAGGGCGACTACCTGTCCGGCCTGCTGATCGGCCATGAGCTCAATGCACTCGACGCGATGCTCGCGGAGCGCGGCATCGCGCTCGCGGACCAGCCGCTGCTGCTGATCGGCGACGACGGCTTGTGTGCGCGCTACGTCGATGCGCTCCAGGTATTCGGCCACACGCACGCGCGGGTCGTCGCGCATGCGACCGAGCGCGGCCTGTGGCGGATCGCATCGCGCGCCGGGCTCGTGCGCGCGGACGGCGAGCCTGTCCTGGCCGACCAATGAACCGATTGCAGAGGAACCCAGTCATGCCGTCCGACCTTACGTTGCCCGCGCCGTACACGCCCCACGCCGCACTGATGCGCGCGTTCGATGCGTGCCCGCTGATCGCGATCCTGCGCGGGATCACGCCCGCCGACGCGGCCGACCACGGGCATGCGCTTTACGAAGCCGGCTTCCGGATCGTCGAGGTGCCGCTCAACTCGCCGGATCCGTTCGACAGCATCGCAAAGCTGCGGCGCGCGTTGCCCGACGATGCGATCGTCGGCGCGGGCACCGTGCTGCGTGCCGAGTATGTCGACCGCGTGCAGGACGCGGGCGGCGCGCTGATCGTGATGCCGCACAGCGACGCGGCCGTGATACGCCGCGCACGCGAGCGCGGCCTCGCGAGCGCACCGGGCGTCGCGACGCCGACCGAAGCGTTCGCGGCGCTCGCGAACGGCGCCGACGTGTTGAAGATGTTCCCGGCCGAGCAGCTCGGAGTGACGGTCGTGAAGGCATGGCGCGCGGTGATCGACCGCGCGGTGCCGCTGATCCCGGTCGGCGGAATTTCGCCGGACAACATGCAGCCGTTCCTCGCGGCCGGCGCGAACGGCTTCGGGCTCGGCTCGGCGCTGTACCGGCCCGGCCAGGCGGCCGACGCGACCGCGGCGAACGCGCGCGCGTTCCAGGCCGGATTGCGCGTCGCGCGCGGCGGAGCCGCATGATGGGCCGCCTCGCGGGCAAGGTCGCGATGGTGACGGGCGCGGGCCGCGGAATCGGCGCCGCGATCGCCCGAGCGTTCGCGCGCGAAGGCGCGGCCGTCGCGCTCGTCGATCTCGACTTCCCGCAGGCGCAGCACACGGCCGCCGCGATCGCGCACGACGTCGACGGCGCGCGCGTGCTGCCGCTGCAGGCCGACGTCGCACGGCAGGAGGCGGTGCGCGATGCGCTCGCGCAGACCGAAGCGGCATTCGGCCCGCTCGACGTGCTGGTGAACAACGCGGGCATCAACGTGTTCGCCGATCCGCTGACGATGACCGACGACGACTGGCGCCGCTGCTTCGCAGTCGATCTCGACGGCGTGTGGCACGGCTGCCGCGCGGCGCTGGAAGGCATGGTCGAGCGCGGCCGCGGCAGCATCGTGAACATCGCGTCGACGCACGCGTTCCGGATCATCCCGGGCTGCTTTCCGTACCCGGTCGCGAAACACGGCGTACTGGGGCTCACGCGCGCGCTCGGCATCGAATACGCGGCGCGCAACGTGCGCGTGAACGCGATCGCGCCGGGCTACATCGAGACGCAGCTCACGCGCGACTGGTGGGACGCGCAGCCCGATCCGGCTGCCGCGCGCGCCGAGACGCTGGCGCTGCAGCCGATGAAGCGGATCGGCCGGCCCGACGAGGTCGCGATGACGGCCGTGTTCCTGGCGTCCGACGAGGCGCCGTTCATCAATGCCGCGTGCATCACCGTCGACGGCGGGCGCGCGGCGCTGTATCACGACTGACGCAACGATTCGAAAGACCGCACGTGCGACGGCCGCGCGCACACTGCGTCGAAACCAACAAGCGGCTGCATCCTGTTCGATGAAAACAAGGAGACACTGGAGATGAAACGCAGAACGTTCGTAACGCTGGCCGCGGCAGCCGCGGTGGTGATGGGTAGCCCGGTTGCGCACGCGGCAGACCCGGTCAAGATCGGCTTTCTGGTGAAGCAGCCGGAAGAGCCGTGGTTCCAGGATGAGTGGAAGTTCGCCGAGATGGCGGCGAAGGAAAAGGGCTTCACGCTCGTGAAGATCGGCGCGCCGTCGGGCGAAAAGGTGATGAGCGCGATCGACAACCTGTCCGCGCAGAAGGCGCAGGGCTTCATCATCTGCACGCCCGACGTGAAGCTCGGGCCGGGCATCGTCGCGAAGGCGAAGTCGCACAACCTGAAGATGATGACGGTCGACGACCGCCTCGTCGACGGCGCGGGCAAGCCGATCGAAGCGGTGCCGCACATGGGGATCTCCGCGTACAACATCGGCAAGCAGGTCGGCGACGGCATCGCGGCCGAGATCAAGAAGCGCGGCTGGAACGTGAAGGAGGTCGGCGCGATCGACATCACCTACGAGCAGCTGCCGACCGCGCACGACCGCACGAGTGGCGCGACCGACGCGCTGGTGGCCGCCGGTTTTCCGAAGGCGAACGTGATCGCGGCGCCGCAGGCGAAGACCGACACCGAGAACGCGTTCAACGCGGCGAACATCGCGCTCACGAAGAACCCGCAGTTCAAGCACTGGGTCGCGTACGGCCTGAACGACGAGGCCGTGCTCGGCGCGGTGCGTGCGGCCGAAGGGCGCGGCTTCAAGTCGGACAACATGATCGGCATCGGCATCGGCGGTTCCGATTCGGCGCTGAACGAGTTCAAGAAGCCGCAGCCGACGGGCTTCTACGGCACCGTGATCATCAGCCCGAAGCGCCACGGCGAGGAAACCTCGGACCTGATGTACTCGTGGATCACGCAAGGCAAGGCACCGCCGGCGCTGACGCTGACGACGGGCATGCTCGCGACGCGCGACAACGTGTCGAAGGTGCGGGAGGAGATGGGGCTCGCGTCGAAGTAAGCGGCCCGCCGGCTGCCGCGGCGATGCGGCGGCCGGCGGTCGATCGATTGGGAAGTGAGGAGACGACGTGTCAGCGGCACTGCGTTTTGACAATATCGGCAAGGTATTTCCCGGCGTGCGCGCACTCGACGGCATTTCGTTCGACGTGCATGCGGGCGAGGTGCATGGCCTGATGGGCGAGAACGGCGCGGGCAAGTCGACGCTGCTGAAGATTCTCGGCGGCGAATACCAGCCCGATGCGGGCAGCGTGCTGGTCGACGGCCAGCCCGTGCAGTTCGCGAGTGCGGCGGCGTCGATCGCGGCCGGCATCGCGGTGATTCACCAGGAGCTGCAGTACGTACCCGACCTGACGGTCGCGGAAAACCTGCTGCTCGGCCGCCTGCCGAACGCGTTCGGCTGGGTGAAAAAGCGCGAGGCGAAGCGCTACGTGCGCGAGCGGCTCGCCGCGATGGGCGTCGATCTCGATCCCGACGCGAAGCTCGGGCGGCTGTCGATCGCTCAGCGGCAGATGGTCGAGATCTGCAAGGCGCTGATGCGCAATGCGCGCGTGATCGCGCTCGACGAACCGACGAGCTCGCTGTCGCATCGCGAGACGGAGGTGCTGTTCAAGCTCGTCGACGACCTGCGCGCGCAGGGCCGCGCGCTGATCTACATCTCGCACCGGATGGACGAGATCTACCGGCTGTGCGATGCGTGCACGATCTTCCGCGACGGGCGCAAGATCGCATCGCACGATGCGCTCGCCGACGTGCCGCGCGAGCGGCTCGTCGCCGAGATGGTCGGACGCGAGATTTCGGATATCTACCATTACGCGCCGCGCGCGCTCGGCGACGTGCGGTTTTCCGCCGAAGGCGTCGACGGCCCGGCGCTGCGCGAACCCGCGAGCTTCTCGGTGCGCGCGGGCGAGATCGTCGGTTTCTTCGGGCTGGTCGGCGCGGGCCGCAGCGAACTGATGCGGCTCGTGTACGGCGCGGACCGCCGGCGCGCGGGCGTGCTGACGCTCGACGGCGCGCGCATCGACGTGAAGCGCACCGGCGACGCGATCCGCCACGGCATCGTGCTGTGCCCCGAGGACCGCAAGGAAGAAGGGATCATCGCGATCGCGTCGGTCGCGGAGAACATCAACATCAGCTGCCGCCGCCATTCGCTGCGCGCGGGGCTGTTCATCGACCGCAAGACCGAAAGCGAAACGGCCGACCGCTTCATCCAGCGGCTGAAGATCAAGACGCCGAACCGGCGGCAGAAGATCCGCTTCCTGTCCGGCGGCAACCAGCAGAAGGCGATCCTGTCGCGCTGGCTCGCGGAGCCCGACCTGAAGGTCGTGATCCTCGACGAGCCGACGCGTGGGATCGACGTCGGCGCGAAGCACGAGATCTACGACGTGATCTACCGGCTCGCGGAGCGCGGCTGCGCGATCGTGATGGTGTCGTCGGAACTGCCGGAAGTGCTCGGCGTGTCCGATCGCATCGTCGTGATGCGCGAAGGCCGGATCGCGGGCGAGCTGCCGCGCGAACAGGCGAACGAGCACGCGGTGCTGAACCTCGCGCTGCCGCAGACGAGCGCCACCCAGGCGGCCTGACGCGGCGCACGACATTCGAATCGATCAGGCGCGGCGTGAGCCGCGCGATGCAGGAGCAGGAGACACAATCATGCAAGTCAGGGAAAACCTCGCCGGCGCAGCCGTGAAGCAGTCGGCCGACGCGCTGGTTCCGCAGCAAAGCGACCGGCAGAAGTGGTGGCAGCACCTCACCGAGTACAGCCTCATCGCGATCTTCGCGGTGATGTTCATCACGATGTCGCTGACGGTCGATCACTTCTTCTCGATCGACAACATGCTCGGCCTCGCGCTGTCGATCTCGCAGATCGGCATGGTCGCGTGCACGATGATGTTCTGTCTCGCGTCGCGCGATTTCGACCTGTCGATCGGCTCGACCGTTGCGTTCTCGGGCGTGCTGTGCGCGATGGTGCTGAACGCGACCGACAACACGTTCGTCGCGATCATTGCGGCGGTCGCGGCCGGCGCCGCGATCGGCTTCGTGAACGGCGCGGTGATCGCGTACCTGCGCATCAACGCGCTGATCACGACGCTCGCGACGATGGAGATCGTGCGCGGGCTCGGCTTCATCGTGTCGAAGGGGCAGGCGGTCGGCGTGTCGTCGGATACGTTCATCGCGCTCGGCGGCTTGTCGCTGTTCGGCGTATCGCTGCCGATCTGGGTCACGCTGCTGTGCTTCATCGCGTTCGGCGTGCTGCTGAACCAGACCGTGTACGGCCGCAACACGCTCGCGATCGGCGGCAACCCCGAGGCGTCGCGTCTCGCGGGGATCAACGTCGAACGCACGCGCGTGTACATCTTCCTGATCCAGGGCGCGGTGACCGCGCTCGCGGGCGTGATCCTCGCGTCGCGCATCACGTCGGGCCAGCCGAACGCCGCGCAGGGCTTCGAGCTGAACGTGATCTCCGCGTGCGTGCTCGGCGGCGTGTCGCTGATGGGCGGCCGCGCGACGATCTCGGGCGTCGTGATCGGCGTGCTGATCATGGGCACCGTCGAGAACGTGATGAACCTGCTGAACATCGACGCGTTCTACCAGTACCTGGTGCGCGGCGCGATCCTGCTCGCGGCGGTGCTGCTCGACCAGCTGAAGAACCGCGGCGTACGCGACTGACCTGATTTCACGGAGACGAACCGCATGACCATCGACAATTCCGCGCACGACCCGCACGCCGCGAGCCATGCGCGCTTTGCGCGATACCCGAGCCTCGAGGATCGCGCGGTGCTGATCACGGGCGGCGCGACCGGCATCGGCGCGTCGTTCGTCGAGCACTTCGTGCAGCAGGGCGCGCGCGTCGCGTTCGTCGACCTTGATGCGGCCGCCGGCGCTGCGCTGGCGGAAAGCCTCGCGCACGCACGTCATGCGCCGCTGTTCATCCAGTGCGACCTGACCGACATCGATGCGCTGCGCCACGCGATCGACGCGATCCGCGCGCGCATCGGCGCGATCGCGGTGCTCGTGAACAACGCGGCGAACGACACGCGCCACGCGATCGGCGACGTGACGCCCGAGTCGTTCGACGCGGGCATCGCGGTGAACCTGCGCCACCAGTTCTTCGCCGCGCAGGCGGTGATCGACGACATGAAGCAGCAGGGCGGCGGCGCGATCGTCAATCTCGGCTCGATCAGCTGGATGCTGAAAAACGGCGGCTATCCCGTCTACGTGATGGCGAAGGCGGCCGTGCAGGGCCTGACGCGCGGCCTCGCGCGCGACCTCGGTCCGTTCGGCATCCGCGTGAACTCGCTGGTGCCCGGCTGGGTGATGACCGACAAGCAGCGCCGGCTGTGGCTCGACGACGCGGGCCGTGCGGCGATCAAGGCCGGCCAGTGCCTCGATGCCGAACTGCTGCCGGCCGACCTCGCGCGGATGGCGCTGTTCCTCGCGGCCGACGACAGCCGGATGATCACCGCGCAGGACGTGATCGTCGACGGCGGCTGGGCCTGACCGTTCGCACCGACCCGCATCGTTTCTTCGACGAAGGAAAGGAGCTCATCATGACCGCCACGTCCTCGCGCGCATCGTCGTCCACGAGCCAGTCGCGCCGTGCCCGCCTGGCCGCCGCCGCGCAGCCGGTCAGCCCCGGCCCGCAGACGGCCGCATTCGCGCAGGGCGTGGGCGCCGCGCATGCGGCGGCCGTCTCGCTGTCGAATGCGTCGCTGCGGCTCGACGTGCTGCCGCATCTGGGCGGCGGCATCGCGCGCTTCGACTGGCGCGGCGACAACGGTGCGCTGGTGCCGGTGTTTCGCCGCTGCGAGCATCCGGAGACGGCGACGGACCCGAACGAGCTCGCGTGTTATCCGCTGCTGCCTTACTCGAACCGGATCGGCGGCGCGCGCTTCGAATGCGACGGGCGCAAGGTCGCGGTGCCGCGCAACCGGCGCGACGAGCCGCTGCCGATCCACGGCGACGGCTGGCTCGCGCCGTGGCAGGTGGACGAGGCGACCGACACGACGCTGCAGCTGTCGCTCGATCGCGCGGCCGGCGCGCCGTATGCGTTCCGCGCGATCCAGTCGTTCGAACTCGACGACACGACGCTGTCGATCGCGCTGACGATCGAGAACGCGGGGCGCGCCCGGCTGCCGTTCGGGCTCGGCGTGCATCCGTTCCTGGTGCGCGACGCGGTGACCGAGCTGGCCGCGGCGGCCGGCGGGCTGTGGTTGTCGGGCCCCGATTTCCTGCCGGTGCGGCACGTGAGCGTGCCGCCGGCCTGGCAGTTCGGCGTCGCGTATCCGCTGCCGGGCGCGCTCGTCAATCACGCGTTCACCGGCTGGGGCGGCCACGCGACGGTGAGCTGGCCGCGCCGCGGGCTGTCGCTGACGGTCGCGGCCGACGCCGACGCGTACGTGCTCTATACACCGCCCGGCGAGGATTTCTTCTGCTTCGAGCCGGTCGATCATCCGATCAATGCGGTGAACCTGCCGGGCGGCGCGGCCGCGCACGGAATGACGCTGCTCGCGCCGGGCGAGCGGCTCACGCGGCGTTTCGCGTTCACCGTCGGGCGCGCCGATGCGCGCGGCAATGCCGCGACTCGCGAGGCGCGCCGAAGACGCGGGTAAAATACGCGGTCTACCAATGGTTTGCCGCGAGTACCCGCCATGTCTTCCCCGCTTACTTTCATCGAATCGCTGCGCGCCGCGTGGCAGCGCACGAATTCGCTGCTGTGCGTCGGCCTCGATCCCGAGCCGTCGCGCTTTCCCGTGCAGTTCGACGGCCAGCCCGACGCGATCTTCGAATTCTGCCGGCAGATCGTCGACGCGACCGCGCAGTACGCGAGCGCGTTCAAGCCGCAGATCGCCTATTTCGCCGCGCATCGCGCGGAAGACCAGCTCGAACGGCTGATCGCGCACATCCACCTTCAGCATCAGGGCCTGCCCGTGATCCTCGACGCGAAGCGCGGCGACATCGGCAGCACGGCCGAGCAGTACGCGCGCGAAGCGTTCGAGCGCTATCGCGCGGACGCGGTCACGGTGAACCCGTACATGGGCTACGACTCGGTCGAGCCGTACTTCGAGCACGACGGCAAGGGCGTGATCGTGCTGTGCCGCACGTCGAACCCGGGCGGCTCCGACCTGCAGTTCCTGGAAACGGGGGGGCGGCCGCTGTACCAGGTCGTCGCGGATCTCGCGGCGAACAAGTGGAACGCGAAGAACGGCCAGCTCGGCCTCGTGGTCGGCGCGACGTTCCCGAAGGAAATCGAGATCGTGCGCGGGATCGTCGGCGACATGCCGCTGCTGATTCCCGGCATCGGCGCGCAGGGCGGCGACGTGCAGGCGACCGTCAGCGCCGGCCGCACGGCCGACGGCACGGGCATGATGATCAACTCGTCGCGCGCGATCCTGTACGCGAGCAACGGCGAGGATTTCGCCGAAGCCGCGGCGCTCGCCGCGCAGAAGACCCGCGATACGATCAACGCGCATCGCTAAAACGCTCCGGTCGCCCCTTCGGGCGGCCGACTTTCCGGCAGGCCCGCACCGGCGGGCCGGTGCCGCGTTCCCGCGCAACTTTCCCGCTTCGTCCGCCTGCCCGGTCAGCCCTCGCGCTCGTCGAGCAGCTTCAATAGCCCGCGCAGCGCATGCACGGCCGCCTGCGTGCGGATCTGTTCGCGGTCGCCCTTGAACACGAGCGTTTCGACGTCGGTATGAAGCCGGTTGCTCCAGCCGAACGACACGGTGCCGACCGGCTTTTTCTCGCTGCCGCCCGCCGGGCCCGCGATGCCCGTGACGGACAGCGCGACCTGCGCGCGGCTGTTGCGCAGCGCGCCTTCGGCCATCGCGCGCGCGACGGGCTCGCTGACGGCGCCGTGCTTGTCGATCAGGTCGGGCGGCACGCCGATCATGTCGATCTTGGCCTGGTTCGAATACGTGACGAAGCCGCGCTCGAACCACTGGCTGCTGCCGGAGATGTCGGTGATCGCCGCGGCGATCATGCCGCCGGTGCAGGATTCGGCGGTGGCGAGCGTCAGGTGCTCGTCACGCAGCTTGTTGCCTGCGCGGATCGCAAGCTGGTGGACGACGGAATCGGTTGGCATGCGCGTCGGGAAACGGGAGTCGGGAAATCGGTCAGCCGACGACGGAGCGCCACAGGGCGATCACGAGCAGCGTCATGAACGCGGCGACCAGGTCGTCGATCATGATGCCGAGCCCGCCTTTCAGGCGGCGGTCGAAATAGCGGATCGGCGGCGGCTTGAGCATGTCGAAGAAGCGGAACGCGACGAACGCCCACAACTGGCCGATGAAGGTCGCCGGCGTGACGAACAGCATCACGAGCCAGATCGCGACGATCTCGTCCCAGACGACGGCGCCCGGATCGGACGTGCCCATCTTCCTCGCGGTGAAACCGGTGATCCACGTGCCCGCCGCGAAGCCGGCCGCGATCAGCACCCACCATTCGGGTACCGTCAGGTAGCGGCTCAGCACGACGAACGTGAGCCAGCCGAACAGCGAACCGAACGTGCCGGGCATGATCGGCGCGAGCCCGCTGCCGAAACCGAGCGACACGAGGTGCGCCGGATGCGACAGCATGAAGCGCGCGCTCGCGCGCTTCGGCGCATTCCCGTTCGGTGCGGCGCCGGGTTCGGCCGCGGCGTGCGCGGGCGTCGGGTCAGTCTGCATGGAAGTGGTCGAAGCCGTGCAACGTGAGAGCCAGGGGCGCGCCGGCGGCGTCGCGCCACGCGATCGCGGGCCGCTCCGACGGCGCGGACAACGCGCGTATTGTACCGATTCGCGCGACCGGCACGCCGGCCGTCGCGCCGGCCGCTTCGACCGCCGCGCGGGCCGCGGCCGGGGCCGTGAAGCACAGCTCGTAGTCGTCGCCGCCCGCCAGCGTGCAGCGGCGCTGCACGTCGGGCGGCAGCGTCGCGAGCGCGGCCGAGCGCGGTACCGCGTCGGCGTCGATCTCGGCGCGCACGTTCGAGCGCGCCAGGATGTGCTGCAGGTCGCCGGCGAGGCCGTCGGAGATGTCGAGCGCCGCGTGCGCGACCCCCGCGAGCGCGAGGCCGAGCGCGACGCGCGGTTCGGGGCGCTCGAGCGCGTGCCGGAACGCGGCCGCTTCGTTCGCGCCGGCCGCCCATTCGCCGCGTGCGACGCCGAGGCCGGCGCGTGCGTCGCCGAGCGTGCCGGACACCCAGACGTCGTCGCCGTCGCGCGCGGCATCGCGCCGCAGCGCCGCGTCGGGCGCGACTTCGCCGAATACGGTCACGCACAGGTTCAGCGGCCCGCTCGTCGTGTCGCCGCCGACCAGCTCGCAGCCGAATCGCTCGGCGAGCGCGAACAGCCCGTTGCTGAACGCCTCGAGCCACGCCGCGTCGGCGCGCGGCAGTGCGCACGCGAGCGTGAACGCGCGCGGCTCGGCGCCCATCGCCGCGAGGTCGGACAGGTTGACCGCGAGCGTCTTGTGGCCGAGCGCGTCGGGCGCGACGTCGGGGAAGAAGTGGCGGCCCTCGACCAGCATGTCCGTCGAAATGGCCAGCAATTTCCCGGATCGAGGTGCGATCAGCGCGCAATCGTCGCCGATGCCGAGCGTCGACGCGCGTGCGCCCTGTGCCGCGCGGCGCGCGAAGAAGCGATCGATCAGCGAAAACTCGGAGAGGGCGGCTGGCACGGCGGGTGGATCCGATACGGTTCAGGGAACGGCATTGTACGAGGCGAACGGCGGCGTTCCTGCACCGTTCGGTTCATTTTTGTCGCGGCTGTCGCACCCGAATCGCCGGTCTGGCGGCCTTCGATTGGCGCTACAATGCCGTCGAACAGTTATTCTAATCCGCCCGTCACGAGACACATGTCCACCCAAGCCTCCTCCAAAGCCAAGCTCCGCGAAGCCGCGCTCGACTATCACGAATTCCCGACTCCGGGGAAGATCGCGATCGCCCCGACCAAGCAGATGATCAACCAGCGCGACCTCGCGCTCGCGTATTCGCCGGGCGTGGCGTATGCGTGCGAGGAGATCGTCGAGAACCCGCTCAACGCGGCGCGTTTCACCGCGCGCAGCAACCTGGTCGGCGTCGTCACGAACGGCACGGCGGTGCTCGGTCTCGGCAACATCGGCCCGCTCGCGTCGAAGCCGGTGATGGAAGGCAAGGCCGTGCTGTTCAAGAAGTTCGCCGGCATCGACGTGTTCGACATCGAGCTGAACGAGTCGGACCCGCACAAGCTCGTCGACGTGATCGCCGCGCTGGAGCCGACCTTCGGCGGGATCAACCTGGAAGACATCAAGGCGCCTGACTGCTTCATCGTCGAGCGCGAAGCGCGCAAGCGGATGAAGATCCCGGTGTTCCACGACGACCAGCACGGCACCGCGATCGTCGTGGCCGCGGCCGTCACGAACGGCCTGAAGGTCGTCGGCAAGGACATCAAGAAGGTGAAGCTCGTCGCGTCCGGCGCGGGCGCGGCCGCGCTCGCGTGTCTCGACCTGCTGGTCGACATCGGCCTGCCGATCGAGAACATCCTGGTGACCGACCTGGCCGGCGTGGTCTACAAGGGCCGCACCGAACTGATGGACCCGGACAAGGAGCGTTTCGCACGCGAAACCGACGCGCGGACGCTGGCCGAAGTGATCGAAGGCGCGGACATCTTCCTCGGCCTGTCGGCCGCGGGCGTGCTGAAGCAGGAGATGGTGAAGGGCATGGCCGAGCGCCCGCTGATCCTCGCGCTCGCGAACCCGACGCCGGAAATCCTGCCGGAACTCGCGCTCGAAGTGCGCCCGGACGCGGTGCTGGCCACGGGCCGTACCGACTACCCGAACCAGGTCAACAACGTCCTGTGCTTCCCGTTCATCTTCCGCGGCGCGCTCGACGTCGGCGCGACGACGATCACGCGTGAAATGGAGATCGCGGCCGTCAATGCGATCGCCGAGCTCGCGCAGCAGGAACAGAGCGACATCGTCGCGACCGCGTACGGCATCCAGGATCTGTCGTTCGGCCCCGAATACCTGATTCCGAAGCCGTTCGACCCGCGCCTGATCGTGAAGATCGCGCCGGCCGTCGCGCAGGCCGCGATGGACGGCGGCGTCGCGACGCGCCCGATCGAGGACATGGAGGCGTACCGCGTCCATCTGCAGCAGTTCGTGTATCACAGCGGCACGACGATGAAGCCGATCTTCCAGATCGCGCGCAGCGCGCCGGTGGAGAAGAAGCGCGTCGTGTTCGCGGAAGGCGAAGAAGAGCGCGTGTTGCGCGCCGTTCAGATCATCGTCGACGAAAAACTCGCGACGCCGATCCTGATCGGCCGGCCGTCGGTGATCGAGCACCGTATCCAGCGCTACGGCCTGCGCCTGAATCCGGGTGTCGACTTCACGGTTGTCAACACCGAGCACGACGAGCGCTACCGCGACTTCTGGCAGTCGTACCACAAGCTGATGGCGCGCAAGGGCATCAGCGAGCAGCTCGCGCGCGTCGAGATGCGCCGCCGCACGACGCTGATCGGCGCGATGCTGGTGAAACGGGGCGAAGCGGACGGGATGATCTGCGGCACGATCAGCACCACGCACCGCCACCTGCACTTCATCGACCAGGTGATCGGCAAGCGCCCCGGCTGCAGCGTTTATGCGGCAATGAACGGCCTCGTGCTGCCGGGCCGCCAGATCTTCCTGGTCGACACGCACGTGAACGTCGATCCGACCCCGGAGCAACTGGCCGAGATCACGATCATGGCCGCGGAAGAAGTACGCCGCTTCGGTATCGAGCCGAAGGTCGCGCTGCTGTCGCATTCGAATTTCGGCACGAGCAACGCGCCTTCGGCGCAGAAGATGCGCGATACGCTCGCGATCCTGCACGAAACCGCACCGGAACTGAAGGTCGACGGCGAGATGCACGGCGACGTCGCGCTCGACGCGGCGCTGCGCAAGGAAATCCTGCCGGAATCGACGCTGGAAGGCGACGCGAACCTGCTGATCCTGCCGAACATCGACGCCGCGAACATCGCGTACAACCTGCTGAAGACGGCCGCCGGCAACAACATCGCGATCGGGCCGATCCTGCTGGGTGCTGCCCAGCCGGTGCACGTGCTGACCGAATCGGCGACCGTTCGCCGCATCGTCAACATGGCGGCGCTGCTGGTCGCCGACGTGAACGCCGCGCGCTGAGCGAAAACGAACGCGCCAGGCCGGTCGAACCGGCGTGGCGCGTCGGGCGAAATTGTAAACAAAAGCAAAAAGAAGCGTGCCCGCAATGGGCACGCCGTCGGGCAGGGCGCAAACGCGCTTCCCTCAAAGCAACAGCAGCATCTCTCCACTCCAGGTAACGAGCGTGGCAAGGAGGCAGGGTCTTGCCATACGAAAGATGCCGCCTGCATTTTATCTTATGTAAGATAAATGTAGTGTAAATTCGGTAAGAAATACGCACATCCGCACATCGTCGGGCTTTCGATTCCCAAACGGACATTGATTCGCGCGGCCAATAACGCTACGCTAACGCCTTTGTTGGTCGTCAACTACTTGATTTAACAGCGGGAACCCTGGTTCATGGCACGCAAGTGGCTCCGCAACGGCGCGCTCGCGTCCGTCTTCGCGATGTTCGCGATGGGTATCGTCGGCACGCCGACGGGCAGTCTGGTTTCCGCCGCTTACGCACGGGAGGCCGTTTCGGCCGACGTGGCCGCCAGCGGGCTCGATACGATCCCGACCGCCCGTCTTCCGCGCGAGGCCGTGACCACGCTGGGACTGATCGGCGCCGGCGGCCCCTATCCGTACGAGAAAGACGGCGTCGTGTTCGGCAACCGCGAGCGGATTTTGCCGAAGGCGAAGCGCGGCTACTACCATGAGTACACGGTGCCGACGCCGCGTGCCCGCAATCGCGGCGCGCGCCGGATCGTCTGTGGCGGGCCATTGCGCCGGATCGACAACTGTTATTACACGGGCGACCACTACAACAGTTTTAAACGTATTGTTGAATGACTTCGGGACGAATGGCATGAGCGACTCCATCTACGCGCACGATTCGGCGGCGGCGGAACTGTTCGCGGCCGGCGACGGCAACCTGTTTCAGCGCGTGATTCAACTGAACGCGGCGGCACAGGCCGTCGGCGCGCCGGAGCAACAGGAAGCCGAGCCCGGGCTTTCATCGAACGAGGAGCCTATGAGCCTTTTCACGACCGTGCGACCCAATCTCGTGCAGTCGATCCGCGCGTTCCGCGTGCAGGATCTCGCCGACGAAGCCGGTCGGCTCGGCCAGCACTTCCTGTACGCGTATTGCGGCGCCGCGCAGTCGAAGCAGGAAGTGATGGAAACGATCGCGACGTCGTTCCTGTTCCCGAAGCATTTCGGGAAGAACTACGACGCGCTGTACGACTGCCTGACCGACCTCGTCGCGAAGGCCGGCGCGCAGCCCGGTTTCGTGATCGTCCTCGAAGGGCTGCCGATCGCGCAGAAGTTCGACAAGGAAGGGCGCGAGACGCTGCTCGACGTGTTCCGCGAGGCGGCCGAGTTCTGGGCCGAGCGCAAGGTCGCGTTCCGCGTGTTCTACTCGTTCGCGTAAGCGCGAATCGGCCTGCGGCACGGCGAAAAGCCCGCTTCGAGCGGGCTTTTTTGCGTGTGCGCGGCCGGCCCGACAAAATTCCTTATCGATATCGAGCCGTTGAAAGCGGCGCGCTAACGCGCATCGCCGCGCGTCG
Source organism: Burkholderia sp. IT-111MI5 (assembly GCF_949752865.1). NCBI lineage: Bacteria > Pseudomonadati > Pseudomonadota > Betaproteobacteria > Burkholderiales > Burkholderiaceae > Burkholderia > Burkholderia sp. IT-111MI5. The sequence goes on along the minus strand of NZ_CATKIF010000066.1, from coordinate 327,355 downwards.
ACGTCATGCCGCGGCGCCTGCCCGGTCGCGCATCACCATCCGCCCCAGCGCGCTGCCAATGCCGCGAGCACGGCCGCGCCGGCCGTCTCGGTGCGCAGCACGCGGGGCCCAAGCGACAACGCGGTGAAGCCGCGCGCGCGGGCCGCGTTTTCCTCGTCGGGCGACAGTCCGCCTTCGGGCCCGATCAGCAGCGTGACGGGCGCTCCGGGCGGCGTGTCTGGCAGCGACGCGAACGGGATGCTCGCGCGCGGCGACAGCAGCAGCCGCAGTTCGCCGTCGGCCGGCGCGGCCGGCAGCGCATCGAGCCACGCGTTGAAGCCGAGTACCGGCGCAACCTCGGGCAAGCGGTTGCGCCCGCACTGTTCGCACGACGCGCGCACGACGCCGCGCCAGTGCGCGACGCGCTTGTCCGCGCGTTCGCCGGCGAGCTTCACGACGCCGCGTGCGGTCGACAGCGGCACGATCGCCGCGACGCCGAGCTCGACGGCCTTCTCGATCACCCAGTCCATCTTGTCGCCGCCGGCGATCCCTTGCGCGAGCGTCACGCGATAGGGCGGCTCGGCCTCGGCCGGCTCGAACGCGTCGATCTGCGCGAGTGCGCTGCGCTTGTCGATCTCGACGAGCCGCGCGCGGTATTGGCCGCCCGTGCCGTCGAACAGCGCGAGCACGTCGCCGGGCTGCAGGCGCAGCACCTGAGCGTGGCGCGCGACGTCGGCCGGCAGCGCGAGCGTGGCGTCGGCGCGCAGTGCCGCGTCGACGAAAAAGCGCGGCACGGCCGCGGTGGTGGTGGCTTCGTTCATGCGTGTGGCGGTTTCGGTCATGCGTCGAGATGGCGCGCGAGTGCCCAGCGGTAGCCGTCGAGATCCTCGATCTGCGCGAACCGGTCGCCCCAGAACTGGTCCTGCGGCGCGCTCAGCGATTTCGCGCCCGCGTCCAGCGCGCGCTGCCAGGTTGCGTCGACATCGTCGACGTACAGATAGAACGACTGCGGCGCGGTGGCGTGCGCGCTTTTCGGCGTGAGCGCGATCGAGCCGAATGCACCTTCGGGTGCGAACATCACGATCAACTGGCCGCGGTAGACCATCTCGACGTGCATGATCGCGCCGTCCTCGTCGTGCACGTCGCGCAGCTCGAAGCCGAATGCGGCCTTGAAGAAATCGATGGCCGCGCGCGCGTTGCGTACGGCCAGGTATGGCGTCAACCAAGGCACGTTGGCCGGACGTGGATCGGTCATCGGTAGTTCTCCTGCATGGGGGAAAGCGGAACGGCTCGGCTGCCCGGACGCTCAGCGGCGAGCGCCCAGTGTATCGCGCAGCGTGTGCGGCAGGGCAAAGAGGGACGCATGCAGCCGCGCGTCGTAGTAGCGCAAGCCCTGGACGTGGCGCGCGGCGAGCCGTTCGTCGATGTCGTGCGCGAACAGCGCGGCCGCATCGAGCGTGTCGCTCGCGATCGCCATCAGCCACTGCGAACCGTACAGCGGCACGTGCGCGGACAGCGGATCGACGACCGCGAAGCTCGCGCGCAGGTCGTCGAGCAGCGCGGCGATGCGCGCGGCGTGGAACACCGGCGAGCCGAGATGCATCGAGATCGCGCCGCACGGCGTGAGGATCCGCTTGAGCCGCGCGTAGAACGCGCGTGTGTAGAGGCCGGCCGCCGGCGAATCGGGCGGCGTGAGGTCGAACACGACGAGATCGAAATGCTCGATGGTCGACTCGACGAAATGCGCGGCGTCGCCGATCACGAGCTCGACGCGCGGGTCGTCGAGCGCGCCCTGGTGCACGTCGTCGAGATAACGACGCGCCATCCCGACCACCTCGTCGTCGAGCTCGGCGATCACGATCCGCTCGATGCACGCGTGCTTGAGCAACTGGCGCGCCGCACCGCCGTCGCCGCCGCCGAGCACGAGCGCCTTCTTCGGTGACGGATGCGCAAGCGCGGCCGGGTGCGTCATGCACTCGTGATAGACGTATTCGTCGCCGACCGACGTCATCGGCCGGCCGTCGAGCGTAAACAGGCGGCCGAGCTGCGGGGTTTCCCAGACTTCGATCTGCTGGTGCAGGGACGCGACGCGCGCGAGCCGCCGGGCATTCGGGAAGCCGTAGGTGGCATCGGGCGTGGGGTGAAAGAGTAGCGTGGTGCTCACGGGCGGGCCGCTAGGGGCAGTCGGTTCTGACGTCTGAATTATAGGAGGCGCGCGGTTTGGCGGAAAACCGTGCCGGAACACCGCGCGCCGACAAGGGAAATGTCGGCCCATCTGTTAAAATGACGAGCTTTGCAGCCCCGTCCGTAGGCTCCGTCCGCTTCGCGTCCGTCAGGCGCCGCACCGCGCGCCGGGAACGATTGACGCTCGAGCTTCCGGATGCCGCCGTGCCCCCGTTTCCTCGACTCGTTCTCCGGACTCGACATGACGACTTCGTCTCCCGCCTCCACCACCCTGATGGCCAACGCGATCCGTGCGCTCGCGATGGACGCCGTCCAGCAAGCGAACTCCGGCCACCCCGGCATGCCGATGGGCATGGCCGAAATCGGCGTCGCGCTCTGGTCGCGCCATCTGAAGCACAACCCGACGAACCCGCACTGGGCAGACCGCGACCGCTTCGTGCTGTCGAACGGCCATGGCTCGATGCTGCTGTACTCGCTGCTGCACCTGACCGGCTACGACCTGCCGATCGAAGAGCTGAAGAACTTCCGCCAGCTGCACTCGAAGACGCCGGGCCACCCGGAATACGGGATCACGCCGGGTGTCGAGACGACCACCGGCCCGCTCGGCCAGGGCCTCGCGAACGCGGTCGGCATGGCGCTCGGCGAAGCGCTGATGGCCGACGAGTTCAACCGTGACGGCGCGAAGATCGTCGATCACCACACGTACGTGTTCCTCGGCGACGGCTGCCTGATGGAAGGCATCTCGCACGAAGCCTGCTCGCTCGCGGGCACGCTGAAGCTGAACAAGCTGATCGCGCTGTACGACGACAACGGCATCTCGATCGACGGCGACGTCGTGAACTGGTTCCACGACGACACGCCGAAGCGCTTCGAAGCGTACGGCTGGAACGTGATCCCGAACGTGAACGGCCATGACGTCGACGCGGTCGACGCGGCGATCGCGAACGCGAAGCTGTCGGACAAGCCGACGCTGATCTGCTGCAAGACGGTGATCGGCAAGGGCGCGGCGACCAAGGCCGGCGGCCACGACGTGCACGGCGCGGCGCTCGGCGCGGAAGAAATCGCGAAGACGCGCGAAGCGCTCGGCTGGAAGTGGGAGCCGTTCGTGATTCCGCAGGAAGTCTATGCGGCATGGGACGCGAAGGAAGCCGGCAAGCGTGCCGAGAACGACTGGGACGCGACGTTCGCGCAATATCGCGCGAAGTTCCCGGCAGAAGCCGCCGAATTCGAGCGCCGGATGGCCAACCAGCTGCCGGCCGACTGGGCGCAGAAGGCTGCGGCGATCATCGCCGGCGCGAACGAGCGCGCCGAGACGGTCGCGACCCGCAAGGCTTCGCAGCAGGCGATCGAAGGGCTGGCCGCTGCGCTGCCCGAACTGCTCGGCGGCTCGGCCGACCTGACCGGCTCGAACCTGACCAACTGGAAGGCGTCGAAGGCGGTTCGCGCGAATCCGGAAGGCGCGGGCGTCGTGCTGGGCAACCACATCAACTACGGCGTGCGCGAATTCGGCATGAGCGCCGCGATCAACGGCCTCGCGCTGCACGGCGGCCACAAGCCGTTCGGCGGCACGTTCCTGACGTTCTCCGACTACAGCCGCAACGCGCTGCGCGTGGCCGCGCTGATGAAGGTGCCGTCGATCTTCGTGTTCACGCACGATTCGATCGGCCTCGGCGAAGACGGCCCGACGCACCAGTCGATCGAGCACGTGTCGAGCCTGCGCCTGATCCCGAACCACGACGTGTGGCGTCCGGCCGACACGGTCGAGACGGCCGTTGCCTGGACGCACGCGGTTGCCGCGGATCGTCCGTCGAGCCTGATCTTCAGCCGCCAGAACCTCGCGTTCAACCCGCGTACCGACGCGCAGATCGCCAACATCGAGAAGGGCGGCTACGTACTGAAGGACTGGGACGAGGAAATCGTCGCGCGCAAGATCATCCTGATCGCGACGGGTTCGGAAGTCGAGCTCGCGATGAAGGCCGTCGAGCCGCTCGCGCAGCAGGGTATCGCGGCGCGCGTCGTGTCGATGCCGTCGACCAACGTGTTCGACCGCCAGGACGCCGAATACCGCGAACGCGTGCTGCCGCACGGCGTGCGCCGCGTCGCGATCGAAGCCGGCGTGACGTCCTTCTGGCACAAGTACGTCGGCCTCGAAGGCGGCGTCGTCGGGATCGACACGTTCGGCGAATCGGCGCCGGCCGGCGTGCTGTTCAAGTACTTCGGCTTCACCGTCGAGCACGTCGTCGAGACGGCCAAGGCCGTGCTGGCCTAAAAGCAATTCGCGACGCGCGCCACCCGTTGCGCGCGTCGCACCGTGAAGCTGCACGAAACGAATTTTTTCAGCCATCAGGAGATAGACCATGACGATTCGCGTCGCAATCAACGGCTACGGCCGTATCGGCCGCAACACGCTGCGCGCGTTTTATGAAAACGGCAAGAAGCACGATCTCGAGATCGTCGCGATCAACGACCTGGGCGATGCGAAGACCAACGCGCACCTGACCCAGTACGACACCGCGCACGGCAAGTTCCCGGGCGAAGTGTCGGTCGACGGCGACTACCTCGTCGTGAACGGCGACAAGATCCGCGTGCTGGCGAACCGCAACCCGGCCGAACTGCCGTGGGGCGAGCTCGGCGTCGACGTCGTGATGGAGTGCACGGGCTTCTTCACGACCAAGGAAAAGGCGAGCGCGCACCTGAAGGGCGGCGCGAAGAAGGTGATCATCTCGGCACCGGGCGGCAAGGACGTCGACGCGACGATCGTCTACGGCGTGAACCACAACGTGCTGAAGGCCGAGCACACCGTCATCTCGAACGCATCGTGCACGACGAACTGCCTCGCGCCGCTCGTCAAGCCGCTGAACGACAAGATCGGCCTCGAAACCGGCCTGATGACGACGATCCACGCGTACACGAACGACCAGGTGCTGACGGACGTCTATCACGAAGACCTGCGCCGCGCGCGTTCGGCCACGCACAGCCAGATCCCGACGAAGACGGGCGCTGCTTCGGCCGTCGGCCTCGTGCTGCCGGAACTGAACGGCAAGCTCGACGGTTACGCGATCCGCGTCCCGACGATCAACGTGTCGATCGTCGACCTGTCGTTCATCGCCAAGCGCGACACGACGGTCGAGGAAGTCAACGCGATCATGAAGGAAGCGTCGGAAGGCTCGCTGAAGGGCATCCTCGGCTACAACGACGCACCGCTGGTGTCGATCGACTTCAACCACAACCCGGCTTCGTCGACGTTCGACGCGACGCTGACCAAGGTGTCGGGCCGCCTCGTCAAGGTGTCGAGCTGGTACGACAACGAGTGGGGTTTCTCGAACCGCATGCTGGATACGGCTGTCGCGTTCGCGAACGCGAAGTAATCCCGCACGTTGCGCGGCCGCGGCAACGCGGCACGCACGGCGAACGAGCCCGGCCCGGTTTTCCGGCCGGGCTTTTTTGTTGTCGCGAGCCGCGAATGCGTCGTCACCGCGCCGCCGTCACCTGCTCGAGCGCGTCGACGAACGCACGCTTCAGCGGGCTGTCGAGGTCGGTCCACGCGAGGCCGATGCCGCTCCGGTGGCCGGCCAGGTCGAGCGGCCGCGCGAGCACGTTCGGCGGCAGCGCGCTGGCGGCTTCCGCCGGGATCAGCCCAATGCCCATCCCCGCCGCGACGAGCGCGAGCATCGTCGTGAATTCCCCGAACTCCTGCGCGATTTCGAGCGTCGTACCCGCGCGGCTCAGCGCGAGCAGCATGTCGTCGTGAAAGCCGGGCGCATAGCGGCGCGCGAGCACGAACGCGGGCTGGCCGCGTAGCGCCGCCGGCGGGATTGTGTCGTGCGCGGCGAGCGGATGGTCGAGCGGCAGCGCGACGACGAAGCCTTCTTCCAGCACCACGCGCGTGTCGATGCCCGCATACGCGGCCGGCAGCCGGATCATCCCGAAATCGATCCGCCGGTCGCGCAGCGCGGCGATCTGGTCGGGCGTCGGCATGTCCTTCAGTTCGAGCGCGATCAGCGGATAGCGCTCGCGCATCGTGCGCAGCACGGCCGGCAGCAGCGCGGGCAGCACCGACGACACGAACGCGATCCTCAGCGTGCCGATCTCGCCGCGGCTCGACAGCCGCGCCATCTGTTCCGCGCGCGCGGCCTGCTGCAGTGTCGCGCGCGCTTCCGGCAGGAACACGCGCCCCGTGTCGCTCAGTTCGACCTTGTGGCGGTCGCGCTCGAACAGCCGCGCACCGAGCTCTTCCTCGAGCGCCTTGATCTGCATGCTCAGCGCGGGCTGCACGATGAACAGGCGCTGCGCCGCGCGCCCGAAATGCAGCTCTTCCGCGAGCGTGACGAAGGCGCGCAATTGCTTGAGTTCCATGGGCGGCGGGCAGGAGAGGGCGGTAATCAGATTTCATGATAACCGGATCAAAAAAGACCATTGGCGCAGCCTCGGGCCGGCAGCAGAAGATACCGTCGACGCGAGACCGGCCGCGACGGGCAGCCGGCTCCACTGGCACGAGGAGACATGCATGACCAACGCACTTGAACGGTTCCGTCTCGACGGCCGCCGCGCACTGATCACGGGTTCCGGACGCGGGATCGGGCTGACGCTCGCCCGCGGGCTCGCGGAAGCAGGCGCGGCGATCGTCATCAACGATCGTAATGAAGAGAAGGCTGCGACGCTCGCGCGCCATTTTCGCGACGAAGGCTTCGCGGCCGACCATGCGGTGTTCGACGTCTCCGAGCATGCGCAGGTGCGCGCGGCGATCGACGACTTCGAGGCGCGCGTCGGTGCGATCGACATCCTCGTGAACAACGCGGGCATCCAGCGCCGCGCGCCGCTCGACGCATTCGAGCCCGACGACTGGCATGCGCTGATGCGCGTGAATCTCGACGGCGTGTTCAACGTCGCGCAGGCCGTCGCGCGTCACATGATCGCGCGCGGCCATGGGAAGATCATCAACATCTGCTCCGTGCAGAGCGAGCTCGCGCGGCCGACGATCGCGCCGTACGCGGCGTCGAAGGGCGCGGTGCGGATGCTGACGAAAGGGATGTGCGCCGACTGGGCGCGCCACGGCATCCAGGCCAACGGCCTCGCGCCCGGCTATTTCGAAACGGAGCTGAATCGCGCGCTGGTCGACGACGCGGCGTTCTCGGACTGGCTGTGCAAGCGCACCCCGGCCGGCCGCTGGGGGCGCGTCGACGAGCTGTGCGGCGCGGCGATTTTCCTTGCGTCGGCCGCATCCGATTTCGTCAACGGCCAGACGCTGTTCGTCGACGGCGGCCTGACGAGCGCCGTATAGGGAGGAAGGTCATGCGTATGCGTTGCATGTGTGTCGTGATCCACGGGCCGAACGACCTGCGGGTCGAGGAACAGGACGCGGGCGAGATCGGCCCGGGCCAGGTGCGCGTCGATGTCGCGATGGGCGGCATCTGCGGGTCCGACCTGCATTACTTCCGGCACGGCGGCTTCGGCGCGATCCGGCTGCAGCAGCCGATGGTGCTCGGCCACGAGGTTGCCGGCACGGTCGCGGAGGTCGCGCCGGACGTGACGTCGGTGAAGGTCGGCGATCGCGTCGCGGTCAATCCGAGCCGGCCGTGCGGTGCGTGCCGCTACTGCCTCGAAGGCCTGCCGAACCAGTGTCTGGACATGCGCTTCTACGGCAGCGCGATGCGGATGCCGCACGTGCAGGGCGCGTTTCGCAACGCGCTCGTGTGCGACGCGGCACAGTGCGTGAAGGTCGCCGATCAAGTGCCGCTGTCGCTCGCGGCGCTCGCCGAGCCGTTCGCGGTCGGGCTGCATGCGGTGTCGCGTGCGGGCCCGCTGATCGGCAAGCGCGTGCTCGTGTCGGGCTGCGGGCCGATCGGCGTGCTGGCGGTCGCGGCGGCGCGCGTGCACGGCGCGGCGGAGATCGTCGCGACCGACGTCGTCGAAGCACCGCTGGAAGTGGCCCGCGCGCTCGGCGCCGACCATACGATCAATGCGGCGGCCGATGCCGGATGGGTCGAGCGCTACGGCGCCGACAAGGGCACGTTCGACGTGATGATCGAGTGTTCGGGCAATGCGCGCGCGTTGCGCGACGGGCTGGACGTGATGCGTCCGCGCGGCGTCGTCGTGCAGCTCGGGCTCGGCGGCGATGTCAGCCTGCCGCAGAACGTCGTGGTCGCGAAGGAGTTGTCGATCTGCGGATCGTTCCGCTTCCATGCGGAATTCGCGCTCGCGGTGCAACTGATCAACGCGGCGCGCGTCGACCTGCGGCCGGCCATCACGCGCGTGTTCCCGATGCGCGACGCGAACCTCGCGTTCGAACTGGCCGGCGACCGGCAGCGCGCGATGAAGGTGCTGATCGATTTCGCGGGCGAGGCCGCGTGATCGTCCGGCGCCAGCGCGTGCTTTTTTCGTGATCGACGCGAATCCGATCGCTGCGGTGTGATGTGCTCGTGCGGCGCGCGCCGCACGGCCGTCAGGCGCCCGGTGTCGGAAAGAAGATGCCCGCGCGCTGCGCGGCGTTCGCGATGTGCGTTTCGATCGCGCTGCCCGCGGCGGCCGCATCGCGCGCGATCAGCGCATCGACGATCGCGCGGTGCTCGTGCCACGTCGACAGCAGCAGCTCGCGCCGGTAGAACGGCATGCGCTGGCTTTCCTTCATGATGTCCGCGCTGCCGCGCAGGATCGATTCGATCGCCGCGTTGCCGGCGAGATGGATGATCCGCATGTGGAAATCGAAGTCGAGCTGCGACGCCTCGTCGAGCGCGTTTTCGGTCAGCGCGACGTGCAGGTCGGCGAGATTGTCCTCGAACCACGCGATGTCGTCGTCGCTGACCACGCGCGCGGCCATCCGCGCGGCGAACCCTTCGAGCGCGTAGCGCATCTGGTAGGTATCGGGCGGCGACGACTGCTCGGCAAACTGCCACGCATGCGCGGCCGTTGCCTGCGCGCTTTCGACGTACACGCCCTTGCCCGCGCGGATGCGCAGCATCCCGAGCGCCTCGAGCGTCGACAGCGCCTCGCGCAGCGACGCACGGCTGATCTCCAGCTCTTCGGAGAGCTGACGCTGGGCCGGCAGCAGGCTGCCGACCGGATAAACGCCTGCCTCGATCCGGTCGCGGATCGTCGCGATGGCGGCGTCGGTCACGGTATGCGGAACATTTTTCATGATGTGAACGATGGCCGGTCTGACCGGCATTGTAATCCGCACGGGCGCAGTGCACGACCGCACTACGGGAAAGCCACGATCAGACCCGTTTTCGGGGCCGCCGGACGCATGCGAAGGGGGGCGGGAAATCCCTATTTTGTCCGTCCTTGACGTCACTATATCGGCTTCCTACTATCCACCATAACATCACTGGTCTTACCAGTATGAACAGACGAAACTGCAACCGTTGGATCGGGAGAGCGCCGTGTCGAAATTCCTCAATTCGCTGTTTGGCCGGGTAGTCGTCGCATTGATCCTGGGGGTCGCGCTCGGCGCGTTCTTCCCGCATTTCGCCGAGTCGCTGCGACCGCTCGGCGACGGCTTCCTGAAGCTCATCAAGATGGTCATCGGCCCGATCGTGTTCTGCGTCGTGGTCAGCGGGATGGCCAACGCGGGCGACCTGAAGAAGGTCGGCCGGGTCGGCCTGAAGGCCGTCATCTACTTCGAGATCATGACGACGCTCGCGCTCGGCATCGGCCTCGTGCTCGCATGGGTCACGCGCCCGGGCGTCGGGATGAACATCGACCTGCATTCGCTCGACGCGTCGTCGCTCGCGTCGTACGCGAAGAACGCCGAAAGCCTGAAGGACACGGCCGGCTACCTGATGAAGATCATCCCCGACACCGCGATCGACGCGTTCGCGAAGGGCGACATCCTGCAGATCCTCGTGTTCGCGGTGCTGTTCGGCTCCGCGCTGTCGCTGCTCGGCGACAAGGCGCAGCGCGTCAACTCGCTGATCGAGGAGCTGTCGCACGTGTTCTTCCGGATCATCGGCTTCATCATCAAGCTCGCGCCGCTCGGCGTGCTCGGCGCGATCGCATTCACGACCGGCAAGTACGGCGTCTCGTCGCTCAAGCAGCTCGGCTACCTGGTCGCGGTGTTCTACCTGAGCTGCTTCGTGTTCGTCACGGTCGTGCTCGGCATCGTGATGCGGCTCGCGGGCTTCTCGGTGTTCAAGCTGATCCGCTACCTGCGCGAGGAGCTGTCGATCGTGCTCGGCACGGCGTCGTCGGATGCGGTGCTGCCGCAGGTGATGCGCAAGCTCGAATACATGGGCGTCAAGGATTCGACGGTCGGCCTCGTGATCCCGACCGGCTATTCGTTCAACCTCGACGGCTTCTCGATCTACCTGACGCTCGCCGTGCTGTTCATCGCGCAGGCCACCAACACGCCGCTGTCGACGCATGACCTGATCGTCGTGCTGCTCGTGTCGCTCGTCACGTCGAAGGGCGCGCACGGGATTCCCGGTTCGGCGATCGTGATCCTCGCGGCGACGCTGTCGGCGATCCCGGCGATTCCGGTGCTCGGCCTCGTGCTGATCCTGCCGGTCGACTGGTTCGTCGGCATCGCCCGCGCGCTGACCAACCTGATCGGCAACTGCGTCGCGACGGTCGTCGTCGCGGTGTGGGAGAACGATATCGACAAGGTTCGCGCGAAGCGCGTGCTGAACCGCGAGCTGCGCTACGTGCCGGCCGAAGAGGAAGGCCGCGCGACCCCGGTCGCCGGCGACCAGGCCCACGCGCTCTGAGCGCGGCTTGTCGCGCGGGGCGGCTTTGCCCCCGGTAGTCCCGCGCGATCGATTTACATGCGGCCGGCGCCTCGATGCGCCGGAACTTAATCAGAAATTGCTTTGCATGGGACGGGAGTAAGCGCTGAAGCGCTAACTCCCATCGACAGGAGACGACATGGCAGCCCCCATCCTCGATCCGAACGCGCCGGCCTTCACGCGGCGCTACATGAACCTCGCCGACCCGCGCCTCGGTGCGCAGGCTTTGTTTGCGAGCGACGAGTTCTTCGCGCCGAAAGAGCGCATGCTGAACCCCGAGCCGGCGGTGTTCATTCCCGGCAAGTACGACGACCACGGCAAGTGGATGGACGGCTGGGAAACGCGCCGCAAGCGCACGACCGGCCACGACTTCTGCGTGGTGCGGCTCGCGCGGCCGGGCGTGATTTTCGGCGTCGATCTCGATACGAGCCACTTCACCGGCAACTTCCCGCCGGCCGCGTCGATCGAGGCGTGCGTCGCCGACGGCGACACGCCGCCCGACGATGCCGAATGGCGCACGATCGTCCCCGCGACGACGCTGCAGGGCAATTCGCATCACTACGTGAGCGTCGACGACGCGCAGCCGGTCACGCACCTGCGCGTGAACCTGTATCCGGACGGCGGGCTCGCGCGGCTGCGCGTGTACGGCCAGCCGCAGCGCGACTGGCGCCATGTGCCGGCCGGCGAACTCGTCGATCTCGCGGCGATCGAGAACGGCGGTTATCTGGTGGCCGCGAACAACCAGCACTTCGGCCCGGCATCGCAGATGCTGATGCCGGGGCGCGGCGCGAACATGGGCGACGGCTGGGAAACGCGGCGCCGCCGCGAGCCCGGCAACGACTGGGCGATCGTCGCGCTCGCGCGGCCGGGCATCATCCGGCGCGTCGAGGTCGACACGGCGTTCTTCAAGGGCAACTTCCCCGACCGCTGCTCGCTGCAGGCCGCGCGGGTCGCGGGCGGCACCGACGATTCTCTGGTCACGCAGGCGATGTTCTGGGCCGAATTGCTCGGCGAGCAGAAGCTGTCGATGGACCACGTGCATACGTTCGACCAGCTCGCGGCGCTCGGCCCCGTCACGCACGTGCGTTTCGACATCTTCCCGGACGGCGGCGTGTCGCGCCTGCGTCTGTGGGGCGAGCCGGCTTGAAGGAGGGCGACGGCATGAGCGGACCCCATATCCTGCGCGTCGAGCGCCTGACCCGCGAAGCGTTCGCGCCGTTCGGCGACGTGATCGCGCTCGAAGGCGCGCGGCATTTCCCGATCAACGGCGGCACGACCGAGCGCTTCCACGATCTCGCGACGATCGACGTCTGCGCGGACGGCGGCCGGCCGCTCGTCAGCGTGTTTCGCGCGCAGCCGCGCGCGCTGCCGGTCGCGGTCACGCTGATGGAGCGCCATCCGCACGGCAGCCAGGCGTTCATCCCGCTCGCGGCCGTGTCGCGCTACGCGATCGTCGTCGCGCCTGCCGGCGAATTCAGGCCCGAAGCGATGCGCGCGTTCCTGGCCGAAGGCTGGCAGGGCGTGAACTATGCGAAGGGCGTCTGGCACCATCCGCTGCTCGCGCTCGACGCGGTCAGCGATTTCGTGATCGTCGATCGCGGCGGCCCGCAGCCGAACTGCGACGAGATCCCGCTCGACCGTGCGTGGGCGCTCGAGTTCGAGCCGGCCTGCGCGAGCACGGCCTGACGCGGCGCGCAGCCGGGGTCGGGTTCCGGTTGCGGGCCGCGCGAGATCGCCGAAGGGCGTTCGGCAGCATTCCGAACCGGCTCGTGCGCGATGCGCGGCACGATCCTGAAAAGAACACGGCCCGGGCGGCGAGATGCCGGCCGGGCCGTGCTTCGTGCGCGGGTGGCGCGATTCAGTGCTTGCGGTGCGGGCAGTTCTCGGTCGTGCAGGAACCGTACATCGCGAGCGAGTGCTCCTGGAGCCGGAAGCCGCGCTCCTTCGCGATCGCCTGCTGGCGGCCTTCGATCTCGGCGTCGAAGAATTCCTCGACGCGGCCGCAATCGAGGCACACGAGGTGGTCGTGGTGCGAGCCTTCGTTCAGTTCGAACACGGCCTTGCCGGATTCGAAGTTGCTGCGCGAGAGCAGGCCGGCCTGCTCGAACTGCGTCAGCACGCGGTAGACGGTGGCGAGCCCGATGTCGAGCTGCTCGTTGAGCAGGTTCCGGTAGACGTCTTCCGCCGTCAGGTGGCGCACGGGGCTCTGCTGGAAGATCTCGAGAATCTTGAGGCGCGGTAGGGTGGCCTTTAGCCCGATATTCTTGAGATCCGTCGGATTGGTCATGGCTAGGCATCCCTAGAGTACAATGCAGGGCTTCAATGTTACCGGCTTTTCGCCGTTCCAGATACACGCGCGGCCTGCGACGCAGGCCAGCACGGTGAAGGAAATGATCCCAGAAACGCTTTCGCACTTTCAGAGGAGTCGCATGCGGAGTGCCATCATCGCTGCCGCCGCCGTTGCGGCGCTGGCTGGTTGTTCGTCGTACGACAGCGTGACGCAGCGCATCGCGCAGAGCATCACGCCCTATCGGATCACCGTCGTGCAGGGCAACTTCGTGTCGCAGGAGAAGGCCGCACAACTGCAGGTCGGCATGACGCGCGAGCAGGTGCGCGCATTGCTCGGCACGCCGCTGCTGGCGGACATGTTCCACGCCGACCGCTGGGATTACCTCTTCTACTTCAAGCGCGGCTCGACGTCGATCGTCCAGCAGCGCGATCTCGTCGTGACCTTCTCGGGCGATCGCCTCGCGGGCTGGACCGGCGCCGAGAACCTGCCGTCCGAGCTCGACCTGCTGGCCGATATCGACGGCGATCGCGGCGGCAAGAAGGCGAAGGCGGCCGCGGCGGCGAAGGCCGCTTCCGAGGCGGCTGCCGCGCGCGCTGCACAAGCGGCGAGCGCGTCGGCGCCGGAGGCTGTCGCCAGCCCGTCCGCCGTGCCGGCGTCCGGCGCGGTGGTCGACCAGGATGCGAACGCGCAGGCCGCCCGCGCGGCGAACCGCGCGACCAACCAGGTGTCGGGTCAGGGCTCGAACGCGCGCCGCTTCACGCCGTCCACGCAGGCTGCCGGCGGTGCGCCGGTGCCGGGCGGCCAGCCGCCGGGCGCGGTGCCGGCGATCCAGCCGCAGTTCCAGTTCCATCGTCCGCCGCAGCCGAATGCGTCGAGCGAGGCGTCGCCGCCGGTCGGCCCGCAAGGCTCGGACACGCTGCAGAACCAGCCGATCACCGCGCCGGCCCAGTCGCAGTAAGCGGCCGGCGTGCGGAAACGGGGCGGCTCGCGCCGCCCGCCTTTAGACCTGTCGTGTAGAAAGCCATGAAGATTGCGATTGCCGGCGCATCGGGCCGAATGGGCCGGATGCTGATCGAAGCCGTTCTCAACGATCCCGACGCACAGCTCGTCGGCGCGCTCGACCGCGCCGATTCGCCGTTCCTCGGCCAGGACGCCGGCGCGTTCCTCGGCAAGGAAACCGGGATCAAGCTGACCGACGACCTCGACGCCGTGTTCGCGCAGGCCGACTACCTGATCGATTTCACGCGCCCGGAAGGTACGATCGCACACGTCGAGGCCGCGCTGCGCCACGACGTGAAGCTCGTGATCGGCACGACCGGCTTCACCGCCGAGCAGAAGGCCGAACTGCAGGCCGCCGCGGGCAAGATCGGCATCGTGTTCGCGGCGAACATGAGCGTCGGCGTGAACGTCACGCTGAAGCTGCTCGAATTCGCGGCCAAGCATTTCTCGCACGGCTACGACATCGAGATCATCGAGGCGCACCACCGCCACAAGGTCGATGCGCCGTCGGGCACCGCGCTGATGATGGGCGAAGCCGTCGCCGGCGCGCTCGGGCGCTCGCTCGACGATTGCGCGGTGTACGGCCGCCACGGCGTGACGGGCGAACGCGATCCGTCGTCGATCGGCTTTGCCGCGGTGCGCGGCGGCGACATCGTCGGCGATCACACCGTGCTGTTCGCCGGGATCGGCGAGCGCATCGAGATCACGCACAAGTCGTCGAGCCGCGTGTCGTATGCGCAGGGCGCGCTGCGTGCGGTCCGCTTCCTGTCGGCGCGCGGCGCCGGCCTGTTCGACATGCAGGACGTGCTCGGCCTGCGCTGACACCCAACGGGGAAACTCCGATGGCGATTCCCACCGGCGTTGTCCACTACCTCGAAAGCGGCGATGCGATCACGCATGCCGTTGCCTATGTGCTGCTGGCGATGTCCGTCGCCAGCTGGTGCTTCCTCTTCATGAAAGCCTGGCTGCTGGTCCGCGCGAAGCGGCAGGGGCCGCGCGCGCTCGCCGCGTTCTGGCGTGCGCCGTCGCTCGACGCGGGCATCGCCGCGCTCGCCGGCGCCGATCGCGAGCGCGTATTCGCGCCGCTCGCCGAAGCCGCGCGCGACGCGGCCGACGATCACGATCCGGCCACGCTGGCCGCACGCGTCGAGCGCAGTGAGCGCGTGCTGCGCGCGTTGCGCCACGCGATGCTGCGCTCGCAGCGGCGTCTCGAATTCGGCCAGGTGCTGCTCGCGTCGATCGGCAGCACCGCGCCGTTCGTCGGGCTGCTCGGCACCGTGTGGGGCATCTACCACGCGCTCGGCAGCATTGCCGCGAGCGGGCAGGCGCAGATCGAGAACGTCGCGGGGCCGGTCGGCGAGGCGCTGATCATGACCGCGTTCGGGCTCGTCGTCGCGATTCCGGCCGTGCTGGCCTACAACATCCTCGGGCGGCTCGTGCGGCAGCTCGCCGAGGAGCTCGACGGCTTCGCGCGCGACCTGCACGTGTTCGTGTGCGCGCAGGAATCCTGACGCGCCCATCCGGGAGGAGCAACCATGGCATTCGGCGGACTCGAGCACCACAAGACCTCCGCGCCGATGGCGGAGATCAACATGACGCCGCTGATCGACGTGATGCTCGTGCTGCTCGTCATCTTCATCATTACCGCGCCGCTGATGACGCATGCGATCCGGCTCGACCTGCCGAAGGTCGCGGCCAGCGTCGCGCGCGACACGCCGCAATCCGTCACGCTGTCGATCGACGACGCGGGCAAGCTGTACTGGGACGACGCGCCGGTTGCGCTTGACGCGCTGCCCGCGCGCTTCCGGGCCGCCGCCGCGGGCGGCGCGCCGCCCGAGCTGCGGCTGCGTGCGTCGCGCGCGACGCGCTACGACGTGATCGCGCAGGTGATGGGCGCCGCGCAGGCCGCGGGCCTCGTGCGGATCGGCTTCGTGACCGACGTGCCGCCGCAGGCGGGCGGTTCCGTCGTGCCGTCTGCGGTGCCGGCGAACCGCTGAGCGGATCTTCCGGCCGGTCCGCGCCCGCCGCGGGATCGGCCGACCGCCGCGAGACCGGCCGAATGGGCCGGCGCGGGCGGTATAATCATCGTTTTTCCCGGTGCAGGCTTTTTCAGGTAACCCGGAATTTTCCAGGCTACCCGGGCATGCTGCGGGTTACCCGGAAAATACCCGGAAACCGTGAACAGGTCCGGCAACAGCGAACCTGCAGGTCCGCCGGGCAAGCACGACTTTCGATCCACTCCAGCGCGCGAGCTGTCGCTGCGCGCCGCTTAAAGCCTAGTCCGAACCACACCATGCACGAGAGATACGTACCCGCCGACGTCGAAGCCGCCGCCCAGGGCGACTGGCGCGCAGCCGATGCCTACAAGACGAAGGAAGATTCGCAGAAGCCGAAGTTCTACTGCGTGTCGATGCTGCCGTACCCGTCCGGCAAGCTGCACATGGGTCACGTGCGCAACTACACGATCAACGACGTGATGTACCGCTATCTGCGGATGAACGGCTACAACACGCTGATGCCGATGGGCTGGGATGCGTTCGGGATGCCGGCCGAGAACGCCGCGATGGCGAACGGCGTGCCGCCCGCGAAGTGGACCTACGACAACATCGACTACATGAAGGGCCAGATGCAGTCGATGGGCCTCGCGATCGACTGGTCGCGCGAGATCGCGACGTGCAAGCCCGACTACTACAAGTGGAACCAGTGGTTGTTCCTGAAGATGCTCGAGAAGGGCATCGCGTACAAGAAGACGGGCACCGTGAACTGGGACCCGGTCGACCAGACCGTGCTCGCGAACGAGCAGGTGATCGACGGCCGCGGCTGGCGTTCGGGTGCGCTCGTCGAGAAGCGCGAGATCCCGATGTACTACCTGCGGATCACGCAGTATGCGGATGAGCTGCTGAACGATCTCGACGGCCTCGGCTGGCCCGAGCGCGTGAAGATCATGCAGCAGAACTGGATCGGCAAGAGCTTCGGCGTGAACTTCGGCTTCCCGTACGAACTCGACGGCGAGAAGAAGCTGCTGCGCGTGTTCACGACGCGCGCCGACACGATCATGGGCGTCACGTTCTGCGCGGTCGCGGCCGAGCATCCGCTCGCCACGCGCCTCGCACAGGACAAGCCCGAGCTGCTGGCGTTCATCGACGAATGCAAGTGCGGCGGCGTCGCCGAGGCCGACGTCGCGACGATGGAGAAGAAGGGCGTCGCGACGGGCTTCTCGGTCACGCATCCGCTGACGGGCGAGCCCGTCGAGGTGTGGATCGGCAACTACGTGCTGATGAGCTATGGCGAAGGCGCGGTGATGGGCGTGCCCGCGCACGACGAGCGCGACTTCGCGTTCGCGAAGAAATACGACCTGCCGATCAAGCAGGTGATCGCGGCCGAAGGCCAGACGTACTCGCTCGACGCGTGGCAGGAGTGGTACGGCGACAAGGAAGTCGCGGCCTGCGTGAACAGCGGCAAGTACGACGGCCTCGCTTACGGCGCGGCGGTCGACGCGATCGCGGCCGACCTGAAGGCCGGCGGCTTCGGCGACAAGCAGGTCACGTGGCGCCTGCGCGACTGGGGCGTATCGCGCCAGCGCTACTGGGGCACGCCGATCCCGATCATCCACTGCCCGTCGTGCGGCGACGTGCCGGTGCCGGAGAAGGATCTGCCTGTCGTGCTGCCGGAAGACCTCGTGCCGGACGGCTCGGGCAACCCGCTCGCGAAGTCGGAAGCGTTCCTGAACTGCACGTGCCCGAAGTGCGGCGCGGCCGCGAAGCGCGAAACCGACACGATGGATACCTTCGTCGATTCGTCGTGGTACTTCTCGCGCTACACGGCGCCGGACGCCGAGACGATGGTCGACGCGCGCACCGACTACTGGATGCCGATGGATCAATACATCGGCGGCATCGAGCACGCGATCCTGCACCTGCTGTATTCGCGCTTCTGGACCAAGGTGATGCGCGACCTCGGCCTCGTGAAGTTCGGCGAGCCGGCGAAGAACCTGCTCACGCAGGGGATGGTGCTGAACGAGACGTTCTACCGCGAAGACGCATCGGGCAAGAAGACCTGGTACAACCCGGCCGACGTGACGGTCACGCACGACGACAAGGGCCGCCCGGTCGGCGCGACGCTGAACACGGACGGCCAGCCGGTCGTGCTCGGCGGCATCGAGAAGATGTCGAAGTCGAAGAACAACGGCGTCGATCCGCAGGTGCTGATCGACCTGTACGGCGCCGATACCGCGCGCCTGTTCACGATGTTCGCCGCACCGCCCGAGCAGCAGCTCGAGTGGTCGGGCGCCGGCGTCGAGGGTGCGAGCCGCTTCCTGCGCCGCGTGTGGAGCTTCGGTTACGCAAACCGCGAAGCGCTCGCCGCGCGCGCGGGCTTCGATGCGGCCGCGCTCGGCGAAGCCGACAAGGCGCTGCGCCGCGAGATCTACAGCGTGTTGAAGCAGGCCGATTTCGACTACCAGCGCCTGCAGTACAACACGGTCGTATCGGCCGCGATGAAGATGCTGAACGCGGTCGACGGCGCGAAGGGCGCGACGCCCGGCGTGCTGCGCGAAACGTACGGCGTGCTGCTGCGCGTGCTGTACCCGGTCGTGCCGCACGTCACGTTCGAGCTGTGGAAGGCGCTCGGCTACGCGGACGAATTCGGCCCGCTGCTCGATGCGCCGTGGCCGAAGGTCGACGAAGCCGCGCTCGAGCAGGCCGAGATCGAACTCGTGCTGCAGGTGAACGGCAAGGTGCGCGGCGCGCTGAAGGTCGCGAAGGACGCGAGCCGCGAGGCGATCGAAGCCGCGGCGGTGGCCGACGACGCGTTCGCGAAGTTCAGCGACGGCAAGCCGGCGAAGAAGATCGTCGTCGTGCCGGGCCGCCTCGTGAACATCGTCGTCTGACGGCCGCCGGCCGTCGGACGTACCCAGAAGGAGCGAAGGTGATCCGCAGATCGTTTTTGATGCTCGTCGGCAGCGCGGTCGCGCTGTCAGCATGCGGCTTCCAGTTGCGGGGCCAGCAGGACTATGCGTTCAAGCACCTGCTGGTGGCCGGCGCGCCGGCGCCCGTCGAGGCGCGGCTGACGCGCCTCGTCGAGGCCGGCAGCGACACGAAGATCGTCAAGTCGGCGGACGACGCCGACGCCGTGCTGCGCATGTGGGAGTCGCGTGGCCAGAACACGCTGACGCTCAACAAGTACGGTTCGGCGCAGGAATACGCGCTGTTCTATACGCTGAACTACACGCTGACGAGCAAGGACGGCACCGTGCTGATCCCGCCGAGCGCGATCGCGCTGAACCGCGCGATGACGTACAGCGACCAGTACACGAACGCGAAGGCGCAGGAAGCCGACATCCTGTACGGCGACATGCAGAACGATGCGGTCGACCAGTTGATGCGGCGTCTCGCGATCGTCCACTCGCTGACGCCGGCGCCGGAGGACGTGGTGCCGGGCGTCGCGCCGCGCGCGCCGCTGCCGCCGCCGCCGCTCTGATCGACGGCGCACGCACCGATGCAATTGCGACTTGATGCGCTGGAGCCGCACCTCGCGAAGGGGTTGGCCGGGCTCTATACCGTCTACGGCGACGAGCCGCTGCTCGCGCAGGAAGCATGCGACCGCATTCGTGCGGCCGCGCGCGCGGCCGGCTTCACCGAGCGTTCGGTGCATACGGTCGAGCGCGGCTTCGACTGGAGCGTGCTGCTCGGCGCGACCCAGGCGATGTCGCTGTTCGGCGAGCGCCAGCTGATCGAGCTGCGCATTCCGTCGGGCAAGCCCGGCAAGGAAGGCGCCGACGCGCTGAAGACGCTCGCGGCCACCGCCAATCCCGATGCGCTGTTGCTTGTCACGCTGCCGCGTCTCGATGCGGCCACGCAGAAATCCGCGTGGTTTACCGCGCTGCAGAACGGCGGCGTCGCGCTGAAGATCGATCCGGTCGACCGCGCGCAGCTGCCGAACTGGATCGGCCAGCGTCTGTCGATGCAGGGCCAGCGCGTCGCGGCCGGCGACGACGGGCGGCGCGCGCTGCAGTTCATCGCGGAGCGCGTCGAGGGCAACCTGCTCGCCGCGCACCAGGAAATCCAGAAGCTCGGGCTGCTGTATCCGCAGGGCGCGCTGTCGTTCGAGCAGGTGCACGATGCGGTGCTGAACGTCGCGCGCTACGACGTGTTCAAGCTGAACGAAGCGATGCTCGCCGGCGACGCCGCGCGGCTCGCGCGGATGATCGACGGGCTGAAGGGCGAGGGTGAGGCGATCGTGCTCGTGATGTGGGCCGTCGTCGAGGAACTGCGCACGCTGCTGCGGATCAAGCGCGGCGCGACGGCCGGCAAGCCGCTGGCGACGCTGCTGCGCGAGAACCGCGTGTGGGGCCCGCGCGAACGGCTGATCGGCCCCGCGCTGAACCGCGTGTCGGAACCCATGCTCGAGAAGGCGCTCGCGTTCGCCGCGCAGCTCGACCGGCAGGTCAAGGGGCTTACGGCCGTCGTGCCGGGCCGCCGCACGCAGGACCAACCGCCGCCCGATCCGTGGGACGGGCTGTTCCAGCTCGCGATGACGGTTGCGGGCGCACGCGGCGAGCGACCGCCGACCGCGGGTCGCGTGCGGCGTTAAGCCCCGTTCGGGCCTTCAGCGCGCGCTGCACAACCCGCTTACAATGCTTCGAAAGCCGGGGCGGCCATCCGCGGCGCGGCCTTTCGGCCGCCGCACCATACGGATGGCCCACCCGCGGATAGCCGCCCCTCGCTTCCCCACGAATTCATGCCGCCCAGCGCGGCTTGCTTCTCGAGTCACACGATGGATATCGATCAGTACATGACCGACCTGGGCCGTCGCGCCCGGCACGCTTCCCGCGCGATGGCGCGCGCCAGCACGGCCGCGAAGAACGCGGCGCTCGACGCCGTGGCCCGCGCGATCGAACGCGACGCGCAGGCGCTGAAGGACGCGAATGCACGCGACGTCGCCCGCGCCCGTGAAAAGGGGCTCGATGCGGCGTTCGTCGACCGCCTGACGCTGTCCGACAAGGCGCTGACGACGATGGTCGAAGGCCTGCGCCAGGTTGCGGCGCTGGCCGATCCGATCGGCGAGATCGGCAACCTCAAGTACCGCCCGAGCGGGATCCAGGTCGGCCAGATGCGCGTGCCGCTCGGCGTGATCGGCATTATCTACGAGTCGCGCCCGAACGTGACGATCGACGCGGCCGCGCTGTGCCTGAAGTCGGGCAACGCGACGATCCTGCGCGGCGGTTCCGAAGCGCTCGAGTCGAACACGGCGCTCGCGAAGCTGATCGGCGAAGGGCTCGCGGCGGCCGGCCTGCCGCAGGACGCGGTGCAGGTCGTCGCGACGGCCGATCGCGCGGCGGTCGGCAAGCTGATCACGATGACCGAGTACGTCGACGTGATCGTGCCGCGCGGCGGCAAGAGCCTGATCGAACGCCTGATCAACGAGGCACGCGTGCCGATGATCAAGCACCTCGACGGCATCTGCCACGTGTATGTCGACGATCGCGCCGATCTCGACAAGGCACTGACCGTCTGCGACAACGCGAAGACGCACCGCTACGGCACCTGCAACACGATGGAGACGCTGCTCGTCGCGAGCGGTATCGCGGCGAAGCTGCTGCCGCCGCTCGGCAAGCTGTATCGCGACAAGCAGGTCGAACTGCGCGTCGACGCGGCCGCGCGCGCGGTGCTCGACGATGCGGGCGTCGGCCCGCTCGTCGATGCGACCGAGGAAGACTGGCATACCGAATATCTCGCGCCGGTGCTCGCGATCAAGGTCGTCGACGGCCTCGACGCCGCGATCGAGCACATCAACCAATACGGCTCGCATCACACCGATGCGATCGTCACCGAGGATCACGACCGCGCGATGCGTTTCCTGCGCGAGGTCGATTCGGCGAGCGTGATGGTCAACGCGTCGACGCGCTTCGCGGACGGCTTCGAATTCGGCCTCGGCGCGGAAATCGGCATCTCGAACGACAAGCTGCACGCACGCGGCCCCGTCGGCCTGGAAGGGCTGACGTCGCTGAAGTACGTCGTGCTCGGGCACGGCGAAGGCCGCCAGTAAAGCGAGGCGCACAACCGATGGCAATGCTCTGGGTCAAGACGTTCCATATCGTTCTGATCGCCGCGTGGTTCGCGGGGCTGTTCTACCTGCCGCGCATCTACGTGAACCTGGCCATGGAAACCGATCCGGCCGCCGTGCGACGCCTGCTGCTGATGGCGCGCAAGCTGTTCCGCTTCATGACGATGATCGCGGTGCCGGCGCTGGCCTGCGGGCTGTGGCTCTGGCTCGCGATCGGCATCGGCCAGGGGCAGGGCTGGATCCATGCGAAGGTGACGGTCGTGCTGCTGCTCGTCGTCTATCACGCATACTGCGGGCACCTGCTGCGGGTGTTCGAGCGCGGTGAGAACCGCCGCACCGACAAGTGGTACCGCGTGTTCAACGAGCTGCCGGTGCTCGGCATGCTCGCGGCGGTCGCGCTGGTCGTGATCAAGCCGTTCTGAGCGGTGCGGCCGGCGAGGCTGCCGGCACAGATTCATGCGCAACGGCGCCCTTCGGGGCGCCGTTGTTCGTATACGCACGGGTTCCGTGTGATTCTGTTCAATCCTTCGTGCCGTCGTCGATCCGCCGGCGCGTGATCGCTTCCTTCGCGCGGCCGACCCGTTCCATCAGCGCGGGGCCGCGCGACAGCGCGACGCCGACCGCGAGGATGTCGCCGATCGCGAGATGCGACATCCGCGACGTCATCGGCGAGAACACGTCGGTTTCCTCGGCGACGTTCGACGCGAGGCTCACCGTCGCGAGCTTCGCGAGCGGCGAATGGCTCTGCGTGATCGCGACGACTTTCGCGCCGCACGCGAGCGCGGAGCGCGCGGCGTCGACGATGTCGCGCGTGCGGCCGGTGTTCGAGATCGCGACGACGACGTCGTGCGGCCCGAGCAGCGCCGACGACATCGAGAACGTGTGCGGATCCGAATACGCGACGCTCGGCACGCCGAGCCGGAAGAACTTGTGCTGGATGTCCTGCGCGGCGATGCCCGAGCCGCCGGCGCCGTAGAACTCGATGCGCGACGCGTTCGACAGCAGCGCGATCGCATCGGCGACGCTGCCCGCGGACAGGCTGTTGCGCACCTCGATCAGCGCGCCGATCGTGCGGTCGAACACCTTGCCGATGATGCCGGGCGCCGGTTCGTCGGGCTCGACGTCGCGATACACCGACGACACGCCCGGCGCGACGCTCTGCGCGAGCCGGATCTTGAATTCGCGAAAGCCGCTGCAGCCGAGTGCCTGGCAGAAGCGCGCGATCGTCGGCTGGCTGACGCCCGCGCGCGTCGACAGCTCGGTCATCGCGAGATCGAGCACCTCGCGCGGTGCGGCGAGGATGTAGTCGGCGAGCTTGCGCTCGGACGGGCGCAGTTCGGCGCGGATCGCTTCAATGCGAGGCAGCATGGGGCAGTGGCTGGAAATCGGGTTCGGATGAGCGAGTGTATCGCAATCGAATTGTAGAAAATCTACAAGAAAATACTAGCGTTATTGCAGTGCCTCTGGTGCGATGGCGATGAGGGTAATTAGGGTTTTCACTAGGTAAAGCCTTACTGGTGGCGGGAATGAGGGTTGCGCGCGAATCGATCTGCATTGCATGCTTGTAGTTTTTCTACTAGACTGGCTTCGTTCGGTCGATGCATTCGACCGTCCCCACGATTCCAACCGCCGGTGTCGGCCGGCATACAGGAGCGCCCAGCATGACGTCGCTGCACCCCACTCTGGCGAAGGTCACCGAACGCGTGATCGCCCGCAGCCAATCGACCCGTTCCGCCTATCTGCACCGCATCGACGGCGCGCAGGGCAAGTTCCCGGCGCGCGGCGCGCTGTCCTGCGCGAACCTCGCGCACGGCTTCGCGGGCCTCGAGGGCAGCGACAAGTTCGCGATCAAGACGATTCGCGAGCCGAACATCGGCATCGTGTCCTCGTACAACGAGATGCTGTCCGCGCATGCGCCGTACAAGGATTTCCCCGACATCATCAAGGCCGCCGCGCGCGAGAACGGCGGGGTCGCGCAGTTCGCGGGCGGCGTGCCGGCGATGTGCGACGGCGTCACGCAGGGCAACCCGGGGATGGAGCTGTCGCTGTTCTCGCGCGAGGCGATCGCGATGGGCACGGCGATCGCGCTCACGCACAACATGTTCGACGCGGCGCTCTGCCTCGGCATCTGCGACAAGATCGTGCCGGGCCTCCTGATCGGCGCGCTGCAGTTCGGCCACCTGCCGACCATCTTCGTGCCGGCCGGCCCGATGACGAGCGGCCTGTCGAACGACGACAAGGCGAAGATCCGCCAGCAGTTCGCGACCGGCCAGGTCGGCCGCGACGCGCTGCTCGAAGCCGAATCGGCCGCGTATCACGGCCACGGTACCTGCACGTTCTACGGCACCGCGAACAGCAACCAGATGCTGATGGAGCTGATGGGCCTGCACCTGCCGGGTTCGGCGTTCGTCCATCCGCACACGCCGCTGCGCACCGCGCTGACGGCCGAGGCCGCGCGCCGCGTGCTCGACCTGACCGTCGAGCGCGGCCGCTACACGCCGATCGGCCATGTGATCGACGAGAAGGCGATCGTCAACGGGATCGTCGCGCTGCTCGCGACGGGCGGCTCGACCAACCACACGCTGCACCTCGTCGCGATCGCGCGCGCGGCCGGCATCCTGATCGACTGGAACGATTTCGACGAACTGTCGGCCGTCGTGCCGCTGCTCGCGAAGATCTACCCGAACGGCAAGGCTGACGTGAACCACTTCCACGCGGCGGGCGGCGTCGCGTTCCTGGTGCGCAACCTGCTCGAAGGCGGGCTGCTGCACGAGGACGTGACGACAGTTGCCGGCAAGGGGCTGTCGCACTACACGAAGGAGCCGAAGCTGATCGACGGCAAGCTCACGTGGGTCGACGGTGCGGCCGAGAGCCACGACACGAAGGTGCTGCGCGGCATCCGCGATCCGTTCCAGCCGGACGGCGGCCTGCGCCTGATGCAGGGCCGGCTCGGCCGCGGCGTGATCAAGATTTCGGCGGTCGCGCCCGAGCACCGCAAGGTGACGGCACCCGCGATCGTGTTCGATTCGCAGGAGGCCGTGCAGGAAGCGTTCGATCGCGGCGAGCTGAAGCGCGATTTCGTCGCGGTCGTGCGCTTCCAGGGCGCGCGCGCGAACGGGATGCCCGAGCTGCACCGTTTGACGCCGCTGCTCGGCGTGCTGCAGGATCAGGGCTTCCACGTCGCGCTCGTCACCGACGGCCGCATGTCGGGCGCGTCGGGCAAGGTGCCGGCGGTGATCCACGTGTCGCCGGAAGCGCTGCTGGCCGGCCCGCTCGGCAAGGTGAAGACGGGCGACACACTCGTGATCGACGCGGAAGCCGGCGTGCTCGACATCGAGGTCGACGACGCCGAGTGGCAGTCGCGCCCGGTCGCGCAGCCGCAGCACCAGGCCGAGAACGAGGTCGGTTTCGGGCGCGAACTGTTCGGCGTGTTCCGCGCGGCCGCGGCGCCGGCCGAGCAGGGCGCATCGGTTTTCGGGACGCTGGTCGGCGAAACGGCCGTCCGCGTCGACGCATGAATTTCAAGGAGCGAATTTGATGAAGACGATTGCTGAAATCGTGAAGCTGGGCCCGGTCATTCCGGTGCTCGCATTCGACTCGGTCGAGCAGGGCGAGCACGTGTCGCGCGCGTTGCACGCGGGCGGCGTGAAGGTGCTCGAGATCACGCTGCGCACGCCGGCCGGCCTGGAGGCGATCCAGCGCGCGAGCCAGCTCGCGGACGACATCGTCGTCGGCGTCGGCACGATCACGAAGCCCGAGCACTGCGCGCAGGCGAAGAAGGCCGGCGCGAAGTTCGGCGTGTCGCCGGGCCTGACGAAGGACCTGCACCTCGCGTCGCTCGACGCGGGCCTGCCGCTGCTGCCGGGTGTGATGACGCCGAGCGACATCATCCAGGCGCTCGAATTCGGCTACGAGATCGTGAAGTTCTTCCCCGCGCAGCAGGCGGGCGGCGTGCCGATGCTGCAGGCGTTCCACGGCCCGTTCCCGGCGCTGAAGTTCTGCCCGACGGGCGGCATCACGGTCGACACCGCGCCGAATTTCCTGAAGCTGCCGAACGTCGTGTGCGTCGGCGGCTCGTGGCTCACGCCGAAGGCTGCGCTCGCCGCGCAGGACTGGGCCGAAGTCACGCGCCTGGCGCAAGCTGCGAGCCAGCTGCCCCGTTAAGACTTGTACGGAATGACGGTTTGACCCTCGGAAGACAAGCGCTTAGTGCTTGTTTTACCGAGGGTTTTTGCTGATGGAACCGGTTCTATCCGCGAACCGTAAAGATAAGTAAAATTCAGCGTCCTGACGGTGGGGGTCTCCCCGCTGTTTCGGAGACCTGCATAGCCGGGCATACTCGCAACGATCCGCCCGGTTCGAATAATCCCAAGGAGGAGTCCACATGGGGGCTGTCCAAGGCAGCATGCTGCTCATCTATACCGTGATCGCGATCGTGGCGTTGATCGTGATGATCGCGCGGTTCAAGATCTATCCGTTCCTGGTGCTCATCATCGTGTCGCTCGGCCTCGGCCTGGTGGTCGGGATGCCGATGGACAAGATCGTCAAGTCGTTCGAGACGGGCAACGGCAATACGCTCGGCCACATCGCGATCGTCGTCGGCCTCGGCACGATGCTCGGCAAGATGATGGCCGAATCGGGCGGCGCCGAACGGATCGCGACCACGCTGATCGACTGGTTTGGTGAAAAGAACATCCACTGGGCGATGATGTTCGTCGCGATCATCGTCGGCCTGCCGGTGTTCTTCGAAGTCGGCTTCGTGCTGCTGATCCCGATCGCGTTCAACGTCGCGAAGCGCACCGGCAAGTCGCTGCTCGTCGTCGGCCTGCCGATGGTGGCCGGCCTGTCGGTCGTGCACGGGTTGATCCCGCCGCACCCGGCCGCGCTGCTCGCGGTCCAGCAGTACGGCGCCGATATCGGCAAGACGATCGCATTCGGCCTGATCGTCGGCGTGCCGACCGCGATCGTCGCGGGCCCGCTGTTCGCGCTGACGATCTCGAAGTTCGTGAAGCTGCCGGAGAACAACCCGCTCGCCGCGCAATTCGTCGACACGCACACCGAAGGCAAGAAGCGCGAACTGCCGGGCTTCGGCATCACGCTCTTCACGATCCTGCTGCCGGTGATCCTGATGCTGGTCGGCAGTTGGGCCGACCTGGTGTTCGCGCCGAAGACGCTGCCGAACAACCTGCTGCGCTTTGCCGGCAACTCGGACGTTGCGCTGCTGATCGCCGTGCTCGTGAGCTTCTTCACGTTCGGCAAGCTGCAGGGCTTCAACCGCGACCAGATCCAGAAGTTCTGCGGCGAGTGCCTGGCGCCGATCGCCGGGATCACGCTGATCGTCGGCGCGGGCGGCGGCTTTGGCGGTATCCTGCGTGATAGCGGGATCTCGCAGCAGATCGTCGCAACCGCCACGCAGGCGCACCTGTCGCCGCTGCTGCTCGGCTGGTTCGTCGCCGCGCTGATTCGTCTGGCCACGGGCTCGGCAACGGTCGCGATGACGACGGCCTGCGGCATCGTCGCACCGATCGCGGCGGCATCGGGCGCGGCGGTCCGTCCGGAACTGCTGGTGCTCGCGACGGGCTCGGGCTCGCTGATCTTCTCGCACGTGAACGACGGCGGCTTCTGGCTGATCAAGGAATATTTCGGGATGACGGTCGGCCAGACGTTCAAGACCTGGACGCTGCTCGAAACGATCATCTCGGTGCTCGGCCTGAGCTTCACGCTGCTGCTGAGCATGGTTTTGTAACAAGGGGTAGTCAATGATTCTGATCGCAATGGGCGTGTCGGGCGCGGGCAAGTCGCGAATCGGCGAAATGCTGGCGGAACGCCTGTCGTGCAGCTATACCGATGGCGACGCGTTTCACAGCGCGGCGAACAAGGAAAAGATGCACAACGGCATTCCGCTCACCGACGACGACCGCTGGCCGTGGCTGCGCTCGATCCGCGAGGCCATCGAGGAAAAGCAGCGCGCGGGCGAGACGGCCGTGTTCACGTGCTCGTCGCTGAAGCGTTCGTACCGCGACGTGCTGCGCGGCACCGACACCGACGTGCGGTTCGTGTACCTGCAGGGTTCGTTCGACGTATTGCGCGAGCGCCTGAAAACCCGCACCGGCCATTTCTTCGATCCGTCGCTGCTGAAGAGCCAGCTCGACACGCTCGAGGAGCCGGGCCCGGACGAAGCGATCGTGGTCAGCATCGAGCTGACGCCCGAACAGATCGTCGATCAGGTGATGGTGAAGATCGGCCTCGCGCAGCAGCACTGAGCGCGGTTCGCGGCAATCGTGATGAAAAAGGCGCCCTTCGGGGCGCCTTTTTCATTGGCGGCGCGCCAGCCGGTCAGGCCGCGTGCGCGCGCTTCGCGATGCCGTCGAGCAACACGTCGAGCATCGTGTCGTGCACGATCTCCGGATCGAGCTGCGCATAGAGCGGGGCGGCCGACCTGACGAGCGGATGCTCGGTGTCCGACAGCGCGTTCATTTCCTCCAGCTCCACGTCGTTCGCGGGCCGCGTGAGACCGCCGGCCTCGGCGGCGGCAAGCCCGATCACGCTCGCATACCAGCCGACGCACACCGACGGCAGCGCCGCGCGCGGGATGCCGGCGTCGACCAGCGCGCGGTGCACGGCCTCGATGTGCGCGAGATCGGCCGGCCCCGTGCTCATGTGACGCTGCAGCAGCGCGAACGCGGCCGGGTGGCGCAGCGCGAGCGCGCGGTACTGGCGCGCGAGATCGCGCAGCCGCTCGCGCCACGGCAGCGCGTCGTCGACCGGCACGAGCGAGCGCGACAGCGCGTTCGCGATCGCGCGGCTCAGGCCGTCCTTCGACTTGAAGTGATACAGCACGCTCATCGGGTCGCAGCCGACCGACTGCGCGAGCTTGCGGACGCTGAACGCGGCTTCGCCGACGTCTTCGAGCAGCGCGAGCGCGGCCGCGACGATCGCGTCCTTGTCGAGGCCGCGCGGGCCCTGGGCGGGTTTGTCTTTCATCGATGCGGGCTGGCAGCCGGAGCGGGGCCGGTCGTAAACTTGACGAAAGCTTATTCTACACTGTAGAATTATTTCTGCGGTGTAGAAATTGGGTGTCCCGGCACTTTTCAATGCGTGCTTTCGCACGGTCCGGGACCCAGGCGGCACGAGCGTGTCCGCCGTCAACACGGGCCATCGCGCCCTTTATCTCGTTGACACCCAAGTGGAACCGGCTGCCCCACCCGCGAAGCCAGAACGGCTCATCGTCAGGCGGCCCAAGACCATGCAAGTGCAATCATGACTTCCAATCACCAACCCCTGATCCAGGGCGAATCGCGTTTCGAGCAAACGCAACTGAACATCGAGAAAGACAACTGGAACTGGTGCAACCCGGCCCGCTACGACGGCGAGCGCCCGGCCAACTGGTACGAGGCGTCGCTGTCGCGCCCCGAGAATAGCGCGCCGCTCGCGCACGACGTGGTGTGCGACGTGCTCGTGATCGGCGCGGGCCTGCTCGGCGCATCGGCCGCGCTGCATCTCGCGGAAGCGGGCGTCGACACGATCCTCGTCGACAAGCATCACGTCGGCTCGGCCGCATCGGGCCGCAACGGCGGGCAGTTGACGCCCGGCCTCGCGCGCTGGGAAGCGGCCGACATGATCGACCACCTGTCGCACGACGATGCGAAGCGGCTGTGGCGCTTCGCGTCGACCGAATCGATGGACCTGATCGATGCGATCGGCGCGCGTTACGCGCTCGATCTCGACCGCAAGCGCGGCCACGTCACGGCGGCGGTCCACCCCGGCCACATGAGCGCGCTGCTCGACGGCGCGGATGCGCGCCGCCATCTCGGCGACGCGGGCGTGACGCTCGTCGGCCGCCATCAACTGCACGACGAATACGTGCGCTCGGGGCTGTACCACGGCGCGGCGATCGACGCGATCGGCGGCCAGATCCATCCGCTCGCGCTGGTGCGCGGCCTCGTGCACGGCTTCCGGCTGAACGGCGGCGCGCTGTTCGAGGGCACCGAGGTGCTCGAGCTCGACGAAACGCCGGCAGGCGTCGTCGCGACGACGCCGGGCGGCACGATCACCGCGCGCAAGGGCGTCGTGCTCGCGCTGCACAACACGACGTTCCGGCTGCTCGACGGCGGCAGCACGACGACCGTGCCGTTCTTCACGTACGTGAGCGTGACGGCGCCGCTCGATGTCGATGTCGCGACGCTGATGCCGGCCGGCATGCCCGTGTACGACACGCAGTTCCAGATCGACTACTACCGGCCGGT
The DNA here is from genome assembly GCF_949752865.1 of Burkholderia sp. IT-111MI5. NCBI lineage: Bacteria > Pseudomonadati > Pseudomonadota > Betaproteobacteria > Burkholderiales > Burkholderiaceae > Burkholderia > Burkholderia sp. IT-111MI5. The sequence continues at coordinate 296,873 of NZ_CATKIF010000066.1, read as the reverse complement.
GCGCGGCAACCGGCTGCTGTTCGGCGGGCAGGGCACCGGGTCCTGCTGGGCACAACCCGACGTCAACGCGTATCTGCTGACGCGGCTGAACACGGTGTTTCCGCAGGCCGACGGCAGCTTCGCGCTCGACTACTGCTGGAGCGGCGTCAGCGACTTCACGCTGAACGGCGCCACCGACAGCCGCAAGACCGACGGCCGCGTGCCGATGTACATGGTGCAGGGCTGGAGCGGCCACGGCGTTGCGCAGACGGTGCGGATCGGCAAGGCGATCTGCGACGATTTCGTCGGCCGCAACGACGATTTCTCGATGCTGACCGGCATCGACCATCGCGAGATTCCGCTCGGCCGGCAGTTGTCGCCGATCGCGATCCCGGCCGCGAAGGCGGCGATGAGCGTGATGAGCGCGCTCAACCCGGGCCGGATGATTTCGTTCTGAGCGCCTGAAAGGAAAAAGCCCGATGCGATTGTTCGCATCGGGCTTTTGTTCGTCCTGCGACGGCGGTGCTTACGCGATCCGCTTCGCGAGTTCGACGGCCTTGCCGATGTACGACGCGGGCGTCATCGCGAGCAGGCGGTCCTTCGCGTCCTGCGGGATCGCGAGCGTGCCGACGAACTGCTGCAGCGCTTCGCGCGTGATGCCCTTGCCGCGCGTCAGTTCCTTCAGCTGCTCGTACGGGTTCTCGATGCCGTAGCGGCGCATCACCGTCTGCACCGGCTCGGCGAGCACTTCCCAGCAGTTGTCGAGATCTTCGTTCAGGCGCTGCGGGTTCACTTCGAGCTTGTCGAGGCCGCGGATCAGCGAGTCGTATGCGAGCAGCGAGTAGCCGAGCGCGACGCCCATGTTGCGCAGCACCGTCGAGTCGGTCAGGTCGCGCTGCCAGCGCGATACCGGCAGCTTGTCGGCGAGGTGGCGCAGCGTCGCGTTAGCGAGGCCGAGGTTGCCTTCCGAGTTCTCGAAGTCGATCGGGTTGACCTTGTGCGGCATCGTCGACGAGCCGATCTCGCCGGCCTTCGTCTTCTGCTTGAAGTAGCCGACCGAGATGTAGCCCCACACGTCGCGGTCGAGGTCGAGCAGGATCGTGTTCGCGCGCGCGACCGCGTCGAACAGCTCGGCCATGTAGTCGTGCGGCTCGATCTGGATCGTGTACGGGTTGAACGTGAGCTTCAGGCGGTTTTCGATCACGTCGCGCGAGAACGCTTCCCAGTCGAATTCCGGATACGCGGACAGGTGCGCGTTGAAGTTGCCGACCGCGCCGTTCATCTTGCCGAGGATCTCGACCTTCTCGATGCGGGCGATCGCACGTGCGAGACGCGCGGCGACGTTCGCGAGTTCCTTGCCGAGCGTCGTCGGGCTGGCCGGCTGGCCGTGCGTGCGCGACAGCATCGGCTGTTCGGCATGCGCGTGCGCGAGCGCGACGAGGCGCTGGTAGACCGTGCGCAGCGCCGGCACGATCACGTGTTCGCGCGCGCCGGCGAGCATCATCCCGTGCGACGTGTTGTTGATGTCCTCGGACGTGCACGCGAAGTGGATGAATTCGCTTGCCTTCTCGAGTTCGGCCTGGCCCTTCACCGATTCCTTCAGCCAGTATTCGACGGCCTTCACGTCGTGGTTCGTCACGCGCTCGATTTCCTTGATGCGCGCGGCGTCGTGCGCGGTGAAGCGCTCGGCGAGCTGCAGCAGGAACTGCTCGGATGCGTCGGAGAAGCGCGGGACTTCCGCGAAGCCGGCGCGCGACAGCGCGATCAGCCAGTGCACCTCGACGGTGACGCGGTGGCGCATGAAGGCGGCTTCGGAGAGCCAGTCGCGCAGCGCTTCGGTCTTGCTGGCGTAGCGGCCGTCGATGGGCGAGAGCGCGGTGAGGGCGAAAAGCGTATCGGGACGAGTGTCGGACATGATCGGGCGGGCCTTGGGGCCGGGTCGAGCGAGGGTAGGGAGAATCCGGCATTTTACCATTGGCGCGCGACGATCCCGGCCGCGCGCAGCCGGCGGGCGCCGCCGCGTGCCGACGCCGCCCCGGAGCCGGTGCGCAGCGGGCCGCCGGGCCGGGCGCGACGCCGCCGGCCGGGCCCGCCCGCCGGTAGAATGCAGGCTTCTTCCCGACCGCCGCCCGCCGCGCCCGCCTGCATGGAACTGAAATGGCTCGAAGACTTCGTTTCGCTCGCGGAAACGCGCAGCTTTAGCCGGTCCGCCGAACTGCGGCACGTGTCGCAGCCGGCGTTTTCGCGGCGCATCCAGGCGCTCGAAGCGTGGCTCGCGACCGAACTGATCGACCGTTCGGTCTATCCGACGCGGCTCACGCAGGCCGGGCAGATCTTCTACGAGCAGGCGCTGACGATGCTGTCGCAGGCGCACGAGGCGCGCACGCTCCTGCGCGGCCACGTCGGCGCGCCGGTGCCGACGATCGAGTTCGCGGTGCCGCACACGCTGTCGCTCACCTATTTCCCGCGCTGGCTGCAGCGGATCGAGGCGAAGATGGGCCAGGTCCACACGCGGCTGCGCGCGCTGAACGTGCACGACGCCGTGCTGTCGCTGGTCGAGGGCGGCTGCGATCTCGTGATGGGCTACCACCACCCGAGCCACCCGGTCGCGCTCGATCCGGCGCGCTACGACATGCTGATCCTCGGCAGCGAGCCGATCAGCCCGTTCTCGGCGCCCGGCCGCGCGGGCCGGCCGCGCTATACGCTGCCCGGCACGGCCGACGCGCGCGTGCCGTACCTGTCGTATACGCCGAACGCGTATCTCGGCCGGATGACGGAAGTCATCATCGCGAACGCGCCGACGCGGCTGTTCCTCGATCGCGTCTACGAAACCGACATGGCCGAAGGGCTGAAGGCGATGGCGCTCGCGGGGCACGGCGTCGCGTTCCTGCCGCACAGCGCGGTCGAGGACTCGGTCGCGGGCGGCCGGCTGATCCGGCTCGACCGTGCGGCGCGCGGCGGCGCGCATCCGTTCACGCTGACGATGGAGATCCGGCTCTATTGCGACAAGCTCGCGCTGCAGGGCGACGATCCGCGGCAGAAGCTCGTGCGCGCGCTGTGGGAGGTCGTGCGCGACGAACTGCGCGAGACCGCCGGTTAGCAACTGGCTAGCCATCGGCGAGTGCGCACGATCGACCGCGACCGGCTGACGGCGAGCTTGCCGCGCCTGTCGGACGGCTGTCCGGCGGCCGGCCCGCGCGCGGGCAACGTGATTGTTCGCGGACGCGATGCGCGGCCGATCGCGTGCGTTCTTGCGCAAATCGACCGCAGATTTGCGAAAAATCGCGATCATGCAAGAAACGCATAATCGAATAAGCAAACGGCATTGGATAAAAAAAACGGGTTTTTCGACAATGTGCGCACCTGTTGACCGTTGGAGCATCCATGTCTTCGCAATTGCAGTCCATCCCGTCCTACCTGCACGCCGACGATCTCGGCCCGTGGGGCAACTATCTTCAGCAAGTCGATCGCGTCGCGCCGTACCTCGGCTCGCTGTCGCGCTGGCTCGAAACGCTGAAGCGCCCGAAGCGCATCCTGATCGTCGATGTGCCCATCGAGCTCGACAACGGTACCGTCGCGCACTTCGAGGGCTATCGCGTGCAGCACAACGTGTCGCGCGGCCCGGGCAAGGGCGGCGTGCGCTACCACCAGGACGTGACGCTGTCGGAAGTGATGGCGCTGTCCGCATGGATGTCGGTGAAGAACGCGGCCGTGAACGTGCCGTACGGCGGTGCGAAGGGCGGCATCCGCGTCGACCCGCGCAAGCTGTCGCGCGGTGAGCTCGAGCGCGTGACGCGCCGCTACACCAGCGAAATCGGCATCATCATCGGCCCGAACACCGACATTCCGGCGCCGGACGTCAACACCAACGAACAGGTGATGGCGTGGATGATGGACACCTTCTCGATGAACCAGGGCCAGACGTCGACCGGCGTCGTGACCGGCAAGCCGATCGCGCTCGGCGGTTCGCTCGGCCGCAAGGAAGCGACGGGCCGCGGCGTGTTCGTCGTCGGCTGCGAAGCGGCGAAGAAGAAGGGCCTCGAGATCGAAGGCGCGCGCATCGCGGTGCAGGGTTTCGGCAACGTCGGCGGCATCGCGGCGAAGCTGTTCCAGGAAGCGGGCGCGAAGGTGATCGCGGTGCAGGATCACACCGGCACGATCTACCGGCCGGCCGGCCTCGATTCGAACAAGCTGCTCGACCACGTCGCACGCACGGGCGGCGTCGCGGGCTTCGAAGGCGCGGAGCCGATGCCGAACGACGAGTTCTGGACGGTCGAGACCGACATCCTGATCCCGGCGGCACTGGAAAACCAGATCACCGAGAAGAACGCGGCGAAGATCCGCACGAAGATCGTCGTCGAAGGCGCGAACGGCCCGACGACGACGGCGGCGGACGACATCCTGAGCGCGAACGGCGTGCTCGTGATCCCCGACGTGATCGCGAACGCGGGCGGCGTGACCGTGTCGTACTTCGAGTGGGTGCAGGATTTCTCGAGCTTCTTCTGGACGGAAGACGAGATCAACCATCGTCTCGAGCGCGTGATGCGCGAAGCGTTCGCCGGCGTGTGGGCGGTCGCGGAAGAGCACAAGGTGACGGTGCGTACGGCGGCGTTCATCGTTGCGTGCACGCGCATCCTGATGGCGCGCGAAATGCGCGGCCTCTACCCCTGATCATTGACTATGATCTAGCCATGACGCAATCCAACCGGTTGCGTGCATGAACCCTCGCGGGCGGTGCCGAATCCGGTGCCGCCCGCGCGCGCATTGGGGCGCGCAAAGGGTGCCCGGAGCCGGGAGGAAGGCGCCGGACAGCGCGATTCGTAGTTCGGTAAACAACCAGTACTTTCAAAAATATTACTTTGATACACTGGCGCGGGTTTTAGCCAAGGAGATGACCAAAATGAAATACCACAAGGCAGTCCTGATGGTCGCGGCGCTCTGCGCGTTCGCAAGCGGCGCGCATGCTCAGGAGACGGGCACGCTGAAGAAGATCAAGGACACGGGCGTAATCGCGCTGGGCCACCGCGAATCGTCGATCCCCTTCTCCTACTACGACCAGAGCCAGCAGGTCGTCGGCTATTCGCGCGAATTCCAGCTGAAGGTGGTCGACGCGGTGAAGAAGAAGCTGAACCTGCCGAACCTGCAGGTGAAGAACATCCCGGTCACGTCGCAGAACCGCATTCCGCTGGTGCAGAACGGCACGGTCGATATCGAGTGCGGCTCGACGACCAACAACACCGAGCGTCAGCAGCAAGCTGCGTTCTCCGACACGATCTTCGTGATCGGCACGCGCCTGATGACGAAGAAGGATTCGGGCGTCAAGGATTTCGCGGACCTGAAGGGCAAGACGGTCGTGACCACCGCCGGCACGACGTCGGAGCGCCTGCTGCGCAAGATGAACAACGACAAGCAGCTCGGCATGAACATCATCAGCGCGAAGGATCACGGCGACTCGTTCAACACGCTGGAATCGGGCCGCGCGGTCGCGTTCATGATGGATGACGCGCTGCTCGCGGGCGAGCGCGCGAAGGCGAAGCAGCCGGGCGAGTGGGTGATCGTCGGCACGCCGCAATCGGAAGAAGCGTACGGCTGCATGATGCGCAAGGGCGATGCTGACTTCAAGAAGGTCGTCGACGACGCGATCTCGCAAGTCGAGAAGTCGGGCGAAGCCGCGAAGATCTACGCGAAGTGGTTCGAGAACCCGATCCCGCCGAAGGGGCTGAACCTGAACTTCCCGCTGTCCGAATCGATGAAGAAGCTGTACGCGAACCCGAACGACAAGGCACTCGACTGACCGCACGGCCGTTGATGCAGAAATGACGCTAATGAGACGGAAGAGGCCACGCTTCTTCCGTTTCTTTTTGCTGGAGTCTTGCCCATGTCTTACCACTGGAACTGGGGCATCTTCCTGAGCCCCGTGTCGACCGGCGAGCCGACGACTTATTTCGGATGGCTGATGTCCGGCTTCCGGGTGACGATCGAAGTGTCGCTCGCCGCCTGGGTCATCGCGCTGATCGTCGGTTCGTTGTTCGGCGTGCTGCGCACGGTGCCGAACAAATGGCTGTCCGCGATCGGCACCGCGTACGTGTCGATCTTCCGGAACATTCCGCTGATCGTGCAGTTCTTCATCTGGTATCTCGTGATACCGGAACTGCTGCCCGCATCGATCGGCACCTGGATCAAGCAGTTGCCGCCGGGCACGCAGTTCTTTACCGCGTCGATCGTCTGTCTCGGCCTGTTCACGGGCGCGCGCGTGTGCGAACAGGTGCGCTCGGGGATCAACGCGCTGCCGAAGGGCCAGCGCGCCGCCGGCCTCGCGATGGGCTTCACGCAATGGCAGACGTACCGCTACGTGCTGCTGCCCGTTGCGTACCGGATCATCGTGCCGCCGCTCACGTCGGAATTCCTGAACATCTTCAAGAACTCCGCCGTCGCGTCGACGATCGGCCTGCTCGACCTGTCCGCGCAGGCGCGCCAGCTCGTCGACTACACCGCGCAGACCTATGAGTCGTTCATCGCGGTCACGCTCGCGTACGTGCTGATCAACCTCGTCGTGATGTCGCTCATGCGCTGGATCGAAGGCCGTACGCGGCTGCCCGGCTATATCGGAGGCAAGTGATGCATCAGTTCGACTGGAGTAGTATTCCCGGCGCGCTGCCGACGCTGTGGACGGGTGCGATCGTCACGCTGCAGATCACGCTGATCGCGATCGTCGTCGGGATCGTGTGGGGCACGCTGCTGGCACTGATGCGGCTGTCGGGCGTCAAGCCGCTCGCGTGGTTCGCGCAGGGCTACGTGACGGTGTTCCGCTCGATCCCGCTCGTGATGGTGCTGCTGTGGTTCTTCCTGATCGTGCCGCAGCTGCTGCAGGGCGTGCTCGGGTTGTCGCCGACGATCGACATCCGCCTCGCGTCGGCGATGGTCGCGTTCTCGCTGTTCGAAGCCGCGTATTATTCCGAGATCATCCGTGCCGGCATCCAGTCGGTGCCGCGCGGGCAGGTGAACGCCGCGTTCGCGCTCGGCATGAACTACGCGCAGGCGATGCGCCTCGTGATCCTGCCGCAGGCGTTCCGCGCGATGGTGCCGCTGCTGCTCACGCAGGCGATCGTCCTGTTCCAGGATACGTCGCTCGTGTACGTGATCAGTCTCGCGGACTTCTTCCGCACGGCCGCCAACGTCGGCGATCGCGACGGCACGACCGTCGAGATGGTCCTGTTCGCCGGCGCATGCTATTTCGTGATTTGCTCGTTGGCGTCTGTTCTCGTCAAGAGTCTCCAGAAAAAGGTCACACGATGATTTCCATCAAGAACGTTTCCAAGTGGTACGGCCAGTTTCAGGTTCTTACCGACTGCACGACCGAGGTCAAGAAAGGCGAAGTGGTCGTCGTGTGCGGCCCGTCGGGCTCCGGCAAGTCGACGCTGATCAAGACCGTCAACGGCCTCGAGCCGTTCCAGCAGGGCGAGATCCTCGTGAACGGCCAGTCGGTCGGCGACAAGAAGACGAACCTGTCGAAGCTGCGCTCGAAGGTCGGGATGGTGTTCCAGCATTTCGAGCTGTTCCCGCACCTGTCGATCACCGAGAACCTGACGCTCGCGCAGATCAAGGTGCTCGGCCGCGGCAAGGACGAAGCGGCCGACAAGGGCATGAAGCTGCTCGATCGCGTCGGCCTGAAGGCGCATGCGCACAAGTATCCGGGCCAGCTGTCGGGCGGCCAGCAGCAGCGTGTCGCGATCGCGCGCGCGCTGTCGATGGACCCGATCGCGATGCTGTTCGACGAACCGACGTCCGCGCTCGATCCGGAGATGATCAACGAAGTGCTCGACGTGATGGTCGAACTCGCGCAGGAAGGGATGACGATGATGGTCGTCACGCACGAGATGGGCTTCGCGAAGAAGGTCGCGCATCGCGTGATCTTCATGGACAAGGGCGCGATCGTCGAGGACGACCGCAAGGACGATTTCTTCTCGAATCCGAAATCGGAGCGCGCGAAGGACTTCCTCGCGAAGATCCTGCACTGAGCGTTCGTGCACTGCGTGCGTTTCGCGCGCGCCAATGCGAAACCGCCCGGCCGAGCGCCGGGCGGTTTTTTTTGTGCGCCGTTACCAGCTGTACCGGTAGCCGACCTGCCCGACGATGCCGCGCCGGTACGCGCCGCCGATGTTGCGCGCGATCTTCGCGTTCGCGTACAGCTCGCCCGACTTGCCGAAGCCCGCGGTCACGCCGACGCCGAGCTCGTACCACGTGCGGCCGAGATGCGTCGCGAACGGCGTGCCGCCGACGACGGTCTGGCCGGGCGACAGGAAGTCGTGCAGCACGTCGGCCGTGAAGTACGGCGTCGCGGCGCCGCCGCCCGAGTTCGCCTCGAGGTTCGGCCGGAAGATGCGCACGCCGACGCGGCCGCGCAGCGCATGCGTCGTCGTGCCCGACACGGCGGACACGTTGTCGTTGAACCCGTTGAGCTTCAGGTACTGGTACATCAGTTGCGCCTGCGGCTCGATCGCGATCGGCGTGCCGCCGATGCCGAACGGCTTGCCGACCTCCTGCGACAGCGCGATGCCGAAGCCGTTCTGCGACGCCTCGTTGCCGTAGCTGTCGCGATAGCGGTTGCCGTAGTGCGTGACCTGCCCGACGCTGTCGAAGTACGTACCGTCCGTCAGGTAGCGCGTCCAGTAGCCGCCGACGCTCTGCGCATGCATCTCGACCGAGCCCGTCGACGTCGACAGGTTCGGCGAGTCGGCGCGCGCCATGTCGCTGAAGCTCGCGTTCGACACGCCGATGCTGGCCGTCACGCCCGCATGCGTGCTGCCGCCGCCGGGCGCCTGGTCGAGCGTCCAGTCCTTGCCGAACTGCGCGAAGAACGTGCGCTCGTCGGCCGCGAAGCGGCCCGCGTCCGCATCGAGGCTCTGGCCGCCGATGCGGCCCCACACGCCATCGCGGTTGCCGGGCTGCTGCTTGCCGAGGTTGTAGATGTCGCCGACGCGCTCGTGCAGCTTGCCGAGCGTCGAGAAGCCGTAGTCGGCGTTCAGCAGCGGCGTCAGTGAGTAGCCGGCGACGCCCGGACGATACGCGAGCGTGCCGCTGCCGCCATTTCCGCTGCCGCCGCCGGACGGGTGGATCGTCGGGTCGCCGGGGTCCGTCGGATCGAGCTGCGAGCGCAGGTACCAGCCGTTCGCGTCGCCCTGGCCGCCGCGATAGAGCCGGTATTCGTATGCGCCGGCCTGTACCGGGCCCGCGAGATGGAACGCCGACGCGGCGGTCGTGCCGCCGTTGGCCGTGACGACCACGGGAATCCCGTCGCCGGTCGTCTTCGCGCCGGTGCCGGCCGTGTTGGCGATCTTCAGGCCGGTCGTGCCGCTTGCGGCGCCGCCGTTCACGATCAGCCGGTCGGTCGGCGATGCATCGGCGCCGAGATACGTGTTGAGTGCGATCGTGCCGCCGTTGCCGATATAGCTGCCGGTCGTCAGCGTCTTGTAGCTGCCCGTGAGCGTCGGCGAGCCGGCCGGCGCGGCGAACGCGACCAGACCCGCGTTGTTCAGGCTGCTCAGCACCGAGCTGCCCGTCATGCGCCACGTGCTCGTGCCGTCGATCGTCAGCGCGACCGGATCGATCGTGCCGGTCAGCGTCGTGCCGTTCGCGAGGAACACGTTGCCGGTGCACGACGCGTCGGAGACGATGTCGCCCGTGAGGTTCACCGCCGATGCGTTGAACGTCACGTTGCTGCCGTTCGCGAGGTTCAGCAGCGTGCCGTTGCCGGCCGTCACGACCGTGCCGTTGCGCACCGCGATGTCGGCCGTGCCGCCGCGCGCGGCGAATGCCGGCCCGGCGGCGGCCGTCACGCTGCCGCCGTCGACGAGCACCGAGCTCGTCGCGCCGTTCGCGAGCGTGTCGGACGTCAGCACGCCGGCCGTCGCGCCCTTGAGCGTCGTGCCGGTCAACGCGAGCACGCCGCCGCTGTCCGCGGTCGCGCCGTTGCCGGCCGCGCTGGCGATCGCCGATCCCGTATCGCCGATGCGGCCGCCGTTGCGCGCGACGACGCCGTCGGCCGCGGCACCCGATGCGGTGACTTTCGCGCCCGACAGCAGCGCCGTCGCGCCACCGTCCATGACGATCGCGTGCGCGCCGGCGCCCGTCGTCGCGACGGTCGTGCCGTTGGCCGTGAGCGTCGAATCCGCGCCCGATACGAACAGTCCGCGCGCGTTGGCGCCGGCGGTGCGGACGACCGTTGCCGCGTCGGTCGCGATGCGCGCGCCCGCGCCGGTCGATGCGAGGCCGTCGGCGCCATTGCCGGTGGTCGCGACCTGCGTGCCCGACAACGCGATCGCGGTGTTCGCGCCGAGGTTGCGGACCCCGCTGCCCGAGCCGCCGACCGCGATCGACGTCGCGCCGGCCGCGAGCCCGCCGCCCGATACGGTCGAGTCGATCAGCACGCCGTCGGCGCTGCCGTTCGCGACGACGGTGCCCGCGCCCGACAGCGCGACCGATGCGCCCGCGCCCGTCAGGCGCACGCCCGCGATGCCATCGTCGGCTTCGATCGAACCCGTGTTGGCGAGCGTCGCCGACGCACCCTGCACGAGCGCGCCGGTGCCGTCGGCTACGCGGATCGTCGACGCGTTGTTCACCGTGCCGAGCGTGCCGGCCACGACGCCCGTCGAGCCGGCGCCCGTCAGCAGCACCGTGTCGCGGTTCTCGAGCGTGCCGAGGTTTTGCGCGACGAAGCCCGTTACGCCGGCGGTCGACGACGCGACGGCGGCGTCGTTGATCAGCGTCGTCGCGACCGGCGCGCCGGCATTCGCGCCGGCGAGGTCGTGCGCCTGGCCGTCGACGACGCCCGCGGTCGCGCCGGCCGCGTTCAGGTTGATCGTCGCGCCCGCATCGATCGTGCCCTTCGCGCCGCCTTCGACCGCGATCGCGATGCCGTTCGCGCCGTTGACGTTGTAGATTGCGTTGCCCGTCGACAGCGTGGTGCCGGCGTCGGTCGCGAGCACGCCGCGCGAATGCTGGCCGTTGACGTCGGTCGTCAGCGCGCCGGCTGCCGACCTGCCCGTGTAGGTCGCGCCGCCCGCGACACGGAACAGCGTCGAGTCGTCGGTGTCGACGCTGAGGCGCCGCGCGGCGACGTTGATCTTCGAGCCCGCGCCATACGCGTAGAAGCCGATCTGGTTCGTGCCCGACATGAAGGCCGGCACCGCGTTCGCGCCGACGTCGATCGTCGCGCCCGAGCGCGCGTGCACGCCGATCGCGCCGGTGCCCGTCAGGTTGAGCGCGCCGTCGAGCGTGGCCTTCGCGAGCGGCCCTTCGGCCCAGACGCCGTAGTTGCGCGTGCCCGAGGCCGGATCGAGGCCGCCGGCCACGTTGATCGTGCCGGTCGACGTCACGACCGTCGCTTTCGTGCCGGTCCCGACGACCATGATGCCGATGCCGTTCACGCCGTTCAGCGTGATCGTGCCCATGTTGGTCACGGTCGCGGCGCTATCGGCCGCAAGCATGCCGACGTTCGCGAGCGGCGTGCCGTTGACGACGATCGAGCCCGCGTTGGTCAGCGTGCCGGACGACGAGCCGATGCTCGCCAGCGCGGCGCCGTTCTGCGTCTGCGAGCCGATCACGATCGTGCCGAGGTTGCTCGCGGTGCCCGATGCGCCGAGCAGGATGCCGTACGCATGCGCGGAAAGTGCGACGTCGTTCGCGGCCTCCGTCGACGCGGCGTCATACTGGGCCGCGCGGCCGAGGTAGATCGTGCCGCCGGCTTCGTTCGTGAAGCTGCCGCCGGCGACGAGGCCGCCGATCACCTGGCTGTCGAGCGTCGTCGCGTTGACGCCGACGTTGATCGTGCCGGTGTTCGACCCGCTCGCGCCGTCCGTCGCGGCCACCGCGTAGTTCTGCAGGTCCGGGCGATTGCCGACGAGGTTCCACGCGCCGACGTTCATCACGCCGTTGTTGACGAACGTCGTGCCCGCGCCATTCGCGTATACGCCGTTGCCTTCCGTGTACGCGTTGAAGCCGAAATTGCCCGGCTGCGCGCTGCCGCCCGTGTTGAAGTTGTCGCCGGACGCGTACCCGGACGAGATCGCGCCGTTGTTGACGCCGCTTGCGCCGGTCAGCAGGCGCACGAGCGTGAAGTCGCCCGACAGGCGGCCGTCGTTGACGAAGCGCGCGCCGTTTTCCGCGAGGACCGCCGAGCTGGAGTCGATCGTATCGGTGCCGCGGAAGTCGATCTGGCCGTCCTTGCCGATGTGCAGCGTCGCATTCGCGCCGGTGCCGTGCATCACCGACAGGTGATCGATCGGCAGCGTGTTCTTGTCGCCCGCGGATACGTTGTTCGCGTACTGGAAGGTTTGCTGCGAGAACGTGACGGCCTGGCCGAACGCGCTGTCGTAGGCTGCTTGCGAGCCGAGCGCACCGCTTTGCACCGAGCGCACCAGAAAGTCGTTGTAGGCGGCCAGCGACGCGGCATCGGTGACGCTCCAGGCGCTGCCGTCGAACGCGGTGAATTTGCCCGCGTAGGCCGGCACGTCGAGCCGGATGCTGCCGACCGGGCCGCCGCTCGCGAGATAGTCGCCGGTGCCGAGCCAGATCTGGTTGCGCGAATTCCAGTTGACGACGCTTTTCGCCGAGCCCGTACCGTCCGCGAAGGTCAGGTCGGTCTGCTTCGGCGCGATCGAGATCGCGTTGCCGGCCGCGTCGGGCGCGTTCGCCGGATTGCCGATCGACACGTTCAGCGTGCCGCCGGAGTTGTCGACGGTGCCGATCCGCGTGTTGACGTACTGGTTGCCGTTCACGTCATGGTAGACGGGCACGTTGGTCGAGCCGGCCGTCGACGCGGAGAACGCGGACGAGTTGTAGGTGGCGACCGACGTCCGGGTGTCCGTGATCGAATCGGGCGTGCTGATGCTCTGCGTCTTGCCGCCGAGCGACAGCAGCGGCTGGTTCGGGTTGCCCGAGACGACGGTCGCGCTGCCGATCGGCGTGAGGGTGTAGCCGGGGTCGCCGCCGGCGCCGGTCCATGCACCCGTCACGCCGACCGTGTCGCCGCCCGACACGGTGGTTGCGCCGGCCAGGTTGTCGTTGACGGTCGGGCTGAAACTGCCGAGCGCGCAGGTGCCGCCGCTCGCGACGGCCGCGCCGCTGCCGCAGGTCGATGCGTACGCGGAGCCGGCCGACAGCGCGGCCAGCGCGGCGCCGAGCGCGGCGACGCGAAGCGGCGACCGGCGTGTTGCCGTGTGTGCAGCGCCGCGGCTTGCGCCGGATTCGCCGCCCGAGCGCTTGCCGCGCGCCCGTGCCGTTTCCGCAACCGCGACCCAGCAGCCGGCGGTTTCGCTCCATATCGATCGAAATGAGTGATTCACGACAAGCCCCTCTCTCTTTTTTTGAAGTGGTATTCACCGCGGTGCAGTGAAATCGCAATCCGCGGTGGAGTAATGGCCTGAATGGACGTGCAGCGGCCGTGGCCGTTTCTGCGCCAATCGTGATTCGTTACACCGAGGATGGGAGGAGTCTAATGATCGGAAGGGTGGCCGATTGTCAAAAAAATAATGAATGTGGCAATAATGCCGACTTCATTCGGTATTTTTTGATTGTGTGATGAATCGAACTGAAAGCCTTTGTGGGTAAGGGTTTGGGTGGTTTTGTCAGCGTGGGCGCGTGATTGCCGGATCGGTGGGGTGGCGCACGGTTCGCATCGGGGTGGTGCGTTAGAATGCGGTTTCCGGATTATATGTGCTCCGGATTTTCGGATTTATTTATTTCGGATTTGAGTTATTTTCGCTTGGAAATTAATAAAATCAAGCGAATGTTGTGTCGCATTGAATCGATATGCCGGAATGTAGTCCGGATGAAACGAAACCGGCGCGCGGCAGGCGATTTTCCCCGACGGTGAAAGCCGTACGCATCGCGTGCGCACGAAATCGCCCGCCACGCCCGAACGTTGCGGACGACGGTCTCGCCGTGCGGGAATTGGAAAGCGGGAAGGGCGCCGGCGCGCGGCGCTCAGAAGTCGATCGCGTCGTCGGAATCGCCGTCGGCGGCGGTGGCGAGCGCTTCGCGTGATTCGTGCGGTGCCGAGGCCGACGCGTCGAGCGCCGGATTGCGCAGCTTCTCGAGCACGCGTTCGGGCACCGGGATCTGCATCCGCGCGGCGACGTCGCCGCACTGGAACATGATCAGCTCGCCCGGCTCGAACGCGGTCCAGACCTCGTTGTCGGTGAGCGGCTGCGTCGCGATCACCGCGACACGATCCTCGGGCGTCGTGTATTTCGCGAAGTCGATCGACAGGTCTTCGTCGACGAGATGCGCGGTCGAGAACGGCCAGCGCCGCACGAGGTAGTGCAGCCGCGTCGAGCAGTGCGCGAAGAGCGCCTGGCCGTTCGACATCAGGAAGTTGAACACGCCGTGATCGGTGATGCCGCGCGTGAGCTCGCCGACGCGTTCGAACAGTTCCGGCAGCGGCGGCTGCGCGCCGGGAAATGCCTCGCGCAGCCCCTGCATCAGCACGCAGAACGCCTGTTCGCTGTCGGTCGTGCCGACCGGGTGGTAGACGCTGCCGTCCATGTTCGGCGCGTAGTCCTGCAGGTCGCCGTTATGCGCGAAGATCCAGTGCCGGCCCCACAGCTCGCGCATGAACGGATGGCTGTTCTCGAGCAGGATGTGCCCTTGCGTCGCCTTGCGGATGTGCGCGATCGTGTTCTTGGACTTGATCGGGTAGCGCTTCACCATTTCGGCGATCGGCGAGGTAGCCGATGCCTGGTGATCGATGAACAGGCGGCAGGCCTTGTCTTCGAAGAACGCGATGCCCCAGCCGTCGGCATGGTGATCGGTGAGCCCGCCCCGGGCCGCGAAACCTGTGAAGGAGAATGTGACGTCCGTCGGCGCGGCGCAGTTCATTCCTAGGAGTTGGCACATTTTACTTGGGGCGGCAGGCAGAAGCGGGGGGGTAACGAACCGGGCGAACCCCGGTACAATGCGGCTTCTAGCATATCACCGAGCCCTGAGCGGTAAAAAGCGGATTCCGCTGGCCAAAGGCCTCGTGTTGCGGTTTGCCGTCAGTCGGCCCGCGCACGTGTGTTCCGGCCCCGCTGATGGCCAGTCCGTTCCTCACGACGCCTCCTATGACTGCCTCGAACGCTTCCTCCCCGGCGACGCTTTCGCTCGCCCGTCCCGACGACTGGCACCTGCACCTGCGAGACGGCGACATGCTGGCCGCCGTGCTGCCGCACACCGCGCGCCAGTTCGGCCGCGCGATCGTCATGCCGAACCTGAAGCCGCCGGTGACGACCACCGCACAGGCGCAGGCCTATCGCGAGCGCATCCTCGCCGCGCTGCCGGCCGGGATGACGTTCGAACCGCTGATGACGCTGTACCTGACCGACAACACGCCGCCCGACGAAATCCGCCGCGCGCGCGAAAGCGGCTTCGTGCACGGCGTGAAGCTGTATCCGGCAGGCGCTACGACGAACTCGGACCACGGCGTCACCGATCTCGCGAAATGCGCGAAGACGCTCGAGGCGATGCAGGAAACGGGCATGCCGCTGCTCGTGCACGGCGAGGTGACCGATGCGTCGATCGACCTGTTCGACCGCGAGAAAGTCTTCATCGACCGCGTGATGACGCCGCTGCGCCGCGATTTCCCGGGCCTGAAGGTCGTGTTCGAGCACATCACGACGAAGGACGCGGCCGACTACGTGCGCGATGCCGACGCGGCGCCCGGCCTGCTCGGCGCGACGATCACCGCGCATCACCTGCTGTACAACCGCAACGCGCTGTTCGTCGGCGGGATTCGCCCGCATTACTACTGCCTGCCCGTGCTGAAGCGCGAGACGCATCGCGTCGCGCTGGTCGAGGCCGCGACCTCGGGCAACCCGCGCTTCTTCCTCGGTACCGACAGCGCACCGCATGCGCGCGGCGCGAAGGAAACCGCGTGCGGCTGCGCAGGCTGCTACACGGCGCTGCACGCGCTCGAACTGTATGCGGAAGCGTTCGACCACGCCGGCGCGCTCGACAAGCTGGAAGGTTTCGCGAGCTTCTTCGGCGCCGATTTCTACGGGCTGCCGCGCAGCGCCGAGACGGTCACGCTGCGCCGCGAGGCGTGGGAACTGCCGCGCGAGATCTTCGCGGGCGATACGCCGGTCGTGCCGCTGCGCGGCGGCGAGACGATCGGCTGGAAACTCGTGTGACCGGCGCGCCGCCGCGCGAAGCCGGCCACACGGCCGGCAGCGGGGCGGCGGATTTCGCGCGGATCGACTGGTCCGCGCCGTGGCTTGCGCAGTACGCGGAGCCCGGCCGAGCCGCGCAGGCGGCCGCACGGGCGGGCGATGCCGCGCTGCTCGACGCGCTGAACGGCGTTTTGCGCGACGGCGGGCGCGTCAGCGGTCGCGGCAGGCCGCTGCGGTTCGTGCCGCAGGCCGAACTGCCGCCTGGTGTCGCGTACGAGACCCATATTGCCGACACCGGCGGCGTGCCGACCCGCCACAATCTTCACGACTTCTTCAATGCGCTCGTCTGGTTCGCGTATCCGCACATCAAGGCCGCGTTGAACGCGCGCCAGGCCGCCGCGATCGACGCGGCGGGCGGCGTCGGGCCCGTGCGCGGCACGCTGCGCGATGCGCTCACGCTGTTCGACGAGAATGCCGCGCTGTTCGTGACGGCCGACCGCGCGCTCGTCGATGCGCTGCGCGGCTTCGACTGGCCGCGGCTGCTGGTCGCCGCACGCGACGCGTGGGGCACGCGCTGCGAAGCGCGGCTCGTCGGCCATGCGCTGCTCGAGAAGCTCGTCGCGCCTTACAAGTCCTGCACGGCGCACACGTGGATCGTCGAAGTGAGCGCCGACTATTTTTCGTGGCCCGACGCGCAGCGCACTGCGCATGTCGATGCGCGTGTCGCCGCCGAACTCGCGACGCGCGAGTTGGCGAGCCGCGATTTCTCGCCGCTGCCGGTGCTCGGCGTACCGGGCTGGTGCGACGCGAATGCCGGCGCCGCGTTCTACGACGATCCGGCCGTATTCCGCAGCGGTCGCCGCACGCGCGCAGCCGGCGGCGGCGCGCAGTGCTAGAATGCGCGTCGCAAAGCAGGCTAGGCAGTCGCGGCCTCGCCGCCTTCGGGCGCGCGGGGGCGAGGAAAGTCCGGACTCCACAGGGCAGGGTGATGGCTAACGGCCATCCGTGGCGACACGCGGAACAGGGCAACAGAAAGCAAACCGCCGATGGCCCGGCGCAAGCCGGGATCAGGTAAGGGTGAAACGGTGCGGTAAGAGCGCACCGCGGCGACGGCGACGTTCGCCGGCACGGTAACCTCCACCCGGAGCAATTCCAAGTAGGCAGGCGCGCATCTTCGGATGCAGGACGGGGCCCCCGTCTCGTCTGCGGGTAGGAAGCTTGAGCGCGTCAGCAATGGCGCGCCTAGAGGAATGGCTGCCACGCGCTGTGCGCTTCGGCGCGCAGCGTGCACAGAATCCGGCTTATCGGCCTGCTTTGCCATTCGAATGCGAAAGGGCCGGCGTCTCCTTGCGGAGCGCCGGCCCTTTTTTCGTGCGCGAGCGCCGTGCGTTCAGGCGGCGACGATGTCGAACGAATGCGTGAGTTCGGCCGTCTTCGCGATCATGATTGACGCGGAGCAGTACTTGTCGTGCGACAGGTTGATCGCGCGTTCGACCGTGGCCGGGTTCAGGTTGCGGCCGGTGACGGTGAAGTGGAAGTGCACCTTCGTGAACACCTTCGGGTCTTCGCTCGCGCGTTCGGCCTTCAGCGTGACCGAGCAGCCGGTGACTTCCTGGCGGCTCTTCTTCAGGATCAGCACGACGTCATAGGCCGTGCAGCCGCCGGTGCCGAGCAGCACCATTTCCATCGGGCGCGGCGCGAGATTATGGCCGCCGCCTTCGGGCGCGCCGTCCATCGTGACGAGATGCCCGCTTCCGGTCTGGGCCGAAAACGCCATGCCGTCCTGACCCATCCAGCTTACTTTGCATTCCATGCTTGCACTCCAGCGTTGCCTGATTCGGATTCGATCCGGCATTGTAGCCCGCAGCGCTTCGGTCGGCTGATGCGGTGCACGACGTGCAGCACCGGAGCCGCGCGAGCGGTGCGCGACAGCGTGCCGAGCGGCGATTTCCCTGTTGTTTTTAGGGGTTTTACTCTAGGTGTGGGCTATCTTTGTTCGCCTTGGTCGGAGTCATGTGGTTGATTTTAAACAGGAAATTGAATTTTTCTGCCAATCGTCCGAAATTTCGCATTATGGTCTTTGATTTCGCAATGTAAATTTTCTTGTGAAGCCGGCGGCACGTTCGTATAATGAGCCTCATTGGTTGTCGCGCTGCGGCAACCTCCGAATGTCTCCTCCACCCTCCTCCTAAGGTGGATTAAGCCCGAACCAGCCGTTCGGGCTTTTTTTCGTCCCATGCAAACATCGGCGCGCGGCTTGCGCGCCCCGGCATCCCCCGGCATTCATTACGCAGGCTGCCGTGCGGCCGGCTGCGATGTCGCGTCGGGCGGTGTGCCGCGCAAGCGTGCGTCGGGTGCCGGCGCGGTCACGGCCGACGCATGGCCGTGGCCACGTGCGCAGAAGTGGCGGACGCGTTCGCGCACCGCACGCAGGCGGGCGACGCGATCCTCGGCATGGGCGGTCCGGGCTTCGGCAATGCGCGCATCGAGCGCGTCGAGCTTGGCTTCGCAGCCGACCTGGGCGGCGACGGCAGGCGCCGCGGCGGCCAGCAGCGCGGCCGCGAAGAAGGGCGTAAGTCGTTGTTTCATCATGCTTGTTTGTTGTTTTCCGTATTCGGCCGGTCTGGCGCGGCAAGGTCATGTGCCGCGCGTCGATGGGTGCCTCCCCGGGCGCTCGGATCGCCTGGCTTGTCGGGGCACGACCGAATTTTCGCCCATTTCGGGCGCCGCGGACACGGGACGTGGATTCCCTTTGACCGCGTTGCCGTATTTCCTTTATAATTCAGGGCTTTTCCGCATTCATGCCCACGGAAAAAGAACAGGGAGAGCCTGCACCGCGCCTCGAAGCGCACACAGACAAGCAGGAAGAACACATCGGGCAAAGCATTTTTTTTGGATCGATCATGAAGACGTTTTCCGCAAAAGCCCATGAGGTGACGCGCGAATGGTACGTGATTGACGCGACGGATAAGGTTCTCGGCCGTGTTGCCAGCGAAGTGGCACGCCGTCTGCGCGGCAAGCACAAGCCTGAGTTCACCCCGCACGTCGACACTGGTGATTTCATCATCATCATCAACGCGAGCAAGTTGAAGGTCACGGGCAACAAGACGCTGGACAAGAAGTACTACCGTCACTCGGGCTACCCGGGCGGTATCTATGAAACGACGTTCGGCAAGATGCAGGAACGCTTCCCGGGCCGCGCGCTCGAGAAGGCGGTCAAGGGCATGCTGCCGAAGGGCCCGCTCGGCTACGCGATGATCAAGAAGCTGAAGGTCTACGCAGAAGCGACGCATCCGCATTCGGCTCAACAGCCGAAGGCGCTCGAGATCTAAGGGGACCCACATGATCGGTAACTGGAACTACGGTACGGGCCGCCGCAAGAGCGCAGTCGCACGTGTCTTCATCAAGGCTGGCAAGGGCGACATCATCGTCAACGGCAAGCCCATCGCTGACTACTTCTCGCGCGAAACGTCGCTGATGATCGTGCGTCAACCGCTGGAACTCACGAACCACGGCCAGACGTTCGACATCAAGGTGAACGTGAACGGCGGCGGTGAAACGGGTCAGGCAGGCGCAGTGCGCCACGGCATCACCCGTGCACTGATCGACTACGATGCGACGCTGAAGCCGTCGCTGTCGAGCGCAGGCTTCGTGACGCGCGATGCGCGTGAAGTCGAGCGTAAGAAGGTCGGTCTGCGCAAGGCACGCCGCGCCAAGCAGTTCTCGAAGCGTTAATTTCCGCTTCATGGCCGCGCCGCTTTCGGGCGGCGCCCGCCGGAAAAACCGCCAGCTTTCGCGCTGGCGGTTTTTTTATGCCCGCTGCGAGGCCCGTGCTGCGGCGGCTTGCACGGGCAGGTTTGATGAAATCGACAAGAACCTATTGATTTCATGGACTTCAGCACGATCTTCTGATCGGCCCTACAATAGCGGCTAAAGCTTCTTGGAGAGTTCGCAATGAACGCTGTTACCGAATCCGCAGCAACGACGACCGAAATGCCGCTTCCGTTCGTCTTTACCGACGCAGCGGCCGACAAGGTCAAGCAACTGATCGACGAAGAGGGCAATCCCGACCTGAAGCTGCGCGTGTTCGTGCAGGGTGGCGGCTGTTCCGGCTTCCAGTACGGCTTTACGTTCGACGAGGAAGTCAACGAGGACGACACCGTGATGAACAAGAACGGTGTCCAGCTCCTGATCGACTCGATGAGCTACCAGTATCTGGTCGGCGCCGAGATCGACTACAAGGACGACATCAACGGCGCCCAGTTCGTGATCAAGAACCCGAACGCGACCACCACCTGCGGGTGCGGTTCGTCGTTCTCGGTCTGAGCGCACGACAGATCAGCGCCGGTTCGCCGGAATGAAAAACGGGGCATGAAGCCCCGTTTTTTTATGCTCGTGCGCGGCGCCTGCCGGGCGGCAGGCTTTACGTCAGCCCGGATAGAGCGCGCCGAGCACGCGGTGGCCGGCCGCACCGGTGACCGTCGCGAGATTGCCGGGCTGGCGCGCGGTGAAGCGATACGCGAGCCACGCGAACGCGAGCGCCTCGACCTGTTGCGGCGGCACGCCGAGCGCGGCCGTCGTATCGACCGTGGCCGGCACGCCGGCCTCGCGCAGCGCGTGCCGGAGCGCGTCGAGCAGCACCGGATTGCGTGCACCGCCGCCGCACACGAAGACGGCCTTGCAGCCGGGTGCGTGCTGCGCGATCTCCCGTGCGACCGAGACCGCGGTGAGTGCCGTGAGGGTCGCCTGCACGTCCTCCGGCGCGACCTGCGCGAACGCGGCGAGCTTCGCGTCGAGCCACGCGGGATTGAACAGGTCGCGTCCGGTGCTTTTCGGCGGCGGCGCGGCGAAATACGGTTCGTCGAGCAGCGCATCGAGCAGCGGCGCGTGTACGGTGCCGCGCGCGGCGAACTTGCCGCCGTCGTCGTAAGGCTTGCCCAGATGGCGGGTCGCCCACGCGTCGATCAGCGCATTCGCGGGGCCGCAGTCGAAGCCGCGCACGTTGCCGCCTTCGCCGGGCAGAATCGTGATGTTGCTGATCCCGCCGAGATTGCAGACGACGCGCGTCTCGCCCGGCGCACCGAACACCGTCGCATGGAACGCCGGCGCGAGCGGCGCGCCGTGGCCGCCGGCAGCCACGTCGCGGCTGCGGAAATCGGCGATCACATCGACATGGGTCAGCTCGGCGAGCAGCGCCGGGTTGTTGAGTTGCCGCGTATAGCCGCGTTCGGGGCGATGGCGCACCGTCTGGCCGTGCACGCCGATCGCGCGAATCTCGTCGCGCGACAGCCCCGCGGTGCGCTGCAATTCGTGGCAGCACACCGCGTAGCGCGTGACGAGCGCGTTCGCCGCGAGCGATTCGCGGTCGATCTCGTTGTCGCCGGGCTGCTGCAGCGCGAACAGCGCGTCGCGCAGCGATTGCGCGAAACCGACGAACGCTTCCGCGAGCACGGCCGGCGCCTTGCCGGCCTCGAAACGCACGGCGACGCCGTCGACGCCGTCCATGCTGGTTCCCGACATCAGCCCGAAGTAGATGCCGTCGGCCGGATGGACGTTTTGCGGCTGTCGTTGCGGCACGTTGGGTTCTCCTGGATCGTATGGCGCGGGCCCGTGCCGCGCACCTTGCGCCCGATTATCCGCGCAACGTGACGCGCCGTTAAGCGATGCGCGCGCAAGTTATGGGAAAATCCCTGTTTTTGCGACATTCTTCCTGGCACCGATGAGCACCGAACCCAGTTCCAAGCCCGTTTTCCCGATCACCGACGAAGTCCGGCATGCGCTCGCCGTCACGAAGCGCGGCGTCGACGAGCTGCTGATCGAGGAGGAGTTCGCGCAGAAGCTCGCGCGCAGCGCGGCCACCGGCACGCCGCTTCGCATCAAGCTCGGCCTCGACCCGACCGCGCCCGACATCCACATCGGCCACACGGTCGTGCTGAACAAGATGCGTCAGCTGCAGGACCTCGGCCACACGGTGATCTTCCTGATCGGCGATTTCACGTCGCTGATCGGCGATCCGTCGGGCCGCAACGCGACGCGCCCGCCGCTCACGCGTGAGCAGATCGAGTCGAACGCGAAGACCTACTTCGAGCAGGCCGCACTCGTGCTCGATCGCGAAAAGACCGAGATCCGCTACAACAGCGAATGGTCGATGCCGCTCGGCGCGGACGGGATGATCAAGCTCGCGTCGCGCTACACGGTCGCGCGGATCCTCGAGCGCGAGGACTTCACGAAGCGCTTCCAGGGCGGCGTGCCCATCTCGATCCACGAATTCCTGTACCCGCTGATGCAGGGCTACGATTCGGTCGCGCTGAACGCCGATCTCGAACTCGGCGGCACCGACCAGAAGTTCAACCTGCTGGTCGGCCGCGAACTGCAGAAGCAGTACGGCCAGGAACAGCAGTGCATCCTGACGATGCCGCTGCTCGAAGGCCTCGACGGCGTCGAGAAGATGTCGAAGTCGAAGGGCAACTACGTCGGTATCAGCGAGAAGCCGACCGACATGTTCGGCAAGCTGATGAGCATCTCGGATACGCTGATGTGGCGTTACTTCGAGCTGCTGTCGTTCCGCAGCATGGACGAGATCGTCGGCTTCAAGCGCGAAGCCGAAGGCGGCCGTAACCCGCGCGACTTCAAGGTGCTGCTCGCGCAGGAAATCGTCGCGCGCTTCCATTCGCAGGCCGACGCCGAGCGTGCGCTCGAAGACTTCAACCACCGCGCGAAGGGCGGCGTGCCGGACGACATTCCGTCGGTCACGCTGGCGGGCGCACCGCTGGCGATCGGCCAGTTGCTGAAGCAGGCCGGCCTCGTGCCGTCGACGAGCGAAGCGCTGCGCAACATCGAGCAGGGCGGCGTGAAGATCGACGGCGCGACCGTGTCGGACAAGGGCCTGAAGGTCGAGGCCGGCGAGTTCGTCGTGCAGGTCGGCAAGCGTCGCTTCGCGCGCGTCACGCTGACCGCATGATCGCGCTGATCCAGCGCGTGAAGCGCGCCGACGTGCGCGTCGGCGACCGCACGACGGGCGAGATCGGCGCGGGCCTGCTCGCGCTGGTCTGCGCGGAGCGCGGCGACACCGACGCGGCGGCCGACAAGCTGCTGGCGAAGATGCTCGGCTACCGCGTGTTCAGTGACGCGGCCGGCAAGATGAACCTACCGGTGTCGAATATCGACGGTGCGGGCCGCGCGGGCGGCCTGCTGCTCGTGTCGCAGTTCACGCTGGCGGCCGATACCAACAGCGGGCTGCGCCCGAGCTTCACGCCGGCCGCGCCGCCCGACGAAGGCGCGCGGCTGTTCGACTATTTCGTCGCGGCCGCGCGGGCGCGCCATCCCGTCGTCGAGACGGGCGAGTTCGGCGCCGACATGCAGGTATCGCTCGTCAACGACGGCCCCGTGACGTTCTGGCTGCAAGTGCGGCCCTGATGCTTCCCCGGAGACGCGCCGCGATGGCCACCACGCAGATTCTTTTCATCCGCCATGGCGAGACGGCCTGGAACCGCATCAAGCGCATCCAGGGGCATATCGACATCCCGCTGGCCGATTCGGGGCTCGCGCAGGCGCAGCGACTGGCCGCGCGGCTCGAGCGAGAGGCGCGCGAGGGTGCGCGGCTCGACGCGGTCTATTCGAGCGACCTGATGCGCGCGCAGCAGACCGCGCAACCCTTTGCCGATGCGCTCGGGCTGCCGCTGCAGTTGCGGGACGGGCTGCGCGAACGCTCGTACGGCGCATTCCAGGGGCACGACAGCACCGAGATCGAGGCGCTGTTTCCGGACGCGTACGCGGCCTGGCAGACGCGCGATCCGGGTTTCGCGCCGGAAGGCGGCGAGTCGCAGCGTTCGTTCTATCACCGCGTGCTGCATGCGCTCGAACCGATCGTCGCCGCGCATCCGGGCGGCCGGATCGCGTGTGTCGCGCATGGCGGCGTGCTCGACTGCGTGTACCGTTTTGCGAATGGTCTCGATCTGTCGGCGCCGCGCAACTACCAACTGCTCAATACGAGCATCAACGTCGTCGATTACGTGGATGGCCGCGCGCAGGTCGTGCAGTGGGCCGACGTGTCGCACCTGGACGCCGAGAGCGACGACGACGGTTATCGCAAGGTGCTCTGAGCACGCGGGGCCGGCCGGGATTCCCCCTTCCTCCTGCGTGACGCTTACTGCGGCAGCGCGTGGCGCGCCTTGTAGTCGGGCGCGTATGCGATCTTGCCAGGCTGGTCGGCCGTGATCGGCTGGCGCAGCTTGTCGAATTCCCCGACGGTTTGTCACAGGTATTTGACAGTAAATTGAAATAATCTGAAGAGGCGAATCGTCAGGCGGAAGGTGCGCCGTCGGGCGGAGGCGCGGTCGCGCGACGGCGCGCACGCTTCGACGCGCCGTTGACGAGCGCCCAGCGCAGCACGGGTGCGACGGCCCGTACGCCGGGCCGGACCACCGCGCGTCGCAATGGCGCGAACGTCGACACGCGGAGCATCCGCTGCGCCCACGGCGGCAGCAGGTCGATTCCGGCATGCATCACCAGCGACGCGGCCGGCCGCAGCGCGGGCTTCGCGACCGGCACATTCAGCAGGATGGACATCACCTCGAAGGTATGCGGTCCGGCCTCGAGTTCGGGCTGCATGCGCGCGAGATACGCGGCGACCTCGGCGCGCGAACGGGGCACCTCGTGCGCGCCGAGCAGTTCGGCGATCAACGCCGTTTCGGCGTAATAGCGGTCCTGCAATTCGCCCGACAGCGCCGGATTCACGTAGCACAGGTGCGCGGCGAGGAAGCTCGATACTTCCGCGATATGCACCCAGGTCAGCAACGCCGGATCGTCGGCGCGGTACGGCCGACCGTCGGGCGCGATACCCGATACGCGCGAGTGGATCGTTTTCACGCGCTCGATCAGCGCGAGCGCGTCCGCGCGACTGCCGAACGTCGTGCCCGTGATGAACGTGGCGGTGCGCCGCAAGCGGCCGAGGATGTCGGTGCGAAACGACGAGTGATCCCAGACGCCCGCGAGCGCGAGCGGATGGAGCGCCTGCAGCAGCAGCGCGGCGATGCCGCCTGTCATCATCGACGTGAAGTCGGCATGCACGCGCCAGCAGACGGCATCGGGGCCGAACAGCCCGGGATCGCCGGGCGGTGAAGAGAGATCGAGCGACGGGCCGCCGCCGCCCACGGTCAGGTGCGTGATGCCGGCCACGAGCCGCTTGCGGATCGGCTCGGCCCAGCGCGGGCCCGGTGCGGGTGCGGCGGGGTGGTGGCTAGGCGGCGTCGTCATGGCTGGCGTGGCTCGGGCGGCCGGTTACTTCCCGGCGGGCGTATCCCACATGCCGCGTTCGGTGCTGCCGGCGTCGGGCGCGGAGAGCCCGAAGTGGCGGTACGTGAGCAGCGTCGCGACGCGCCCGCGCGGCGTGCGCTGCAGGAAGCCCTGCTGGATCAGGTACGGCTCGAGCACGTCCTCGATCGTGTCGCGTTCCTCGCCGATCGCCGCTGCCAGGTTGTCGATGCCGACCGGGCCGCCGTCGAACTTGTACAGGATCGCCTCGAGCAGCTTGCGGTCCATCAGGTCGAAGCCGACCGGATCGACGTCGAGCATCGCGAGCGCGGCATCGGCAACGGCTGCGGTGATCTGGCCGTCGGCCTTCACTTCCGCGAAATCGCGCACGCGGCGCAGCAGCCGGTTCGCGATCCGCGGCGTGCCGCGCGAGCGCTTCGCGATTTCCAGCGCGCCGTTCGGATCGATCTGCGCGTTCAGCAGCGACGCCGAGCGCCGCACGATGCGCGACAGTTGATCGGCGTCGTAGAACTCGAGGCGCGAGACGATCCCGAAACGGTCGCGCAGCGGGTTGGTCAGCATCCCCGCGCGGGTGGTCGCGCCGACCAGCGTGAACGGCTGCAGGTCGAGCTTCACGCTGCGCGCGGCCGGACCTTCGCCGATCATGATGTCGATCTGGTAATCCTCGAGTGCCGGATACAGGATTTCCTCGACGACCGGCGACAGCCGGTGGATCTCGTCGATGAACAGCACGTCGTTCGCTTCGAGGTTCGTCAGCAGCGCGGCGAGATCGCCCGCGCGTTCGAGCACGGGGCCCGACGTCTGGCGCAGGTTCACGCCCATCTCGCGCGCGATGATGTGCGCGAGCGTCGTCTTGCCGAGACCCGGCGGCCCGAACAGCAGCACGTGGTCGAGCGGCTCGGAGCGGCGCTTGGCCGCTTCGATGAAGATCTCGAGCTGGCCGCGCACCTTTTCCTGGCCGACGTAGTCGTCGAGCTGGCGCGGCCGCAGCGCGCGTTCGAACACCTCCTCGTGCGACGAGGTGGGCGTGGCGGCGATGATCCGCTGCTCGGGGGCGAGTTTGTCGGTTTCAATCATGCGGCCATTGTACCGCGCGCCGCTCGCGGTCCGAACTGGCCGGACGGCCGACTGGCGCGCGCCGCGCGGCGGCACGACACTGCGTCCGACAGTCGGTTCCGGCGGGCGTTACGCCTTCGACAGCGCCTTCAGCGCGAGCTTGATGCCTTCGGACACGCCGGTGCCGGCCGGCACGTTCTTGATCGCGGCGAGGCCTTCCTTTTCGGAGTAGCCGAGCGCGAGCAGCGCGTTGAGGATGTCGGTCGCGTGGTCGGACGCCGACGCGGCGCCGGCGAGCGCGCCGAGGTCGGCGCCGAGCTTGCCCTTCAGCTCGAGCAGCAGGCGCTCGGCCGTCTTCTTGCCGATGCCGGGCAGGCGCGTGAGGCGTGCGGCGTCCTGCATCGTCACGGCCTGCGCGAGCTCCTGCACGCTCATGCCGGACAGCACGGCGAGCGCCATGCGCGCACCGATGCCGGTGATCTTCAGCAGCTCGCGGAAGGTCGTGCGCTCCTGCGGCGTCAGGAAGCCGTACAGCAGGTGCGCGTCCTCGCGGACGATCTGCTGCGTGAGCAGCACGACGCGCTCGCCCGTCTGCGGTAGGTTGTAGAAGGTGCTCATCGGCACGTCGATTTCGTAGCCGACGCCGTTGCAGTCGACGAGCAGGTGAGGCGGGTTCTTTTCGAGCAGGATGCCGGCGATGCGACCGATCATGGATGGCGGGATGCGAGGAAGAAAGCGCGAGTGTAGCGCACGCGCGGCGCAATGCCGATGGGCTTGGCCGTCAGGCCGATGCGGTGCGCGTCGCGTGTGCGCCGCGCGCGGGCAAAACAGTCGGTCCGGTGTGCCGGGCGATGGCGCGCGCCGGCATCAGCCGACCAGCCGCCCGCGCCGCACGCGCAGCCCTTTCTTCGCGAGCGCCGGCGCGAGGCCGCCGAGCGTGCTGAGCGTGTTGCCGCCGTGCGCATGGCAGATCGCCATGCCGAGCGCGTCGGCCGCATCGGAACCCGGTTGGCCGGAGAGGTTGAGCAGCCGCGTGACCATCTCCTGCATCTGCGTCTTGGTCGCGCGGCCGTAGCCGACGACGGCCTGCTTGAGCTGCAGCGCCGTGTATTCGGCGACCGGCAGCCCGCCCGCGACGAGGCCGCAGATCGCGGCGCCGCGCGCCTGGCCGAGCAGCAGCGTCGACTGCGGGTTCACGTTGACGAACACCTTTTCGATCGCGGCCTGGTCGGGCGCATGTTCGCGCACGATCGTCGACACGCCCTGGAAGATCGTGCCGAGCCGGGTGGCCAGATCGGCCGTCGGCGTGCGGATCACGCCGCTCGTGACATAGGCGAGCCGATGGCCGCTGACGTCGATGACGCCGAAGCCGGTGACGCGCAGGCCGGGGTCGATGCCGAGAATTCGCATGAGTGAGGAGAGATGCGTGATGCAGCGATACTACAACGAATGGCGCGGCGAGCCGGTCGCACAGTCGCGCGCCGGCGCCGCGCAATAAAAAACCCGGCGGGTGCGACGCCGCCGGGTTGTCGTGCAACGGCCGCGCGGGCCGCATGCGATCAGTGACGGAAGTGGCGCACGCCCGTCAGGATCATCGCGATGTTGTGCTCGTCGGCTGCCGCGATCACTTCGTCGTCGCGCACCGAGCCGCCCGGCTGGATCACGCAGGTCGCGCCGGCCGCGACGACGACGTCGAGGCCGTCGCGGAACGGGAAGAACGCATCCGACGCGACGGCCGAACCGGCCAGCGTCAGGCCCGCGTTCTGCGCCTTGATGCTCGCGATGCGAGCGGAATCGACGCGGCTCATCTGGCCTGCGCCGACGCCGAGCGTCATGCCGTTGCCGCAGAACACGATCGCGTTCGACTTCACGTACTTCGCGACGCGCCACGCGAACAGCAGGTCGTCCATTTCCTTCGGCGTCGGGTGGCGCTTCGTGACCACGCGCAGCTCGTGCGGCTGCACGTTCTTCGAATCGAGCGACTGCACGAGCAGGCCGCCGCCCACGCGCTTCAGGTCGAATGCGTTATGGCCGTCGCCCAATGCGATTTCGAGCAGGCGCACGTTCTGCTTCGCGGCGAACACCTGCTTCGCGACGTCGGAGAACGACGGTGCGATCAGCACTTCGACGAACTGCTTCGCGACAGCCTGCGCGGCCGCTTCGTCGACTTCGCGGTTGAACGCGATGATGCCGCCGAACGCGGAGGTCGGGTCGGTCTGGAACGCCTTCGCGTACGCGTCGGCCGAGTCGTTGCCGACCGCGACGCCGCACGGGTTCGCATGCTTGATGATCACGCAGGCCGGCGCGTCGAACGTCTTCACGCATTCCCACGCCGCGTCCGAATCCGCGATGTTGTTGTACGACAGTTCCTTGCCCTGCAGCTGGCGGTAGTTCGCGAGCGCGCCGGCCGGCGTCGTGATGTCGCGGTAGAACGCCGCGCTCTGGTGCGGGTTCTCGCCGTAGCGCAGGTCCTGCACCTTGTCGAACGCCATGTTCAGCGTCGCCGGGTACGCATTGCGCGATGCGTGCTTCAGCTCGTCGGTCAGGCTCGTCAGGTAGTTCGTGATCGCGCCGTCGTATTGCGCGGTGTGCGCGAACACCTTCGTCGCGAGGCGGAAGTTGGTCGGGTAGCCGACCGTGTTGCCGTTCGCCTTCATTTCATCGAGCACGACCGCGTAATCGGCCGGATCGACGACGACCGTCACGTCGCGGTGGTTTTTCGCGGCCGAGCGCAGCATCGTCGGGCCGCCGATGTCGATGTTCTCGATCGCGTCGGCGAGCGTGCAGTCGTCCTTCGCGATCGTCGCGACGAACGGATAGAGGTTCACGACGAGCAGGTCGATCGTCGGGATGCCGTGCTGTTCCAGCGCCTGCATGTGCTCGGGCAGGTCGCGGCGCGCGAGGATGCCGCCGTGCACCTTCGGGTGCAGCGTCTTCACGCGCCCATCGAGCATTTCCGGAAAGCCCGTGTAGTCGGCCACTTCGGTAACGGGCAGGCCCGCGTCGGCGAGCAGTTTCGCGGTGCCGCCCGTCGACAGCAGCTTGACGCCGAGGTCGGACAGCGACTTCGCGAAGTCGACGATGCCGGTCTTGTCGGAAACGGAAATGAGCGCTTGCTTGATCATGATGGAACCACCAATAGCCAGGGAAACGGGGACGGGACGGCCGACTACAGCAGGCCGTGCTGCTGCAGCTTCTTGCGCAGCGTATTGCGATTGATGCCGAGGTACTCCGCGGCGAGCGACTGGTTGCCGCCTGCCTGTACGAGCACGACCTCGAGCATCGGCTTTTCGACGCAGGACATCACCATTTCATAGACGTCGTGCGGATTGGAGCCGTCTAGATCCCGGAAATACACGTCCAGGCTCTCGCGGACACATTGTTCGATGTTG
This sequence comes from Burkholderia sp. IT-111MI5, assembly GCF_949752865.1. Classification (NCBI taxonomy): domain Bacteria; kingdom Pseudomonadati; phylum Pseudomonadota; class Betaproteobacteria; order Burkholderiales; family Burkholderiaceae; genus Burkholderia; species Burkholderia sp. IT-111MI5. The sequence continues at coordinate 267,028 of NZ_CATKIF010000066.1, read as the reverse complement.
TGCTTGCTCATGCTGCTAACTGGTTATGGTCGTCCGACTCGCCCTGGCCGTTTTCCTCTTCGTCATCGACGTAGACGAGGTGGTCCGACAGCGCCTTTTGCGCGTCGAAGAATGCATTGACGGCGGCGAGTTGCTCGCGGGTGGAATCGAGCGTGTTCATCCTGTGCCGGAACCCGTTGGCACCGGAAAGGCCGCGAGTGTACCAGCCGATGTGCTTGCGCGCAGTACGGACTCCCGTGAATTCACCATAGAAAGCGTAGTGGTCTTCCAGGTGTTCGTTCATCACGTGCTGGATCTCGTCGATCAGCGGCGGGGCCAGCAGCTCGCCGGTTTGCAGGAAATGATCGATTTCGCGGAACAGCCACGGCCGGCCTTGCGCGGCACGACCGATCATCAGCGCGTCGGCACCGGTTGCATCGAGCACGGCCTTCGCTTTTGCGGGCGACGTGATGTCGCCGTTCGCGACGACCGGAATCCGCACGGCCGCCTTCACGGCCGCGATGGTGTCGTATTCGGCGTCGCCGCGGTACAGGTCGGCGCGCGTGCGACCGTGCACGGTGAGCATCGCGATGCCGGCGGCTTCGGCCAGGCGCGCAACCGTGATCGCGTTCTTGTGCTCGCGATCCCAGCCGGTGCGGATCTTCAGCGTGACGGGCACCGCATCGGGCCCCGTGCCGACCGCCGCGACGACGGCCTCGACGATCCGCTGCACGAGCGGCTCGTTCTGCAGCAGCGCGGAGCCGGCCGCGACGTTGCAGACTTTCTTCGCCGGGCAGCCCATGTTGATGTCGATGATTTGCGCGCCGTTGTCGACGTTGTAGCGGGCCGCTTCGGCCATCATCGCCGGATCGGCGCCGGCGATCTGCACCGCGATCGGCTCCACTTCGCCTGCGTGGTTCGCGCGCCGCATCGTCTTCGCGCTTTTCCACAGCTGCGCGTTGGACGCGACCATCTCGGACACGGCGTAACCGGCCCCCAGCCGCTTGCACAGCTGGCGGAACGGACGATCCGTCACCCCGGCCATCGGGGCGACGAACAGGTTGTTACGCAATACGTGAGAGCCGATAACGGGCATCGCAATGGCACCGCCCGCGACCGGCGCGGGCATGAAAAGGGCGGAGGGAAAACGCGCATTTTACCGTATTCCCATGCCCCGCCGATTTGACCCGGTTTGTGTGGTCCGGCCGGGCGCACCGTACGGTGCGCCCGCGCGTCAGTTGCGCTGGCCGAACATCATCTGGCGCGCGATCGCCTTCTTGAGCGGCGGCACGAATTCGAGCGCGGTGAGCGCGGCGCCGCGCAGCAGCGGGAGCGGACCCGCATCGATCGTGAACAGCCGCGCCAGCGTGTCGGTCGCGCCGATCGTGAAGCGCCGGTCGAGCGCGCGGCGCGCGTTGAAGGTCGCAAGTGCGGTCGCATCGAAGCCTTGCGCGGACAGCGCGTCGACGAGCGTATGCGCGTCGCGCAGCCCGAGGTTGAGCCCCTGGCCCGCGACGGGGTGCAGGGTTTGCGCGGCATTGCCGACGATCGCGACGCGGCCGCTGACGAGCGTTTGCGCGGCGTTCAGCCCGAGCGGGAACGACGCGCGGCCCGCGATCGCGACGAACCGGCCCATGCGTTCGCCGAACGCGCTGCCGAGCTCGCGCAGGAACGCGTCGTCGGGCAGCGTCGCGCGGCGCGCCGCTTCGTCGGGCGTGCAGCACCAGACGAGCGCGTAGTCGGCCTGGCGCGGCCCGCCGAGCGGCAGCAGCGCGAGCGGGCCTTCGTGCGTGAAGCGTTCCCATGCGACGTTCGGGCGCGGCGCCGATACCGTGACCGTGCCGACGAGCGCGGTCTGCCCGTAGTCGCGGCGATGCTTGCCGGCGTCGGCCTGCTGTTCGTGGAACAGCCCGCCTTCGGCGTTGATGACGATGCGCGCGCGCAGCGTGCGCTCGCCCTGCGGGCCGTCGAGCGTCAGCGTGACGCCGTCGGCGTCCTGCTGCGGCGCGCGCGCGGTGGTCGACGTGAGCCAGTCGACGCGCGTGCCGTGCACGGCGCCCGCGAGCGCCTGCACCAGCGAGCCGTAGCGCACGACATAACCGAGCGCGGCGAGGTCGTGCTCGTCGCGGTCGATCAGCGTGCGGCCGAAATGGCCGCGCTGCGACACGTGGATATGTTCGATCGGCGTCGCGTCGGCAGGCCACGCGAGCGTGTCGAGCAGCACGCGGCTGCCGTGCGACACGGCGATCGCGCGCGGGTCGTTCATGCTCGCGGCCGGTTCGCGCGCATCGATCAGCGCGATCGACGCGTGCTGCGTTGCGCTGCGGCGCGCGAGCCAGCCGGCGAGCGCGAGCCCGACGGGGCCCGCGCCGACGATGGCGAGGTCGTAATCCGGTGTGGCCGGGGAGGAAGCGGTCGTCATCTTGATTCGTGAAACGGAGGTAACGGTCGGCAGCGGCCGGTCATGCGCCCGCGCGCATCAGCGCTTCGATCTCGGCGGCGTCGACAGGCACGCCGCGCGTGATTAGCTCGCAGCCGTGCTCGCGCACGATTGCGTCGTCCTCGATGCGGATGCCGATGTTCCAGTACTCGGGCGGCACGTCGTCGGCCGCGCGCACATACAGGCCGGGCTCGACCGTCAGCGTCATGCCGGGCTTCAGCGTGCGCCACGGCAGCGCGCCGTTGCCGTCGCGCTCGGCGAGCCGCTCGCGGTAGTCGCCGCAGTCATGCACGTCCATGCCGATCCAGTGGCCCGTGCGGTGCATGTAGAAGCGCGTGTACGCACGCTCGGCGATCACGTCGTCGACGTTCGAGAAGCGCGCTTTCGGGATGATGCCGGTGTCGAGCAGCCCCTGCGCGAGCACGCGCACGGCCGCATCGTGCGGCGCCTCGAACGGCACGCCCGCGCGTGTCGCATCGATCGCGGCCTGCTGCGCGGCGAGCACGATGTCGTATAGCGCACGCTGCGCGGGCGAGAAGCGCCCGTTGGCCGGGAACGTGCGCGTGATGTCCGACGCGTAGCCGTCGAGTTCGCACGCGGCGTCGATCAGGATCAGGTCGCCGTCCTGCGCGGCCGCGTTGCCGGCCGGGTAGTGCAGCACGCACGCGTTCGCGCCGGCCGCGACGATCGAGCCGTATGCCGGCGCCTGCGCGCCGTGCTTGCGGAACGTATACAGCAACTCGGCCTCGAGTTCGTATTCGCGGATGCCGGGGCGGCACGCCTGCATCGCGCGGCGGTGCGCGAGCGCGGAGATGTGCGCGGCGCGCATCATGATCGCGAGTTCGTGCTCGTCCTTCACGAGCCGCATGTCGTCGACGAGCGGCGTGAGGTCGAGCATCGCGTCCGGCGCGGCGACGCCCGTGCGCGCGAGCGCGCGCACCGCGTCGAGCCAGCCCGCGAGCTGCCGCTCGAAATCGGCCGACGCGCCGAACCGGTAGTGCACGGTGCCCGCATCGGCGAGCAGGCGCGGCATCTCGGTGTCGATCACGTCGATCGCGAACGCCGCGTCGAAGCCGAACGCGTCGCGCGCGGCTTCGGGCCCGTAGTGGAAGCCTTCCCAGATCTCGCGGTCGACATTCTTGCCGCGGCAGAACAGGATCGACTCCGGCGCGCCGTGCGGCGCGGCCGCGTTCAGCACGAGCACGGCATCCGGTTCGGTGAAGCCCGTCAGGTAGTGGAAGTAGCTGTCGTACCGGTACGGGTAGGCCGTATCGCGGTTGCGCAGCAGTTCCGGCGCGGTGGGGACGATGGCGACGCCGCCGCCGGCGGCGCGCAGTGCGGCAAGCACGCGTTCACGGCGCTGGCGGTAGACGTCGACGGCGATGGCGGTATCGTGGGGCGCATTCATCGTGCGATTGTAGCGCCGCGGGACGCGGCGCGTGAGAGAGGGGCGGGAAGCCGCGCCGGAAGGCCCGCGGCGGCGGTTGTTGCAAACCATCCACAGGCCGGCCGGGCGATTTTCTACCGCGCGACGCTGGCCGGTTATGATCGGCGACAACGTATACTCTCGGCGGTTCCCTTAAAAAGGCAGATGATGAAATTAATCGGTTCGCTCAGCAGCCCGTACGTCCGAAAGGCGCGGATCGTGCTCGCTGAAAAGAAGATCGACTACAAGCTGGAGCTCGAGAACGTGTGGGCGCCGGAGACGGATATTCATGCATCGAATCCGCTCGGCAAGGTCCCGTGCCTCGTGATGGAGGATGGTGCCGCGGTGTTCGATTCCCGCGTGATCTGCGAATACGTCGATACGCTGTCGCCGGTCGGCAAGCTGATTCCGCCGTCGGGCCGCGAGCGCGTCGAAGTGCGCTGCTGGGAAGCGTTGGGCGACGGCGTGCTCGACGCGGCGGTCGCGATTCGTCTCGAACACACGATGCGCGACGAGGTGCAGCGCAGCGCGAGCTGGATCGCGCGCCAGCAGCGCAAGATCGACGATGCGCTCGTTGCGATGTCGCAGGGTCTGGGCGGCAAGACGTGGTGCGTCGGTAATCATTACTCGCTCGCCGACATCGCGCTCGGCTGCGCGCTCGGCTATCTCGACTTCCGGATGCCCGAGGTCAACTGGCGCGATCGCCACCCGAACCTCGACAAGCACTTCGTGAAGCTGCTGCAGCGGCAGTCGTTCGCCGACACGCTGCCGCAGAACTGAACCGCTGCCGGCCACGCGGCCACACATTCGGCAGACGAAAGAAAAGCGCCCCGCGGGGCGCTTTTCTTTTTGCCGCGCCGCCCGGAGCGGCCGCGAGCGTCACTCGATCGACGCGTAGACGGTCTCGCCGAGCGTGAACGAATCGCTGCGCGCGATCGGCCACCACTTGTCGTACAGCGAGAAGCCGCAATGGTTGCCGTCGAGCAGCGCGCCGGGCTTCAGGTATTTCAGCAACTGCGACATCAGCCGGACCTCGTGCGGCGCGACGCGCTGCACGATGTGATGCGCGCGCAGCTCGGACGGATGCGCGAGGCCGGCCGCCTGCACGAGTTCCTGCAGCGCGTGCAGCGTATTGCGGTGGAAGTTGTACACGCGGTCGGCCTTGTCGGGCACGACGAGCGCGCGCTGGCGCACCGGGTCCTGCGTCGCGACGCCGGTCGGGCAGCGGCCCGTGTGGCAGGTCTGCGCCTGGATGCAGCCGACCGCGAACATGAAGCCGCGCGCCGAGTTCACCCAGTCCGCGCCGATCGCGAGCGTGCGCGCGACGTCGAACGCGGAGATGATCTTGCCGCTCGCGCCGATCTTCACGCGGTCGCGCACGCCGATCCCGACGAGCGTGTTGTGCACGAGCAGCAGCCCTTCCTGCAGCGGCACGCCGACGTGGTCGGTGAATTCGAGCGGCGCCGCGCCCGTGCCGCCTTCCGCGCCGTCGACGACGATGAAGTCCGGCACGATGCCGGTTTCGACCATCGCCTTCGCGATCCCGAAGAACTCCCACGGATGGCCGACGCACAGCTTGAAGCCGGTCGGCTTGCCGCCCGACAGCGTGCGCAGGCGCTCGACGAATTCGAGCAGCCCGCGCGGCGTCGAGAATTCCGAATGCGTGGCGGGCGAGATGCAGTCCTTGCCCATCGGCACGCCGCGTGTCTCGGCGATCTCCGGCGTGATCTTCGCGGCCGGCAGCACGCCGCCGTGGCCGGGCTTCGCGCCCTGCGACAGCTTCACCTCGATCATCTTGACCTGCGGATCGGCGGCCTGCTTCGCGAACTTGTCGGGATTGAACGTGCCGTCGTCGTTGCGGCAGCCGAAGTAGCCCGACGCGATTTCCCAGATGATGTCGCCGCCGTTTTCGCGATGGTATTTCGACAACGAGCCTTCGCCGGTGTCGTGCGCGAAACCGCCTTTCTTCGCGCCGAGGTTCAGCGAGCGGATCGCGTTCGCGGACAGCGAGCCGAAGCTCATTGCCGAGATGTTGAAGATCGAAATGTCGTACGGTTGCGCGCGATTCGCGCCGACGCGGATGCGGAAATCGTGGTTCGGCAGCTTCGTCGGCGCGAGCGAGTGGCTGATCCATTCGTGCGCGACGGCCTTCACGTTCAGCTCGGTGCCGTACGGGCGATTGTCGGCGACGTTCTTCGCGCGCTGGTAGACGAGGCTGCGCTGCGCGCGCGAGAACGGTTTCTCGTCGGTGTCGTCTTCGACGAAGTACTGGCGGATCTCGGGGCGGATGAACTCGAACAGGAAGCGGAAGTGGCCCCAGAGCGGGTAGTTGCGCAGGATCGCGTGGCGGTCCTGCTTCAGGTCGTACAGGCCGAGCACGACGAGGGCGGCGGGGATCAGGATCCACAGCCAGGAGAGTGCGTGGATCGACGCAAGCGAGGCCGTCGCGGCGAGCAGCAGGACGGCACACCACATCGCCAGATAGCGTCTTGAAAGCATGGGGACTCCGTAAGAATCTTGAAATACCGCCATGCGTGCGCTGCGCGGCGGTCTGCCGGCCTCGGCGGAATCATGTTCCTCCGGGCGCGGCGTGCCGCAAGTCTAAACCGAATGTGTGTCAGCGTGCTTCGGCGAGCGCCGGTGCGTGGCCTTCCGCGGGCGCTGCCTGGCCGGGCTGGCCGGTTGCCGCGAACTCGATGATGCCGCCGCCGAGACAGATCTCGCCGTCGTACAGCACGGCCGACTGGCCGGGCGTGACGGCCCACTGCGCGTCGTCGAAGGCGAGCGAGAAGCGCTCGCCGCCGGCACGTGCAAACGTGCATGCGGCATCGGCCTGCCGGTAGCGCGTCTTCGCGCCGCATGCGAAGCCTTCCGCCGGCGGCTCGCCGGCGACCCAGCTCACGTTGCCGGCGACGAGCTGCCGCGACAGCAGCCACGGATGATCGTGGCCCTGCACGACATACAGCGTGTTCGACGCGATGTCCTTCGCGGCGACGAACCACGGCTCGCCGCTGCCGCTCTTGCTGCCGCCGAGGCCGATGCCCTTGCGCTGGCCGAACGTGTAGAACGCGAGGCCGATGTGCTCGCCGACGACCTTGCCGTCGGGCGTCTTCATCGGGCCGGGTTTCGTCGGCAGGTAGCGGTTCAGGAAATCGCGGAACGGCCGTTCGCCGATGAAGCAGATGCCGGTCGAATCCTTCTTCTTCGCGTTCGGCAGCCCGATCTGCGCGGCGATCTCGCGCACCTTGGTCTTCGGGATCTCGCCGAGCGGGAACATCGTCTTCGACAGTTGCGCCTGGTTCAGCCGGTGCAGGAAGTACGACTGGTCTTTCGTATGATCGAATGCCTTCAGCAGTTCGAAGCGCCCGCCGCGCTCGCGCACGCGCGCGTAGTGGCCGGTCGCGATCATTTCCGCGTCGAGCGACATCGCGTGATCGAGGAATGCCTTGAACTTGATCTCGGCATTGCACAGCACGTCGGGGTTCGGCGTGCGGCCGGCCGAGTATTCGCGCAGGAACTCGGCGAACACGCGGTCCTTGTATTCCGCTGCGAAGTTGACGGCTTCCACGTCGATGCCGATCAGGTCGGCCACCGACACGACGTCGATCCAGTCCTGGCGCGTCGAGCAGTATTCGCCGTCGTCGTCGTCTTCCCAGTTCTTCATGAACAGGCCGACCACGTCGTAGCCCTGTTCCTTCAGCAGCCACGCGGTCACCGACGAATCGACGCCGCCCGACATGCCCACCACTACACGGCGCTTGCTCATTTGTTGACCGCCTGACGTTCGAATGCTTCGGGGCGCGGCGCGACCGAATGCGTGTGCACGAAATCGAGCGGAATGCGCCGCCCGGCGAGATAGTCGTCGACGCAGCGCATCACCGCGGGCGAGCGATGGCGCTCGCTGCATGCGCGCAGTTCGTCGGCCGTCATCCACAGCGTGCGGACGATGCCGTCGTCGAGCACGTGGCCCGCGACCGGCTCGCCGGCCTTGCCGCAGAACGTGAAGCGCAGGTAGGTCGCGCCGGCGCTGCCGGGGCGGTCGTAGTGCGCGAGATAGACGCCGACGAGCGCGTCGGGCGTGAACGGGTGCGCGGTTTCCTCGAGCGTCTCGCGGATCACGGCGTCGGCCAGTGTTTCGCCGGCTTCGAGATGGCCGGCCGGCTGGTTGATGCGCAGGCCCGTCGAGGTTTCTTCCTCGATCACGAGAAAGCGGCCGGCGTGCTCGACGAGCGCGGCGACCGTCACATGCGGGGTCCAGATTTCGGGTTTCATGGTTCGGCATTTTACCGGTTGCGCCCGAACGCTGCCCGGCATCTCGTTAGACGAATCCGACCCCCGCAAATCGTCCGTCCCGCCGACGCGTGGCGCTACGAGCCGGGTTAATGTCGCATTCGAGCACGATCGTGCGGAATGTGCTGGCGCAACCATCGCTTTCGGTTAAAGTGCAGCGTGAACGCCGTTGCCCGTGAGCCGGTAAGTCAGCCTGTCCGGCTCGTTGTGCAGTAAAAATCGCAAGAAAAGAAATACTGACAATGACTGGAGGAACTGACGATGCATATTGGAGTGCCTGCTGAAACGCGGGCGAACGAGGCGCGTGTGGCTGCGACGCCGGAAACCGTGAAGAAATACGCGGCTGCCGGCCATCGCGTCAGTATCGCGAAAGGGGCCGGCGTCGCAGCCAGTTATCCCGACCAGGCCTACGCGGCCGCCGGTGCCGAATTGACCGACCAGTCGGCTGCTTTTGATGCCGACATCGTGCTGAAGGTCCAGGCGCCCACCGACGCGGAACTGCCATCGCTGAAGCGCGGCTCCGTGCTGGTCGGCATGCTCGAGCCGTTCAACGGCGAGCAGGCGGCGAAACTGGCCGCGGCCGGCGTGACGGGCTTCGCGCTCGAAGCCGCGCCGCGCACGACGCGCGCGCAGAGTCTCGACGTGCTGTCGTCGCAGGCGAACATCGCGGGCTACAAGGCCGTGCTCGTCGCCGCGGCGCTGTATCCGCGCTTCTTCCCGATGCTGATGACGGCCGCGGGCACCGTGAAGGCCGCGCGCGTGCTGATTCTCGGCGCGGGCGTCGCGGGCCTGCAGGCGATCGCGACCGCGAAGCGGCTGGGCGCCGTGATCGAGGCTTCCGACGTGCGGCCGGCCGTGAAGGAGCAGATCGAGTCGCTCGGCGCGAAATTCCTCGACGTCCCGTTCGAAACCGACGAAGAGCGCGAGGCCGCGCAGGGCGTCGGCGGTTATGCGCGCCCGATGCCGCCGTCGTGGCTCGGCCGCCAGGCCGCGCTCGTGCACGAGCGCGCGAAGCAGGCCGACATCGTGATCACCACCGCGCTGATTCCCGGGCGCCCGGCGCCGACGCTGATCTCGGTCGAAACCGCGCAGTCGATGAAGCCCGGCTCGGTGCTCGTCGATCTCGCGGCCGGCCGCGGCCCCGAATTCGACGGCAGGAAGAGCGGCAACTGCCCGCTGACGGTCGCCGACCAGGTGATCGTGCACAACGGCGTGACGATCGCCGGCTACACGAACCTCGCATCGATGGTCGCGTCGGACGCGTCGGCGCTGTACGCGCGCAACCTGCTCGACTTCATGAAGCTGATCGTCACGAAGGAAGGCACGCTGAACATCGACCTGACCGACGACATCGTCGCCGCGACGCTGCTGTGCCGCGATGGCGAAGTCACGCGCAAATAACGGGGGAGACATGGAAGTCATCAATCACACGGTGATCAACGTGATCATCTTCGTGCTGGCGGTGTACGTCGGCTACCACGTCGTCTGGAACGTCACGCCGGCGCTGCATACACCGCTGATGGCCGTGACCAACGCGATCTCGGCGATTGTGATCGTCGGCGCGATGCTCGCGGCGGCGCTCACCGTCGGCGTGACCGGCAAGTTCTTCGGCACGCTCGCGGTCGCGCTCGCGGCCGTCAACGTGTTCGGCGGCTTTCTCGTGACGAGGCGAATGCTCGAGATGTTCCGCAAGAAGGAGCCCAAGCGTGTCGAGGGCGGCAAGGAGGGCGCGCGATGAGCATGAACGTCGTTACGCTGCTGTACCTCGTCGCATCGGTGTGCTTCATCCAGGCGCTCAAAGGCCTGTCGAACCCGAAGAGCGCGCGGCGCGGCAACCTGTTCGGGATGGTCGGGATGGCCATCGCGATCCTCACGACGGTCGCGCTGATCGTCAAGCAGGCGGCCTGGCTCGGCGCGAACCTGCCGCTCGGCATTGCGCTGGTGCTCGGCGCGCTGGTCGTCGGCGGCGGTGTCGGTGCGTTCGTCGCCGCGCGCGTCGAGATGACGAAGATGCCGGAACTCGTCGCGGCGATGCACTCGCTGATCGGTCTCGCGGCCGTGTGCATCGCCTATGCGGTGGTGTCGGAGCCGGAAGCGTTCGGGCTCGTGCCGCAGGACGCCGTCGCGTCGAACTTCATCCCGTACGGCAACCGCGTCGAGCTGTTCATCGGCACGTTCGTCGGCGCGATCACGTTCTCCGGGTCGGTGATCGCGTTCGGCAAGCTGTCGGGCAAGTACAAGTTCCGGCTGTTCCAGGGCGCGCCGGTCGTGTATGCGGGCCAGCACCTGATCAACCTGATGCTCGCGATCGCGATGCTCGGCTTCGGCATCCTGTTCGTCATCACGCAGGCGTGGCTGCCGTTCATCATCATGACGGCGATCGCGTTCGTGCTCGGCGTGCTGATCATCATCCCGATCGGCGGCGCGGACATGCCGGTGGTCGTGTCGATGCTGAACTCGTACTCGGGCTGGGCGGCGGCGGGCATCGGCTTCTCGCTGAACAACGCGATGCTGATCATCGCGGGCTCGCTGGTCGGCTCGTCGGGTGCGATCCTGTCGTACATCATGTGCCACGCGATGAACCGTTCGTTCTTCAACGTGATCCTCGGCGGCTTCGGCGGCGAGGCGGCGGCCGGCGGCGCGGCGGGCGCGCAGGAGCAGCGCCCGGTGAAGTCGGGTTCGGCCGACGACGCGGCGTTCATGCTCGGCAACGCGGAATCGATCGTGATCGTGCCGGGCTACGGGCTGGCCGTCGCCCGCGCGCAGCACGCGCTGAAGGAGTTGACCGACAAGCTGATCGAGAAGGGCGTCGACGTGCGTTATGCGATCCACCCGGTTGCCGGGCGGATGCCGGGACACATGAACGTGCTGCTCGCGGAAGCGGAAGTGCCGTACGACATCGTGTTCGAGATGGAGGACATCAACGGCGAGTTGGGCCAGGCCGACGTGGTGCTCGTGCTCGGCGCGAACGACGTCGTGAACCCGGCCGCGAAGAACGATCCGAAATCGCCGATCGCGGGGATGCCGATCATCGAGGCTTACAAGGCGCGCACGGTGATCGTCAACAAGCGCTCGATGGCGTCCGGCTACGCGGGCCTCGACAACGACCTGTTCTACATGGACAAGACGATGATGGTCTTCGGCGATGCGAAGAAGGTCATCGAGGACATGGTGAAGGCCGTCGAGTAACGCGCGCACCGGCAACCCGGGCGCCTGCTTCGATGCAGGGGCGGCCCGCCCGGACAGGCCCGACCGGCGCAAGCCGGCCGGGTCTTTTTCATGGCGCGACGAGGTTCGCGATCCGGCGATCGCGTCAGCGCATCGGCGCTTCCGCGATCCGCATGTAGTCGGCGATCCGCCGTCCTTCCATGTCCGGAAACTGCTCGTGCACGGTGATGTCGCCCATCCGCGCGATGTCGAAGGTGCGGAAATCGTCGCGCAGCTCGCACCACGCGCCGATCGTCCAGCGCCCGCCCCAGTAGACGAGCCCGAGCGGCCACACGCGGCGTTGCGAATGCGCGCCGAGCCGGTCGCGGTAGCCGAAGCTGACGATGTGGCGCGTGTCGATGGCCTGGTGGATCGCGTCGACCTTCGCGCAGAACGTCTCGTCGATGTGGAACGACGGCGCGAACACGGGCAGGCGGTCGAGCGCCGTGCGCTTGTCGGCCGGCATCGCCGACGCGATCTTCGCAAGCGCCGAGCGGGCGCCGCTCGCGAAGCGCGCACCGCCCCAGGTCTCGAGCATGCGCGCGCCGGTGGCGAGCGCCGCGAGCTCCTCGGCCGTGAACGTGAGCGGCGGCAGGCTCGCGTTGCGGTTCAGCCGGTAGCCGATGCCGGCTTCGCCTTCGATCGGCACCCCTGACAGTTGCAGGTCGCGCACGTCGCGATAGACCGTGCGCGGCGACACCGACAGCCAGTCGGCAAGCTGCTGCGCGGTCGTGAGACGGCGCCCGCGCAACAGCTCGGCGATCTGGAACAGGCGGTCGGCACGGCGTGTCATGGCAGCACCTCGATTCCAACGGCTAAGGGGACTTCGCGATGATAGCGCCGCGCTGCCCCGATGGCCGATGCGCTCAATGGCATTTCGGCGCGTGCAGGCCGACGCGGTTGCCTTCGGTATCGATCAGGTAGCCGATGTAGCCGTAGTTGTTCGGCAGCTCGACGACGGAGCCCTGCACGATACCGCCCGCGCGCTTCGCGCGTTCGAGCGCCGCGACGACCGAGTCGCCGGCGTTCAGGTAGACGAGCACGCCGTTCGCGCTCGGCTTCATCTGCTGCGGATCGAACACGATGCTGCCGCCCGTGCTTGACGCCTCGTGATCGAACATCGCCATCGGCACGCCGCCGATCACTTCGCGCTGCAGCGTGGTTTGCAGCATGGTTTCGTAAAAACGGATCGCGCGATCGAAATCGAGGGACGGAATGTCGAACCACGCGATCGCGCGTTCCAGGGTTGCGGTGGCAGTTGCGGACGTCATGACGAACTCCTTGTTGCGTTGTTATTCGGGTTCTGTGTGGAAACCAGCGTTGCATTGCGCCGGGATTGCAGTGTGAGCGCGGCCTGCTGACACCGTATTGTCAGTAGAGTTGTCATTCTTGACATGCAACCGTTTGGTTGCATAATAGGGCCATCGACCCGGGAGCGGCATGGATCTCGTTTTCAAGGCGCTGGCCGATGCCACGCGCCGTCAGTTGCTCGACCTGCTGCATGCGAAAAGCGGCCAGACCCTGTCCGAACTGTGCGACGGACTCGCGATGAGCCGGCAGGCCGTGAGCAAGCATCTCGCGCTGCTCGAGGCCGCGAACCTCGTCGCAACCGCATGGCGCGGCAGGGAGAAGCTGCATTACCTGAATCCGGTGCCGATCCACGACATCGCGGAACGCTGGATCGGCAAGTTCGAGCGTCAGCGCCTGCAGGCGCTGGCGGATCTCAAGCGCGGGCTGGAAGCGGCCCGCGGCACAGGAGACGACGATGGGTAATCCCGCCTTTGTGTACGTGACCTTCATCGCGGCGACGCCCGAGCGCGTGTTCGACGCACTGACCAACGCCGAGCTGACGAAGGACTACTGGGTCCGGCATCGCAACGCATCGCCCGACTGGCGGCCGGGATCGCGGTGGGAACATCAGGACTACGACGATCCGTCGCGGGTCGACATCGTCGGCGAAGTGGTCGAGAACGATCCGCCGCACCGGCTGGTCGTCACGTGGCGTGCGCCGTCGGGAGACGGCGAGGAATCGCGCGTGACCTATCTCGTCGAACCGCACGAGGGCGTCGTGAAGCTGACCGTCACGCACGACGGGCTCGTGGCCGGTTCGGAGATGGATCGCGGGATTCGCGGCGGCTGGCCGGTCGTGCTGTCGAGCCTGAAGACGCTGCTCGAGACGGGGCACGCACTGCCGTTCACGATGGCGCGCTGGTCGAAGTCGAAGCACTGACGCGCGCCGGCGGGAGGAGCGCGCGGGCGCCGCGATGGCGGCCCCGCGCGACGGTGTCGCTTACGCGTCGCCTTCCGGCGCGGCCGGGCGCGCCTTCACGCTGCCGGCGATCAGGTCGAAGCGGAACAGCCGGCATTCGAGCGCGCCGTTGAACAGCGGCGTCTTCGCCGATTCGCGCAGCCGCAACTGGCCCGGCAGCGAACGGTCGGACGTCAGCAGGAATGCCTGCCAGCCCGTGAAGCGCTGCTTCAGCGCATCGCCGAGCGCGTTGAAGAACTCGCTGTCCGGCGCGTCGGTGTGCGTGCGGCGGAACGCGTCGTCGTTGCCGCGGTTGCGGCCGGTTTCGCGCACCTCGCCGCGCGCGCTGCGGCCGCGCACTTCGATCCGCTCGCCGTACGGCGGGTTCGCGAGGATGATGCCCGGCCCGTCGCACGGCGGCGTCATGCCGCGCGCGTCGACCTGCTTGAGCCACACCGACGGCACGCCCGCGCGCTCGAGGTTCGCGCGCGCCTTCTCGAGCATGTCGCCGGAAATATCGCTGCCGTACACGCCGAGCGCATCGCCGCGCTTGCCGCGCGCCGCGCGCTTCGCGTCCAGCGCCGGCACCTTCAGCCCCTGCCATGCGGTGATGTCGTACTGCTTGAGCTTTTCGAAGCCGAACCGGCGTTCGACGCCCGGCGCCACGCCGAGCGCGATCTGCGCGGCTTCCGCGAGGAACGTGCCGCTGCCGCACATCGGGTCGTACAGCGGCGTGCCGGGCGTCCAGCCCGTCAGGCGCAGGATGCCGGCCGCGAGGTTCTCGCGCAGCGGCGCCGCGCCCTTGTCGAGGCGCCAGCCGCGCTTGAACAGCGGCTCGCCCGACGTGTCGAGGTACAGCGTGCACTCGTTGGCCGTCAGGAACGCGAACACGCGCACGTCCGGCGCACCCGTGTCGATGCTCGGGCGGGCGCCGGTCTTGTCGCGCATCCGGTCGCAGATCGCGTCCTTCACGCGCAACGTCGCGAATTCGAGGCTTTTCAGCGGCGACTTGATCGCGGTGATGTCGACGCGCAGCGTCTGCGTCGCCGCGAACCAGCGCTCCCACGGCTGCTCGAGCGCGAGCGCATAGACATCCTGCTCGTTGCGGTACGCGCGGTGCGCGATCTTCAGCAGGATCCGGCTCGCGATCCGCGAATGGAGGTTCGCGGCCATGCCGGCGGCCCAGCCGCCGCTGAAATGGACGCCGCCCGGCACCTGCGCGCCCGCGGTGAACGGCGCGCCGTTCAGGTGGCGGCCGGCGATTTCGGCCAGCTCGGCGGCAAGCGCCGCTTCGAGGCCGCGCGGGCAGGGGGCGAAGAATTCGTACAGGGTGGGCGAGGACATAAGGCGGGTGAGGACGTGCAAAAGTCCATCATTGTACGCGGCGCGGGCGACCGGGGCCGGCGTTTCGGCGCGGCGGCGCAGGCGCGACGGCCGCGTTCGCGCGGGGAGGCCGGCGCAGCGGCGCCCGGTGGGGCACCGCCGCGCCGCCTCAGGCTCAGTGCGCGCCCGGCTGGCCGGTGCGCGCGGCCTGGCCGGCGGCCGGCCAGAACAGCGCGAGCGGATTCGACAGAACCGTGCGCACGATCGCGGCGACGAGCGCGCGCACCTTGGTCGGGCGCAGGCTGCGCGAGCGCACGGCCATCGTGAACGCGAGCGCGAAGCTCACGAGCACGTTGAGGATCGCCATGCTGAGCACGCCGGCGCCGGCCCACCACAGCTCGGGCGTCCCGAGCGCACCCTTGCCCAGCACGCCGAGCGCGATCCCGATCGAGCCGGCCGACAGCGTCACGTGCCGGACCTCGAACGGGAACATGAACACGGTGACGATCGCCGGAACGAGGCCGAGCATCAGGCCGAGGCCGACGTTCGCGACCACGCCCGCGACGTTCGACCGGCAGAAGTGCGCGAGCTTCGCGGCGCCGGCCGCGCCGAGCGTCAGGCGCAGCCGGCGGTTGTAGGTGAGCGCGTCGCCGACCCGGTGCAGCACGAACCAGTTGTCGGCCCAGCCCGCGAGCAGGCTCGACGCCCACAGCAGCACGCCCGTCAGCGCCGCGTAGAGCGGCGTCGGGCCGAGCAGCGAGAACGAGTGCAGCGTCGCGTGCGCCTTCTCCGGCGAGATCAGGTTCGCGTGCAGCACATTGCCCGCGAACAGCTGCACGAGCAGGCACACGGGCAGCACGACGAGCACGTTGCCGGAAATCGCGGCCGCCTGCGTGCGGATCAGCGCGATCACCGACGACACGAACGCCTTCACGCCTTCGTCGTGGCCGGTGTCGTCGAGTTCGCGCGCGAGCGTCGGCGCGGTCATCGCGGGCTGCTTGGTCGCGAGCGTGAAGTGCAGGAAGTGCATCAGCATGAAGCTGGCCGCATAGTTGATGCCCGCGAGCAGCCCTTCGAGCATCGACTGCAGGTGCGCGCCCGTGATCGCGAACTTCACGCACACGGTCACGACCGTGACGAGGCCGCCGCCGGCGGCCATCCGCAGCATCTTCAGGTACTCGGCGCGGCCGCGCGAGATGTAGTGCTCGCCGGTGTCCGCGTTGGTCTCGACGAGCTTGCGCGCGAACAGCGAGAAGTTGCTGCGCACGAGGTGCGTGACGCTCTGGCTGTTCTGGTTCGCGTCGACCAGCTCGGCCGTCAGGCGTGCCATCCCGTGCAGGTCGTCGCGTGCCATCCACGCGTTCAGCAGCGTTTCGGCGCGCAGGATGCGCATGCGCATCCGTTCGACCTGGAACACGATGTCGACCGACACGCCGTTGCGATACAGGTGCGAGAACACGTTGTCGACCGCGATCCGGCATTCGTCGAGCAGCACGCGCAGGTAGTTCACCTCGTGCAGCAGCTTGCTCGGGTCGCCGCCGTCCTCGACGGCCGCGTGCGCGGTCTCGACCGCGAGCATTGCACGCGTGAGGCGATAGAGCGGCTGCGTTTCGAGCGGCTGGCGCGCATCGTCGTCGGACAGCCGGCTGCGCACCGTCTGCGACAGGCCGGTCGAGCTGATCTGGCAGGTCAGGTTGTGCAGCGCGGCCAGCAGGTCGCGCGAGAACGAGCCGGGCTCGTGGCGCTCTTCGTCGGTGACGTCGAACGAGAACAGCTCGGCGAGGCGCGCGAGCAGGTCGTCGGGCAGCGCGTCGATCCATTGCGCGTCCCCGGGGGCAGGGAACATCAGCGTGAACAGCGCCGACAGTTCGCGGCGGTTCGGCGCGGGCGGGATCAGCGACGAGTCGATCCGCTCGAACAGCGCGCCGAAGAAGCCCGAGTGCACGGGCATGCCGGCGTCGCACAGCAGCGAGATGCCGTCGCACTCGCGCAGGATGCCGCGCAGGATGCGCGCGGCATGCGATTTCCATGCGGGGTTGCGATCGAGCACGTGGAACAGGTAGCGCAGCCGCGCATGGGCCGGATACGCGCGTGCATCGGCGTCGCGCTCGGCCGGCGCGTCCTGCATCGTACCGTTGCGGCGCAGCCAGTGCGCGAGCTCGATCAGCCATTCGCTGCGCTCGGCGTACGACGCATCGGCGTCGGCGTGCGCGAGCAGCGCATCGAGCTGGTGGCCGGCATTGCGCGACGCGCGCCACTTCTTGATCAGGGTCGTCAGGGAACGAAACATAAACGGAATAGCGAAAGCCCTGGACGGGCGGGTTCGGGATGCCGGCCGGGAATGCGGCACGGCGCCGGGGAGAACGGGTGAGACGGGGCCGGTTGCCGGACGATGCGCGGCGACCCGCGGTACGGCTGCCCCGCTGCGGTGCACGCCGATCGCGTTCGGGCGCCGGGAGGCACGGCAGTCGGGCCGAACGCGGCCCGGCGCCGCCGGCTCGCGCGCACGACGAGCGGCGCGAGCCTGAAAGTGCGTAGGATCGTCAATCGGGCCGGAAAACGCAAGCCGACCGCGTTGCATGGTGCCGGTTCCGGCCGACTTTGACAAACAATGCAAAGTCGCCGTTCGGCCGATGAAGCGCTATGCGATCGGCTGCGGCAGCGTCTGCGTCATGCAAGCGGCTGCCGGCAGACGCGCCGCGTCGGACCAAGCCGCACCGGCGAACGGTTCTTCGGATGTCCGTCAGCGCTGCCGGCTCATGCGCCGCCGGATTTGCCCGTCGCGCCGGCGTCGCCGCCGGACGTCGGGATTGCCGGGCACGGCACGACCGGCGCGGCGGCCGTCTTGCTGCCGGCCGCGGGCGCCGTCGCGGGCGTCGTGCCGCGGCTTGCGGCCATCGCGCGCACGCCGGCCGCGGCCTGCGTGGCGATCACGTCGAGCGCGCGCCGGTGGCCGGCGACGAGCGCGTCGTAGCTGTCGGCGACCGGTTCCGCGACGCTCGTGCGGCAGGTCATCACGGCCTGCGTGCCGAGCGGGCGCACGCTCCACACGGCGTCGACCGCTGCGCGCTTGCCGGGCCACGACTCGAAGCGCTGTACGTTCACGCTGATGCGATACACGGGCACGCCGGGCGGGTACGCGGAATTCGCGACGTCGATCGTGCCGAGCTGCGCGGCGAGATCGTCCGACAGCGCGCGGCGGATCTCGTCGGCGGGCGGCGATGCCCAGCGTTCCTGCTCGAGCACGTCGACCTGCGCGGCGTTCTTCTGCACGACCAGCTGGTTCTTCGCGACCTGCTCGGGCACGCCGACGGACGGCACCTCGATCAGGAACGCCGGGTTGGCCGGCGCGGTGCGCACCGGGGCCGCGGCGTCGGCCGGGCTGAGCGTGTAGAACCGCGCGGGCGGCGAGCTGCACGCGGCGAGCGCGAGTGCGGCGAAGGCCGCCGCCGCGCCGCTCGCGAAACCGTTCACGCGTGTCGTCATTGTTTATCTCCTGGCTTGCCCTTGAGCAGCGATTCGGGGTGACGCTCCAGATAATCGGCGAGCGCGTTCAGCGACTGCAGCGTGCGCGTGAGCTCCTTCAGCGCGCCGCGCACGTCGGATTGCAGCGGCGAATCCTGCTGCAGCGTCGCCTCGGCGGTAGAGAAGGTCTGCTTCGCGGCCGACAGCGTGTCGCGCGCTTCCGGCGCGACCTGCGTGTCGAGCTGCTTGAACAGCTTGTCGGCGTTCGACAGCGCGCTGTTCAGGTTCGCGCCGATCTGGTCGAACGGCACCTTGTCGAGCTTCTTCGCGATGTCGGCGACCTGCAGCTGCAGTTCGTCGAGCGTGTTCGGCACGGTCGGCAGTTCGAGCGGCTGGCGCGCCGTGTCGATCTTCACGACCGGCGCCTTCGGGAAGAAGTCGAGCGCGACGTAAAGCTGGCTCGTCAGCAGGTTGCCGGTGCGCAGCTGGCCGCGCAGCCCGTGCTGGACGAGCCGCTCGACGATCTCGCGGCGCGCCGGTTCGCCCTTGCTCTCGATCGTTTCGCGGAAGCGGCGGCCGAGGCGCTCCGGATACACGTTCATCGTCACCGGCATCGTGAAGTTCTTCGTCTTCGGATCGTAGTCGATGCCGATGTTCGTCACTTCGCCGAGCACGATGCCGCGGAAGTCGACCGTCGCGCCGACGGCGAGCCCGCGCAGCGACTGGTTGAAGTTCATCACGACCTGCAGCGGCTGGCCGTCCGGGTCGCGCATCGCGTCGCCCTCGTCGGAGGCCAGGCGGAACGTCGTGTTGTTCGGCGCCGTCGTGCCGCTGCCCTGGTTCGGCGGCGTCTGGAATGCGATGCCGCCGAGGATCACCGTCGCGAGCGACTGCGTGTTCAGCTTCAGGCCGCTCGAATCGAGCCGCAGGTCGACGCCGCTGGCCTGCCACCAGCGCGAGTTCACGCCGACGTACTGGTCGTACGGCGCAGTAACGAACACGTTGACCGTGACGCCCGTGCCGTCCTTGTCGAGCGAGAAGCCGACCACCTGGCCGACCTGCACGCGGCGGTAGTAGACGGGCGAGCCGATGTCGACCGAGCCGAGCGAATCGCCGCGCAGCACGTATTGCGTGCCTTTCTGGTCGCCCGTGACGGCGGGCGGCGTTTCGGAGCCCGTAAAGTCGGTCAGCGTATCCTGCCCGTGGCCGGCGTCGACGCCGATATACGCGCCGGACAGCAGCGTGCCGAGCCCCGACACGCCGGTCGCGCCGACGCGCGGCCGCACGATCCAGAAGCGCGAGCCCTTGACCGCGAAGTCCTCGGCTTCCTTCTTGAGCTGCACCTGGACGAGCACGCGCGACAGGTCTTTCGACAGCTTGATCGTCTTGACCATGCCGATCTCGACGTCCTTGTACTTGACCTGGGTCTTGCCGGGCTCGAGCCCTTCGGCGCTGTGGAAGCTGATCGTGATTTCCGGGCCGCGCTCGCGCACGGACTTGATCACGAGGCCGATGCCGATCAGCGCGGCGATCAGCGGCACGAGCCAGACGAGCGACGGCAGCCAGCCGCTTTTCGTCGAGATCGTCGGATCGGGCGGCCGGGGCTGGTCGTGCTGCGGGCCTTGCGGACTATTCATGGTGATTCCCTGAGGTTTCTACTGGATCCCAGATCAGGCGGGGATCGAACTGCATCGATGCGAGCATCGTCAGGATCACGACCGAGCCGAACGCGAGCGCGCCGGGGCCGGCCGTGATGACGGCGAGCGAACGGAAATGGACGAGCGCGACGGTGAGCGTCACGACGAAGATGTCGAGCATCGACCAGCGACCGATGCGCTCGACGATCCGGAACAGGCGCGTGCGCTGCAGCGGCCGCCAGGTGGTGCGGCGCTGCGCGCTGATCACGAGGATCAGCAGCACGCCGAGCTTGAGCATCGGCACGAGGATGCTCGCGACGAATACGACGACGGCGAGCGGCCAGTCGCCCGACACCCAGAAATAGATGACGCCGCTCATGATCGTGTCTTCCTGCGAGCCGACGATCGACGCGGTGCGCATGATCGGCAGCAGGTTCGCCGGAATGTAGAGGATCGCGGCCGCGAGCAGCAGCGCCCAGGTGCGCATGATGCTGTTCGGGATGCGGAAATGCAGCGCGGTGCCGCAGCGCGCGCAGTGCGCATGCGGCCGGTCGAGCGTCTGCACGAGTCCGCACGTGTGGCAGCTCGCATAGCCCTCGCGGGCGGCGGTCGGCGTCGTCATCGGCGGGCGGCCTCGGGCGGCGGCGCGGCGGTGTCGGGCGGCTCCGGCTGTCCGGGCGGGCGCCCGGCGCGCAGGTCGTCGGCGATGTCCCACAACGTGCGCGGATCGAACATCAGCACGACGGCGATCATCAGCGTGAGCGCGGCGAACGCGAACAGCGCGGCATCGGGAACGACACGTGCGAGGCTCACCATCTTCACGATCGTCACGACGATCCCGAGCATGAACACCTCGATCATGCCCCATGGCCGCACGAGCTCGATCGCGCGCAGCACCAGGTTGAAACCGGGCGGCACGACGCCGCGCCGGATCGGCAGCAGCAGGTACAGCAGCGCGGACATCTCGACGAGCGGGAACAGCACGGTCGAGCAGAACACCATCACGCCGACGGCCGCCATGTCCTGGCGCCACAGCGAGTCGATCGCACCGATCAGCGTCGTCTGCACGCGGTTGCCGTTCACGTCCATTTCGAGGATCGGGAACGCCTGCGCGATCGTGAACGTGATCAGCGCCGCGAGCGCGAGCGCGCAGATCCGCTCGATCTGCGTGGTGCTGTCGCGATAGAGCAGTGCGCCGCAGCGCGGACAGCGCGCGATTTCGCGGTGGCCGAGGCGCGGTTTGTGCAACAGTGCGTCGCACTCGTGACAGGCAATCAGGTCGTTTCGTTGCATGGAAAAAGCGGTTGCGCGACGGCGGGAAAACGCGTCGACGGGGCCGAAACCCGCGCCAATCTTACCAAAACGCCTTTTTCGCGGTGTCAACGATCGTATGGTTAGTGACCGATCGGTAACATGGCGGGAAGCGGGCAGCAGGCTGACACGCCTGTCCTCAGAGTCCGCGCGGGTCTAAAGGTTGCGGTAGCATGGCGCCCTTGACAAGCGTCGGACTCATGGCCGGCGCGGCTGTTCGCTGAACTGAGGAACCCAAGATGGCATCGAATTCGCTGCCGGCCACGCCGGTACGCTATACGCAGAGCGCGATCGCGCTGCACTGGCTGATCGCGCTGCTGATCGTCTGCGCCTTCGCGCTGGGCTGGGTGATGACGGACATCCCCGGCTTCACGCCGACGAAGCTGAAGTACTTCTCGTGGCACAAGTGGCTCGGCGTGACGGTGTTCGCGCTGGCCGTGGTGCGCGTGCTGTGGCGTGCGACGCACGTGCCGCCGCCGCTGCCGGGCGGCACGCCGGCGTGGCAGCGTGCGGCGTCGCACGGCGTGCACATCCTGCTGTACGTGCTGATGCTGGTGATCCCGATCACGGGCTACCTGTACAGCTCGGCGTCGAACATCCCGGTCGTGTACCTCGGCATCGTGCCGCTGCCGCGGCTGATCGATCCCGATCCGGTGCTCAAGGAAACCTTCAAGACGCTCCACGTGTCTTTGAATTACATTCTGCTTGCGCTCGTGTCGCTGCACGTGCTCGCGGCGCTCAAGCACCAGTTGTTGGACCGCGACGGCCTGCTGTCGCGGATGCTTCCCTTTGCCAAATGAAGGATTCCATGAAAGTGTCTTTCTCCCGCTCCATGCTGACCGCGTTCGCCGCGGTGTCACTTGTCGCGTCGGGCGCGGCGCTCGCCGACGTCGATCTCGCGAAGAGCAAGGTGTCCGCCGTGTCGAAGCAGATGAACGTGCCGACCGAAGGCGCGTTCAAGAAGTTTTCCGCGCAGGTGAAGTTCGATCCGGCGAAGGCCGCGCAGGGCAGCGCGCAAATGACGATCGACGTCGCGAGCTATGACCTCGGCGACAAGATGTACAACGACCAGGTCGCGGGCAAGGACTGGTTCGACGCGAAGGCGTATCCGCAGGCGACGTTCGTGTCGTCGGCGATCGCGCCGGCCGGCGGCAACAAGTACAACGTGACCGGCAAGCTGACGATCAAGGGCAAGTCCGAGGCCGTCACCGTGCCCGTCACGGTCACGCAGAGCGGCGCGACGCAGACCTTCGACGGCGTGCTGCCGATCAAGCGTTCGGCGTTCAACGTCGGCACCGGCGAGTGGAAGGACACGTCGATCGTCGCGGACGAAGTGCAGATCAAGTTCCATCTGGTCGCCACGAAGTAAGCGGCGGCCTGTCGCATCACCCGAATGCCGCGCGAGGGCGCGGCGCCGTTCCAAGGAGAATGAGTTGAAAAAGCATCTGATGATCGCCGCCGGCGCACTGGCCGCTTCGCTGTCGTTCTCGGCATTCGCCGATAGCGCGACCTACCAGTTCGACCCGAGCCACACGTACCCGAGCTTCGAGGCCGACCACTTCGGCGGCCTGTCGGTCTGGCGCGGCAAGTTCGACAAGTCGAAGGGCTCGGTGACGCTCGATCGCGCGGCGAAGACCGGCACGGTCGACGTGACGACCGAGGTCGGCTCGATCAGCACGGGCAGCACGAAGCTCGACGAGCACCTGCAGACGGCCGAGTTCTTCGACGCATCGAAGTACCCGGAAGCGACCTACAAGGGCGCCATCAAGTTCGACGGCGACAAGCCGGTGTCGGTGGTCGGCAACCTGACGCTGCATGGCGTCACGAAGCCGCTGACGCTGAAGATCGATTCGTTCAAGTGCATGCCGCACCCGATGCTCAAGCGTGAAGTGTGCGGCGTCGACGCGGTCGGCGAATTCAGCCGCGACGATTTCGGCCTCGACTACGGCAAGCAGTACGGCTTCAAGATGAAGACGAAGCTGCTGATCACGGCCGAAGCCGTCAAGCAGCAGTAACGCCGTCGGCCGGGCCTGCCGCCGCGCCGGCCCGCCGCGAGCCAACCGCCGCGTTCCCGTTACCGGGGCGCGGCGGTATTTTTTTGCGCGCCTATAATCGCCCGAGCGCCGCTCGCGGCGCCCGGCGGGCCGACGGCGCGGGCGTGGCCGCGGCCGCCTCGAACAGAACGTACAACGACAAGGAGATCGCCGATGCATGCCGCCACGCAGTCCCGTTCCATTGCCTCGTCGCCGCGCGTGTGGCGCGCGGTGGTCGCCGCGTCGATCGGCAACGCGCTCGAGTGGTTCGATCTCGTCGTCTACGGCTTCTTCGCGGTGACGATCTCGAAGCTGTTCTTTCCGGCCGGCAACGACACCGTGTCGCTGCTGCTCACGCTCGGCACGTTCGGCGTGTCGTTCTTCATGCGGCCGCTCGGCGCGATCGTGCTGGGCGCCTATGCGGACCGCGCGGGTCGCAAGGCCGCGCTCACGCTGTCGATCCTGCTGATGATGGTCGGCACGCTGATCATCGCGGTGCTGCCGACCTACGAGACGATCGGCGTCGCCGCGCCGGTGATCCTCGTCGCCGCGCGGCTGATGCAGGGTTTCTCGGCCGGCGGCGAGTTCGGCAGCGCGACCGCGTTCCTCGCCGAACACGTGCCGGGCCGGCGCGGCTTCTTCGCGAGCTGGCAGGTCGCGAGCCAGGGGCTCACGACGCTGCTCGCCGCCGGCTTCGGCACCGTGCTGAACGCGCAGCTGTCGGCTGCGCAGATGGCCTCGTGGGGCTGGCGCGTGCCGTTCTTCTTCGGCCTGCTGATCGGGCCCGTCGCGTACTACATTCGGGCCAAGGTCGACGAGACGCCCGAATTCCTCGCGGCCGAGGGCACCGCGAGCCCGCTGCGCGACACGTTCGCATCGCACAAGGCGCGCCTGGTCGCCGCGATGGGCGTGGTCGTGCTCGGCACCGTCGCAACCTATCTCGTGCTGTTCATGCCGACCTACGGCGTCAAGCAGCTCGGCCTCGCACCGTCCGCCGCGTTCGCGGCGATCCTCGTCGTCGGCGTGATCCAGATGGCGTTCGCGCCGCTCGTCGGCCACTGGTCGGACCGTTACGGCCGTGTGCGCGTGATGATCGCGCCGGCCGTCGGCATCCTCGTGCTGATCTATCCGGCATTCGCGTATCTGGTCGCGCATCCGGGCTTCGGCACGCTGATCGCGCTGCAGGTGCTGCTCGCATTCCTGATGACCGGCTACTTCGCGGCGCTGCCGGGCCTGCTGTCCGAGGTGTTTCCAGTGCAGACGCGCACGACCGGGATGTCGCTCGCGTATAACGTCGCGGTGACGATCTTCGGCGGCTTCGGGCCGTTCATCATCGCGTGGCTGATCCGCGCGACCGGGATGAAGACCGCGCCGAGCTTCTACCTGATGTTCGCGGCCGTGCTGAGCCTCGCGGCGCTGGTCGTGCTGCGCCGGCGATTCGGCTTCCGGTAGAAGGGCGGCGGCGCGTCAGTTGCCGCCGCGTTCGCACACGGGCTGCGCGGGCATCAGTTGCGCCGGCGCGTCGACGGTCCGCACGGGGCGCCCCGCGAGCGCGGCGAGCGCCTGCTGCAACTGCCAGTCGTCGGCGGTGCCGAATGCGCGCTGCGGCAGCGCCGCGCTCTTCGACGTGTCGACCTTCGCGCGTACGCGCTGCTCGCGCAGCTTTTGCCGTTCCTTGCGCACGGGCGCGAACGGGTCGGGCGCCAGCCGGTCCGCATACGGCGCGCGTGCGAGATCGACTTCCCGGTACCACAGCAGCACGCCGTCGACGTCCGAGTCGCGGCGCGGCGGCACGAGCCAGTCCGGCACGACGCCGTAGCCGTCCATCGGGCAGCCGTTCGGCCGCAGGTTGCGCGCGAACGTGAAATTCAGGCGCGTGCCGTCGATCAGGTCGACGCCCGTCTGCGCGAGCCCCTTCCCGTAGGTCGGCATGCCGAGCAGTTTTGCGCGGCCGAGATCCTTCAGCGCCGCCGCGGTCGCTTCGGCGGCCGATGCGCTCTGTCCGTCGACGAGCACGACGAGCGGCACGGTGTGCCACCAGTCGTCGGCCTGCAGCGGCGCGAGCGGATCCTGCCCGTGCATCACCGGCAGTTCGTAGTCGGGCCAGTTGGTCGAGAAGCGGCGGCGGTGGGTGTCGCCGCGCTCGACCGTCACCGTCGCGGTGCGGTCGCGTCCGGCGAACAGCGCGGCGATGCCGATCGCCGCATTGAGCGCGCCGCCGCCGTTGATGCGCAGGTCGAGAATCATCCCTTTCACCGGCGGGCCCGCGCGGCGCGCGACCTGCACCGCGTCGATGAAGTCGCCGACCGCCGGCTCCGGAAAGCTCGACAGCCGCGTGTACAGGATGTCGCCGTCGAGCCGCTTCGCGATCGCCGGATGCGGCTTGACGATCTCGCGTACGGGCGCGAAGTTCAGCACCGCATGGTTCGGGCCGCGCTGCACCGTGAGCTTCAGCGGGACGCCCGCATCGCCCTTCGCGAGTTTCACGAGCTCGCTGCTGTCGATGCCGACGACGCTCCGGTCGTTCATCGCGACGACGAGATCGTCGGGACGCACGCCGGCCTTCTCGGCCGGTGCGTCGGGAATCACGTCGATGATGTGCAGCCCGTCGGGCCGCGTCTCGAAGACGATCCCGATGCCGGGTGTGCCGTCGCGCGAGCGTCGTTCGTTGTCGCGCCGCTCCTGCTCCTCCTTCGCGTTGAAGAAGCGTGCGTACGGCAGCGTCTTGATCCCGTCGTGGGTCGCGGCGTCGAGCAGCTCGCCGATGTCGACGTCGGTCAGGTGCTGCTTCTTCAGCACTTCGACGGCGGCCTTCAGTTCGCAGATCTGCGGCTCCCAGTCGGGCGGGCAGGGCGACGGCGATGCGGCGGCAGGCTGGGAGGCCGGGGGGACAGGCGGGGCGACGGGTTGTGAGACAGGCGGTGCGGCGGGCGGTGCGGCTGTTGGTGCGGATGCCGACTGTGCGCCGGCAGGTTGCGTGAACGGCAGCAACGCAGCTGCGACGGCTGCGCAGCCGGCGAGGCGACGAACGACACACATCGGAGGCATCATCGGGACCGCATGTTCGGACGGGGGGCGAGGGTGCTTGCACGCCGGCGAGTGGCCGGCATGCTGCTGGGCAGGGCGGAGACGATTGTAGCCGACACCCGTGACGGCGCCTGTCGGGCTGGCCGCACGCTGCACGGCGGCGGCCCTCGCATGAAAAAAAGGCCGGTCCAAACAGGACCGGCCTTCTTGCGTTTGCCGAAACGGCGCGGCGCTTAAACCTGCGCGCCCGCGTTCGGATCGTCCGGATCGTGCGCGGTCTTCTTGTCCTTGATCAGGTCTTCGCGCTTGATGCCTAGCCACATCGCGAGCGAGCCCGCGACGAACACCGACGAGTAGATGCCGAACATGATGCCGACCGTCAGCGCGAGCGCGAAGTAGTGCAGCGTCGGGCCGCCGAAGAAGAACATCGACAGCACCATCATTTCCGTCGACGTGTGCGTGATGATCGTCCGCGACATCGTGGTCGTGATCGCGTGGTTGATCACTTCCTGCACGCTCATCTTGCGTTCGCGGCGGAACGTCTCGCGGATCCGGTCGAAGATGACGACCGACTCGTTGACCGAGTAGCCGAGCACCGCGAGGATCGCCGCGAGCACCGCCAGCGAGAACTCCCACTGGAAGAACGCGAAGAAGCCGAGAATGATCACGACGTCGTGCAGGTTGGCGATGATGCCGGCGACCGCGTACTTCCATTCGAAGCGGAACGACAGGTAGATCACGATGCCGATCACGACGCACGCGAGCGCGAGCAGGCCGTCGGTCGCGAGCTCCCGGCCGACCTGCGGGCCGACGAACTCGACGCGCTGCAGCGTGACGTCCGGGCTCTGCGCCTTCAGCGCGGTCATCACCTGGTCGCTCTGCTGCGCGGACGTGAGGCCTTCCTTCAGCTGCAGGCGGATCAGCACGTTGCGCGACGTGCCGAAGTTCTGCACCTGCGCGTCGGCGTAGCCGAGCTTGCCGAGCGTCGCGCGCACGGGTTCGAGCTCCGCCGCCTGCTGGTACTGCACCTCGATCACCGTACCGCCGGTGAATTCGACGGACAGGTGCAGCCCGCGGTGGAACAGGAAGAACACGGCGGCGAGGAACGTGACCAGCGAGATCACGTTGAACACCAGCGCGTGCCGCATGAACGGAATGTCTTTACGGATGCGGAAAAATTCCATGGTCTCGTCTCCGGGGCCTTATTGGGTCGAGCCCGGTTTCTTCGGCGACACGCCTTGCTGCGCGCGGTTGCGCAGCTGCGGCTTGCCGGCGCGCGGCGCATTGCCCTTCGCGGGTGCGGCGAGCTTCGCGGCGCGCGCGGTGTCGGTCGATTCGTCCGCGTCGGTGAACGACGCGGCGGCAGCGGCGCCTTCCGGCCTCCACACCTGGCCGATCGCGAGCGACTTCAGCTTCTTGCGGCCGCCGTACCAGAGGTTGACGATCCCGCGCGAGAAGAACACCGCGGAGAACATCGACGTCAGGATACCGAGGCAGTGCACGATCGCGAATGCGCGAACCGGGCCCGAGCCGAACGCGAGCAGCGCGAGGCCGGCGATCAGCGTCGTGACGTTCGAGTCGAGAATCGTCGCCCACGCATGCGCGTAACCGGCCTGGATCGCGAGCTGCGGCGGCTGGCCCGCACGCAGTTCTTCACGCACGCGCTCGTTGATCAGCACGTTCGAGTCGATCGCCATGCCGAGCGCGAGCGCGATTGCGGCGATACCGGGCAGCGTCAGCGTCGCCTGCATCAGCGACAGCACGGCGACGAGCAGCAGCAGGTTCACCGACAGGCCGATCACCGAGACCACGCCGAACAGCATGTAGTACGCGATCATGAACACGGCGATCGCGCAGAAGCCCCAGATCACCGAGTGGACGCCCATCTTGATGTTGTCGGCGCCGAGGCTCGGGCCGATCGTGCGTTCCTCGATG
The DNA here is from genome assembly GCF_949752865.1 of Burkholderia sp. IT-111MI5. NCBI lineage: Bacteria > Pseudomonadati > Pseudomonadota > Betaproteobacteria > Burkholderiales > Burkholderiaceae > Burkholderia > Burkholderia sp. IT-111MI5. The sequence goes on along the minus strand of NZ_CATKIF010000066.1, from coordinate 238,707 downwards.
ATGTCCATCGGTGCGGCGAGCGAACCGGCGCGCAGCAGCAGCGCGAGGTCGGCCGCGGCCTGCGGCGTCGGCTGGCCCGTGATCTGGAAGCGGTCGCCGAGTTCGGACTGGATCGTCGCGACCGTCAGCACTTCGCCCTTGCCCTTCTCGAACAGCACCATCGCCATCGGCTTGCCGATGTTGTCGCGCGACACCGTGCGCACCGCGCGGCCGCCGGCCGAGTCGAGGCGGATGTTGACCGACGGACGCTGGTGTTCGTCGAAGCCGGCCGATGCATCGATGATGCGGTCGCCGGTGAAGATCACGTCCTTCTTCAGCAGCACGGGTGCCTGGATGCCCTGCGTGAACAGTTCCTCGCCCGGCGGAACCGGGTCGTTCGGGTTCGGGTGCGTGTTGATCGGGTCGGCGAGGCGTGCCTCGAGCGTCGCGGTGCGGCCGATGATGTCCTTCGCCTTCGCGGTGTCCTGCACGCCCGGCAGTTCGACGACGATGCGGTCGCTGCCTTGCTGCTGCAGGATCGGTTCCGACACGCCGAGTTCGTTCACGCGGTTGTGGAGCGTCGTCAGGTTCTGCTTGAGCGCGGCGTCCTCGACGGACTTCTGCACGGCCGGCGTGAACGTGCCGACGACCTGCGTGCCGCCGCCGCCGGGCTGGGTCGCCCATTGCAGTTCGGTGACCGACTGCGCGAGCACCTTGCGGGCGTCTTCCGCGGTCTGCGCATCGCTGAAGTTGACGACGACGGACTGGTCGACGCGGCTCACGCCGCCGTCGCGGATGTTCTTGTCGCGCAGCAGCGAGCGCGCGTCGGATGCGTCGGAGTCGAGCTTCTTCGTGAGCGCGCCCGTCATGTCGACCTGGAGCAGGAAGTGGACACCGCCGCGCAGGTCGAGGCCGAGATACATCGGCAGCGCGTGCAGGGCAGTCAGCCAGCGCGGCGACGCGCTCTGCAGGTTCAGCGCGACGACGTACTGCGGATCGTTCGGGTCGGTGTTCAGCGACTTCTGCAGCAGATCCTTGACGCGCAGCTGCGTATCGGTGTCCTTCAGGCGCACGCGGATGTTCGCGCTGGTCGCCGTGTTCTCGAAGGTGACGTCGTCCGGCGTGATCTGCGCGGATGCGAGTGCCGATTCGACCTGGGTCAGCGTGGTCGAGTCGAGCTTGACCGTGGCCTTGCCGCTCGACACCTGCACCGCCGGCGCTTCGCCGAAGAAGTTGGGCAATGTGTACAGAAGGCCGATGGCGAGCGCCACGACCATCACGACATATTTCCAGAGTGGGTAACGATTCATGAGGGGGCCGAACGGGTGGTTGGCGTGAAAGCGTCGCGTCCGGCGCCGCGGCGGCCCGCTCTCTCAGGCGGGCACGGCGCGGGGGGCCGGACGCTCGGTGAAGGGCTTACAGCGACTTGATCGTGCCCTTCGGCAGAATGGTCGTGACCGCAGCCTTCTGCACGGTGATTTCAGTGCCTTCGGCGATCTCGACGCCGATGTAGCCTTCGGTGACCTTCGTCACCTTGCCGACGAGGCCGCCGCTCGTGACGACTTCGTCGCCCTTGGCCATGGCCGCGAGCATGTTGCGGTGCTCCTTCTGACGCTTCATCTGCGGACGGATCATGATGAAGTAGAGCACGCCGAACATCAGGATGAGCGGCAGGAAGCTCATCAGGCTCGATTCGGCGCCACCGGCACCTTGAGCGAAGGCATTGGAAATGAACGGCACGTTGGTCTCTCCGTAGGGGAAGATCGAAAAATAAGCCGGTTATTCTACCACCGGCCCCATGCGCAAACGGCGCAGCAAATGCGCTTTCGGATCAAGCTGTTAAAGCACGAACCGGCACCATTGCGACTTGTTTGGAAAGGCAATTGTAATATTTGGCGGTCGGGTCCGGCAGTCGGAGCACGTTATTTAGTACATGTCCCATGTGGCGAACCGCCGCGCGGCCCGTCGGCCCGTCAGTCGACGCCTCTGGCGCGGTCCTCCGCGAAGCGCTGGCGGAACGCGTCGAACGTATGGGTCTCGATCGCTGCGCGGATCTCGCTCATCAACTGCAGGTAGTAGTGCAGGTTGTGGATCGTGTTGAGCTGCGCGCCGAGGATTTCGCCGACGCGGTGCAGGTGATGCAGGTAGCCGCGCGAGAAATTCCGGCACGTGTAGCACGCGCAGCTCGCATCGAGCGGCTTCAGCGAGTTCTTGTGCGTCGCGTTGCGGATCTTCACGTCGCCGAAGCGCGTGAACAGCCAGCCGTTGCGCGCGTTGCGGGTCGGCATCACGCAGTCGAACATGTCGATGCCGTTGGCGACGCCCTCGACCAGATCCTCCGGCGTGCCGACGCCCATCAGGTAGTGCGGCTTGTTGGCCGGCAGCTTCGGGCCCACGTGCCGCAGCACGCGCATCATGTCTTCCTTCGGCTCGCCGACCGACAGCCCGCCGATCGCGAGGCCGTGGAAGCCGAGCTCCGACAGGCCCGCCAGCGATTCGTCGCGCAGGTCCTCGAACATCCCGCCCTGGACGATCCCGAACAACGCATTCGGGTTGCCGAGCCGGTCGAACTCGTCGAGCGAGCGCTTCGCCCAGCGCAGCGACATGCGCATCGATTCGGCCGCTTCCTTGTGCGTGGTCGGCACGCCGTCGGTCGCGTACGGCGTGCATTCGTCGAACTGCATCACGACGTCGGAGTTCAGCACCTTCTGGATCTGCATCGACACTTCCGGCGACAGGAACAGCTTGTCGCCGTTGATCGGCGACGCGAACGTGACGCCGTCCTCGGTGATCTTGCGCAGGTCGCCGAGCGAGAACACCTGGAAGCCGCCCGAATCGGTCAGGATCGGCTTGTTCCAGCCCATGAAGCCGTGCAGGCCGCCGTGCGCGTCGATCGTGTCGAGGCCGGGGCGCAGCCACAGGTGGAACGTGTTGCCGAGGATGATCTGCGCGTTGATCTCGTGCAGCTCGCGCGGCTGGATCGCCTTCACGGTGCCGTACGTGCCGACCGGCATGAAGATCGGCGTTTCGACCACGCCGTGGTTGAGCTTCACGCGGCCGCGGCGCGCGTGGCCGTCGGTCGCCAGCAGTTCGAATTCGAGCCCGCCCGCCGGGCGGTCGTGCACGGGGGCGTGCGTATCGTGATCGTGGGATGAACCTTCGGTCATCGCGTCATTCTCCTTGCTACCGGAAATGCTTTGCATGGGACCGGAGTATGCGCTGAAGCGCTGACTCCGGATCGCAAGTCCGGCGCATGTTGGGAATGCCGCCGGCAAGCCGGCGGCGGGAAAAATCGGGGCGCGTCATCGTAGCGCGCGGCGGGCGAACGAGGCGGCCGCGCTGCGTGCGGGCCGTCGCGCCTGCCGCGCTTAAACGCGCGGCGCCTCCGGCGTGTCGCGCCGCGTGAGCAGCATCGCGTCGCCGTAGCTGAAGAAGCGGTAGCGTTGGTCGATCGCGTGCCGGTACGCGGCGCGGATCGTCTCGACACCCGCGAACGCCGACACCAGCATCAGCAGCGTCGACTTCGGCAGGTGGAAGTTCGTGACGAGCCGGTCGACCACGCGAAAACGATAGCCGGGCGTGATGAAGATGTCGGTCTCGGCCTGCGTCGCCGCGAGCGGGCGGCCCGCTTCGTCGGCCGAGCGCGCGGCGGCTTCGAGCGCGCGCATCGACGTCGTGCCGACCGCGATCACGTTGCCGCCGCGCGCGCGGGTCGCGGCGATCTTGTCGACGAGCGACTGCGGCAGGTCGTACCACTCGCTGTGCATCTTGTGCTCGGCGATGTTGTCGACGCGCACCGGCTGGAACGTGCCGGCGCCGACGTGCAGCGTCAGCGTCGCGCGCTCGACGCCCATCGCATCGAGCTTCTCGAGCATCGGCTGGTCGAAGTGCAGCCCGGCCGTAGGAGCTGCGACCGCGCCGGGATTGCTCGCGTAGACGGTCTGGTAGCGCGTCTCGTCGGTTGCGTCGGGATCGTGCTCGATATACGGCGGCAGCGGCAGGCGGCCGTACTGCTCGATCAGTGCGAGGCACGGCTCGGGGAAGTGCAGCGTGAAGAACGGCTCGACGCGCTCGCCGACCGTCACGTCGAACGCATCGGCGAGGCGCAGCGTCGTGCCGGCGCCCGGCGACTTGCTCGCGCGGATCTGCGCGAGCGCCGTGTGCGTGCCCGTCACGCGTTCGATCAGCACCTCGATCTTGCCGCCGCTGGCCTTCTGGCCGAAGAAACGCGCCTTCAGCACCCTGGTATCGTTGAAGACGAGCAGGTCGCCGGGTGCGATGCACGACGGCAGCTCGGTGAAACGGCGGTCGACGAGGCGCGCGGGCTCGACGGTGCGGTCGACCTCGAGCAGGCGGCTCGCGGTGCGGTCGGGCAGTGCGGTTTGCGCAATCAGCTCGGGCGGCAGATTGAAATCGAAATCGGAAAGCGTGAACATGCGGGCTGGTTCGAAGCGGCCGGCGGGCGTCGCCGGCAGGGCGGAAACGCGTAAATGGGGCGCGCGAGCCGCTATGATGACGGGATGCGCGGCCTGGCCGGCGTCGTTCGTTCGGACGACGTGAAAGCCGCTATTGTACTTGCCTTGCGAAGCACCCAGACGATCCGATGCCTGTGTCACCACGCCGTTCCACCGCCACCGTTGCCGATTCCGCCGATCCGTTCGACACGGAGGATGTTGTGTTGCCCGCGCATCGCGCGGCGGAGCGTGACGCGCAGGAGCCTGCCGAGCCGCAGCGCGCCGCGCCGCGCCGTGCCGGACCGAAGCGCGGCGCCGACGGGCGGCTCGCGCAGCCGGCCGCCGCCGCGCCCGATGCCGAAGGCGCCGTCTCGAGCGACGAAGCGGGCGCAACCGGCACGAAGCGCAAGAAGAAGGCGGCCGCCGACAAACCCGTGAAGACCGTCGACAAGCTCGCGAAGCTCGGTCTCACGCGCTCGATCGATCTCGTGCTGCATCTGCCGATGCGCTATGAGGACGAAACCACGCTGACGCCGATCGGCGAACTGCTGCCGGGCGGCATCGCGCAGACCGAAGGCGTCGTGTTCGACAACGAGGTCGCGTACCGGCCGCGCCGCCAGCTCGTCGTGAAGATCCAGGACGACGACGGCGAGCACCTCGTGCTGCGCTTCCTGAATTTCTACGGCTCGCAGGTCAAGCAGATGGCCGTCGGCCAGCGGCTGCGCGTGCGCGGCGACGTGCGCGGCGGCTTCTTCGGGATGGAGATGGTGCATCCGGCGGTGCGCGTCGTCGACGCGGATACGCCGCTGCCGCAGGTGCTCACGCCCGTCTATCCGAGTACGGCCGGCGTGTCGCAGGCCTATCTGCGCAAGGCGATCGAGAACGCGGTCGAGCGCACGCCGCTGCCCGAGCTGCTGCCGCCCGAGATCGATCGCGCGTACCTGCGGCCGCTCGGCGTGCCGTCGCTCGAGCAGGCCGTGCGCATCCTGCACCACCCGGGCGTCGATTCCGACGAAGCCGCGCTGATGGACGGCTCGCATCCGGCGTGGACGCGCATCAAGTTCGAGGAACTGCTCGCGCAGCAACTGTCGCTCAAGCGCGCGCACGAGGAGCGCCGCACGCGCGCGGCGCCCGCGATGCCGCGCCGCACCGCGAGCGATGCCGATGCGCTGACCACACGGCTCTACGCGGCGCTGCCGTTCACGCTGACCGGCGCGCAGTCGCGCGTCGTCGACGAGATCGCGCACGACCTCACGCTCGCGCACCCGATGCAGCGCCTGCTGCAGGGCGACGTCGGCAGCGGCAAGACGGTCGTCGCGGCGCTGGCCGCCACGCAGGCGATCGACGCCGGCTACCAGGCCGCGCTGATGGCGCCCACCGAAATCCTCGCGGAACAGCACGCGCGCAAGCTGCGCGCATGGCTCGAGCCGCTCGGCGTCACGGTTGCGTGGCTGGCGGGCAGCCTGAAGGCGAAGGAGAAGCGCGCGGCGATCGAGGCGGCCGCGCTCGGCACCGCGCAGCTCGTGATCGGCACGCACGCGATCATCCAGGACACGGTCGAATTCGCGCGGCTCGGCCTCGTGATCGTCGACGAGCAGCATCGCTTCGGCGTCGAGCAGCGTCTCGCGCTGCGCGCGAAGGCCGCGAACGCGGCCAACGGCGCGCGCGATTTCCAGCCGCACCAGTTGATGATGTCGGCCACGCCGATTCCGCGCACGCTCGCGATGACGTACTACGCCGATCTCGAAGTCTCGACGATCGACGAGCTGCCGCCGGGCCGCACGCCCGTGCTGACGCGCCTCGTCGGCGACGCGCGGCGCGAGGAGGTGATTGCCCGCGTACGCGAGGCCGCGCTGACGGGGCGCCAGGTGTACTGGGTGTGCCCGCTGATCGAGGAAAGCGAGACGCTGCAGCTGCAGACGGCCGTCGAGACCTACGAGACGCTCGCCGCGGCGCTTCCCGAGCTGAAGGTCGGGCTCGTGCACGGCCGGCTGTCGCCGGCCGACAAGGCGGCCGTGATGGAAGCGTTCACGCGCAACGACGTGCAGCTGCTGGTCGCGACGACCGTGATCGAAGTCGGCGTCGACGTGCCGAACGCATCGCTGATGGTGATCGAGCACGCGGAGCGCTTCGGCCTCGCGCAGCTGCACCAGTTGCGCGGCCGCGTCGGGCGCGGCACTGCGGCGTCGGTGTGCGTGCTGCTGTACACGGGGCCGCTGTCGATTACCGGCCGCGAGCGGCTCAAGACGATGCGCGAGACGACCGACGGCTTCGAGATCGCGCGGCGCGACCTCGAAATCCGCGGTCCCGGCGAATTCCTCGGCGCGCGCCAGTCGGGCGCGGCGATGCTGCGCTTCGCGAACCTCGAGACCGACGGCTGGCTGATCGATCCGGCCCGCGAGGCCGCGACGCGACTGATCGCTGCGTACCCCGACGTCGTCACGCAGCATCTCGCGCGCTGGCTCGGCGCTCGCGAGCAGTACCTGAAGGCCTGATCCACCGGTTCGGGGCCGGATCCTGAGCCGCCAAAACCGTCGATCGACGCATCGCGATGCAGAGAAACTTGGCGAACCGGTGCCAGAGGGTGTATAAATTAAACCTATCGCATGTATATCTCTGATTGACCCACAATGACGCTGACTGAATTGAAATACATCGTCGCGGTCGCGCGCGAGCGGCATTTCGGCCGCGCGGCCGAAGCATGCTTCGTGAGCCAGCCGACGCTGTCGGTGGCGATCAAGAAGCTCGAAGACGAGCTCAACGTGCAGATTTTCGAGCGCGGCGCGAGCGAAGTGAGCGTGACGCCGATCGGCGACCAGATCGTCACGCAGGCGCAGCGCGTGCTCGAGCAGACCTTCGCGATCAAGGAGATCGCGAAGCAGGGCAAGGACCCGCTCGTCGGCCCGTTCCGTCTCGGCGTGATCTACACGATCGGGCCGTACCTGCTGCCGACGCTCGTCAAGCAGATGATCCAGCGTGTCCCGCAGATGCCGCTGATGCTGCAGGAGAACTACACGCTGAAGCTGCTCGAACTGCTGAAGCAGGGCGAGATCGACGCCGCGATCATGGCGCTGCCGTTCCCGGAAACCGGCCTGATGGTGCGCCCGCTGTACGACGAGCCGTTCGTCGTCGCGCTGCCGGCCGGCCATCCGTGGGAGAAGCGCGAGGAAATCGACGCCGAGGACCTGAAGCAGGAAACCATGCTGCTGCTCGGCAACGGCCACTGCTTCCGCGATCACGTGCTCGGCGTGTGCCCGGAGCTGATGCGCTTCTCGCAGACGGCCGACGGCATCCAGAAGACCTTCGAGGGCTCGTCGCTGGAGACGATCCGCCACATGGTCGCGAGCGGCGTCGGCATCACCGTGCTGCCGCGGATGTCGGTCACCGAGGTCGGCCCGCGCGCGAACGGCCCCGATGCCGAGTTGCTGTCGTACGTGCCGTTCCACGAGCCGGTGCCCGACCGCCGCGTGGTGCTCGTGTGGCGCAAGAGCTTCACGCGGATGCCCGCGATCGACGCGATCAGCGATGCGATTTCCGCATGCGAACTGCCGGGCGTCGCGAAGCTCGACATGCCGGCGACGATGAACTGACCGAGCCGCGGCTGCGTGCGTGACAACACGATGAACGGGGTCTTGCGACTCCGTTTATTTTTTCCTATCGCATAGATGAAATTAATCAAATTCAAATAATCGATAGATTTTCCTAAAATTCTCTACATGGATCGGCGTCATGTCGACGGTCGATTTGCACGCTGAATGCAAGCGTCAAAGGAGGATGTCATGATGCGGTCGGTATTGCAGCACGCGCAGCGGAACATCCCGTCGTGCGACGAGGTCGTACATCGCGCCAGGGTTGCGGTTCGGCGCCTGCGTCCGATTGCGTTCGCATACCTGGCGGACCGTGTGTATGGCGGATGAACGTTGCCGCATGCCGGTCCTGCGTGCCCCCGCGTCACTGCCGCCAAGCCATGAGAGAGCATCGCATGTCCGAAAGCTGGAACACCACGCGCATCACCGGCACGACGCCTGCCGGGGGCCGGTTCCCGGAGCGCCCCGCCTGCGGCGCGTCGCAGCGGGAACGCGCGGCGAAGGCCTCGCACGACATTCCGTAGTACGACAGGAGGGACCCTACCTGTTCCGTTTCCCATCCCCGCAATGACACTCCACAGACAGCGCCCGGCATGCCGCCGGAGCGAGCAGGTGGAGGCATACGAGCAAGCCAAGGAGAAAACGCATGTCGACCGAAACGAAGTGCCCGTTCAACCACACCGCAGGCAGCGGCACGACGAACAAGGACTGGTGGCCGAATCAGCTGAACCTGAACGTCCTGCACCGGCACTCGGCGCTGTCCGATCCGATGGACAAGGATTTCGACTACGCCGAGGCGTTCAAGAAGCTTGACCTCGCGGCAGTGAAGAAGGACCTGCACGCACTGATGACGACGTCGCAGGACTGGTGGCCGGCCGACTTCGGCCACTACGGCGGCCTGTTCATCCGCATGGCCTGGCACAGCGCCGGCACGTACCGCACGGCCGACGGCCGCGGTGGCGCGGGCGGCGGGCAGCAGCGCTTCGCGCCGCTCAACAGCTGGCCGGACAACGTGAGCCTCGACAAGGCGCGCCGGCTGCTGTGGCCGATCAAGCAGAAATACGGCCGCAACATCTCGTGGGCCGACCTGCTGATCCTGACCGGCAACGTCGCGCTCGAATCGATGGGCTTCAAGACCTTCGGCTTCGCCGGCGGCCGCGTCGACACGTGGGAACCGGACGACGTCTACTGGGGCTCGGAAAAGATCTGGCTGGAACTGAGCGGCGGCCCGAACAGCCGCTACTCGGGCAAGCGCGACCTCGAAAGCCCGCTCGCCGCGGTGCAGATGGGCCTCATCTACGTGAACCCGGAAGGCCCGGACGGCAACCCCGACCCGGTTGCGGCCGCGCACGACATCCGCGAGACGTTCGCGCGGATGGCGATGAACGACGAAGAGACGGTCGCGCTGATCGCCGGCGGTCACACGTTCGGCAAGACGCACGGCGCCGGCCCGGCATCGAACGTCGGCCCCGAGCCGGAAGCCGCGGGCCTCGAGCAGCAGGGTCTCGGCTGGAAGAGCGCGTTCGGCACGGGCAAGGGCGCGGACGCGATCACGAGCGGCCTCGAAGTCACGTGGACGTCGACGCCGACCAAGTGGAGCAACGACTTCTTCAAGCACCTGTTCAGCTACGAGTGGGAGCTCACGAAGAGCCCGGCCGGCGCGCACCAGTGGGTCGCGAAGGACGCCGGCGAAGTGATTCCGGATGCGTACGACGCGTCGAAGAAGCATCGCCCGACGATGCTGACGACCGACCTGTCGCTGCGTTTCGACCCGGCATACGAAAAGATCTCGCGCCGCTTCTACGAGAACCCGGCCGAGTTCGCCGACGCGTTCGCACGCGCGTGGTTCAAGCTCACGCATCGCGACATGGGGCCGCGTGCGCGCTATCTCGGCCCGGACGTGCCGACGGAGCAGCTGCTGTGGCAGGACCCGATCCCGGCCGTCGACCACAAGCTGATCGACGATGCCGACGTCGCGGCGCTGAAGGCGAAGGTGCTCGCATCGGGCCTGTCGGTGTCGCAGCTCGTGTCGACCGCATGGGCGTCGGCTGCGACGTTCCGCGGTTCGGACAAGCGCGGCGGCGCGAACGGTGCGCGCATCCGCCTCGCGCCGCAGAAGGACTGGGAAGTGAACCAGCCGGCTGAACTCGCGAAGGTGCTCGCGACGCTCGAAGGCGTGCAGAAGGCGTTCAACGACGCGCAGACGGGCGGCAAGAAGGTGTCGCTCGCCGACCTGATCGTGCTGGCCGGTGCGGCCGGCGTCGAGCAGGCCGCGAAGAATGCGGGCGTGGCGGTGACGGTGCCGTTCGCACCGGGCCGCGCGGATGCGTCGCAGGAGCAGACCGATATCGACGCGATGGCCGTGCTCGAGCCGGTGGCGGATGGTTTCCGCAACTTCCTGAAGCATGCGTACAAGACGCCGGCCGAGGCGCTGCTGGTCGACAAGGCGCAACTGCTGACGCTCAGCGCGCCCGAGATGACGGTGCTCGTCGGTGGCCTGCGCGTGCTCGGCACGAACGTCGGCGATGCGAAGCACGGCGTGTTCACCGACCGTCCGGAAACGCTGACGAACGACTTCTTCGTGAACCTGCTCGACATGGGCACGGAGTGGAAGCCGGTGTCGGCCGCGAACGACGTGTTCGAAGGGCGCGATCGCGCGACGGGCAAGGTCAAGTGGACGGGTACGCGCGTCGACCTGATCTTCGGCTCGCACGCGCAGCTGCGCGCGCTGGCCGAGGTGTACGGCAGCGCGGATGCGAAGGAGAAGTTCGCACGCGACTTCGTCGCGGCCTGGAACAAGGTGATGAACCTCGACCGCTTCGATCTCGCATGAGCCTGGCCGCCGCGTAATGCGGCAGTGCGGTAACGCAGCAACGCAGTAACGTGAAACGGCCGGTCGAACGACCGGCCGTTTTTTCTCGAACCGATGTCTTGTCGAAGGAGTGACGACCATGACGCAAATGATGCTGGACATGCGCGCCGCGTTCGCGGCCCCGGTCACGCGGGCGCCGGCCGCGATCGTGCGGCGCTTCGTCGGTTTTGCGATCGTTGGCGGCGGTGCGGCCGTGCTGGTCGCGCAGGCGCTGCACGCGCTTGCGCCGGTTGCGGGCAACTGAGCGCGAAATTTCGCGTGGGCCGAACCTGTCCCTTGATTTCCGTGCATCGCTGCGCCGCCGTGTGCAGCGGGCCCCGGCGGCCCGAGCGCGTCCGGCGGCTGCCGACTGCGGGCCGCGCCGACATGACGGGAAGCGCCGCTCGGCTCTAAAATGCCGGGATTCTCTTCCCGGTGCTTCGCCATGCTTGCCCGCTTTCCCCTGTATCTGCGGCTCGTCCGGATGGACAAGCCGATCGGCAGTCTGCTGCTGCTCTGGCCGACGCTCAATGCGCTGTGGATCGCGTCGGACGGCCACCCGCGCTGGCCGCTGCTCGTGATCTTCACGCTCGGCACGCTGCTGATGCGCTCGGCCGGCTGCGCGATGAACGACTACGCCGACCGCGATTTCGACCGCCACGTGAAGCGCACGGCCGACCGGCCGCTGACGTCGGGCAAGATCCGCGCATGGGAAGCCGTCGCGATCGCGGTCGGGCTGTCGTTCATCGCGTTCCTGCTGATCCTGCCGCTGAACACGCTGACGAAGGAACTGTCCGTCGTCGCGCTGTTCGTCGCGGGTTCCTATCCGTTCATGAAGCGTTTCTTCGCGATTCCGCAGGCGTACCTCGGCATCGCGTTCGGCTTCGGCATTCCGATGGCGTTCGCGGCCGTGCAGGACACGGTGCCGGCGATCGCGTGGGTGATGCTGGTCGCGAACATTTTCTGGTCGGTCGCGTACGACACCGAATACGCGATGGTTGATCGCGACGACGACATCAAGATCGGCATCCGCACGTCCGCGCTGACGTTCGGCCGCTTCGACGTCGCGGCGGTGATGGCGTGCTATGCGGCGACGCTCGGCATCTACGTGTGGATCGGCGTGACGCTCGGGTTCGGCCTCGCGTACTGGGCCGGCTGGGCGGCGGCGGTCGGCTGCGCGCTGTATCACTACACGCTGATCAAGGACCGCGAACGGATGCCGTGCTTCGCGGCATTCCGGCACAACAACTGGCTCGGCGGCGTGCTGTTCGCAGGGATTGCCGTGCATTACCTGCTGGCCGGCAACTGAGCGAAGCAGCGCGCCGGCGCGCGTTGCCAATAAAAAAGCGGCCCGATGGCCGCTTTTTTTACGTCCGGTGCCGGGGCGCCCGGCACCATGGGCGCGCTTACGCGCGGCCGAGCTCGTCGCCCATTTCCATCGCGCGTGCCTCGGCCGCGAGCGCGCCGCGCACGATCGCTTCCTTCACGCCCTGCGCGTCGAACGACGCGAGCGCGGCGGCCGTCGTGCCACCCTTCGACGTCACGCGCTCGCGCAGCACGCTCGCCGGTTCGCCCGATTGCGCGGCGAGTTGCGCGGCGCCCGCGAACGTCGCGACCGCGAGCGCGCGGCCCTGTTCGTCGTTCATGCCGAGGCGGCGCGCGGCTTCCTGCAGCGCTTCGATGAAATAGAACACGTATGCGGGGCCGCTGCCCGAAATGGCCGTGACGGCGTCGAGTTGCGATTCGTCGTCGAACCACACGATCTCGCCGACCGCGCCGAGCACGTTCGACGCGAGTTCGCGGCCCGCCGCGTCGACGCCCGGCAGCGCGGCGAGGCCCGTCACGCCCATGCCGACGAGCGCGGGCGTGTTCGGCATCGTGCGCACGACGCGGGCGTAGTCGCCGAGCCAGCGCGCGAGGTCCGTGCCGCGAATGCCGGCCGCGATGCTGATCACGAGCTGCGACTTCAGGTGCGGCGCGAGCGCCTGCGCGACGTCCTTCAGCACCTGCGGCTTCACCGCGAGCACGACCGCGTCGTAATCGGCGAGCGTCGCGTCGACGGCCGCGCCGGTGCGCACGCCGAATTGCTGCGCGGCGCGCGCGCGGACGTCCTCGTTGATGTCGATGGCATACAGGCCTTCAGCGGCGACGCCGCGCTTGATCAGGCCGCCGATCAGGGCCGCGGCCATGTTGCCGCCGCCGATGAATGCGATTTTCATGATGTCCGATTGAGCGAGTGAGTGAACGGAAAGGCGGAAAGGGCGCGGCGCTCAGTGCGAATAATCGCGCGCGCCGAAGATCGCGGTGCCGACGCGCACGATCGTCGCGCCTTCGAGCACGGCCGCGTCGAGATCGGCGGACATGCCCATCGACAACGTGTCGAGCGGCAGGCCGCCGGCACGCAATGCGTCGAACAGCGCGCGCAGCGCGCGATGCGGTGCGCGTTGCGCTTCGATATCGCCGGCCGGTTCGGGGATCGCCATCAGGCCGCGCAGCCGCAGCGACGGCAGCGCGGCGACCGCGCGCGCGACGTCGGCCACGTCGGCCGGCGCGACGCCGCTCTTCGACGCCTCGCCGCTGATGTTCACCTGCACGCACACGTTGAGCGGCGGCAGCTGCGCGGGGCGTTGTTCCGACAGGCGCTGCGCGATCTTCAGCCGGTCGACCGAATGGACCCAGTCGAAGCGCTCGGCGACCGGGCGCGTCTTGTTCGATTGCAGCGGCCCGATGAAATGCCATTCGAGCGACGCGCGCAGATCGGCGAGCGCGTCGATCTTGTCGATCGATTCCTGCACGTAGTTTTCGCCGAATGCGTGTTGCCCGGCCGCGTGCGCGGCGCGTACGTCGTCGGCTGGAAACGTCTTCGAGACGGCGAGCAGCGACACGGTGGCGGGATCGCGGCCGGCCGCGCGGGCGGCGTCGGCGATGCGGCGATGAACGGATTCGAGACGGGCGGCGAGATCGGACATGACGGGTACGAAGGCAGGCACGGAAGCAGGCACGAAGCGGATGCGCCGCGGCACGCGGCGCATCGATCCGCCCATTATACGGACGCCGCGCGCGACGCCCGCGTCAGCCGTACAGCAAATGCTCGACGAGCTGGACCCAGTGCACGACCGGAATCTGCGTGCCGCTCTGCAGGTGCGCGATGCAGCCGATGTTGCCGGACACGATCATCTGCGGTTCGAGCGCCTGCAGCTTCAGCAGCTTCTGCTTGCGCAACCGGTACGACAGCGACGGCTGCGTCAGCGAATAGGTGCCGGCCGAGCCGCAGCACAGATGGCTGTCGGCCGGCAGCCGCACGTCGATGCCGAGCGTCTCGAGCAGGCGTTCGACCTTGCCGCGCGACTGCTGCCCATGCTGCAGCGTGCACGGCGGGTGGTACGCGACGGTATGGATCGCGCGGCGCCGTGCGAGCGTCGCGAGCTCGGCCTCGAATGCGAGCAGCACGTCGGAGATGTCGCGCGTCAGCGAGACGATGCGCTGCGCCCGCTCCGCGTAGGCCGGGTCGTCGCGCAGCAGGTGCGCGTATTCGAGCACCGTCGCGCCGCAGCCCGACGCGTTCATCACGATCGCCTCGGCGCCTTGCTCGACATGGGGCCACCATGCGTCGATGTTGCGGCGTGCGTCGTCGAGCGCCTCGTCGTGATAGTTCAGGTGCAGGCGGATCGCGCCGCAGCAGCCCGCGTCGGGCGCGACGACCGTCTCGATGCCGAGCGCGTCGAGCACGCGCGCGGTCGCGATGTTGATGTTCGGCAGCATCGACGGCTGCACGCAGCCGCCGAGCATCAGCATCTTGCGCGTATGCGTGCGGTGCGGCCATTCGAGCAGCCGCGTGCGCGGTGGCACCTTGTCGCGCAGCCGCTTCGGCAGCAGCGGCCGCACGTGCTGGCCGAGCCGCATCATGGGCGAGAACAGCGCGGCGTTCGGCACGAGGCTCGCGAGCACGCGGCGCACGATCCGCTGCTGCACGGGGCGCCGCACCTGCGCCTCGACGTGCTTGCGGCCGATCTCGACGAGCCGGCCGTACTGAACGCCGGACGGGCAGGTCGTCTCGCAGCTTCGGCACGTCAGGCAGCGGTCGAGATGCTGCTGCGTGCTGCGCGTGACGGGCGCGCCTTCGACCATCTGCTTGATCAGGTAGATGCGCCCGCGCGGGCCGTCGAGTTCGTCGCCGAGCAGTTGATAGGTCGGGCAGGTCGCGGTGCAGAACCCGCAATGCACGCACTTGCGCAGGATCGCGTCGGCTTCGTCGCCGTCGGGCGTGTTGCGGATGAAATCGGCGAGGTTCGTTTGCATCGAGCCCTCAGAGATCGGGGTAGAGCCGGCCGCGGTTGAAAATGCGCGCGGGATCGAACGCGGCCTTCAGCCCGCGGTGGATTTTCATCATCGGGGCGGGCAGCGGCGTGAACACGCCCGCGCTGCGGTCGTACGTGTCGCCCGCGCGGAACAGCGTCGCGTGGCCGCCGGCCTGCTTCGCGCTCATGCGCACGGTCTGCGCATCGGCGTCGGTGATCCACCAGCGCTGCGCGCCGCCCCATTCCATCAGCTGGGTGCCGGGCAGGTGCATCGGTTCGGTGATCGACGGCAGCGCGAGGCGCCACAGCGCATAGCCGGGCGGGATGCCGTTGAAGAACGGATCGGTATGCTCGCGCAGGCCGGCCCAGAAGCGCTCGGCTTCGACCGCGTCGACGACTTCGCCGCCGAGCAGCGCCTTCGCGGATTTCACGGCCGCTTCGGCGCCCGACAGGCGCAGCACGAGCGTGCCGTTGCGCCACGCGCTCGCGCTGACGGGCAGCGGATGGCCGCCCCATTCGTTGAGCTTGCGCACCGCGTCGGTCGCGGTCATCTCGAACTTCAGCGTGACTTCGGCGACGGGCATCGGCAGCACCTTGATCGACAGGTCGAGCATCAGCCCGAGCGTGCCGAGCGAACCGGCCATCAGCCGCGACACGTCGTAGCCGGCGACGTTCTTCACGACCTGACCGCCGAACCGCAGCACCTCGCCGCGGCCGTTCATCAGCGTGACGCCGAGCACGAAATCGCGCGGTGCGCCGCAGGTGGCGCGGCGCGGGCCCGCGAGGCCCGCCGCGATGCAGCCGCCGACGGTGGCCGCGCGGCCGAAGTGCGGCGGCTCGAACGGCAGCATCTGGCCGCATTCGGCGAGGACGGCTTCGAGCTCGGCGAGCGGCGTGCCCGCGCGGACCGTGACGACGAGTTCGGCCGGGTCGTACGACACGATGCCCTGAAACGCGCGCGTGTCGAGTATTTCGCCCTCGAGCGCCTGGCCGTACCAGTCCTTGGTGCCGCCGCCGCGAATCCGCAGCGGCCGGCCGTCGGCGCTGGCCGCGCGGATGCGCTCGGCCCATCCGGCGACGATGTCGTCCTCTTCCATGTTCTGTTGCTGCCTCGACTTGTTGTTCGGTCGATTGTACCGGGGTGGCGCGATTCCACATCGCGACTATCCCTAAGCCCCGTATTGCAGACCGCATGCCCGCGCCGCCGCGCGAATGGGCCGCGCGGGCACGGCAGCACGGCGCGGGCCGTGCCGCCGGCGCGCGCCGCGCCCCGCGCGACGCTCAGAAGCGCGGCAGGTCGGGGTGCGGCAGCAGCCCGCCGCGCACGTGCTGGCGGCCGTACTCGGCGCAGCGCGCGCGGGTCGGGATGCCCTTGTCGGGGTTCAGCAGCCCCGCGGGATCGAATGCGCGCTTGACCGCGAAGAACGCATCGCGCTCCTGCGGCGAGAACTGTACGCACATCGAATTGAGCTTCTCGATGCCGACGCCGTGCTCGCCCGTCACGCTGCCGCCGAATTCCACGCAGCATTCGAGGATTTCCGCGCCGAACGCCTCGGCGCGGTGCAGCTCGTCCGGATCGTTCGCGTTGTAGAGGATCAGCGGATGCATGTTGCCGTCGCCCGCATGGAACACGTTGATGCAGCGCAGCCCGTAGCGCGTCTCGAGCTGCTCGATGCGCGCGAGCAGCGGGCCGATCGCGCGGCGCGGCACGGTGCCGTCCATGCAGTAATAGTCGGCGGAAATGCGGCCGGCGGCCGGAAACGCATTCTTGCGGCCCGACCAGTAGCGCAGCCGCTCCTGTTCATTGCGCGACACCTGGATGCGCGTTGCGCCGTGCTCGCGCAGCACGGCCGTCATCCGCACGATCTCTTCCGCGACTTCTTCCGGCGTGCCGTCCGATTCGCACAGCAGGATCGCCTTTGCGTCGAGGTCGTAGCCGGCGTGCGTGAACGCCTCGACGGCCTGCGTGGCCGGCTTGTCCATCATCTCGAGCCCGGCCGGGATGATGCCCGACGCGATGATCGCCGCGACGGCCTCGCCGCCCTTGACCACGTCGTCGAAGCTCGCCATCACGAGTTGCGCGGTCTGCGGCTTCGGGATCAGCCGCACCGTGACTTCGGTGACGATCGCGAACATCCCTTCGCTGCCGATCATCACGGCGAGCAGGTCGAGGCCCGGCATGTCGAGCGCGAGCGAGCCGAACTCGACGATCTCGCCGTCGATCGTCACCGCGCGCACGCGCATCACGTTGTGCACGGTCAGCCCGTATTTCAGGCAATGGACGCCGCCGGAATTTTCCGCGACGTTGCCGCCGATCGTGCAGGCGATCTGCGACGACGGATCGGGTGCGTAATACAGGCCGTACGGTGCGGCGGCTTCCGAGATCGCGAGGTTGCGCACGCCGGGCTGCACGGTCGCCGTGCGCGCGTACGGGTCGACTTCGACGATGCGCGTGAAGCGCGCGAGCGACAGCACGACGCCGAGCGCGATCGGCAGCGCGCCGCCCGACAGGCTGGTGCCCGCGCCGCGCGGCACGATCGGCACTTCCATGCGGCGGCAGATCTGCACGATCCGCTGCACCTGCGATTCCGTTTCGGGCAGCGCGACCGCGAGCGGCAGGCGGCGGTACGCGGACAGGCCGTCGCATTCGTATGGCGCCGTGTCTTCGTCGCGGTACAGCAGGCAGTGCGTCGGCAGCACGGCCATCAGGGCCTGCACGACTTCGCGCTGGCGCTGCGCGCGTGCTGCGCTCGACAGTTCGACGGGAGCGTTCATGGGGTCTCCTGCAGCAGGCGGCGCGACGTCGCGCCGCCGTCTCAGCACGTGAAAATCTTGCCGGGATTCATCAGGTTGCGCGGATCGAGCGCGAGCTTGATCGCGCGCATCGTGTCGATCGCGTTGTCGCCGTGCTCCTTCGGCAGGAACCGCATCTTGTGCAGCCCGACGCCGTGCTCGCCCGTGCAGGTGCCGCCGAGGCGCAGCGCGCGCTCGACGATCCGGTCGTTGATGTGCTCGGCTTCGGCGAGTTCCTCGGGCTTGTCGGGATCGATCAGGATCGCGACGTGGAAATTGCCGTCGCCGACGTGGCCGACGATCGGGCAGGGCAGCGACGACGCGCGCAGGTCGACTTCGGTTTCCTCGACGCACGCGGCGAGCTGCGAGATCGGCACGCAGACGTCGGTCGTCACCGCGCGGCAGCCCGGCTTCAATTGCAGCATCGCGAAGTACGCGTTGTGGCGCGCGGCCCAGAGCCGGCTGCGGTCCTCGGGGCGGGTCGCCCATTCGAAGCCCTGGCCGTTGTTCTGGCCGGCGAGCGCCTGTACGAGTTCGGCCTGTTCCTTCACGCCGGCCTCGGTGCCGTGGAATTCGAAGAACAGCGTCGGCGCTTCGGCAAGCGTCAGGTTCGAGTGGCGGTTGATCGAACGCACGGCGAGCGAATCGACGAACTCGACGCGCGCGATCGGCACGCCGATCTGGATCGTCTCGATCACGGTGCGCACCGCGTCGCTCATCGTCGGGAACGTGCAGATCGCAGCCGACACGGCTTCGGGCAGCGGGTGCAGGCGCAGCGTGATCTCGGTGATCACGCCGAGCGTGCCTTCGGAGCCGACGAACAGGCGCGTGAGGTCGTAGCCGGCCGACGACTTGCGCGCGCGCGAGCCCGTTTTCACGACGCGGCCGTCGGCGAGCACGGCGGTCAGGCCGAGCACGTTCTCGCGCATCGTGCCGTAGCGCACGGCGTTGGTGCCTGATGCGCGGGTCGCGGTCATCCCGCCGATGCTGGCGTCGGCGCCCGGGTCGATCGGGAAGAACAGGCCGGTGTCGCGCAGCGCTTCGTTGAGCGCCTTGCGCGTGATGCCCGGTTCGACCGTCACGGTCAGGTCTTCGGCGTTGATCGACAGCACGCGGTTCATTTCGGACAGGTCGAGCGATATGCCGCCGCGCACCGCGAGCAGGTGGCCTTCGAGCGACGAGCCTGCGCCGTACGGAATCAGCGGCACGCTGTAGAGCGAGCACAGCGACACGGCTTCGCGCACGTCGTCCGCGCTGTGCGCGAACACGACGGCATCGGGCAGTTGCGGATCGAACGGCGATTCGTCGCGGCCGTGGTGCTCGCGGACCGCGTCGGCGGTCGACACGCGCTCGCCGAAGGCGGCGCGCAGCGCATCGAGCATGGCGGGGGGGAGCGGGCGGCGCGTGGCGGCAGGCGGGGCGGGGTGATTCACGAATGTCTCCTGACTGCTTGTCGAACTTTCGGCCCATTCTACGCTGTAACGCCTGCTGCGAGCCTCGCCGCGGGCTGCGATAATCGTGCTTCAACCCAACCGGGCCGCATCGCGGCCGCGTACGAGAGGACATTCGCATGGGCAACCGCTTGAGCAAGATCGCGACGCGCACGGGCGATGACGGCACCACCGGCCTCGGCGACGGACGGCGCATCGGCAAGGACGACGTGCGGATCGCGGCGATCGGCGACGTCGACGAACTGAACTCGAATCTCGGCGTGCTGCTCGCCGAGACGCTGCCGGACGATGTGCGCACCGCGCTCGTCACGATCCAGCACGACCTGTTCGATCTCGGCGGCGAGCTGTGCATCCCCGGCCATGCGGTGCTCGACGACACGCATCTCGCGCGCCTCGACCGGTGGCTCGCCGACTACAACGCGACGCTGCAGCCGCTGAAGGAATTCATCCTGCCGGCCGGCTCGCGCGCGGCGTCGCTTGCGCACGTGTGCCGGACGGTGTGCCGCCGCGCGGAGCGCTCGATCGTCGCGCTCGGCCGCGACGAAACGCTCAACGATGCACCGCGGCGATACGTGAACCGGCTGTCCGACCTGCTGTTCGTGCTGGCGCGCGTGCTGAACCGTGCCGACGGCGGGACGGACGTACTGTGGGAGCGCGGGCGCGTCCGCTAGCGCGCCGTGGCGCTTTTGCGCACTGCGACAATTTGTCCGGGTGAAGCAGGTTTTTAAACATGTATCTTATGGGCATGTTTAACGGAGAACCGAACATGACCCAGATCACCGCTGACCAGATGGCTCGCGTGAAGGCCACTGCCCCTGTCCTCGCCGTGCACGGCGCGACGATCACGAAGCATTTCTACCAGCGCATGTTCGCGCGCCATCCGGAACTGAAAAACCTGTTCAACCAGACGCACCAGAAGACCGGCAGCCAGCCGGAAACGCTCGCGAAGGCGGTTTATGCGTATGCGGCGAACATCGACAATCTCGGCGCGCTCGGCGGCGCGGTGTCGCACATCGCGCACAAGCACGCGAGCCTGAACATCCGCCCGGAACATTACCCGATCGTCGGCGAGAACCTGCTCGCGTCGATCGTCGAAGTGCTCGGCGATGCGGTCGATGCCGATACGCTCGAAGCCTGGCGCGTCGCGTACGGCCAGCTCGCGCAGATCCTGATCGGCGCCGAGGCCGACCTGTACGCGGGCGCCGCGTGGAGCGGCTTCCGTCCGTTCAAGGTGGCGCGCAAGGTGCGCGAGAGCGACGAGATCACGTCGTTCTACCTGAGCCCGGCTGACGGTGGCACGGCGCCGACCTTCGAGCCGGGACAGTACGTCACGGTGAAGCGCTTCGTCGGCGATCTCGGCGTCGACCAGCCGCGCCAGTACAGCCTGTCCGACGCGCCGCACGGCAAGTGGCTGCGTATCTCGGTGAAGCGCGAGTCGGGCCAGCCCGAGGCGATCCCGGCCGGCAAGGTATCGACGCTGATGCACGACGGCGTGGAGGAGGGCGCGATCGTCGAAGTGACCGCGCCGATGGGCGAATTCTCGCTGAAGCGCGGTGTCGAGACGCCGGTGGTGCTGATCTCCGGCGGCGTCGGCCTGACGCCGATGGTGTCGATGGCGTCGACGCTGGTGTCGGAAGGCAGCAAGCGCGACGTGCGCTTCGTCCATGCATGCCGTTCGGGCGCGGTGCACGCGTTCCGCGACTGGCTGAACGATGCGGTGCGCGAGCACGCGAACGTCAAGCGCACGGTGCTGTACGAACTGGTCGGCCCGGACGATCGCGCAGGGATCGACCATGACCTCGAAGGGCGGCTCACGCCGGAACGCGTGAAGGAATTCGCGCTGGTGCCGGGCGCCGACTACTACATCTGCGGCCCGATCGCGTTCATGAAGGCGCAACGCGATGCGCTGGTCGCGCTCGGCGTCGCGCCGGAACGCATCAATACCGAAATCTTCGGCTCGGGCGCGCTCGAGTGATGCGCTGACGGGTGGTCTCCGGCCAATAAAAAATGCCCGGCGCGAGCCGGGCATTTTCGTTGCGATGCCAGTGATCAGTTGCCGCTGCCGCGCGCCACGCGCCGCGCCTTGACCGATTCCGCGAGCCCTTCGAGCACCTTCACGCTGTCGTCCCATGCGATGCACGCATCGGTGATGCTCTGGCCGTAGGTCAGCGGGCAGCCTTCCTTCAGGTCCTGACGGCCTTCGACGAGATGCGACTCGATCATCACGCCGACGATCCGCTCGTCGCCCGCCGCGATCTGGCGGCCGATGTCCGCGCACACCGGGATCTGGTTCTCGTGCTTCTTCGAGCTGTTCGCGTGGCTCGCGTCGATCATCAGGCGCGCGGCGAGGCCGGCCTTGCCGATGTCCGCGCAGGCGGCGTTCACGCTGTCCGCGTCGTAGTTCGGCGTCTTGCCGCCGCGCAGGATCACGTGGCAATCCTCGTTGCCGGCCGTCGACACGATCGCCGAGTGGCCGCCCTTCGTCACCGACAGGAAATGGTGCGGTTGCGATGCAGCCTTGATCGCGTCGACCGCGATCTTCACGTTGCCGTCGGTGCCGTTCTTGAAGCCGACCGGGCACGACAGCCCCGACGCGAGCTCGCGGTGCACCTGCGACTCGGTCGTGCGCGCGCCGATCGCGCCCCACGAGATCAGGTCGGCGATGTACTGCGGGCTGATCATGTCGAGGTATTCGGTCGCGGCCGGCAGCCCCATCTCGTTGATCTGCAGCAGCAGCTCGCGCGCGGTGCGCAGCCCTTCGTTGATCTTGAAGCTGTTGTCGAGGTGCGGATCGTTGATGAGCCCCTTCCAGCCGACCGTCGTGCGCGGCTTCTCGAAGTACACGCGCATCACGATTTCCAGTTCGCCCTTGAAGCGCTCACGCTCCTTCACGAGCCGGCCCGCGTATTCGATCGCCGCCTTCGTATCGTGGATCGAGCACGGCCCGATCACGACGATCAGCCGGTCGTCCATCCCGTGCAGGATGCGGTGCATCGACTGGCGCGAGTTGTAGATCAGCTCGGACGCGGCTTCGGAGCACGCGAATTCGCGGATCAGGTGGGCGGGCGGCGTCAGTTCCTTGAGTTCGCGAATGCGGACGTCGTCGGTATTGTGCGGGGGCATGCTGTTTCTCCTGGTTTTGCGGGCGCCGTTCGGTCAGTGCGCGTGCGGCAGATTCATCAATTCAAGCGATTCAGTGGTTTCGGTCGGGGCCGCGGGACCGCTGCGACGGCGACCGGGTGCGAAGGGCGAAAAAAAACCGCCGGGTTCGCCGGCGGTTTTTTCGGGAATTTCGGTTGCGCTTTACGCGCCATCAACCCTCTCGATCCGCCAGCGGTCTGAGATGCCAAAAAAAGTAAAAATAAAACTTGGCGGACATGACGGAGATTCGGTTCGTCAAAAAAGTTGATTCGGAATTTATACCCCGTCGCCGGGCGGCTGGCAACCGGGAGGCGTCAAAAATGCGGACAATCCGCGCGTTTTCTTCAAAATACGCGGATTGTCTGCGCTGCGATGCGGTTATGCCGTACCGCCGACCGTCATCTTGTCGATTCGCAGGGTCGGCTGGCCGACGCCGACCGGCACGCTCTGGCCTTCCTTGCCGCACACGCCGACGCCCGTGTCGAGCGACATGTCGTTGCCGATCATGCTCACGTACTTCAGCGATTCGGGGCCGCTGCCGATCAGCGTCGCGCCCTTCACCGGGTAGGTGATCTTGCCGTTCTCGATCATGTACGCCTCGGACGCCGAGAACACGAACTTGCCGTTCGTGATGTCGACCTGGCCGCCGCCGAAGTTCACCGCGTACAGGCCGTTCTTCACCGACGCGATGATTTCCTGCGGATCCTTGTCGCCGTTCAGCATGTACGTGTTCGTCATGCGCGGCATCGGCAGCGCCGCGTACGACTCGCGCCGCGCGTTGCCCGTGACCGGCATCTTCATCAGGCGCGCGTTCAGCGTGTCCTGGATGTAGCCCTTCAGGATGCCGTCCTCGATCAGCGTCGTGCACTGCGTCGGGTTGCCTTCGTCGTCGATGTTCAGCGAGCCGCGGCGGTTCGGCAGCGTGCCGTCGTCGACGACGGTCACGCCCTTCGCGGCGACCTGTTCGCCGATCCGGCCCGCGAATGCCGACGAGCCCTTGCGGTTGAAGTCGCCCTCGAGGCCGTGGCCGATCGCCTCGTGCAGCAGCACGCCCGGCCAGCCCGGCCCGAGCACGACCGTCATCGCGCCGGCCGGCGCGGGGCGGGCGTCGAGGTTCACGAGTGCCGCGTGCACGGCGTCGTCGACGTAGCGCGACAGCACTTCATCGGTGAAGTAGCCGTAGTCGAAGCGGCCGCCGCCGCCGCCGGAGCCGATCTCGCGGCGGCCGTTCTGTTCGGCGATCACCGTGACCGACACGCGCACGAGCGGGCGGATGTCGGCCGCGAGTGCGCCGTCGCTGCGCGCGACGAGCACGACGTCGTATTCGCCGGCGAGGCCCGCCATCACCTGCGTGACGCGCGGGTCGCGGCCGCGCGCCATCTGCTCGATGCGTTCGAGCAGCTTGACCTTGGCCGTCGCGTCGAGCGACGCGAGCGGATCGGACGGCAGGTACAGGTCGCGGCCCGAGATGCCCTTCAGCGACGTCGCCGCCTTGATCTTCTGCCGGCCGCCGCCGGCCGCCGCGATCGCCTTGGTGGCCGCGGCCGCCTGCGCGATCGCTTCCGGCGACAGGTCGTCGGAATACGCGAACGCGGTGCGGTCGCCCGCGACCGCGCGCACGCCGACGCCCTGGTCGATGCTGAAGCTGCCCGACTTGACGATGCCTTCCTCGAGGCTCCACGCTTCGCTGCGGGTCGCCTGGAAGTACAGGTCCGCGTAATCGACGCGATGCGTGAAGATGTCGGCGATCGTGCGCGTGAGCAGGCTTTCGTCGAGGCCGTACGGCGTGAGCAGGATGTCCTTCGCCAGCGCGAGGTTGCGGATGCCGGGTTCGATGATGTTCATGCGGATATCGGGGTTTCTCAAAAAGTTGTCGGGTGCTTCTGGGCAGATGGGTTGGCCGCGCGGCGTTTCAAGCGGCGCGGCGGATTCAGGTCAGCACGCGGTGCCGCCACGCGGGCAGGCTCTGGCGCACGTCGGCGATGCGCTGCGGATCGATCGCGCCGAGCACGACGCTTGCGCCCACGTCGCGGACCGCGACGACTTCGCCCCACGGGTCGATCAGCATGCTGTGGCCCCAGGTGCGCCGGCCGTTCTCGTGCTTGCCGCCCTGAGCGGCCGCGAGCACGTAGCACTGGTTCTCGACGGCCCGCGCGCGCAGCAGCGTTTCCCAGTGCGCGCGGCCCGTCGTATACGTAAACGCGGACGGTACGACGATCATCGCGCAGTCGCCCATCCTGCGATACAGCTCCGGAAAGCGCAGATCGTAACAGACCGACAGGCCGACCCGCCCGAACGGCGCGTCGAACGCGACGACCGTATCGCCCGCGCGGATCGTGCGCGCCTCGTCGAACGATTCGTCGCCTTTCTCGAAGTTGAACAGGTGGATCTTGTCGTAGCGCGCGGCCTCGTTGCCGGACGGATCGAACACGAGCGTCGTGTTCAGCACGCGATCGGGCTCCGGCGCCTTCAGCGGCAGCGTGCCGCCGATCACCCAGATGCCGTGGCGGCGCGCGGCGTCCGCGAGGAAGCGCTGGATCGGGCCGTCCTGGTAGGGTTCGGCGAGCGCGAGCTTGTCGGTGTCGCGGTGGCCCATGAAGCAGAAATACTCGGGCAGCAGCACGAGCTGCGCGCCTTCGCCGGCCGCTTCCGCGATCAGGCGGCGGGCTTCGGCGAGATTGCGCGTGACGTCCGGCGTGCTCACCATCTGCAGCGCGGCGACCCGAAAGGGCGTGGCGGAACGGGTGTGGTCGGTCATCGCGGGATCGGTTGCGTCATAAATGGGGTGCGGCCCGGCAGCGCGCGGAACTCAATGGTTCGTTGCATCGGCCGGACCGTGATTCATCTTACCCTGATCGCCCCGCACCCGCTCGATGTGCGGGTGCGCCCACGAACCCGTGATCGCGTAGTCGAGCGCGAACGCGCGCGACAGCGTCTCCGACAGCGCGTAGTTCGCGGCCAGCACGCCGACGCCGAGCAGCGGATTGACGATCGCGGCTGCGATCGCCGCCGTGCCGGCGCCGATCTTCGGGGCGACGTGCGCGTGCAGGTCCTGCGTTTCGGCGCCGAGGTCGACCGCGCCGCGCACCGTCACGTTCGCGGGCCCCGTCGTCATCGAAAAGTCGTCGGTGCGCGCGATCCCGTTCGAGATCCGGCCGGTGCCCGTGATCTTGTCGAACGGCAGCCCCTTGCCGACCACGTCGCGGAAATTCAGCGTCAGGAAGCGCGCGAGGCTCTGCAGGCTCAGTACGCCGAGCAGCTTCGCGGCGCCCGGATCGACCTTCAGGATCTGCCCGTGTTCGAGGTCGACTGCGACCTGGCCGCCGAGCGACGGGAAGTCGACCGCGGTCGGGCCGCCGCGCCAGCCGACCTTGCCCGTTACCGTGCCGTGTCCGTCCGCGAGCGTGCGCGGCAGGCCGACGCGGTCGAGCAGCGCGCCCGCGTTGTCGATGTCGAGCTTGAAGTCGAACACGGTGCGGCGCGGCGCATCGTTTTCGTCGGCGCCGCGGGCGAGCGCGCGGCGCGACGTGCGCCAGTTGCCGGTCGCCGTCAGCTTCGCGGCCGGATTCGACAGTTCCAGCTTGTCGAGCTGCCACACGGGCGTGCCGTCTTCGTCGATGTTGCGCGCGTTGACGACGAGGCGGCCGATGTCGTGGGCGCGCGCGACGACCTGGTCGACGATCAGGTCGATCGACGGTATCGGGCGGTCGGTCGGCGTCGGCAGGTTCATCGCGCGGCCGACGAGGTCTTGCTGCGCGCTGTCCGGAATCACGAGCTTCGCGAGCCGCGCGTTCAATACGCCCGCGCCGTTGTGGCCGCCGCCCGGCGCCCACGACAGGTAGCCCGACACCTGGTTCGACGCGATGTTCGCCTGCCACAGCTCGTCGACGTGCGATGCGCCGACGATCACGTTTTCCCAGTTGCGCTTGAGCAGCTTCAGCGTGCCGAAGTGGAACGCGAAGCGCTTCGGCGCGAAGCTCGCGAGATCGACGCGCGGCGCGGCCTGCGGCTCCGGCGCGCGCGGCGTGTCGGGCTTCAGCGTGCGGGCGAGCGCGAGCCACGCGTCGGCATCGAGTTCGTCGACGTCGACGGCCGCGCTCACGCCGTCCTGCGGCATGTCGGGCATCCGGTGGATGCCCATCGCGCCGCGCACCGCGCGCAGCGGCTGGCCGCGCGTCGCGTCGAGCAGGTAGGTCGCGGACACGGGGCCGAGCGTCAGGTCGGCGTGTTCGAGGCGCTTGCCGTCCGCCTGCGGCGCCGGCTGCAGCGTGAAGCTGAACGGCATCGGCGTGCCGGCCGCTTTCGCGAACGGCGCCGGGAAGTCCAGCGCGACGCCGGTCAGGTCGGAGCGCGCGGCGACGTCGGGCAGGCGGCCCGGCGTGCCGCGCACGGCGACCTTGTACGGCGCGTCGCCGATCACATGTTCGAGCAGCGCCGCGGCCGCGCCGTGCAGGTTCAGCCCGCGCGCGGCGTCGAGCGCGAGCCGGCCGTCGACGTCCACCGCGTACGGGCCGTGCGACCGGAAGCTGCCGTTCGCGTGTACCGGACCGCCGAGGAATCGGCCCGACAGGTCGTGCAGCGACGCGCCGGCATCGGTGAAGCGGACCTGGCCGCGCAGTGCGGACAGCGGCGGCACGCCGTCGGCCGACAGCGTGTTGCCGCCGAACGCGAGCGCGCCTTCGATGGCCGTGTGCTTGTGTGCGATGCGCTGCGGAATCGTCAGCTTGAGCGACAGCGCCGCGGGGCCCTGCGCGTCGAGACGCTGCGCCACGTGGCCGCTCATCGCGCCGAGCGAGCTGTTGTCCGCGTAGTCGAGCAGGTCGGCGAGCGGGCCGTTCGCATGGCCTTCGATCACGAGCGGCGAATCGGCCGGGCGGCCGAGATCGTCGATGCGGCCCGTGACCTTCGTCAGTGCGACGCGCTTGTAGTGCGCGCGGTCGATGTCGAAGCGCAGCTTGTTCTGCGCGAGCTCGAACACGCCGTCGATCCCGTCGAGCGCCGGCCAGACGCTCGGCGTGCCGTTCGCGAGCTTGCGCGGCGGATACGGCGTCGGCTCGAAGCGGCCGCCGGTGAACGGCGCGACGATGTGGAACACGCCGGCGTCCGGCTCGTGTTCGAACGGGAATTTCTCGAGCGGGCCGCGGGCGACGATCGACGCGCCCTTGGTCACCTTGCCGTCCTGCAGCGCGTGGCCGAGATAGTTGCGCAGGTGCTCGGACATCCCGGTCGGCAGGTAGCGCGGAATGCGCGCCACCGACGCGCGCGCGAAATCGGCGCGCAGGTCGAGCGAGCCGCGGCCGTGGCCGGGGTTCGTGTACGAGCCCGACACCGCGATTTCTGCATCGGGGTTCGAGACGAGCAGGTCGGGCAGCGTCACGTCGACGCGCGCGTGCTTGTCGCCGGGCGCGGGCGTGATCACCCATTTGGCGTTGCCGCGCAGCCGGTCGAACGTCAGGCGCGGCTCGTCGAACTCGCCGGGCACCGTGACGGCCGCGTTGACCGTGTCGAAATGCGCGGCGCCGCCCGTCTCGTTCGCATCGACGCGGCCCCACAGGTTCTCGACGCCCGGCCAGCCGGCACGCGGGTGGCCGCGCGGCGACAGGCCCGGCGGCGGCTCCTGCGCGGCGAAGCTGATGCCCTGCAGGTCGCCGAGGAAGCGGTAGCGGACGATCGGCGCGGCGCCGGTGCGCCGCTCCTCGTCGGCGAGTTCGGCCCGCGCGGGTTTCGCGCGCTCGACCTCGATGTGATAGTTCGACACCATCCCGCGCGGGTCGATCTTGACCAGCTCGTTGCGCAGGTGCGCCGGCAGCGGCAGCCCGCGGATGAATTCACTGAGGATGCCGAGATCGACGCGGTCGCCGACGACGCTGATCAGTTGCCCCTGGCTGGCCGTCGGCACGCGGTAGCGGGCCGTCAGCGTCGACAGCGCGAGCGAGCGCGCGAGCGGCGTGCCGTCCGGCAGCGGCGGCTGGCCGAGTTCCGCGTTGAAGCGCGTCAGGTGCAGCGTGTAGTCGTGGCCGGCATCGAGCACCATGTCCCAGCCGAAGCCGACCGTCGGCACGTCGAGCCGCGGTTGCGTCGGACGCACGCGCAGCGCGACGTCGGCACCCTGCAGGTCGCCGCCCGCCGAGCGCAGGTGGCCGTCGCTGAAGGTCGCCCAGATCGCGTTGTCGATCCGGCCCGCGTGGATCATGAGCGGTATGTCGAGGTAGCGGGCGAGCGTCTGCAGATCGACGGGGCCCGTCGACAGGTACGCGTCGCCGGTCCAGTTCGACGGCTTGCCGACCGGCGCGAGCGCCTTGTGCGTGAAGCGCGCGCGGAAATCGAGCGGGCCGAGCAGCAGCGTGCCGTTCGCGGGCGCCTGCAGCGCGGCCCTGTGTACGCGACCGTGGTTGAGCACCGCGATCCGGATGCCCGACAGCACGAGTTCCGGCGCGTCGTGCTGCGCGTCGCGCCAGCGCAGCGTGCCGCCGCGCAGCACGATCGCTTCCTGCCTCAGCAGCCACGTGCCGAACGTGTCGCTGCCGCCGTGGGTGGTCGCCACGCCGACGCCCGCGACGCTCAGCGAGCCGTCGGCCGCGCGCGCGACGACGAGGTCGGGCTGGTCGACGATCAGGCTCGACAGCGCGGGCGACAGCCGCAGCAGCGACATCCACGACAGCGCGGCCGTCGCATGCGGCACCGACAGCGCGACCTTGCCGTCGCGGCCGCGGATCGTCAGGTTCGTGAGTTCGACGCCCGGCTGCATGCCGGACCAGTTCGGGGAAAGCTTGCCGATCGAAAGCTGCGCGTGGAGCTTGTCGGAGACGACGCGCTCGATGCGCGGGCGGAATTCGTCGATGCGGGGCAGCAGCACGTAGCGCAGCCCGAGGAACGCGCCGGCCGCAACGAAGTAAGTGCCGATCCCGACGGCCAGCGTCACCTTGAACACGCGACGCAGGACTGGATGATCGTGCTTCGGAGGTCCCGCTTCGGGCGCAGCTACGGCGGATTCCTGACGGTCGGACATGCGGCGGACGGGCGGCGATATGGTAGTTTTGCAGACTGACGTTGAAATGTATCACACGGGTTCGTGCCGGCGGCCGTTGCGGCAGCACGGCACGGGCTTTCCGGCGCGCGGTTTCGCGGCGGACGCACGCGCGTCCCGCGATGCCGCGCCGAGTCCACGGGGCCGGCCGGCAGCGGGGCGCGCACGCGTTTGCCCGCGCCGGCCGGCCTTACCGCCAGGCCCGCTTCTCGATGACCGACGCTTCCGCCCTGATCAGCACGTCTTATTCCCGTTATATCGCGCGCGCGGCCGCCGCGCGGCCCGCACTGGCCGAGCAGGTGGCCGCGTGGGCCGCCGCGCCGCTCGCTCGTGCGCAGCTCGATGCGCGCCTCACCGAACTGCTCGCGATGCCGGACGGCGCGGCCGCGCCGTCCGAGGAGCAACTGAAGCGCGCGCTGCGGCAACTGCGCGCCGAGGCGTTCGGCGCGATCGCGGAGCGCGACCTGCGCGGGCTGGCGGACGTCGCCGAGGTGACGGGCGCGATGACCGATCTCGCCGAAGTGGCCGTGCAGCGGTCGCTCGCGCTGCTGTCGGCCGAACTCGAGGCGCAGTACGGCGAGCCGCGCGGCGCCGACGGCCAGCGCGTCGTGCTCGGCGTGGTCGGGATGGGCAAGCTCGGCGGCCGCGAGCTGAACGTGTCGTCGGACATCGACCTGATCTTCGTGTACGAGGACGACGGCGAGACGACCGGCGGCGCGCGCGCGCCGCTGTCCACGCAGGAATACTTCACGCGGCTCGGCCGGCGCCTGATCGGCGTGCTGTCCGAGGTCACGGCCGACGGCTACGTGTTTCGCGTCGACATGCGGCTGCGCCCGAACGGCGATTCGGGGCCGCTCGTGTGCAGCATCGGGATGCTCGAGGAATATTTCTACGTGCAGGGGCGCGAATGGGAGCGCTATGCATGGATCAAGGGGCGGCTCGTGTCGGAAGGCGACAGCGACGCGGCGCGGCGGCTGGAGTCGCAGCTCGAGTCGATCGTCAAGCCGTTCGTGTATCGCCGCTATCTCGATTTCGGCGTGATCGGCGCGATCCGTTCGCTGCACCAGCAGATTCGGCAGGAAGCCGCGCGCCGCGCGTCGATGCGGCCCGACAAGGCCGACGACATCAAGCTCGGCCGCGGCGGGATTCGCGAGATCGAGTTCAGCGCGCAGGTGTTCCAGTTGATCCGCGGCGGCCAGGATGCGGAGTTCCGCGTGCGGCCGACGCTCGCGGTGCTGCGCCATGCGCAGGCGCGAGGGCTGATCGGCGAGGACGTGTGCGCACGCCTGACCGACGCTTACACATTCCTGCGCACGCTCGAGCACCGGCTGCAGTACCGCAACGACGCGCAGACGCACGCGATGCCGGTCGAGCCCGACGAACGCGCGGCACTGGCCGCGTCGCTCGGCTTTGCCGATTATGCGGCGCTGATGACGGTGCTGGACGAGTACCGGAACTTCGTCGAGGCGCAGTTCGACCAGATCTTCGCCGACAAGG
This sequence comes from Burkholderia sp. IT-111MI5, assembly GCF_949752865.1. Classification (NCBI taxonomy): domain Bacteria; kingdom Pseudomonadati; phylum Pseudomonadota; class Betaproteobacteria; order Burkholderiales; family Burkholderiaceae; genus Burkholderia; species Burkholderia sp. IT-111MI5. Next base: position 207,629 of record NZ_CATKIF010000066.1, on the reverse strand, counting down.
TGACCGGCGCGCCCTGCGGCGCAGGCGAAGAGACGGCCGCCGCGTGGATCTGGAGCGGCGCGCTCGCCGACGACGGCGAGGACGACGCACTCGCGGCCCGTCTCGACGGCCTCGGCTTCGCCGATCCGGCGGCGGTGCTCGCGCGGCTGCGCGCGGTCTGGCAATCGTCGCGCTACACGGGCCTGCCGGAAAAGAGCCGGCACCGCTTCGACCGCGTTGCCCAACGCGCGCTGGAGGCCGCGCCGCGGATCGACGCCGCGCGCCGCGACGACACGATCGTGCGCCTGTTCGACCTGCTCGAGACGGTCAGCCGGCGCGGCGTCTATCTCGCGCTGCTGACCGAATATCCGGCCGCGCTCGACCGCGTGCTGTCGGTGCTCGGCGCGACGCGCTGGGGCGGCGGTTACCTGATCCGCCACCCGCAGCTGCTCGACGAACTGCTCGACGACGAGGCGATCGCGAGCCCGTTCGACTGGCCCGCGTTCAAGGACGCGCTGCGCGCGCGCCTCGCGGCGGCCGACGGCCCCGAGCAACAGATGGACCTGCTGCGGCACGCGCAGCACGCCGAGGTGTTCCGGATCCTGCTGATCGATCTCGCCGGGCAGCTGTCGGTCGAGCATGTGAGCGACCGGCTGTCCGAGCTGGCCGACGCGGTGCTCGACGTGACGATCGAGGTCGTCTGGTCGCAGCTCGCGAAGCGCCATCGCGACGTGCCGAAATTCGCGGTGATCGCGTACGGCAAGCTGGGCGGCAAGGAACTCGGCTACGCATCGGATCTCGACCTGATCTTCCTGTACGACGACCCCGACGAGCGCTCGGCGGACGTCTACACGACCTTCACACGGCGGCTCATCACGTGGCTCACGACGGCGACGGGCGCGGGCGCGCTGTTCGACATCGACCTGCGGCTGCGGCCGAATGGCGAGGCAGGGCTGCTTGTCACCGATCTCGACGCGTTCCGCCGCTACCAACTGCGCGAGGGCGACGCCGCGAATACCGCGTGGGTATGGGAGCACCAGGCGCTGACACGCGCCCGCTACAGCGCGGGCGACGCGCAGATCGGCGCGGACTTCGAGGCGATCCGCCAGCAGGTGCTGACGACGCCGCGCGACGGCGGCGTGCTCGCGAAGGAGATCGTCGACATGCGCGGCAAGGTGTTTGCCGGCCACCCGAACCAGACCGAGCTGTTCGACCTGAAGCACGATCGCGGCGGGATGGTCGACATCGAGTTCATCGTCCAGTACTGGGTGCTGCTGCACGCGTCGAGCGACGCCGAGCTGATCCGCAACACGGGCAACATCGCGCTGCTGCGCGAGGTCGCGCGCTTCGGGCTGATGGGCGCGGACGAGGCCGAACGCGTCGGCGCGGCCTACCGCAAGTACCGGAAGCTGCAGCACAAGCTGCGACTCGACGGGATGGAGAAGGCGCGCGTCGATCCGGCCGAGGTGGCCGACGAGCGGGCGGCCGTGACCGCGCTGTGGACACGTGTGTTCGGGGCGATTGAAACGAACGTTTGAACGAGGGCGGGGCGGGTTGCGGGCGCTTCATCCGCAGGCGCTCCGCGCTGAAAGCCGAACGGTGCGAGCCCGTTCGGCGTGGGCGGGACAGTCTGACGGCCGCGTCAGGCCGCCAGCATTTCCTTCGCGTGTTTGCGCGTCGTCGCCGTGATCTCGAGCCCGCCGAGCATCCGCGCGACTTCCTCGATCCGGTTGGCGCGATCGAGCGCGACGACCGTCGACACCGTGCCGCCGCGGTCGTCGGCACCCTTTGCGACCTGGAAGTGGTGGTCGCCGCGCGCGGCGACCTGCGGCAGGTGCGTCACGCACAGCACCTGGCGGTCGCGCCCGAGCTGGTGCAGCAGGCGGCCGACCACTTCGGCGACGCCGCCGCCGATCCCTGTATCGACTTCGTCGAAGATCAGCGTCGGCGTCGGGCTCGCCGCGCTCGCGATCACGGCGAGCGCGAGGCTGATCCGCGCGAGCTCGCCGCCCGACGCGACCTTTGCGAGCGGCCGCAGCGGCACGCCGGCATGCCCGGCGACCCGGAACTCGACCTGCTCGAGCCCGTGCGGGCCGCCGTCGGCGAGCGGCACGAGCGCGACTTCGAAACTTCCGCCTGCCATCGACAGTTCCTGCATGCCGGCCGTGACGGCCGTGCCCAGCGCCTTGGCGGCCTGCGCGCGCGCCTTCGACAGGTGTTTCGCGTCGGCGAGATAAGCTTCCCGCGCCTTGGCCTGCACCGCCTCGAGCGCGCCGAGATCGGCGGCCGCGTCAAGCGCGGCGAGCTGCGCGCGGCGAGCCGCATGTTCTTCGTGCAGCGTGTCGGGCGGTAGCCGGAACTTGCGGGCGGTCGAGTGCAGCGCATCGAGACGCGTTTCGACCTGCGCGAGCCGCTCGGGATCGAGATCGACGCGCTGCGCATAGTGCGACAGCGAATAGACGGCTTCCTGCAGCTGGATTTCGGCCGGTTCGAGCGACGCGAGTGCGTCGCCGAGCGCGGTGTCGTAGTCGGCGAGGCTGCGCAGCTTCGACACGATCGCGCCGAGCTGCGCGAGCATCGCGTCGTCGGACTCGGACAGCGCGTTGAGCGCGCCGCGCACGCCTTCGATCAGGTTCGCCGAATGCGACAGGCGCTTGTGCTCGTTGCTGACTTCGTCCCATTCGCCGGCTTGCGGCGCGAGCTTGTCGAGCTCCGCGAGCTGCCACGCGAGCTTTTCGCGTTCGAGCTGCAGCTCGCGCTCGTGCGCCTTCGCGGCGTCGATCGCCTGCGTCGCGTCGCGCCAGACGCGCCACGCGCGCGCGACGTTCGCGGCATCGGCGACGAGCCCCGCGTGCGTGTCGAACAGCTCGCGCTGCGCGTCGGGCCGCATCAGCAACTGGTGCGCATGCTGGCCGTGGATGTCGACGAGCATCTCGCCGAGTTCGCGCAGTTGCGCGAGCGTCGCGCTGGTGCCGTTGATGAACGCGCGCGACCGGCCGTTCGCGTCGATCACGCGGCGCAGCATCACGGTGTCCTCGGCGTCGAACGCGTGTTCGTCGAGCCAGCGCGCGACGCGGTCGTGCGGCGTGAATTCGGCCGTGATGTCGGCGCGGCCGCAGCCGGTGCGTACGACGCTCGCGTCGGCACGTTCGCCGAGCGCGAGGGCGAGGGCGTCGATCAGGATCGATTTCCCGGCGCCGGTTTCGCCGGAAAAGACGGAAAAGCCGCTGTCGAATTCGAGATCGAGCGCGGCCACGATGACGAAGTCGCGGATCGAGAGGTGGCGGAGCATGGTGTCGGGCGGTGAGGCGTCAGGACGCCGTGTCGTCGTCTTCGTTCGACGCGTGTTCGTTCCAGTGCAGCTTCTTGCGCAGCGTCGCGTAGTAGCTATAGCCGATCGGGTGCAGGAACGGCACCGTGTGCTTCGAGCGGCGTACCTCGATCGTGTCGTTCAGTTCGAGCGAGGTGAACGACTGCATGTCGAAGTTCACGTTGACGTCGCGCCCGCCGACGATCTGGATCGCGATCTTGGATTCGTCGGGCAGCACGATCGGCCGGTTCGACAGCGCGTGCGGCGCGATCGGCACGAGCACGATGCCCTGAAGCTGCGGATGGAGGATCGGGCCGGCCGACGACAGCGCATACGCGGTCGAGCCCGTCGGCGTGGCGACGATCAGGCCGTCCGAACGCTGGTTGTACATGTACCGGCCGTCGACCGACGCGCGCAGCTCGACCATCCCGGAGAAGCCGCTGCGGTTCACGACGACGTCGTTGAACGCGAGCGCGTGGTAGATCGGTTCGCCGTCGCGCATGATCCTGGCCTCGAGCAGCGAGCGCTCCTCGCGCTCGAACTTGCCCGCCAGCATCACGGGGACGAGCGCGTGCATGTCGGCCGCCGCGATGTCCGTGATGAAGCCGAGCCGCCCGTGGTTGATCCCGATCAGCGGTGTCCGGTACGGCGCGAGCTGGCGGCCGATGCCAAGCATCGTGCCGTCGCCGCCCAGCACGACCGCCACGTCCGCACGCGCCCCGATTTCGGCCGGGGTGAGCGCCGGATAGCCGGTGATGCCGAACTCGCGCGCGGTATCGCCTTCGAAGACGACCTCGAAGCCCAGCTTCGCTAGGCTGGCAGCCAGTGTGGCGAGCGGCTCGGCGATGCCGGGCGTGTTGCTCCGGCCGACGAGCGCGACAGTATTGAACTGATTACCGGTTTTCATGCCGGCATTACACCATAGCTCGTTGACGAAAAGAACCGGCTGTGCGCGGACGGGGCCGGATCGTGCCGGCCCGCGCAACGGTGGCCGACGCCACTCGCCGCGGTCGCGCGGTTGCGCTAAAATTTTCCACCATGCTAGATCCTCGCGCACGAACCCTCCTGAAAACCCTGATCGAACGGTATATCGCCGACGGTCAGCCAGTCGGATCGCGCACGTTGTCCCGTTATTCCGGGCTCGAGCTGAGCCCGGCGACGATCCGCAACGTGATGTCCGACCTGGAGGAGCTCGGCCTCGTGTCGAGCCCGCACACGTCGGCCGGCCGCGTGCCGACGCCGCGCGGCTACCGGCTGTTCGTCGACACGATGCTGACGGTCGAGGCGCCGATCGACGCCGAGGCCGTCGCGCGGCAGGTGCAGAACACGCTGCAGGCCGGCGAGCCGCAGCAGCGGGTGGTGGCTGCCGCCGCGAGCGTGCTGTCGAACCTGTCGCAGTTCGCGGGCGTCGTGCTGACGCCGCGCCGCAGCCACGTGTTCAAGCAGATCGAGTTCATGCGCCTGTCGGACAAGCGCATCCTGCTGATCATCGTCACGCCCGAGGGCGACGTGCAGAACCGGATGCTCGCGACGCCGCGCGACTATTCGCCGTCGCAGCTGACCGAGGCGTCCAACTACATCAACGCGCATTTCGCCGGCCTGTCTTTCGATGAGGTGCGCCGCCGCCTGCGCGACGAGATCGACCAGTTGCGCGGCGACATGACCACGCTGATGCACGCGGCCGTGACGGCCAGTACCGAGGTGCCCGACACCGAGGACACCGTGCTGATTTCCGGCGAGCGCAACCTGCTCGAGGTGGCGGATCTTTCGTCCGACATGGCGCGGCTGCGCAAGCTGTTCGACGTGTTCGACCAAAAGACGGGCCTCCTGCAACTGCTCGACGTGTCGAGCCACGCCCAGGGCGTGCAGATCTTCATCGGCGGCGAATCGACGCTCGTGCCGATCGAGGAAATGAGCGTCGTCACCGCGCCTTACGAGGTGAACGGGCAGATCGTCGGCACGCTCGGCGTGATCGGCCCGACCCGCATGGCGTACAACCGCGTGATACCGATCGTCGACATCACCGCGCGCCTGCTGTCGCTCACGCTGAGCCAGCAATAGCCAGCGGTAACCAGCCCGATCCCGCCCCGTCATCGTGCCGCGGCGCCGCCTGCGCCGACAGTCGGCCGAACGGCACGGGGCGGCCCGCTATAATTGAGAGCCGTCCGGTCCCGTGCCCCGAGCACGTTCTTGCCCATGCGTTTCGATCTTGAGCCGCCTTCGAGCACCGCGGCCGCCCATCGCATCGGCGTGCTGCTGATCAATCTCGGCACGCCCGACGCCCCCACGCCGCGCGCGGTGCGGCGCTATCTGGCCGAATTCCTGTCGGATCCGCGGGTCGTCGAAATCCCGCAGGCCGTCTGGCAGGTGCTGCTGCGCACGCTGATCCTGCCGCTGCGCGGCCGCGCGTCCGCGAAGAAATACGCGGCCGTGTGGATGCCCGAGGGCTCGCCGCTGCGCGTGCACACCGAGCGCCAGACCGACGGCGTGCGGCATCTGCTCGTGTCGAACGGCTATCACGTGCTGGTCGATTACGCGATGCGCTACGGCAGCCCGAACATTGCGCACGCGCTCGCGCAGTTCAAGCGCTCGGGCGTCGAGCGCGTGCTGCTGATGCCGATGTATCCGCAATACTCGGCATCGACCACGGCCACCGCGTTCGATGCCGCATTCGGCGCGCTCGCGCGCATGCGCAACCAGCCGGAGGTGCGCACGGTGCGGCACTACGCCGACCATCCGGCCTATATCCACGCGCTTGCCGAACAGGTGCGCCAGTACTGGGCGCAGCACGGCCGGCCCGACTTCGCGGCCGGCGACAAGCTCGTGCTGAGCTTTCACGGCGTGCCGAAGCGCACGCTCGACCTCGGCGACCCTTATCACGACCAGTGCCAGCAGACGGGCGCGCTGCTGATGGCCGCGCTCGGGCTGTCGACGACCGAATGCCGCGTCACCTTCCAGTCGCGCTTCGGCAAGGCCGAATGGCTGCAGCCTTATACGGCGCCGACGCTGCGCGAGTTCGGCGAGGCCGGCGTGCGGCGGGCCGACGTGTTCTGCCCCGGCTTCACGGCCGATTGCCTGGAGACGATCGAGGAGATCGGCATGGAAGTGCGCGACGAATTCCTCGCCGGCGGCGGCAAGGCATTCCACCGCATTCCGTGCCTGAACGGCGCGCCCGCGTGGCTCGGCGCGATCGGCGAGATCGTCGCCGAGAACCTGCAGGGCTGGCCCGTCAGGGCCGCGCAGCCCGAAACGGTGAGCTGACATGGAACGAATCGCTCGCTCGCTTCATTCGCTGCGCCCTGGGGAGGCGGTTGGCCTCCTTGGGGCGGCCCGGCGGAGGCCGACATGAACTACAAGATTTCCACTGAACCGGGCGCGAAGCTGCGCATCGACAAATGGCTGTGGGCGGCCCGGTTCTTCAAGACGCGCTCGCTCGCGACCGATGCAGTCGACAAGGGGCACGTGAAGATCGGCGGCGCGGCGGTCAAGCCGGCGAAGGAGGTGCGCGTCGGCGACGAGGTCGAGATTGCGATCGACGGCATCGTCTGGCACATTGCCGTGCTGGGCGTGTGCGACGTGCGCGGGCCCGCGAGCGTCGCGCAGACGCTTTACGTGGAAACGGAAGCGGGGCGGGCCGCGCGGCTCGCCGAACTGGAGCGGCGCCGCACGTATCGCGAGCCGGCGGCCGAACTGCACGGCCGGCCGACGAAGCGCGACCGGCGCATCATCGACAGATTTTCTGGTGGGAGCTGAACATCTGGTCGAAGGTCGCCCGCGCGCTTCCGTATTCGGTCGTGCGGTCGGTAACGGCTCCCGACAGGCAGATGGTGGTGGTGCCGGCAATGAGTACCAGCGCGACCACCGATATCGCAAAGGTCAGTTTCACGGTACTCCCCTCGAGAAGAAGGGTGAAAACGGCGCCAGGTGGATTGGATGTAAGGCGACGGTCAGCTAGGGTAAACACGCTTTTCCGACGCTTGACTGGAGTGTAGTGCAGCCGCGCTGTGCCGAGCTAGTACTTGCCTGGTAAGCGTTGTTACAGCCCGTTTCGCCCGGTCTGGCGAACTCTGCGGGGAATGCACCGGCGAGACGCGCGGTTGTTTCGCGGCATTGGAGAATGCCGGCGAATAACCCTCTTGAAATCGCAGTTTTCACCCTTATTTGCACCAACGATGTGCGGTGCCGCCGGGTATACGATCCGGCGGTTGCCGATTTGGCTTCAACCTCTAATCGACTTTCAGCGACATGGAAAACACGCAAGAGAACCCGTCTACCCAATCGGCCGAAGACATCGGCAGCGAGAAGCAGGCGGCGCAAGGCGCCGCTCCCGCCGCCGAAGCAGCCGACGCGGCGCTCGCGGAGGCTCAAGCCAAGGTCGCCGAGCTGCAGGAGAGCTTCCTGCGGGCGAAGGCCGAGACCGAGAACGTGCGCCGCCGCGCGCAGGACGACGTCTCGAAGGCGCACAAGTTCGCGATCGAGAGCTTCGCGGAACACCTGCTGCCCGTGCTGGACAGCCTGGAAGCGGCCGTCAGCGACACGTCCGGCGACATAGCGAAGGTGCGCGAAGGCGTCGAACTGACGCTGCGCCAGCTGACGAGCGCGCTCGAGAAGGGCCGCGTCGTCGCGATCAACCCGGTCGGCGAGAAGTTCGATCCGCACCAGCACCAGGCGATTTCGATGGTGCCGGCCGAGCAGGAGCCGAACACCGTCGTCGCGGTGCTGCAAAAGGGCTATACGATCGCCGACCGCGTGCTGCGTCCGGCGCTCGTCACCGTCGCGCAGCCGAAGTAAGGCCGTCGCGATGGTTCCCGCCGGCGTCGATCCGGCCGCTTTCGACGCGTTCGACATGCAGGCGCTGGCCGCCGACACGTTCGACGCGGGGATCGAAGGCGCCGGCGACGCGCTCGCGGTGGTGTTCTTCTGGGGCGTCGACTGCTTCAACTGCGAGATCGCGAAGAAGGCGATGCTCGCCCAGCCGGACGCGATCCGCGCGCTGGACCTGAAGTGGTTCCATTGCAACGTGTACGAACACCATCAGCTCGGGCGCCGCTTCGGGCTGCACGGCGTGCCGACGTGGTTCTTCTTCCACCGCGGCAAGCGCTCGGCCGCGCGACGGGCTGGCATGGCCTCGCGCAGTTCCAGGCGGCCGTTTCGGCGGCGCGCGCGAAGATCGCGGCGGCAAGCCGTGAATCGGCTGGCGGCGATCCGGCGGCCGGCGATCCGGCGGCCGGCGATCCGGTAGCCCGTGGCGATTGAAAAAATTTAATATCCGCATCGCCTGTCGGGTCTTGAAAACGGACCGGACGGACGCATTTCGGAAACAGAGTTGAATTCTGGCGCGCGAAACCGCCAAAAAAGGCAGGGTTTCGTGCAGCAAACAGGCATTTCTGGAGATTAGGAAAATGGGAAAGATCATCGGTATTGACCTCGGCACCACGAACTCGTGCGTCGCCATCATGGAAGGCAACCAGGTCAAGGTCATCGAGAACTCGGAAGGCACGCGCACCACGCCGTCGATCATCGCGTACATGGACGACAACGAAGTGCTCGTCGGCGCGCCGGCCAAGCGTCAGTCGGTGACCAACCCGAAGAACACGCTGTTCGCGGTGAAGCGCCTGATCGGCCGCCGCTTCGAAGAGAAGGAAGTCCAGAAGGACATCGGCCTGATGCCGTACACCATCATCAAGGCCGACAACGGCGATGCATGGGTCGAGGCACATGGCGAAAAGCTCGCGCCGCCGCAGGTTTCGGCGGAAGTGCTGCGCAAGATGAAGAAGACGGCCGAAGACTACCTCGGCGAGCCGGTCACGGAAGCCGTGATCACGGTGCCGGCTTACTTCAACGACAGCCAGCGCCAGGCGACCAAGGACGCCGGCCGCATCGCGGGCCTCGAAGTCAAGCGGATCATCAACGAGCCGACGGCAGCCGCGCTCGCGTTCGGCCTCGACAAGGCAGAGAAGGGCGACCGCAAGATCGCCGTGTATGACCTCGGCGGCGGCACGTTCGACGTGTCGATCATCGAGATCGCGGACGTCGACGGCGAAATGCAGTTCGAAGTGCTGTCGACCAACGGCGATACGTTCCTCGGCGGCGAAGACTTCGACCAGCGCATCATCGATTACATCATCGGCGAGTTCAAGAAGGAGCAGGGCGTCGACCTGTCGAAGGACGTGCTCGCGCTGCAACGCCTGAAGGAAGCCGCCGAAAAGGCGAAGATCGAGCTGTCGTCGAGCCAGCAGACCGAAATCAACCTGCCGTACATCACGGCGGACGCGTCGGGCCCGAAGCACTTGAACCTGAAGATCACCCGCGCGAAGCTGGAAGCGCTGGTGGAAGACCTCGTCGAGCGCACGATCGAACCGTGCCGCATCGCGATCAAGGACGCGGGCGTCAAGGTGTCGGACATCGACGACGTGATCCTGGTCGGCGGCCAGACCCGCATGCCGAAGGTCATGGAGAAGGTGAAGGAGTTCTTCGGCAAGGATCCGCGCCGTGACGTGAACCCGGACGAAGCCGTCGCGGTTGGCGCGGCGATCCAGGGCCAGGTCCTGTCGGGCGACCGCAAGGACGTGCTGCTGCTCGACGTGACCCCGCTGTCGCTCGGCATCGAGACGCTCGGTGGCGTGATGACGAAGATGATCAGCAAGAACACGACGATCCCGACGAAGCACGCGCAGGTGTATTCGACGGCGGACGACAACCAGGGCGCCGTGACGATCAAGGTGTTCCAGGGCGAACGCGAAATGGCGGCAGGCAACAAGCTGCTCGGCGAGTTCAACCTCGAAGGCATCCCGCCGGCACCGCGCGGCGTGCCGCAGATCGAAGTGACCTTCGACATCGACGCGAACGGCATCCTGCACGTCGGCGCGAAGGACAAGGCGACCGGCAAGGAAAACAAGATCACGATCAAGGCCAACTCGGGTCTGTCCGAGGCTGAAATCGACCAGATGATCAAGGACGCGGAAGCGAACGCAGCGGAAGACCACAAGCTGCGCGAGCTGGCCGATTCGCGCAACCAGGGCGACGCACTGGTCCACAGCACGAAGAAGGCGCTCGCCGAGTACGGCGACAAGCTGGACGCGGGCGAGAAGGAAGCGATCGAAGCGTCGCTGAAGTCGCTCGAGGAAGTGCTGAAGGACACGTCGGCCGACAAGGCGGCGATCGACGCGAAGGTCGAGGAACTCGGCAAGGTTTCGCAGAAGCTCGGCGAGAAGATGTACGCCGACATGCAGGCCCAGCAGGCGGGTGCCGCCGGCGCGGCGGGTGCAGCGGAAGGCGCGGCCCACGCGGGTGGCGCGCAGCAGGCTGCCGACGACGTCGTCGACGCCGAGTTCAAGGAAGTGAAGAAGGACTAAGCCGGGTTGCAACGGCACCGCACGCCGCGCGCTCGAACGCGCGCGGCGCGGCTGACAAGCGGTCTGTCTTTCCTTCCGGATGGCCGGATCGACTCCACGCCTGGCGGGCTTCGCGGCCCTCCGGGCACATTTGTTTTTTGGCGGGTGCTGCGCGAGCCGTCCGCGGACGGGCGCAGCGCCAGACGAGTCGAGAGACTTTACTGCGGGCGAAAGGAGCCGCCGCGTGCGCGATGCGTGGCGGCACAGTGAATCGATATGGCGAAACGGGATTACTACGAGGTTCTGGGCGTCGCGAAGAATGCGGGCGACGACGAAATCAAGAAGGCATATCGCAAGCTTGCGATGAAGTATCACCCTGACCGCAATCCGGACAGCAAGGATGCGGAAGAGCATTTCAAGGAGGTGAAGGAGGCCTATGAAATGCTGTCGGACAGCCAGAAGCGGGCCGCGTACGACCAGTACGGCCACGCGGGCGTCGATCCGAACATGGGCGGTGCGGGCGCACAGGGCTTCGGCGGCTTCGCGGATGCATTCGGCGACATCTTCGGCGATATCTTCGGCCAGGCCGCGGGCGGCGCCGCGCGCGGCGGCCGCGGCGGCCCGCAGGTGTACCGCGGCGCCGACCTGCGCTACAGCATGGAAATCACGCTCGAGCAGGCCGCGCACGGCTACGACACGCAGATCCGCGTGCCGAGCTGGGTGTCGTGCGAGGTCTGTCACGGGTCGGGCGCGAAGCCCGGCACGAAGCCGGAAACCTGCCCGACCTGTCACGGCCAGGGCACGGTGCGCATGTCGCAGGGCTTCTTCAGCATCCAGCAGACCTGCCCGAAGTGCCATGGCACGGGCACCTATATCCCTGAGCCGTGCGTGCACTGCCACGGGTCGGGCAAGGTGAAGGAAACCAAGACGCTCGAAGTGAAGATCCCGGCCGGGATCGACGACGGGATGCGGATCCGCTCGGCCGGCAACGGCGAGCCGGGCATCAACGGCGGGCCGCCGGGCGACCTGTACGTCGAGATCCACATCAAGCCGCACTCGGTGTTCGAGCGCGACGGCGACGATCTCCACTGCCAGATGCCGATCCCGTTTACGACCGCCGCGCTCGGCGGCGAGATCGAGGTGCCGACGCTGGCCGGCCGTGCGTCGTTCCCGGTGCCGGAAGGCACGCAGTCGGGCAAGACGTTCCGCCTGCGCGGCAAGGGCATCAAGGGGCTGCGTTCGAGCATCGCGGGCGATCTGTACGTGCACGTGCAGGTCGAGACGCCCGTGAAGCTGACCGACCAACAGCGCGACCTGCTCAAGCAGTTCGAGAAGTCGCTGGCCGAGGGCGGCGCGCGTCACAGCCCGCAGAGCAAGAGCTGGTTCGACCGTGTGAAGAGCTTCTTCGAGTAACGGCATGACTGAAGGCAGCGAGAGCGCGTCGTTCGCGCTCTTGGACGATTGCGACTCGACCGCGTCCGCGCGGTCGAGTCGCTTGTATTCCGGCTTCGTGCACGAACGCGTGTGCACGGATCCGGCGCGGCTCGACGAAATCGACGCGGCGGTGGCGCAGGACCTGCGCGACGGGCTGCATGCGGTGGTCGTCGGCGATTACGAATTCGGACGCAACCTGCAACGAGCGCAGCCGGGCGATGCCCCGCTGCGCTTTTTGCTGTATGCGCGCTGCGAGCGCTTGTCGCGCGACGAAGTCGACGCGTGGCTCGCGCAGCAGGACGGCGGCGGTTCGCCGTCGATCGCGGGCGTCGCGCATGTCGCGAAGAGCGTGTCGCGCGACGCGTTCGACGCGGCGATCGCCGCGGTGCACGACGCGCTGCGCGCGGGCGATTCGTACCAGATCAACTACACGTACCGGCTGAATTTCGACGTATTCGGCACGCCGCTCGCGCTGTACCGGCGGCTGCGCGCGCGCCAGCCCGTGCGTTATGGCGCGCTGATCGCGCTGCCGGGCGGCGCGTGGGTCGTGTCGTGCTCGCCGGAACTGTTCGTCGAGAAGCACGGCGACGTGCTGCGCGCGCGGCCGATGAAGGGCACCGCGCCGCGTTCGGCCGATCCCAGCGAAGATGCGGCAGCTGCCGCGTTCCTCGCGAGCGATCCGAAGAACCGCGCGGAGAACGTGATGATCGTCGACCTGCTGCGCAACGACGTGTCGCGGATCGCGCGCACCGGTACGGTCCGCGTGCCGGCGCTGTTCTCCGTCGAGCCATATGCGTCGGTGTGGCAGATGACGTCGACGGTCGAGGCCGGCTGGCGCGACGGCACGACGTTCGCGCAGATGCTGCGTGCGCTGTTTCCGTGCGGATCGATCACGGGCGCGCCGAAGCACATGACGATGCAGTTGATCGACACGATCGAGTCGACGCCGCGCGGGCTCTATACGGGTGCGATCGGCTGGCTCGATGCGCCGCAGGACGGCGCCGGTTCCGATGCGCGCGGCAATCGCGCGGCCGGTTGCGGCGATTTCTGTCTGTCGGTCGCGATCCGCACGCTGACGCTGGCTGCTACCGTCGAAGGCGCGGCTGGAGACGGTGCGGCCGCCGCCGCTACCGAAGAAACACGCGATCCGGCAACGGCAACCGCAACCGCCGACCGGCGCCGCGGCACGATGGGCGTCGGCGCGGGCATCGTGCTCGACAGCGTCGCGGCCGACGAATATGCGGAGTGCGAATTGAAAGCGCGATTCCTGACGGACGCCGATCCCGGCTTCCAGTTGTTCGAAACGACCGCCGCCACGCGTGCGGACGGCATCCGGCATCTCGATCGTCATCTCGCGCGGCTGCAGCGCGGCGCGGATGCGCTCGGCTTCCGCTTCGACGCCGATGCGTTGCGCCGCGAGATCGACGCGCGCTGCGCGGCGCTCGACGGCGACGGGCCTTACCGGATGAAGCTCTCGCTCGCGAAGGACGGCACGGTCGAGATCGTCGCGGCCCCGCTCAAGCCGCTGCCTGCGGGGCCGGTCGGCGTGCTGCTGGCGTCCGCGCACGGGTTCGCGCCGACCCGCGCGAGCGATGCGCTGCTGCTGCACAAGACGACGCGCCGCGCCGAATACGACCGCGCGTGGCAGGCGGCGGAGGCGCTCGGCGGCTTCGACATGCTGTTCGTCAACGAGCGCGGCGAGGTGACGGAGGGCGGGCGCTCGAACCTGTTCGTGAAACTCGACGGCCAGTGGGTGACGCCGCCGCTGGCGTGCGGCGTGCTACCGGGCGTGATGCGCGGCGTGCTGCTCGATGACCGTGCGTTCGGTGCGGCGGAGCGCGTCGTGACCTGCGACGATCTTGCGCGCGCGCAGGCGCTGCTGCTGACCAACGCGCTGCGCGGCGCGCTCGACGCGGTATTGAAGTAACGAAGCGATGGATCGCACACCGCGCTCATGCCGGTGCCGCGACGCTTTTCATCGATGCAGCGACCAACAAAAAGCGCGGCGCCCCGCAAAGGGCGCCGCGCTTTTTTCATATCCGGGTGCCGGCGAACGCGCCGCCGGCCGTACACGTCAGAACGAATGTTCCGGACCGGGGAACGAACCGTCCTTCACCGCGCGCACGTACGCTTCGACCGCCGCCTGGATGTTCGGCTGGCCCTGCATGAAATCCTTCACGAAGCGCGGCCGCTTGCCGGGGAAGATCCCGAGCATGTCGTGCAGCACGAGCACCTGCCCCGAGCAGTCCGCGCCCGCGCCGATGCCGATCGTCGGAACGCGCAGCATGTGCGTGACCTCGGCCCCGACGAGGGTCGGCACGGCCTCGAGCAGGACGACCTGCGCGCCGGCCGCTTCGACCGCGCGCGCATCGCGCAGCAGTTGCGCAGCGCCGGCCTCGGTCTTGCCCTGCACCTTGAAGCCGCCGAACGCGTGCACCGATTGCGGCGTGAGACCCACGTGCGCACACACGGGCACCGCGCGCTCGACGAGGAAGCGGATCGTATCGGCGAGCCATTCGCCGCCTTCGAGCTTGATCATCTGCGCGCCCGCGCGCATCAGCTTGACGGCGCTCGCGAATGCGTCGGACGGCGTGCCGTACGTGCCGAACGGCAGGTCGGCCATGATCAGCGCGCGCGGCTGCGCGCGTGCGACGCAGGCCGTGTGATACGCGATGTCGTCGAGCGTGACGGGCAGCGTGGTCGTATGGCCCTGCAGCACGTTGCCGAGCGAATCGCCGATCAGCAGCACGTCGGCGCCCGCGCGATCGAGCAGTGCGGCAAAGCTCGCGTCGTAGCACGTGAGCATCGCGATCTTATCGCCGGCGTCGCGCATTGCCTGCAGCTTGGGCACCGTCACGGCAGGCCGGCTCGATTCCTGGAGATAGGTCATGGGAAATTCGGTTCGATGGGTGAAGAACGACAGGCGGGACGCGTCAGAGCGTCGTCTCGCCCTTGACGAAGAATTCCTTGCGGCCGCGCATCGTCTCGATGCGCTCGATCAGCAGCGCAAGATCTTCGGGGGAATCCAGCGGGTTCAGGTGTTCCGCGGCGACCGTCAGCACCGGCGTGCGGTCGTAGTGGTAGAAGAATTCGTTGTACGCGTCGACGAGCGAGCGCAGGTACGTGTCGCTGATCTGCAGTTCCATCGGCAGCCCGCGCTTCTGGATGCGCGAGAACAGCACTTCGGGGCTCGCCTGCAGATAGACGACGAGGTCGGGCGACGGCGCCTGCGGCACGTCCACGTGCGTCGCGATCGACCGATAGAGCTGCCATTCGTCTTCCGGCAGGTTCAGCCGCGCGAAGATGTCGTTCTTCTGCGGCATGAAATCGGCGACGACGGGGCGGCCCGTTTCCAGTGCGCCGACCAGCTCGCGCGCCTGCTGCGCGCGCTGCAGCGCGAACGACAACTGCACGGGCAGCGCGTAGCGCGCGGTGTCGCGATAGAAGCGTTCGAGGAACGGGTTGTCCTGTGGGCGTTCGAGCAGCGTCTGCATCGACCAGCGCTCGGCGAGCAGGCGCGCGAGCGTCGTCTTGCCGACGCCGATCGGGCCTTCGATCACGAGATAGCGGTGCGGGGCGCGCAGGTCGGGGGCGGTGACGGTCAGCGGAGTGGGGTTCATCGGCAGCGGTTCTTGTCGGTGTCGTCGCCGGCCGCGAGCGCCTTCTGCATCAGGCACTGGCAAGTCTGTACCTTTTCGACGCGTTGGTCCGCGACGGCGGCGAGGAACGCATCGGCGCGGCCGCGCGCGGGGATGTCGAGTGCCGGCTCGATCTCGACGAGCGGCACGAGCGCGAATGCGCGGTCGGTGAGGCGCGGGTGCGGGACGATCAGGTCGGGTTCGTCGATCGAGTCGGCGCCGAACAGCAGGATGTCGAGGTCGAGCGTGCGCGGCGCGTTGCGATACGGGCGCTCGCGCCCGAAGTGATGTTCGATCTTCTGGCAGAGCGCGAGCAGCTCGCGGGCAGACAGCGTCGTGTCGAGCTTGACGGCGCAGTTGTAGTAGTCGTCGCCGCCCGCTTCGAACGGCGCCGTGCGATACAGGCTCGATTTGCCGAGGATCGAGATGGTGCGCTGCTGTGCGAGGCACACCACCGCGTCCTTCAGGGTCTGGCGCGCATCGCCGAGATTCGCCCCCAGTCCGATATATGCAACCGTCATGGCATCACTTCCTACGTCGTTCGCCGGCGCGTGCGTCAGTCGTCGGAACCGCCCGCGGTGTCCGGTGTCTGCTCGGCAGCACCTTCACCCGGCTTGCGGTTTCGCGCGCCGCCGCGGCGGCGCCGCTTGCGGGGCGATTTTTCCTTCGAGCCGCCCTGCGTGAGCAATGCCTCGCGGGCAGCCGCGTCGCCTTCGATGAAATCCGTCCACCACTGTCCGACATCCGCATCGAGCTCGCCGGATTCGCAGCGTAACAGGAGGAAATCATACCCCGCTCTAAACCTTTGGTGTTCCAGCAGCCGCATCGCGCTGCGGCCCGAGCGTTTCTCGAGGCGCAACTGCAGGCCCCAGATTTCGCGCATGTCGGCCGAATAGCGCTTGTGGATCGCGAGTTTCTCGGTCTGCATGTCGATCACGTCGTCCATCGCGCGATGGAGCGCCGGCACCGGGATCTCGCCTTCGGCCGTGTATTGCTCGAAGCGCTGGCGCATGTCGTGCCACAGCAGCGTCGCGAACAGGAAGCCGGGCGATACCGTCTTGCCGGCGCGCACGCGCGCGTCGGTGTTGTTCAGCGCGAGCGTGATGAACTTCTCGCCCTGCGGCTGTTCGAGCACGACGTCGAGGAGCGGCAGCAGCCCGTGGTGCAGGCCTTCCTTGCGCAACTGCTTCAGGCACGCGAGCGCATGGCCCGACAGCAGCAGCTTCAGCATTTCGTCGAACAGGCGCGCGGCCGGCACGTTGTTGATCAGGTCGGCCAGCGCGTTGATCGGCTCGCGCGTATGCGGCTCGATCTCGAAGCCGAGCTTCGCCGCGAAGCGCACGACGCGCAGCATCCGCACCGGATCCTCGCGGAAGCGCGTGGCCGGGTCGCCGATCATCCGCAGCAGGCGGGCGCGCATGTCGGCCATCCCGTCGTGGTAGTCGAGCACCGTCTGCGTCGACGGGTCGTAGTACATCGCGTTGATCGTGAAGTCGCGGCGCGCGGCATCTTCATGCTGCTCGCCCCACACGTTGTCGCGCAGCACGCGGCCGCTCGCGTCGACCGCGTGCGTGCGGCGATCGAGTTCGTCGCGCTTCAGGCGCCTCGGCGGCTCGGCCGACGGGGCAGCCTCGGGCGGCGCGTCGACCAGCGCGCGGAACGTCGACACCTCGATCAGTTCCTGGCCGAACTGCACGTGGACGATCTGGAAGCGGCGACCGATCAGGCGCGCGCGGCGGAACAGGCGCTGCACCTCGGTCGGCGTCGCGTCGGTCGCGACGTCGAAGTCCTTCGGCGCGATGCCGAGCAGCAGGTCGCGAACCGCGCCGCCGACGATGAACGCGCGAAAGCCTGCCTGCTGCAGCGTGTCGGTCACGCGCACGGCATTTCTCGAGATCAGCGACGGATCGATCTGGTGCACGCTGGCCGGCACGACGGTCGGCTCATGGTTGCTGCGCGGCTTCTTCGTGCCGCCGCGTGCGCTTTTCGTGGGGCGTGGGGCAGCAGGGGCCGCTTCGTCGGCCTGAGCCGCTTCGGGGGGCGTTTGCTGGGCTTCGTCCTGGCCGAGCAGCTTGCGGATGAATTTTTTGATCACGACGTTCAGAATAAATCGAGGATACGCCAGCCGCGGGTGCTTGCATGCGCACGCAGCGTGTCGTCAGGGTTGGTCGCGATCGGGTCGGTGACTTTCTCGAGCAGCGGGATGTCGTTGTGCGAGTCGCTGTAGAAGTAGCTGTGCGCGAAGTCGTCCCAGTGCTTGCCCAGCGACGCGAGCCATGCTTCGGTACGCACGATCTTGCCTTCGCGATAGCTCGGCGTGCCGGTCGGCCGGCCCGTGTACGGCGAATCGGGATGCCCGTCGGTCGTTTCGACCTCGCATGCGATCAGCGTATCGACGCCGAACGCGGTCGCGATCGGGCGCGTGATGAATTCGTTGGTCGCCGTCACGACGCAGCACAGGTCGCCCGCGTCGAGGTGCTTGCGCACGAGTTCGAGCGCGGCGGGCGTCATCGCGGGCCGGATCACCTCGTGCATGTACTGCTCGTGCCATTCGGCGAGCTGCGCGCGCGAATATTTCGCGAGCGGCGTGAGCATCGCCGTCAGGTACGCGTGGATGTCGAGCTTGCCGGCCTTGTAGTCGGCGAAGAACTGATCGTTCTGACGCGAGAAGCTTTCCGCGTCGACGATGCCGAGCTTCACCATGAAGCGGCCCCATTCGTGGTCGCTATCGGTCGGGATCAGCGTGTGATCGAGGTCAAAGAGTGCCAGATTAGTCATGGAAGCGCATTTTACTCGAAGCGGTTCGGGCCCGTGCCCGGTGGTGTGATGTCGTCGCCGGGACGCGCGAGCATGCGGCGCAGCAGCGGCAGCGTGACGGCGCGTTTCTGTTCGAGCGAGAAGCGGTCAAGCGCGTCGAGCAGCGCCATCAGGCTCGGCATGTCGCGGCGGAAATGGGTCAGCAGGTAGGCGGCGATGTCGTCGGTGAGCGCGATCCCGCGCTCCTTCGCCGCGAGCTTGAGCACCGCGATCTTGCCGGCGTCGGACGGCGGCGACAGGTGGAACACGAGCCCCCAGCCGAGGCGCGTGCGCAGATCCTCTCGCACGTCGAGCGCGAGCGGCGCCGCGGGGCCTGCCGCGACGAACGCGCTCGACGGATGCGCGCGGACTTCGTTGAACAGGTTGAACAGCGCGACCTGCTGCGTGTCGGTCATCCGGTCGCAGTCGTCGATCGCGTAGATGCCGATGCGCGGGTCGAACGTGAACGCGCCGAGCGGGCTCTGCGGCGTCAGGTAGCGCGCATAGCCGTACGATGCATCGCTCACGAGCGCCTGCAGCAGGTGGCTGCGGCCGCTGCCGGGCTCGCCCCAGATGTAGAACGACCGGTCCGGCACGGGGCCCGCCGCGAGCGCGAGGTCGAGCTTCTGCAGCCGCGTGACGAGCTCGTCGTTCTCCTCGCTCATGATGAAGTTGTCGAACGTGGCGGGCGGCGGCGTGCCGAGATCGAGCGTCAGTTGACGGGACACAGTCACAATGCGGGTCGGTTGAGAATACGCGTGCCGTACGCCGGGCACGCGCCGGGGACCGCGGCTCCATGGGCTGCACGCGCGACCGCACGCACGGCGGCGCGCCGGTTTCGGCGCGGCTCGCTGGGCGATGAAAACGGGGACGTGTTGACCAAGATGCAATCCCTGACGATTCGGTGCTGGGAATTCCGGCCAACGGGCCGGCTTCGGGTAAAATCGCATTTTACCGACCTTCTCGCATTCCCCCATGAATCCTCCGAAATCTGCTCCCGACGCTCAGGGTCTGTCCTATCGCGACGCAGGCGTCGACATCGACGCTGGCGACGCGCTCATCGACAAGATCAAGCCTTTTGCGAAGAAAACCCTGCGCGACGGCGTGCTCGGCGGCATCGGCGGGTTCGGCGCGCTGTTCGAGGTGCCGAAGAAGTATCGCGAGCCCGTGCTCGTGTCGGGCACCGACGGCGTGGGCACCAAGCTCAAGCTGGCGTTTCATCTGAACAAACACGACACCGTCGGCCAGGATCTGGTCGCGATGAGCGTGAACGACATCCTCGTGCAGGGCGCCGAGCCGCTGTTCTTCCTCGACTACTTCGCGTGCGGCAAGCTCGACGTCGACACGGCCGCGACGGTCGTCAAGGGCATCGCTCAGGGCTGCGAACTGTCGGGCTGCGCGCTGATCGGCGGTGAAACGGCCGAAATGCCGGGCATGTACCCGGACGGCGAATACGACCTGGCCGGCTTTGCGGTCGGCGCGGTCGAGAAGAGCAAGATCATCGACGGCAGCACGATCGCCGAAGGCGACGTGGTGCTGGGCCTCGCATCGAGCGGCATCCACTCGAACGGCTTCTCGCTCGTGCGCAAGATCATCGAGCGCGCGAACCCCGACCTGTCGGCCGATTTCCACGGCCGCTCGCTCGCCGACGCGCTGATGGCACCCACGCGCATCTACGTGAAGCCGCTGCTCGCGCTGATGCAGAAGCTGTCGGTGAAGGGCATGGCGCACATCACGGGCGGCGGCCTCGTCGAGAACATTCCGCGCGTGCTGCGCGAAGGCCTCACGGCCGAGCTCGACCAGAACGCGTGGCCGCTGCCGCCGCTGTTCAAGTGGCTGCAGGAGCACGGCGGCGTCGCCGACGCGGAAATGCACCGCGTGTTCAACTGCGGGATCGGCATGGCCGTGATCGTCGCGGCGGCCGATGCCGATGCAGCGATCGCCGACCTGACCGCCGCCGGCGAACAGGTGTGGAAGATCGGCACCGTGCGTGCGACCCGCGAAGGCGAGGCGCAGACGGTCGTGGTCTGACGCGCCACCAGCAGCAGATGCAGCAAGAAAAGCCGCCCGGAGTCGATCCGGGCGGTTTTTTTTCGGGTGCCGCGGGTGGCGCCGATGAAGGAGGGACGACGATGACCGAAGACGAACATGCGATCCGCGAGCTCGTGGAAAACTGGTTCGTGTCGAGCCGGCGCGGCGATCTGGCGACCGTGCTCGACCTGATCGCCGACGACGCGATCTTCATGGTGGCCGGCAAGCCGCCGTTCGACAAGGCGGCGTTCGCGGCCGCGTCGCGTGAAGCGAACGCGGGTGCGGAGCACGCACCGAAGGTCGACGGCCGCTATCGGATCGACGAGCTGCGCGTGATCGGCGACTGGGCGTACATGCGCAATTTCCTCGAGATCGACGCGACGCCGCCGGGCGGCGAAACGATCCGCCGCTCGGGCCATACGCTGACGATCTTCCGCAAGGCCGGCGGCCGCTGGCAGCTCGTGCGCGATGCAAATCTCGTGACGCTCGCGCACTGAGCGCGGCGATGCGTACGGCGGCGCCTGTCGCCGCTCAGGCGGACGGCCGCGGTGCGCCCGCCGGCCGCGTGCCGGCCAGCAACGGCGGCACGAGCAGATAGAGCAGCGCGGCGGCAGCCCATACGAGCCCCGGCCACGTCGCGCGCGTCGCCGCATAGGTCGCGGTGACGACCAACGGGCCCGCCACGCCGATCAGGCTGGCCACGCTCGCGAGCGTGCCCTGCAGTTCGCCCTGGCGCGCATCGTCGACCTGCCGCGCGAGCATCGCCTGCAGCGCCGGCAGCGTCATGCCGCCCGCCGCGAACAGCGGCAGCAGCGTGAACGGCACCCATGCGGCGGTCGCGAACGCGATCACCGCGAGCCCGAGCGCGTCGCCCGCGAGCCCCAGCGCGAGCGCGCGACGCTCGCCGAGCCGCGCGATCAGCGGCCCGATCGCGAACGCCTGCGCGAGCGCATGGCACGCGCCGTAGCCCGCGAGCGACAGCCCCGCGATCGGCGTCGACCAGCCGAAATGTTCCTGGCCGTACAGGATCCACAGCGTCGCGGGCGCCTGCGATACCAGCGCGACGATCACGTAGATGCCGATCAGCGGCACGAGCGCGGGTGCGCCGCTCAGCCGGCGCAGGCTCGCGAACGGGTTGAGCGCGGCGACCGCGCGGCCTTCGCGGGCCGAGCGCGGCCGCGATTCCGGCAGCGCGCGCCATACGAGCACGAGATTCAGCGCATTGAGCAGCGCGGCCGCGACGAACGGCGCGCGCAGGTGCAGCGCGC
Source organism: Burkholderia sp. IT-111MI5 (assembly GCF_949752865.1). Classification (NCBI taxonomy): domain Bacteria; kingdom Pseudomonadati; phylum Pseudomonadota; class Betaproteobacteria; order Burkholderiales; family Burkholderiaceae; genus Burkholderia; species Burkholderia sp. IT-111MI5. The sequence continues at coordinate 185,839 of NZ_CATKIF010000066.1, read as the reverse complement.
CGAGCAGCCCGCCGATCAGCGGGCCTGCGATGAAGCCGATGCCCATCATCGCGCCGAGCTGGCCGAAGCGCCGTGCGCGGTCGGGTTCGGCCGTGACGTCGGTGACGTACGCGGTCGCGACCGCCACGTTCGCGCCCGTGATGCCCGCGATCAGCCGCCCCGCGTAAAGCCAGGCAAGCGTCGGCGCGAGCGCCATCAGCAGGTAGTCGAGCGCGGCGCCCGCGAGCGACGCAAGCAGCACGGGCCGACGGCCGAAGCGGTCGCTCAGCGCGCCGAGCAGCGGCGCGCACAGGAACTGCGCGAACGCGTACAGCGCGAGCAATACGCCGTAGTGCGTGTCGGTGCTGCCCGCGCCGGCGAGCGAGCGCAGCAGGCCGGGCAGGATCGGCATCACGATCCCGACGCCGATCGCATCGAGCAGGACCGTGGCCAGGATGGCAATCAGGGACGGATTCAAGGGGGTGACTCTATCGATGATAGAGTGGCGATTATTCCATAGTTTCCCTATCGGTGATAGAGATGAAGGACACAGGGGCGCGATTGACGCGCGACACGGTATTGCGCGCGGCGCTCGAACTGCTTGATGAAGTCGGTATCGACGGGCTGTCGACGAGGCGGCTCGCCGAGCGGCTCGGCGTGCAGTCGCCGACGCTTTACTGGCATTTCAAGAACAAGGCCGAGCTGCTCGACGCGATGGCCGAAGCGATCATGCTCGAGCGCCACGGCGCGTCGCTGCCGCGGCCTGGCGAAGCGTGGGATGCGTGGCTTGCCCACAACGCGCGCAGTTTCCGCCACGCGCTGCTCGCCTATCGCGACGGCGCGCGCCTGCATGCCGGTACGCGGCCGCGTGCGCTGCATTTCGGCTCGATCGAACGCAAGGTCGCGCTGCTCGGCGAAGCGGGCTTCGCGCCGGATGAAGCGGTCGACGTGATGTATGCGCTCGGCCGCTTCGTGGTCGGATGGGTGATGGAGGAACAGGCAGAGCAGGACGGTGAGGCCGATGCGCCGCTGCCGGACGCGGCCGAGTATCCGCTGCTCGCGAAGGGCTGGGCCGCGCTGCGCGAGCGCGGCGGCGACGAAGCGTTCGAGCGCGGCGTCGCGCTGTTCGTCGATGGCGCCCGCGCGCATCTGGCAGCGCGCCGGCGCGGCTGACGCGGGCTGCCGGCGGCCCGCTCAGCCCGGCGCGCGGCCGTCGAGTACGCGTTCGAGCGCGTCGAGCGCGCGGGCCGTCGAATCCGGCGCGATGCAGTCGACGACGATCCGTTCCGGCATCGCGCGCAGCCAGGTGAGCTGGCGCTTGCACAGCTGGCGCGTCGCGAAGATGCCCTTGTCGCGCATCGTCCGGTAGTCGGTGTCGCCGTCGAGGAATTCCCACGCCTGCCGATAGCCGACGCAGCGCATCGACGGCAGGTCGGGATGGAGATCGTCACGACGGCGCAGCCGTTCGACTTCGTCGATGAAGCCCGCGTCGAGCATCGCGTCGAAGCGCTGCGCGATGCGTGCGTGCAGTACCGCGCGATCCGACGGTTCGAGCGCGACCGGCACGAAGCGGTACGCGGCGGCCGCATCGTCCGCGCGCCGCGGCGCGGCGAGCAGCGCCGACATCGGCTGCCCGCTCAGCATGAAGATTTCGAGCGCGCGCTGGATCCGCTGCGAATCGTTCGGCGCGAGCCGCGCGGCCGTGCCGGGATCGACCTGCGCGAGCCGCGCGTGCAGCGCGGGCCAGCCGTCGCGCGCGGCGTCGGCGTCGAGCTGCGCGCGCACGTCCGGATCGGCGCCCGGCAGGTCGTTGAGCCCCTGCGTCAGCGCCTTGTAGTACAGCATCGTGCCGCCGGCGAGCAGCGGCGTGCGACCGCGCGCGGCGATCTCGCCGATCAGGCGCAGCGCATCCGCGCGGAATTCCGCGGCCGAATACGCGTCGGCCGGGTCAATGACGTCGATCAGGTGATGCGGCACGCTCGCGCGTTCTTCGCGAGTCGGCTTCGCGGTGCCGATATCCATGTCGCGGTAGACGAGCGCCGAATCGACGCTGACGATCTCGATCGGGCGGCGCGCGGCGAGCGCCAGCGCCGCGGCCGTCTTGCCCGAAGCGGTGGGGCCGAGCAGGCAGGCGATCGTCGTCGGGGTGGACTGCGAAGGAGCGCTCATTGCCCGCGCATGAAGAGACGGTCGAGATCGTTCAGCGTGAGCTGATACCAGGTCGGACGGCCATGATTGCATTGGTCCGCGCGCTCGGTCGCCTCCATCTGGCGCAGCAGCGCGTTCATCTCGTCGAGCGTCAGGCGCCGGTTCGCGCGCACCGCGTGGTGGCACGCGAGCGTGCCGAGCAGTTCGTGCTGACGCTCGGTGAGCACGCGCGAGCCGCCGAACGCGTGCAGGTCGGCGAGCACCGCGCGCGCGAGCGACTGCAGGTCGGCATCCTTCAGCAGCGCCGGCACCGCGCGGATCGCGAGCGTCGTCGGCGACAGCACCGCGAGATCGAAGCCGAGCGATTCGAGCGTGTCGCGTTCTTCCTCGACCGTGCCGATCTCGACCGGCGTGGCCGTCATCGACACCGGCAGCAGCAGCGACTGCACGGCGACCGAGCGATCGGCGAGCGCGTTCTTGAACTGTTCGTACAGGATCCGCTCGTGGGCCGCGTGCATGTCGACGATCACGAGCCCGTGCGCGTTCTGCGCGAGCACGTAGATGCCGTGAATCTGGCCGAGCGCGAAGCCGAGCGGCTGCTCGTCGTGCGCGGTGGCGGCGATCGGCGACGCGCTGAAGCCCGGCAGCGGCGCACCCGGCGCGTCGGCCGAATCGCGGGCGACGGTGGTCGTGCCGTCCGGCGTGCCCGCGCCGCTGTCCTTGCGGCCGAACAGCGCATCGTAGAGCGCGAGCGGCTGCGCGACGGGCAGCGTGCCCTGCGTCATCCGCGCCTGGCGCATCCAGGTGTTGCCCGCCGACGATGACGACGACGGAGACGAGAAGCCGCTGCCGCCGGTGGCCGGGCCGTGGCCCTGGCCGAGCGGCGTGTCCAGGAACGACGCGGGCCCGCGCGGCGCGGGTTCGATGTGCGCGGCGTGACCGCCCGCGGTGGTTTCCGGCGACGCGCCCGCGTGGCGCGCGAGCGCGCGCTGGACCGCGTGGAACACATACTGGTGGATCGAGCGCGAATCGCGGAAGCGCACCTCGATCTTCGACGGATGCACGTTCACGTCGACGGCTTCGGGCGGCAGGTCGAGGAACAGCACGTACGACGGGTAGCGGTCGCCGTGCAGCACGTCCTCGTAGGCCGCACGCACCGCGTGCGTCAGCAGCTTGTCGCGCACGAAGCGGCCGTTGACGAAAAAATACTGCTGGTCGGCGCGCCCGCGGCTCGCGGTCGGCAGGCCTGCGCAACCGTAGACGGCGAGCGGGCCGGCTTGCTCGTCGAGCGGCAGGTGCGCGGTCGCGAAGCTGTCGCCGAGGATCTTCGCGACGCGCTGCGCCGGCTCGGTCGCATTCCAGTGCTCGACGGCCTTGCCGTTGTGCAGCACCGAGATCGCGACGTCCGGCCGCGCGAGTGCCGCGCGGCGGATCATGTCCAGGCAGTGGCCGAACTCGGTCTGCTCGCTCTTCAGGAACTTGCGCCGCGCGGGCGTGTTGAAGTACAGCTCGCGCACCTCGATCGTCGTGCCGGTCGAGCCGGCGGCCGGCGACAGCACGCCTGTCTGCGCATCGATCTTCATTGCGTGCGCGGCATCGGTGGTCCGGCTCGTGATCGACATCTCGGCGACCGACGCGATCGACGCGAGCGCTTCGCCGCGGAACCCGAGCGTCGCGACCGCCTCGAGCTCCTCGAGCGAGCGGATCTTGCTGGTGGCATGGCGCATCAGCGCGAGCGCCAGCTCGTCGGGCGGAATCCCGCAACCGTCGTCGGTGATCGAGATGCGCTTGACGCCGCCTTCTTCCAGCACGATGCGCAGCGTCGTCGCGCCGGCATCCATTGCGTTCTCGAGCAGCTCCTTGACGACCGACGCCGGGCGTTCGACGACCTCGCCCGCGGCGATCTGGCTGATCAGCTGGTCGGGCAGGGGCTGGATCGCGCGCAGCGGGCGCGGAGCGGGGGCGGGCGCGGCGCCCGCGGCCGTTTCGGTGATATCGGACATGGCCGAATTATAGCGAGGCGGCGAATGCGTGCCGGGGCGACCGGCGGTTACGTTTTTTCACGGAGCCTTAAGGTAGTTTCGGTATGATGGCTCCGTCGCGCGCGCCGCCTTGGCCGGCGGGTGCTTCCGCCTTTTCGACCATTCCGGCCCTTTCGCCCTTTCGCCTTCGAGGAATCGCATTTGGATACGCTGCTTCATTTCGTCAACCTTGTCCTGCATATCGACGCATTCCTCGGCGATTTCATCCGGCAGTACGGCGCATGGGTCTATCTCGTCCTGTTCCTGATCGTGTTCTGCGAGACGGGGCTCGTCGTGTTCCCGTTCCTGCCCGGCGATTCGCTGCTGTTCATCGGCGGCGCGTTCGCGGCGACAGGCGAAATGAACGTCGGCGCGCTGATCGTACTGCTGCTCGTCGCGGCGATCTCCGGAAACACTGTGAACTACCTGATCGGCCGCTGGGTCGGCCCGAAGGTATTCAATACCCATATCCCGGTGCTCGAGCGCTTCCTCGATCGCGCCGCGCTGCAGAAGACCCACTCGTTCTACGACAAGCACGGCGGCAAGACGATCGTGCTCGCGCGCTTCATCCCGGTCGTGCGTACGTTCGCGCCGTTCGTCGCGGGTGCGTCGTCGATGAGCGCCACGCGCTTCCAGCTCTTCAACGTGATCGGCGCGCTGGTCTGGGTGCTGCTGCTCGTGCTGCTTGGCTATTTCTTCGGCAACATCCCGTTCGTCCGCCAGTACCTGAACGTGATCGTGCTGGTCGGCATCGGCGCGGCGATCGTGCCGGTCGCGCTCGGCGCGGTATGGAAGCTCGTGCGCGGGCGGCGGTCGGACCATGCGCAGAAGACGGGTGGGCGCTGAGCGGGGCGCTTCGCTTCCTTTTCGGTGCAAAAAAAGCGCGGCAATTTGAATTGCCACGCTTTTTTTTCGTCCGGCGCCGCCGTTACGCGTTGCGATGCAAGAGCGGCGTTTCGGGCGTCGGGTATTGCGCGTCGCGGAACGTCTCGATGATCACGCGGTTGGTATCGCAGTACACCTGCCAGTAGTTCTCGGGTGCCGTGGACGGGCGCACGAACAGCAGCGGGCCTTCCGGCGTGAACTGCAGCACGCCGACGTCCGGCGCCGGGTCGGTCAGCACGTTCGGGATCTGCTGGATCGACGTCTTCAGGCGATTGATCGCGTCGACCGCGTCGACGCCGTTCGCGATCTTCGCGGTCAGGTCGACGCGGCGGTGCGACGTTGCGCTGTAGTTCGCGATGTTGTCCGAGAAGATCTTGTTGTTGCCGACGATCGTCACGATGTTGTCGGCGGTGACGATCGTCGTGCCGAACAGGCCGAGCTCCTTCACCGTACCCGTGACGCCGCCTGCGCTGATCACGTCGCCGATCTTGAACGGGCGCAGCACCTGCATGAACACGCCGGCGGCGAAGTGCGCGAGCAGGCCGCCCCAGGCCGTGCCGATCGCGAGGCCGAGGCCGGCGAGCAGCGCGGCGAACGAGGTCGTCTGCACGCCGAAGATCTGCAGGATCGCGAGGATCAGCAGGATCGTCAGCAGCACGCCGACGACGGAGGTCAGGTAGTCGGTGAGCGTCGGGTCGACCTTGCCGCTGCGGCGTACGACCTTGCCGAGCAGGCGCGTGCCGATGCGGATCGCCCAGCGGCCGATGAACCACAACACGATCGCGGCGAGAAGGTTGAGGCCGAAGTCGAGGCCGCGGGTCATCAGGAATTGCTGGGCGGTGGCGAGGTCGGGCATGGAGTCTCCGGGAGTGGGAAGGGTGAAGATCGAACGTAAGGGGGCTCGATCGATGGGCCCTTTATAGCCGACGCGGCGTCATGAGACAACGGGCCTGGTGGTCGGCGCGTTCATCAACGCTTTCCGGAGACCTCGATCCGCAACGATTCCTTATATCTCTGTCTATTTGCGGTTCGTGCGCCGCGCCTGACGGCGCGCACGGCGCCGGCCGCTACTTCTGCCGCGGCCCGAACGGCCGCTGCTGCACGTCCGCCCCGTGCGCGACGATCGCCATGCCCTCCGGCACTTCCTCCCACGCGCCGCGCAGGTCGACGAGCGGCTCGGACACGACCATGAACGCGTCGTCGCCGACTTCGGCGATGCGCGGGTCATGCGGATACAGCTCGTGCAGGTGCTTGAACGACGTGCTGTGGAACAGCGAACGCGATTGCCGTTCGCTCGAGTAGCGCACCGCGATGATCCGTTCGCCGTCGGTCGCGCAGACCGTCATGTTGAGCGGGTCGGCCACGCGATGCCGCGCGGCGGTTTCCTCGACCACGCCGGCCATCCGTTCGAGCGCCTGCAGCGGCATCTGCTCGAGGCCGTACGTCAGCGCGAGGCGGAACATCAGCTCGGAATCGGTCGAGCCTTCGAGCGTCGGGAACAGTGCTGGATCGACCTTCATCGTCAGGTCGCGGCGCAGCTTGTGGAAGCCGCGGATCAGCCCGTTGTGCGCGAACAGCCAGCGGCCGTGGCGGAACGGGTGGCAGTTGGTTTCCTGCACGGGCGTTTCGGTCGCCGCGCGGATATGCGCGATGAACATCCGCGAGCGGATCGCGCGCGCGGCTTCGCGCAGGTTGCGATCGTTCCACGCGGGATGCACGGAGCGATAGCGGAACGGCAGTTCGTCGGGGTGCCCGTACCAGCCGATGCCGAAACCGTCGCCATTGGTGGTCGTGGCGCCGAGCTCCGAATGCAGGCTCTGGTCGATCAGCGAATGCTTCGCGCGGAACAGCACGGTCTCGAGATGGATCGGATTGCCCGTATAGGCGAGCCAGCGGCACATGGAGCGCTCCCTCACGATGAATCGTTCGCGCATGGTAGCCGACTTCGCCGCGCGGCCGCGTCTGCGGCCTGCCGGCACGGTTGTCCGTGCGAGCGCGCTGCCCAATGCTCACATGTAACGCACGCGCATGCGCAACCGCCCGGCCAGGCGGCCGGGCGTCGCGCAGCGAGGCGGCCCGCGACGGCGCCGCCGCGGCCGTCATGCTCAGTCGCCGAGCGCGTCCATCACGCGCGCCGAATAGACGAGCGCGGCACCCGCATTCAGCGCAATTGCGACGCCGAGCGCTTCCGCCACTTCCTCCCTGGTCGCGCCATGCTTTGTCGCTTCGGCCGTGTGAACGGCGATACAGCCGTCGCAGCGCGTCGTGACGGCCACCGCGAGCGCGATCAGCTCGCGCGTTTTCGCGTCGAGATGGCCCGTCTTGGCACCGGCCCCTGCCAGCGCCTGGTAGCCGGCCAGCGTATCGGGCGACAGCTTGGCGATATCGCCGATGCGCGTCGAGAGTTCCTTCCGGTATTCGTTCCAGTTCAGCATGATGCGTCCTTTCGAGTAGAGGTGAGGAGGGCGGCGGGCGCCGCGATCTCGGGCGATGCAGGGCTATTCTGATCGTTCGCGCTGAGGGTTTCGATACGTTAGAGTGTCAATTTTTAGCGCGATCGTCTCATGGATGCATTGAGTCAACTGTTGTCGCTGGGCCGCAGCCACGTCGAGCTCGACGTGCGCTGCCTGCTCGACGGGCCGTTCGCGATGCCGCACGATCCGCTGCCGCCCGGCGAGGCGGCGTTCCACCTGCTGCTGGCCGGCACGTGCCGGCTGCGTACCGCCGACGGGCGCACGCTGCAGCTCGCCGACGGCGATTTCGTGCTGCTGCCCGCGGGCGGCGCGCACGACCTGCTCGACGCGGGAGCCGGCCGGTCGCGGCCGGTCGCGCCGCTGCGCGAACCGGACGCCGCCGGCGGCGCGGTGGTCCCGGTCAAGTCGAATCTCGATCCGGCCGAATCGGGCAGTGCGAGCGTGGACCTGCTGTGCGGACGTTTCGTCTATGCGCGCGGCGCGGGCGAACTGCTGATGCGCACGCTGCCGCAGGTGCTGCATGTCGGGTTGCGCGAGGCGTCGGGGTTCGCGCCGCTGCAACTGCTGACGAGCGTGCTGCGCAGCGAGGCGTCGAATGTGCAGCCGGGCGCCGGCGCGATCGTGAATGCGCTCGGCCAGGCGCTGCTCGCGTATGCGTTGCGCGCGTACGGCCGCGACGCGCGCGTGCCGTCCGGCTGGCTCGCGCTCGCGGCCGATGCGCGGCTCGGCCCGTCGGTCCAGGCCGTGTTGCAGGCGCCGGAGCAGCCGTGGACGGTCGAGTCGCTCGGCGACGCAGCGGCGATGTCGCGCGCGACCTATGCACGGCATTTCCGCGAGAAAGCCGGGATGAGTGTCGGCGCGTTCGTCGCGCAGATCCGGATGATGCATGCATGCGCGCTGTTGCAGGATACGCAGCGCGGGCAGGCGGAGATCGGCCAGGCGGTCGGTTATCAATCCGAGGCGGCCTTCGGCAAGGCGTTTCGCGCGGTGCTCGGCACGACGCCCGGGCGCTGGCGGCGCGCGCAGCGCGGAACGTAAGACTGCAGGCGAGGTCGTCTTGTGGCGAGCGCCAAAGCTGCTACCATGCGCGAAACGCAGTTCAACGAAAACGATTTCGAACAACAAGAAAGAGAGGGCAAAGCAATGAACCAGACCACCATCCAGCAGCCGTCGTTCGCATTCGTGGCCGCGTCGTGGGCCGCACTGATCGCAGGTTTTGCGGCATTCCTGATCGGGCTCTGGAACGCCGGCATGCAGCTCAACGAGAAGGGCTACTACTTCACCGTGCTGGTGTTCGGCCTCTATGCGGCGATCTCGCTGCAGAAAAGCGTCCGCGATCGCGCGGAAGGCATTCCCGTCACCGGCATCTACTACGGCATCAGCTGGATCGCGCTGCTGCTGTCCATCGCGCTGCTGGTCGTCGGCCTCTTCAACGCAACGCTGCAGCTGAGCGAGAAGGGCTTCTACGCGATGTCGTTCGTGCTCGCGCTGTTCGGCGCGGTGGCCGTGCAGAAGAACACGCGCGACCTGCAGGGCGCGAAGCCGCGTTATACCGACGCCGATTCCGCGCCGTCCGTCCAGGAGTAACGGCACACGGGGCGGGCGCCTGCGAAGGCCGCCCGTTTCGAGACGACGCCAGCTGCGCCCCGCATTCGCCGGCGTGCCGCAGGCTCCCCGTCCATTCGTTTCATCAGATGCTCCGAGAAACCCCGTCCTTCAGGGCGGGGAGGAAAGGAGCGCCGCTGTTTGACAGCGGCATTCCAACGTTAAAATGACCGGCATGATTCTTGTATACCGCTACCGGGTGAAGTCGCTCAACGGACTCTTGAACAAACAGAGCCGGGCGGTGAGCTACGTGTGGAACTTCTGCAATGACACGCAGAAGCACGCGCTCAAGTGGAGCAAGAAGTGGCCGACGGGGTTCGACCTGAACGTGCTGACCACCGGCAGCAGCAAGGAACTCGGCATTCACTCGGGAACGGTCAACGCAACGTGCGAGCAATACGCGAAGTCGCGCAGCCAGCACCGTCGCCCATACCTGCGCTATCGCGGCAGGAAATCGCTGGGCTGGGTGCCGCTGAAGGGCCGCGACCTGAAACGCGAGGGCGACGCGTTTCGCTTTGCCAGCAACACTTTCCGTGTATTCAGTAGCCGGCCGCTTCCCGAAGGGAAGATCAAGGACGGCACCAACTTCGCGCAGGATGCGCGCGGCAACTGGTTCCTGAATATCGTGATCGAGATACCCGATGTTCAGGTGCGCCCGATCCGTTCCGGTGTCGGCCTTGATCTCGGCCTGAAAGACTTCGCCACACTTTCGACCGGCGAGAAGCTGCTCAACGACCGGTTCGGCCAGCGTGCGGCTGAGAAGCTGGCGAAGGCGCAGCGGGCACGCAAGCACAAGCGGCATATCGCGAAGCTGCACACCAAGGTGGCGAATGCCCGCGCCGATTTCCAGCACAAGCTCGCGCTCGATCTGGTGCGGCGCTTCGACTACATCGCGGTCGGCAACGTGTCGGCAGCGAAACTCGCCAGAACCAAGATGGCAAGAAGCGTCTACGACGCATCGTGGTCGTCCTTCCGAAACAAGCTCCGCTACAAAGCGATCGCGCACGGAGCCACGTTCGAGGAAGTCGACGAAAGCGGTTCTACCCAGTCCTGTTCGGCGTGCGGGTCGACAGACAGCACGACGCGGCCGAAAGGTATCGCGGGACTGAGAATAAGGGAGTGGAAGTGCAGCAACTGTGGTGTCGAGCATGATCGCGATATCAACGCTGCATTGAACATTCTCCGATGCGGACGTGCATCGCCAGGTGTGGGAATCACCTCCCTTTAGGGAGGCGAGGACGTCAACCGTGCCGCTGCGCATGACGATGGAGATATTCAGGATGCCAGACATCACAGACATCGCACCGCGCACGCGCGCGGCAGCCCGTGCCGTGGCCGCGAAGGCCGCGCTCGTGCTGGAGACGAACAACCTGCGCGGCGGCGCCGGCCTCGCACAGGCCGTCGACAGCCTGAAGCGCCTCGTGTCGGCGCTGTCGAAGCAGACCGTGCCGCCCGCGGCACTCGCGCAATGGATCATCACGCACGACGGCTTGCCCGCCGATGCGTGCGCACAGATCGTCGCGCTGGCCGGCCGCCCGATCGACTTCGTCGAGATCGGCGCGAGCACCGGCTACTACGATGCGAAGAACGACGGTTTCGATCGCGTCGACGCGGCTCGCTGCGAAATCGTCGTGTTCGGCGATGCCGATTGCCGGCCGGCCGGCGACTGGCTCGAGCACCTGCTTGCACCGTTCGCACGCGATGCCGGCGATGCACCCGTCGCGGTGGCGGGGCGGACCAGCTATGCGCCGAACGTGCTCGGCATCGCGCTGACGTCGATCGATTTCATGTATTTCCCGAGCCCGCTGCGCGACGGCGCGACACGCAACTTCTACGCGAACAACGTCGCGTTCCGGCGCGACGTGTTCGCGCAATTTCGCTACGAGCCGCTCGACGGCGTCTATCGAGCCCATTGCCAGGTGATGGGGCTGCGGATGCAGGCGGCCGGCGTGGCCGTCGAGTTCGCGCCGGCCGCGCACACCGAGCATCGGCTGCCGGACACGCATCGCGAATCGCTGAAGCTGCGCTGGATGCGCGGCGAGGACAGCGTCGGGCTGACGCCGTATCTCGTGAACGCGTACCTGCCGCGCCAGTGGCAGTGGCTCGGCCGCAGCGGCCCGCTCGGCCCGTTCTGCGTGATGGCGATGCGGCTCGGATACAGCCTGCGCGCGCTCGATCGCCAGCAACTTCCGCGGCTCGGCGCCGTCCGTTATCTCGCGGCCGTCGGCGTCACGATCGCCGCGTCCGCCGTCGATACGCTCGGCGCGCTCGCGCGCGGTTTCGGGCTCGCGGGACGGGCGTCGGCCCGGCGCGATCTCGAAGCGCTGTCCTATCACCGTCATTGAAACGGCACCGCGCACCGCGGCCCCGCCACTCCGACTCCCTGCATTCATCCCGACGACCATGCCTTCATTTGCCACCCGAGTTGTCTGCCTCGCCCTGTTTGCCGCCAGCGCCGGCGCCCATGCCGCGCCGGTCGATCACGCGGGGCGCGGGATCGTCCACTTCGCGTCGCAAAGCGGCTGCCCGTTCGCGAGCGCGGCCGCGACGGACTGCAATCGCGTCGCGCTCGATGCGCCCGACGTTCACGCGAGCATCGATACCGACGCGCACGCGATCGTCTTTTCGAGCGACGCGAATCGCCGCACGAAGGACGTGCTCGGCGACGTGCTGCTGCAGGGCACGGGCGTCGACGGCGACGGCCGGCGCGTGCCGTTGAGCGTCCACGTGCTGCTGCGTCGCGACGGTGCGAAATGGGGCCGCGACGTGTATGTCCATGCGCCGGTGCGCGGCAAGTTCACCGATGTCCGGATCGATCCGTATCGCGTGCGCGTGAAGGAGGGCGACGGCGAGCGCGACGTGCTGACGCCGGACGAAACGCTCGCGCTGTTCGCGCATCCGCCGCTGGCATCGCGGCTCGCGCGGCATCTCGTGAAGGTGAGCGCGACCGATCCGAAGCAGCCGTCAGCCGACGACATCACGATCGCGCTCGGCGTCGGCGGCCTGACGAAGCCGGTCGCACGAGCGAGCTTCACGTCGAACGCGCCGCACGATGCGGACGTCGATCGCGCACTCGCGGCCGGCACGTGGTCGATTCGTTTCGAAGCACTGAGCAATCACATTCCGGTGTGGGTCGCGCAGCGCGAGCTGTTCCTGTTCGGTCTCGACGGCAGCGCGCTGTTGAAGGAGGTGCGCGAGCGCGGTTTCAGGAAGAACGACCGGATCGAATTCGGCGCGCGCGGCGGCAGCGGCTATCTGCGCGTGAACGGCCGCGAGGAGGCATTCGCGGGCGCGGCCGCATCCGCGCATGCGTTCATGCAGGAAAGTTTCGTCGGCCTGATTCTCGGCTGGCGTCGCGATCCGGCTGCCGCTGCGGCATCCGCGGCGAAATCCGCGTCCGCACCGGGCGTGCACGCATGACAGCGGCAAGCGAACTGCCCGCATCGCCGCAGGCGATGCACGGCGAGCGCTTCGACTGTCTCGATGCGCCCGTGCCGCACGGCGCGGCGCGGGTACGTGCGTATCTCGTCGATCGCATCAAGCGGGCGGCGATCCGGCAGCTTCATCGCAGCACGCATGGCGAGCGCTGGATGCTGCGCATGTACCTGATCGGCGAAGAAGCGACCGAGTGCGCGTTGCACGACGGCTGGACCGGACAGCCGCCGGACTGGCTCGCGCCGCGCATCGAGCAGCATCTCGCGGACGAGCGCCGCCACGCGGCCGCGTTTGCCGAGGCGCTGCGCCTGCGCGGTGTCGCGGCTTCGACGGAGCCGCACGAACCCGACTGGCTGAGCCGGCGCAAGATCATGCGATGGCGCCGGCTCGCGCAGCGCTACGCGCCGCAGTTCGCGCAAGGCGTGCTCGTGCCGACCTATGCGACGGGCCTGTGCGCGGAACAGATGGCGATGCGCGTGCTCGCGCGTCACTGCGCGACGATCGGCGACGCGCATCCGCTGTATCCGCTGCTCGCGCGCGTGCTCGCCGACGAGACGCGGCACGTCCGGCTCTGTTCGGACACGCTGCGCCGTCTCGTCGCGCCGTCCGAGGCGGCGCATCTCGCCGCGTTGCTGGACGAGATCCGCGCGATCGACGCCGGTTTCGGCGTGACGGGGGCGCTGGCGATGTACGCGGCCGGCTGGATCCAGTCGCTTCGCCCGCGGGCATGATGCCGCGGATCGTCTATCTCGCGACGGCCGACGCGCGCGGCCATCTGATGCGCGCGCAACTGCTCGTGCATGCGTTGCGCACGGCCGGCGTGCAGGTCGACGTGCTGACGACGTCCGATGCGGGGCAGGCATTCCTGTCCGCGTTCGGCATCGACGCGCCCGTGCTGTCCCGTCACTACGCGGTGCAGTTCGACGCACGGCAGAACATGCTGCGCGACGCGACCGATCGCAACGTCGCGCATTACGTGTTCAGGCCGACGCGCATGTTGCGCGACATCGCGCGGCTGCGATCGCTCGTTCGCGATGCCGATCTCGTGATCAACGACTCGTTTCATCCGGCGCTGCTGTTCATGGGCGCGATACCGGGCTGGCGGCGCCGTATCGTTCATGTGTATGGCGGCAGCCTGCGCCGCGCGTTGACCGCGAATTTCGATGCGCGGCTGCCGCGTGCGCTGGCGCGTGCGTTTGCGCGGATCGTCGACTGGCAGATCGATTCGGCGCGGTGCTGCATCGAGCACGATTTTGCGTACGAGGTGACCGGCGATGCGCAGCGATCGCGCGAGCATTGCAGGTTGCCGACGCCGGTGCCGGTCGTCGCCGAACTGCCGGCTTCGGAGCCGGCTGTCGCCGCCGTTTATCTGAATCCGCACTTTCGCGATGTCGCGCTCGCCGATGCGCTGTCGGCCGGCATGCGCGACGCGGGGCTCGCCGCGCACCGCGTGGGCGAGGGTTACGCCGGGCACGACGGCTGGACCGGTGTCGATACCGACTGGGCGATGCGTGCCGCGCACGCGCCGCTGATCGTGTCCGCACCCGGAATGGCCGCGCTGTCGATCGCGCGCGTATATCGCCGCCCGATCCTGCTCGTGCTGACCGATCAGCCCGAGCAGGCGAGCAATGCCGCGCGCGCGGCACGGCTGCAGCTCGTGCATCGCATCGTCACGTGGCGCGGCGATGCGGCCGCGTTCCGGCAGGAGGTCGGGCAGGCCGCAGCGGACCTGATGCGCAATCCGGGTACGCGAGCGGGAACGATCGCCGGCCGCGAGCACGCGTGTGCGCGCGTGGATGCGTGGACGTCGCGCATCCTCGCGCTGCGGCCGCATGCACGGACGGCCGATGCGGATCCCCGATGCGAGGCGCCGGCGCCGCGATGAACACGATGCTGCTTCGTGACGATCGTCGACCCGATATCCGGCAGATGCTGGCCGCGACGTTCGGCATGACCGCGGGCCTCGCGATCTTCTTTCTGCTGGAGCGCAGCGTCACGCCGCGCTACGTGTTCGCCACGCCGATCGATGCGCGGATTCCGTTCATCGCATGGTCGTGGTTCGTCTATGTCGGCTTCTTTCCGTTCGTGATTGCGCTCGCCGCGTATGCACGGCCGCCCGCGTTCGCCGCGTTCAAGGAGGCCGTGCTGATCGCATTCGTGCTCGGTGTCGTCTGCTTCATGCTGTTTCCGGAAGCCGTGCCGCGGCCCGACGTCGCGGAGATCGGCAATACGTTCGTGCGCGACCGTCTCGCGCGCATGTGGCAGCTCGATCTCGCGGCCAACGGTTTTCCGAGCCTGCATGTCGCGGTGACGTGTCTTGCGTGCCGGATGCTGACGGACCGGCGCTGGAGCCGGCATCGGTTCGTGGCGACGGCGATCGGTCTGCTGATCTGTGCGTCGACGCTCACGCTCAAGCAGCATACGGTCGCCGACGTATTAGGCGGTGTCGCGCTCGCGATGGTCGGCGCGCTGTGGGTCGAGCGGCGTTCGCTGCGCAGGAGGCTCGCGTGACGACGGATGCCCATGTTCATCACGCCGGGCCGAACGCCGAGCTTGCGTTGTTCGTGCCCGATCCCGCGCTGTTTCGCGTGAGCGCGCCACGTGTCGGCGCTGCGCTGGCAGGCGACTGGCTGATGATTGCCGGGGCGTTCGCGATGGCGATCGCGTTCCCGCATCCGCTCGTATACGCATTTGCCGCGGTCGTGATCGCGCGCAGCCAGCTTGCGCTCGCGGTCATGATGCACGAAGGCGCGCACGGGTTGCTGGCACGGAACCGGCGCGTCAACGACGTGCTGGGCCAGTTGTTCGCGGCCGGCCCGCTGTGGCTGTCGCTGCGCACGTATCGTGCGGGGCATCTGAAGCATCATCGCGCGCCGATGCAGCCTGACGATCCCGTCGCGCTGCTGTTCGGCGTGCACGACTATCCGGTGACGCGCGGCCGGCTGATCGGCCGCCTGCTCGCGTACGCATGCGGGATCGGCTACGTGACGAGCGTCGTGAAGCTCGTGCGCGGCGAGTTTGCGCATGCGTTGCCGACGGTCCGGAAATCACGCGCGTATGCGGCGTGGGAAGTCGCGTCGATGCTGGCCGGCAACGGCTTGTTGTTCGGTGCGCTCGCACTGGCCGGACATCCGCTGTTGTACATCGGGTTGTGGGTCGTGCCGTCCGTCACGCTGTTGCCGCTCGCCGGGCAGGTCCGGGCGATCTTCGAGCACGCGGGGCTGCCGGCTTGCGACGACCAGAGCCGCAACGCGCGCACGATCGTCCGGCGTTCGTGGCAGACGTTCCTGTTCGGGCCGCACGCGATCCATTTCCATATCGAACATCACCTGTACATGCGGATGCCGTTTCATAACCTGCCGGTCGTGCATCGACAACTCGCGCAGCGGCAGTTGTTGCCTGAAGGCAATCTGTACGCGGGATACGGTGCGGTGCTGCGTGACGTGAGCGTGCGCTGACTTGCGAGCGGGGATTGTGCGGTTGTATGCGCCGGGGCGACGGTGGACGAGGATGCCGGATGCTTGCGCGCACAATCGGATACGAAGTGGAAATTTCGAGCCCGACACGGCAAGAGGCAGACGCAAAAAAGCCTCCACGCGGGAGGCTTCAATTGCAACTATCGAAAAGATAGATGGTAGGGTGGGAGGGACTCGAACCCTCGACTCTCTGATTAAAAGTCAGATACTCTAACCAACTGAGTTACCACCCCACGTCCTCAAAAACTGCTCGAGAACGAGAAAAACGGCTTCAGGCTGTAGCTGATGCGGCTTGCTTGCGACCCGAAGAGCAAAAGATTATAGCGACGGATTTTCGGTGAGTCAACAATCCGCCACGATAATTATTTGATCGTTTCGAGCTTGCCCTGCGCCGTCTGCGCCGCGTTCGACCCGGCGTACTGCGACACCACCTGCTCGAACGTCTTCTTCGCGGCCGCCTTCTGGCCTTGTTCGAGCTGGTTCGTACCGATCGCCACGAGGGCGTCGGCCGCGCGCGGGTGTTGCGGGTACTTGCTGACGATCCCTTGCCACGTCGCCGTCGAACCGCGGTAGTCGCGCAGCGCGTATTGCGCGTTGCCGAGCCAGTACTGCGCGGTCGGCTGGTGGGGGCTCTGCGGATACTTCGCGATGAAGCTGCGGAACGAAGCCGCCGCCGCCTTGAAGTTGCCGTTGCGGAACTGCTGCTGCGCCGCGTTGAGCGCATCCGTTTCACCCGGCTGCACGGTGCCTTCGACACCGTCGATCGTCGCCTGCTGCGGCTCGAACTTCTTGAGCCGCGTGTCGAGATCCTGGTAGTACTCCTTCTGCTGCCGCTCGAGCGTCGTCAGCCGGTTCGTCAGGTCCTCGTTCTCGCCGCGCAGCGTCGCGACCTGCTGGTTCAGCTGGTCGAGACGGCCGGATTGATCGAGGATCGTACGCTGGGCGGCGGACAACTGGCTCGCCAGGTTGTCGGTCTTGCTGCGCAGGTCGAGCACGGCGCGGCGCGCTTCGTTGTCGTCGAACACGCCGGCGTGCGCCGGCGCGGCCGACCACGCCGCGCCGGCGACGCAGAATGCTGCGGCAACGCGCAGCCAGGATACACGATGCGTCATACGGCGATTCTTCCGTTACTTACTGTTGGTAGACGAGGTCTGCGCGACGGTTCTGCGCCCACGACGCTTCGTCGTGACCCGTTGCCTGCGGCTTTTCCTTGCCGAGGCTCACGGCTTCCATCTGCGAATCGTTCACGCCGAGCAGCGCCATCGCGCGGCGGACGGCTTCCGCACGCTTCTGGCCCAGTGCGAGGTTGTACTCGCTCGTGCCGCGTTCGTCGGTGTTGCCCTGGATCAGCACGTGGCGCTGCGGATGGCTCTTCAGGTACTGAGCGTGCTGCTGCATCAGCGGCTGGTACTCGTCCTTCACCGAATAGCTGTCGAAGTCGAAGTAGATGCTGCGCTTCGCGAGCGGGCTGTTCGGGTCGTTCAGCGGATCGACGTTCACTTGCGCGACGTTGTCGGCGCTCGGTTGCGTGCTGACTGCACCCGCGTTTGCCTTGTCGTCGAGCTTCACGCCCGATTTGCACGCTGCGAGCGCGCTGATCATCATCACGGCCAGAGCCAGACGAGCTTTATTCGACATCATGGTTACTCTCCTTGTGGTCATTGCATGAAGGGCCCCCAAGACGGCTCACGAACGGAGCCGCCCTGGACGGACAGGATCTGTGGCGGCGCGCTGCCGTCGGAGGGCACTGCAGCCAGAACGTTGCGACCACCCGACTGGGTAGCGTACAGAAGGTACTGGCCGTTTGCCGCGAAGCTCGGCGATTCGTCGTGATTCGTATTCGTGATGGCGTTCGCCGCGCCGGATTGCAGATCCTGAACGTACAGCTTGAAGCCCCCACCGGTGCGGGAGATGTAGGCGAGCAGCTTGCCGTCCGGGCTCACACGCGGGCTCGTGTTGTAGCTGCCGGTAAAGGTCACGCGCTGCGCGGCACCGGCGCTTTCGCCCTGTGCTGGCATCCGGTAGATCTGCGGCGCGCCGCCGCGATCGCTCGTGAAGTAGATCCAGCGGCCGTCCGGCGAGTAGTACGGCTCGGTGTCGATCGAGCTGCTCTGCGTGAGACGGCGCAGGCCGCCGCCGTTCGCATTGACCGTATAGATTTGCGTGTTGCCGGTCAGCGACAGCGCGACGGCGAGCGTGTTGCTGTCCGGCGACCATGCCGGTGCGCTGTTGTTGCCCTTCTGGTCCGAGACGATGTATCGGCGGCCGGTCGGCAGGTCGTGGATGTAGACGATCGGCTTCTTGCGCTCGAACGACACGTACGCGACCTTCGTGCCGTTCGGCGACCAGGCCGGCGAGATGATCGGCTCGGTGCTCGTCAGTGCGCTGATCGCATTCTGTCCGTCGGAATCGGAGACCTGCAGCTTGTACTTGTTGCCGATCTTGACCACGTACGACAGGCGCGTGGCGAAGACGCCACGCGTGCCGAGCAGCTTCTGGTAGATGTAGTCGGCGATCTGATGACCGACCTTGCGCAGCGAGCCGTCGTTTGGTGCCGTCAGCGACAGGCCGCCGAGGCTTTGCTGCTTCACGGTGTCGTACAGGATGAAGTTGACCTTGTACTGGCCGTTCGCGTCGCGGTTCACGCTGCCGGCGACGAACGCATTCGCGCCCTTGGCCTTCCATGCGCCGAGATCGACCGAGGCGGTCTCGGGCACGGGCGTGCTGCCCGCGTCGATGTTGGTGAATTTGCCGCTGCGGGCGAGGTCGGCGCGGACGATCGACGTGACCTGCTGCGGCAGGCCCGCCTCGTTCGCGAAATTCGCGGTGGCAATGGGGAACTGGGTCGAACCGACACCGGTGATCAACACGTTGACCTGGGCGTTAGCGGCGCTGCCCGCCGCAATCAGACACGAGGCCACGAGTGCCCTGAAACCTAGTTTTGTCATCAAACTCATGCTTCTTGCTTCCCGTATGACTTGGATCGCTGCGCAACCGCAGAGAGACAGTAAAAATACCCGATTCGTTCCCGTCCGACAGCGACGCCCGGAGTGTAAGCGTATTTCCTTTCACTCCGCCGCCTTGAAGGTAATCGTAATGTCCGACGGGGTACGACCGTTAGAATCGGGCGGCAACGGGACCGATGCCTGGATCGCATTGACCACGGCTTGATCCCACCCCGAATTCCCGCTGGAGCGGGAGACCGATGCGCTCAATACGTCACCGGACGGCGTGCACCGAATCTTGACGACGGTGGTCAGGCCTGCTCGCTCGCCGCCCCAAACGATGTTCGGCTTGACGCGGCGGCGCACCTTGTCGGCATAGCCGGGCGATGCGGCGTTGCCGCCGGAGCCCGTGCCCGTGCCGCTCTTCGCAAGGCCTTCGCCGCCGCCTTCGCCGGCGCCGGACAGGCCCTGCATCTGAGCGAGACGCGCGCTGCGTTCGCGGTCGAGCTTCGCCTTCGCCGCCGCATCGGCCTTTGCGCGCGCCGTGGCTTCGGCCTTCGCCTTGGCCTGGGCTTCCGCCTTCGCCTTCGCGGCCGCGTCGGACTTCGCCTTCGCCGCCTGCTGCGCTTCGAGCTGCGCCTGCTTCTGCTGCTGGAGTTTCTGCTGTTCGAGCTTTTGCTGCTCGGCGAGCTGCTGTTGCTTGAGCTTGTCGGCCTGCTTCTGCCTGTCGCGTTCCGCGGCCTTCTGCGCGGCGAGCGCGGCAGCCTGCTGTGCCGCGAGCTGCGCGCGCCGGGCGTCCTCTTCCTGCTGGGCCTTCAGTTGCTGGGCGCGGCGCTGCTGCTCGAGCAGCGCTTCGCGCGCGGCTGCTTCCTGCTGCCGCTTCTTCTGCTGCAGCGCGATGTCGGCCTGTTCGTCGCGCACCGGGGGAGGGGGCGGCGCGACCTTCGCGGGCGGCGTCACGACAGGTCGCGGCGCGGCGACGTCGGGCACTTCGGTCCACAGCTCGGCTTCGGCGCCGGCCGGCGTGCTGTTCTGCCACTGCACGCCGTGATAGAGAAACAGCGCGAGCAGCACGTGCATCAGCGCGGCGAGCGCGAATGCACGCCAGGTGCCGCGCTCGCGAGGTGGCCGAGGCGGATAGCCGGTGCTGCGCAGGGATTGCTGCCGGTTCATTGCGATTTGACGAGGAGGCCGACGCGCTTGACGCCGCGCGCCTTCAGATCCGACATCACGGTCATGACCGCATCGTACTGCACGGTCTTGTCGGCTGCGATCACGACCGGCTGGTCGGGATGATCGGCCTGCCGGGCCGAGATGAAGCCGTCGAGCTCGGCCTTCGTCATCGTGTCTTCCTGGGTCGCGCCCGAGTCGCCCTTGTACTTGACGCTCATCGTGCGGTCGGCCTTGATGTTGACGACGACGGGCGGCGTCTGCTCCTGCGGCGCGGCATTGCCGACGGTCGGCAGGTTGATGATCGACGGGGCGACGAGCGGTGCGGTGACCATGAAGATCACGAGCAGCACCAGCATCACGTCGATGTACGGCACGACGTTGATGTCGGCCATTGCGCGGCGCGAGCGGCCGCCGCGCATGCTGGATCGGATGGGACTTCCTGCCATGGCGAGCTCCTTACTGGGCCTGACGCTGCAGGATGTTCGAGAACTCTTCGATGAAGGTCTCGAAGCGGATCGCGAGGCGGTCGATGTCGTGCGCGTAGCGGTTGTACGCGACCACCGCCGGAATCGCGGCGAACAGGCCGATCGCTGTGGCGACGAGCGCCTCGGCGATGCCCGGCGCGACGTTCGCGAGCGTGGCCTGCTGCACGTTCGCGAGGCCGCGGAACGAGTTCATGATCCCCCAGACCGTGCCGAACAGGCCGATGTACGGGCTGACCGAACCGACCGATGCGAGGAACGCGAGGTTCGCTTCGAGCACGTCCATTTCACGCTGGAACGACGCGCGCATCGCGCGGCGTGCACCGTCGAGCACGAGGCCCGGATCGCTGAGGCGCTTTTCCTTCGCCTTCAGGAATTCGCGCATGCCCGATTCGAAGATCCGCTCGAGCGCGCCGATCGTGTGGCGGTTGTTGGCCGCACTCTGGTACAGCGCCTGCAGGTCGCCGCCCGACCAGAAATCCCTCTCGAAGCGTTCGGTCTGCGCGCGTGCGCGGCGGATCGCAAACCACTTGCGGAAGATGAAGGTCCACGACATCAGCGACAGCAGCAACAGCAGCCCCATCACGGCCTGGGCCAGCACGCTCGCGTTGAGGACGAGGGAAATGATCGACAGGTCTTGAGAAGTGTTCATAGAGGTTTGAGTAACGTCCCTTCGGGGCGCCCGGTATGCGTGCGGCGCGGCGCGCCGGCCGAGCCTGGCGCCGAACCTTGCTTAGTATCGAATCAGGAAGGCAAGTTCATAGGCTTTGTCTAAACGGCGCTCATGCGAGCTTCGTTGACAATACAGTCTGCCCGGTATCGATGACGGGCCCGCGGTGCAGCGCGTCGAGCACGGCCGGCGGGATGGCCGCGGGCCGGATACCGTTACGGTCGACGCAGCCGAGGCGGATATGTCCGGCCACGAGCAGCGTGTCGCCACACCAGGCTTCCTGCGTGAATTCCACCGATGCGCGGCCGATGCGTCCGGGCCGGCTCGTGATCGCCAGCGTGTCGTCGAGTCGCGCCGGTGCGCGGTAGTCGAGCGACGTGCTGCGGACGATGAAGATCGCGCCGGTGTCGTCGGCGAGCCGACGCTGGTCGATGCCGCATGCGCGCAGCCACTCGGTGCGGGCGCGCTCGAAGAACTTCAGGTAGTTGGCATAGAAGACGATGCCGCCTGCATCGGTATCCTCGTAGTACACGCGCACCGGCCAGGTAAAGCCGGAACGCCCTTCCGGGGAGCGGGTAGGCTGAGTCATGGCGCGCATTCTACCGGAACGCAGGAACCGGATTCGTAACCGTTTCG
This sequence comes from Burkholderia sp. IT-111MI5, assembly GCF_949752865.1. NCBI lineage: Bacteria > Pseudomonadati > Pseudomonadota > Betaproteobacteria > Burkholderiales > Burkholderiaceae > Burkholderia > Burkholderia sp. IT-111MI5. The sequence goes on along the minus strand of NZ_CATKIF010000066.1, from coordinate 163,910 downwards.
TAACGGAATGTAGTACGACGCGGCACACCGCGGGCCGGCCGGAGGCCGGCCGCAGCTGCGCGCGATGGGTCAGCCGCGATGGATCGTGAGGCCCGCCGGCGCCTGGGCGACCGGCATCATCTCGATCGTGTTGATGTTCACGTGTGCCGGGCGCGTCGCGATCCAGTAGATCGTGTCGGCGATGTCCTCGGACGTGAGCGGCTGGACGTTCTGGTACACGTTCGCCGCCTTTGCGTCGTCGCCGCGGAAGCGGACGTTCGAGAATTCCGTGCCGCCGCACAGGCCCGGCTCGATGTCGGTCACGCGCAACGGCGTGCCGATCAGGTCGGCGCGCAGGTTCAGGCTGAATTGTCGGACAAAAGCCTTGGTTGCGCCGTATACGTTCCCGCCCGGATACGGATAGGTGCCGGCAACCGAACCGAGATTGAAGATATGGCCGCGGCCGCGCTCGATCATGCCGGGCAGCAGCGCGTGCGTGACGGTCACCAGGCCCGAGCAGTTCGTGTCGATCATGGTCTGCCATTCGTCGAGGCTGGCCTTGTGGGCCGGCTCGACGCCAAGCGCGAGGCCGGCGTTGTTGACGAGCACGTCGAGCGCCGCGAATTCGGCGGGAAGGGCGGCCGGCACGGCTTCGACGGCCGCGCGGTCGCGCACGTCGAGCTCGAGCGGCAGAAGGGCATCGCCGAGCTCGGCGGCGAGCGCATCGAGACGATCCTTGCGACGCGCGGTCGCGACGACGCGGTGGCCTCCTTTGACGAAGGCACGGGCGATGGCGGCGCCGAAGCCGGCGGACGCGCCTGTGACGAACACGATCATTGCTGCTCCTGGTCGATAACAAAGTAGCGGGTGATATCCCGCAAGCCTACTGAGATTGCCGCACCGCGGCAAGGCGGCAAAGCGTTTCGGCACGGGCGCGTAGAGTCTGGCCCCAATTGCTCCCGGCGCGCTGCCGTGCGGTTGCCTATTCATGACGCATCCAATACACTAACGCGCTCATCACCCCTGCGTGACTGGCGATAGAACCCTTCGGGTTCAAGGTGGAGCATCCCACCGTGAAGCGCGGGGCGCCGTTTTTGCCGTTCGCCTGGGCAGCCGTTGTGCGCCGTCGCGTGCATCGCCGGTGGCTGTCCTGCCTCGCGTCATCCGGATTCTTCCGCCACGTCGAGCTGGTCCCGCCAGCAGCGCACCGTACTCGGCCACCCCGGTCAACCTGTACACACTTAACGGAAACCGTATGTTTGACAGAGCCCAAAGCACCATCGCGAACGTCGATCCCGAAGTCTTTGCAGCGATCGAGCAGGAAAACCGCCGCCAGGAAGATCACATCGAGCTGATCGCGTCGGAAAACTACACGAGCCCGGCCGTGATGGCCGCGCAGGGCTCGCAGCTCACGAACAAGTACGCGGAAGGTTATCCGGGCAAGCGCTACTACGGCGGCTGCGAGTACGTCGACGTGGTCGAGCAGCTGGCGATCGACCGCGTGAAGCAGCTGTTCGGCGCGGAAGCCGCGAACGTGCAGCCGAACTCGGGTTCGCAGGCGAACCAGGGCGTGTTCTTCGCGATGCTCAAGCCGGGCGACACGATCATGGGCATGAGCCTCGCGCACGGCGGCCACCTGACGCACGGCTCGCCGGTGAACATGTCGGGCAAGTGGTTCAACGTGGTGAGCTACGGCCTGAACGAGAACGAAGACATCGACTACGAAGCGGCCGAGAAGCTCGCGCAGGAACACAAGCCGAAGCTGATCATCGCGGGCGCGTCGGCGTTCTCGCTGAAGATCGATTTCGAACGTCTGGCTAAGATCGCGAAGTCGGTGGGCGCGTACCTGATGGTCGACATGGCGCACTACGCGGGCCTGATCGCGGCCGGCGTGTACCCGAACCCGGTGCCGCACGCTGATTTCGTGACGACGACGACGCACAAGAGCCTGCGCGGCCCGCGCGGCGGCGTGATCCTGATGAAGTCCGAGTACGAGAAGCCGATCAACTCGGCGATCTTCCCGGGCATCCAGGGCGGCCCGCTGATGCACGTGATCGCGGCGAAGGCGGTGGCGTTCAAGGAAGCGCTGTCGCCGGAATTCAAGGCATACCAGGAAAAGGTGGTCGAGAACGCGCGCGTGCTGGCTGAAACGCTGGTGAAGCGCGGGCTGCGGATCGTGTCGGGCCGTACGGAAAGTCACGTGATGCTGGTCGACCTGCGCGCGAAGAACATCACGGGCAAGGCAGCGGAAGCGGCGCTGGGTGCGGCGCACATCACGGTGAACAAGAACGCGATCCCGAACGACCCGGAAAAGCCGTTCGTGACGAGCGGCGTGCGCCTGGGTTCGCCGGCGATGACGACGCGCGGCTTCGGGCCGGCGGAAGCGGAGCAGGTGGGCAACCTGATCGCCGACGTGCTGGACAACCCGGAAGATGCAGCGACGATCGAGCGCGTGCGTGCGCAGGTCGCCGAGCTGACCAAGCGTTTCCCGGTCTATCGCTGATCGACGATGCGCTGCCCGTTCTGCCGGCATGACGACACGCAGGTCGTTGACTCGCGCGTGTCCGAAGATGGCGCCGCGATTCGGCGGCGCCGTCGCTGCTCGGCTTGCGACAAGCGCTTCACGACGTACGAGCGGGTCGAGCTGTCCCTGCCGTTCGTCGTGAAGAAGGACGGCAGCCGTACGGAATTCGACCGTCGCAAGATCGTCGCCAGCATGCAACTCGCGCTGCGCAAGCGGCCGGTTGCTGCCGACGCGATCGACGCGGCGGTCGCCCGCATCGAATATCAACTGCTCGCGACAGGCGAGCGTGAAGTGCGTAGCGAGAAGCTCGGCGAACTCGTGATGAACGAGTTGCTCGGCCTCGATACGATTGCTTATGTCCGCTTCGCATCGGTGTATCGCCGGTTCGAGGACGTTTCCGAATTTGCCGACGTGATCGAAGAGTTCCGTCGCGCCTCTCCCGCCAAGACTCCGCGTAAGCGCTGACGCGCTGCGTCCGTTCATCGTCTTCTCCGTTGGTTCAGTTCGCGCCGATTGTGTCGGTCGCGATCGCATGTCGCCAGTCGGCCGTTCGGCAAATGGCGTGCGTCCGCATACGTCGCTACAGTCGTCGCATCACCTTGGCGGAGGACGACTGCGATGGGACTGCGCTATCCATCCTTGAAAAACGTGGTGCGACGCTCGGGCGGGTTCACGCTCGTCGAGCTGATGGTCGTTATCGCGCTGGTGGCCGGGCTCGCGCTCCATGCGGCGCCCGCGTTCGACCAGTGGCGCATACGCGAACGCGTGGACGCGCGCTCGCTTGCGTTGCTCGGGGCGCTGTCGTTCGCACGTACCGAGGCGACGCGTCTCGGCGTGCGCGTCACGCTGTGCCGGGCCGGGAACGACGGCGCCTGTTTGCGTGCCGGCGAGCGGTGCGATCCAGCCGAATGGTCGTGCGACTGGCTCGTCAGCGGGCAATTCGACGGGCAGTCGCGCGTGCTGCGGCGCTATCCGCGCGATGCCGAAGTGGCCGTCGCGGGCGCCGCGCACGATCTGGCTTTCGCACCGCCGGTCGGCCAGGCGATCGGCGGAATCCGGCGTTTCGAATTGCGTCCGCGCCGCGACCCGTCCGGAGCCGACGACGCACACGCTTCGCGTTGCGTGCGGATTGCGGCGGGCGGCCGCGCGCGCGTTGTCGCCGGCCGTTGCGACGCGGCGTGATGACCATGCGCAACGCAATGCGCGGCACGTCGCTGATCGAGGCGATGCTGGCCGTCGCGCTGCTCGCGACCGTGATGCTGGCGGTGGCCGGCAGCCAGCTTGCGATGGCGCGCACGCAGCGGGCGACGATCTGGCGTGAACGCGCGCTGTGGCTGGCCGATGCGCGTATCGAGCGCCCGCGCGCCGGCGCAGGAGCCGACGACGGTCTCGCGGCGCTGGCGGCTGCATCGTTGCCCGGCGGTGCGATGACGCTCGACGACGAGCCGGCCGGCGTCCGGTACGCGATTGTCGGCTGGAGAGGCGGCAATGCAGCGGTTTCGCCGCGATGCGAAGGTGCAGGTGCATCGGCGCAGCCGCCGTCTTGCGTCCGGATTCCGTTTCGGGAGGCTGGTGCAGATGAACGCTGATTGCCGCATGCGTGCGCATACGCTGCTCGAAGTGCTGATCGCGATGACCGTCGGTCTCCTCGTGCTGGCGGCAGCCGGTGCGCTGTATCACGCGCAGCGCGTTGCGCAGCGGCGCGCGGAAGACGGGTTCCGGATGCGCGATGCAGCCGGCACCGCGCTGATGCTGATCGGCCAGCAGCTCCAGATGGCGGGATTCCGGCCGCTCGATGCCGAAGGCGCGTCATCGTTGCCGCCTGTGTTCGGTTGTTCGATGGCGCGCGTGCGCGGCGACGGTGCGCAGGTGCGGTGCGAACCTGCGCGCGCTTCATCGGACGCACTGCTGATCCGGTATGTCGGCGATGCCGTGTCGACGTGGCCGACGGTGAGCGGCCAGGTGTCGGATTGCCTCGGGCAGGGTGTCGGCGTGTCCGGCGAACGGGCTCCGGTGGAGAACCGCTTCGATGCGCACGTCAGCCCGTCGACGGGCGAGCCCGAACTGTACTGCGAAGGAAACGGCCGTCCAGGCACGCCACAGCCGGTCGTGTCGGGCATCGATCAGTTGCGTGCGCGCTATCTTCGCCGCGGTGGCATGCAGTTCGTCGATGCCGATGCAATGCGTGTCGACGACTGGCGCGATGTCGTGGCCGTGCATGTCTGCGTGCGGGCGCGCGGCGAACCGATGCGCGAGCCGGCCCGTCACGTCGATTGCGACGGTCGCGCTGCGGTTGCACAGGACGGCCATGCACGTTTGACGCTGCATCGTGTCGTCGCGTTGAGGAATGCAGCGATCGCATTCGACGATACGTTGCGCGACGCAACGCACGCACGCGAGGTGTTGCGATGAGCGAAGCAGGACGATACGCGCGGGAGATATCGCGATGCGTTGCGGCCGGCGACATGCATGGGCGCATTGTGGCAAACGGTGAAGAACCGAGCCAGGCCGCGCGCACGGGAGCCATGGCAACGAACCGGCGCGAGCCGCGCATACGTTTCCGGTCGGCCGGTCGCGATTGGCGTCGCGACGCGGGCCTTGCATTGCCCGCTGTGATTGCGGTCAGTGCCGCCGTTGCGGCACTGACAGGCACGTGGTTCGAATCCGCGCTGACGGAATCGCGCCGTACGCGTGCGTTGTCGGATCGGCTGATCGCATTCCACGCGGCTGATGCCGCGCTTGCGGCGTGCACCGCGCGATTGCTCCGTGGCTCGGCACCCTACGTGAACGAAGGCGAATCGCGCGCGGAGCCCGACGCGTGGCGGCGCATGCCGGCGATGGCGGCCGCCGAAGCGTTCGCGCCGTTCGCCGGATGGCCGATGGCCGCGCAGCCGCCGCGATGCCTGATCGAGGCGTGGCGCGGGGCAGGGCCGATCGGCGGCCGCGCTTACGTCGTCACCGCGCGTGGTGTTGGCGCGCACACGTCGAGCGCCGTCTGGCTGCAACACCAGGTTGCAATACGCGACGGACGCATCGTCGCGCTGCGCTGGCGGCGCGTCGCGGCGGGGCTTCGATGAACGGTTCCGCGTCCGTGGACCGATCGGCGGGATTCACGCTGCTCGAGCTGATGATCGTGCTCGCGATCGTCGCGGTGCTGGCCGGATGGGGCATCCCGTCGTATCGCGAGCATGTCGTGCGCGTTCACCGCGCGTCGGCGGTGTCCGCGCTGTATCGGGCGGCCCAATATCTCGAAACGCTGGACGGTGCGCCGCCTCCGGCGCTGCCGGACGCGCTCGCGCAGGCGCCGCCGGACGGGCGGGTCGTTTATCGATTGACGCTCAGGCGGCCGGACGGCGACGACTCGCCGGTAACCTACGAGCTGGAAGCAAGCCCGCTCGACACGGGCCCGATGCACGACGATGCGTGCGGCGCCTTCACGCTGCGTTCGGACGGGACGAAGGGCAATGCACGACGGGATGGCGCCGACGCACAGGGTGCTGCTTGCTGGGGCGTGCGCTGAATTCGCACGAAGGGCGCGCAACGGCGCATGGCCGTGCGCGCCGGTCGCCGAGTATCAGTCGTCGTGTGCGTCGAGCTCGCGCTCGTCGCGCGACTGCTTCCAGATCCGGTAGACCTCCCATGCGGCGAAGCCGAGCGTGCCCCACTTCAGCGCGGGGCCCGCGCTCGCGCGCAGCAGCGAGCGAACGGGTTTCGCCAGCACGAGCGACGCGAGCGAACTCAGCATCGGATACTGGTTGACGAGGTGGCCGAGGCTCGCGTTCAGGTTTTTTGCGGACTGGCTGAACTTGCTGCCGGAAAGGCCGGGGATGAATACCTTGAGCCAGCTGAAGCGCGTGACGGCCTGGCGCATTTCGCCGGCGGCCGCCGCGAGTTCGAGCCGCTCGACTTCGGATCGCAGGATCAGCAATTCCTTGCGGAGCGCGCGATGTTGCGATGCGCTCCAGTGCGATCGCGACGAATGGGGGCGGTGTGCATTGCCCGTGACGTTCTGGCTCATGGCGCGTCGGCGAAGTAGGTGGGAAGGGTGAACACGACTGCGTTCACGGCTTGCCGCGGAACAGTTCGCGGTCTTTGTCGAGTTCGGCGAGCGTCGCCTCGAACACGGTCGGCGCGTCGCGCAGGCCCGAGCGCGCCTTCAGCGCGCACACGATGCCGCCTGCGGCATACAGCGCGGTGATCGCTGCGAGCGATTGCCAGCGATAGGTATCCCAGAACGCGATCGCGACGAGCACGGTCAGGCTCATGAGCGCCATCGTCGCTAGCATCATTGCGGCGAGCCCGAGGAACAGCACGCCCATCAGGCGTTCCTTCTCTTCGGCAAGCTCGATGCCCACCAGTTCGAGGCGCGTTTGCAGAAGCCCGATCGCGGAGCCGACGAGGCGGCGCAGCGGTCCTTGGCCGGATGGCTGCGAGGTGGTGTCTGTCGTCATGGGTGAGGTGCTTGCGCGTGCAGTGAGCAGCTAGGACAAAGCCGGCCGGCGGCAACCGCCGGTCGGCTTCGACGCCCGCAGGCCGCGCGACGCGGCCCACGGGACGGAACGGCGCAGCGCGCGTTACTTGCGGTTGATCAGCAGACCGATCAGCACGCCGACGCCGGCTGCAACGCCGATCGACGTCCACGGATGCTCGTGCACGTAATCGTCGGTCGCGCGCGCGGCCTTCTTGCCTTTCTCGACGACCACGACCTGGACGTCGGCTGCCTTGTCCTTGGCCTGCTTCAGGCGCGACATGGCTTTCTCGCGCAGCTCGGCCGCACGGTCGCCCGTGCTGCTGGCGGCTTGCTTGAGCAGGTCTTCGGCGTCCGCGAGAACGGTTTTGATATCCGACATCAGTTTCTCCTTGTTGATTTCCGACATTGCAACTCCCTTCGTGCTGTCATGCTGCAGGTTCACATCGTAGCGAAACGCCTGCCTGCTGGCGAGCCGGGAAGACGCACGGCGGCAGTGCAAGTTCGCATGGTAAACGATTTGTAATTATCGGCGGAGCGGCAAACGAGGTGAAAAGTTTCCCACGTGGCCGGCCGTCTTGCCGCGACACCGCGCAAAAATGACAAAAAAGTATGAATATCAAACGGAATAATCGTTCGCACGGCCCATTGCTTCCCGTAAGCTGATGGACTGTCCCGTGCCATACGGCGCGCGGTTTCAACCAGCATCGTTCGAGGAGGGAACATCATGAGTCTGCGTCTTGGCGACATCGCACCGGATTTCGAGCAGGAATCGAGCCTGGGCCCGATCAAGTTTCACGAGTGGCTCGGCGACAGCTGGGGCGTCCTGTTCTCCCACCCGGCCGACTACACGCCGGTGTGCACGACGGAACTCGGGCTGACCTCGAAACTGAAGGGCGAATTCGAGAAACGCAACGTGAAGGTGATCGCGCTGTCGGTCGACGGCGTCGAATCGCACAAGGGCTGGATCAACGACATCAACGAAACGCAGTCGACGGTCGTCGGCTTCCCGATCATTGCCGATGCGGACCGCAAGGTTTCGCAGCTGTACGACATGATCCATCCGAACGCGAACGAAACGCTGACGGTGCGCTCGCTGTTCGTGATCGACCCGAACAAGAAGGTGCGGCTCACCATCACCTATCCGGCCAGCACGGGCCGCAACTTCGACGAAGTGCTGCGCGTGATCGACTCGCTGCAACTGACCGACAACTACAAGGTCGCGACGCCCGGCAACTGGAAGGACGGCGACGATGTCGTGATCGTGCCGTCGCTGCAGGATCCGGAAGAGCTGAAGAAGCGTTTCCCGAAGGGCTTCAATGCGGTGCGTCCGTATCTGCGCCTCACGCCGCAGCCGAACAAGTAAGCATCGGCGCGTGAACGCGGTACCGGGCCGGCGGCCCGGATCGCGGATCCGATATCGGATGAAAAACGGCCCGCCCGGCAGTCATGCCGGGCGGGCCGTATCTTTTTGCGCGTACGCGGCATCGCTGCCGGGCGCGCCGCATCCGGACGATCAGAAGAATGCCTGGATGCCTGTCTGCGCGCGGCCGAGGATCAGCGCGTGGATGTCGTGCGTGCCTTCGTACGTGTTGACCACTTCGAGATTCACGAGGTGGCGCGCGACGCCGAATTCGTCGGAGATGCCGTTGCCGCCGAGCATGTCGCGCGCGAGCCGTGCGATGTCGAGCGACTTGCCGCACGAATTGCGCTTCATGATCGACGTGATCTCGACGGCCGCCGTGCCTTCGTCCTTCATCCGGCCGAGGCGCAGCACGCCTTGCAGGCCGAGCGTGATTTCGGTCTGCATGTCGGCGAGCTTCTTCTGGATCAACTGGTTCGCGGCAAGCGGCCGGCCGAACTGCTGGCGGTCGAGCACGTACTGGCGCGCGGTGTGCCAGCACGATTCGGCGGCGCCGAGCGCGCCCCATGCGATCCCGTAGCGCGCCGAGTTCAGGCAGGTGAACGGGCCGCGCAGGCCGCTCACGTTCGGCATCAGGTTCTCTTCGGGCACGAACACCTCGTCGAGGACGATCTCGCCGGTGATCGATGCGCGCAGCCCGACCTTGCCGTGGATCGCGGGCGCGGACAGGCCCTTCCAGCCCTTCTCGAGAATGAAGCCGCGGATCGCGTCCTTGCCATTCTCTTCGAGCTTCGCCCACACGACGAACACGTCGGCGATCGGCGAATTCGTGATCCACATCTTCGCGCCGGACAGCGAGTAGCCGCCGGGCACCTTCTTCGCGCGCGTGACCATGCTGCCCGGATCGGAGCCGTGGTTCGGCTCGGTCAGCCCGAAGCAGCCGATCCATTCGCCGGTCGCGAGCTTCGGCAGGTATTTCTGCTTCTGCGCGTCCGAGCCGAATTCGTGAATCGGCACCATCACGAGCGACGACTGCACGGACATCATCGACCGGTAGCCCGAATCGACGCGCTCGACTTCGCGCGCGATCAGCCCGTAGCTCACGTAATTGAGGCCGGGGCCGCCGTATTCCTCCGGAATCGTCGGGCCGAGCAGGCCGACTTCACCCATCTCGCGGAAGATGGCTGCGTCGGTGCGTTCGTGGCGGAACGCTTCGGTGACGCGCGGCGCGAGCTTGTCCTGCGCGTAAGCCTGCGCGGCATCGCGCACCATCCGCTCTTCCTCGGTCAGTTGCTGGTCGAGCAGCAGCGGATCGTCCCAATGAAAAGTTGCAGCACTCATCGTCTCATCTCCTGTCGGTCCGCGTTGGCGCTTCAGCGCTTACGCGGACCCCATGCTTTGCGGTCGTCCCCGGTTTGGCCGGGCTCATGCCAAATGATCGCTTGACTGAAGTTCCGCTGTGCGGAACAATGTTTTGCAAATCGAACCCAGTGTAGCACCAGATGACACTTTCAACCATCGACGAAACCACGATCGACGAACGCAAGTTCGTCGTCGCGCTCGCGCGCGGGCTCGACCTGCTGCGCGCATTCCGGCCCGGCGAGACGATGCTCGGCAACCGCGACTTCGCGGAGCGCACGGGGCTGCCGAAGGCGACCGTGAACCGGCTGGCCTATACGCTGACGGTGCTCGGCTACCTGCGCTACGACGAGACGCTCGGAAAGTATGCGCTCGACGCCGGCGTGCTGTCGCTCGGCTACGCGCTGCTGTCGGGCTCGGGGACGATCGATCTCGCGCGGCCGCACATGCAGGCGCTCGCGCGCGAGATCGGCGCGGCCGTATCGCTCGGCTGTCGCGACGGGCTCGACATGATCTATCTGGAAACGATTCGCAGCGAGACCGCGCTGACGCTCGGGCTCGCGCCCGGTTCGCGGCTGTCGATGCTGACGAGTTCGATGGGGCGCGCGTACCTGGCCGTGCAGCCGGAGGACGTGCGCCGCGCGCTTTATACGGAACTGCATCGCGCGGCCGGCGGCGCGGCCGACGCAGATGCGCTCGTCGCCGCCGCACAGCATGCGGTGGCCGAATTCTCGGCGGGCGGTTGCTGTTATTCGTTTCACGCGTGGCACATGGACGTGAACGCGGCGGCCGTGCCGTTTCGCGAGCCGCGCGAGGGGCGCTGGCTGATCCTGAGCTGCAGCGGCCCCGCATCGTCGATGAACGAGGACGTGTTCCGTACGCAGGTCGGGCCGAAGCTGAAAGCGCTCGCGCAGCGGCTTGGGCAGACGGCGTGAGCAACGCGGCGCGCGGCCATCGCCGTCGCGCCGCAGCGGTTTCGGCTCCGGTTGGTGAGAGAGGGTGGAGCGGGTGAGGGCTGCCGCCGTCTCTTGTGCTGCGGTCGAACCGCGCTCATCATCGTTCGCCAGCTTCCCGACGACGAGGTTTGCGATGTCTCACCCGGAATCAATGGAAGGCGGATGCGCGTGCGGCGCGATCCGCTACCGTATCGCCCACGTTCCGACCGATGCCGGCTTCTGCCACTGCCGGCTCTGTCAGCGCACGACCGGCGCGGCGGTCGTCGCATCGGCATCGGTGCCGATCGACGCGTTCGAATACCTGCAGGGCGAGCCGACCGTCTACGCGTCGAGCGCGTGGGGCGAGCGGCGCTTCTGCGGCCGTTGCGGCGCGCAGCTCGAATACCGGCTTGGCGACGCGCCGAAAACGGTCGAGATCAATTATGCGACGCTCGACGAGCCGTCGCGGCTGCGCCCGGCGTGGCACGTCTGGTATGGGGATCGTTTCCCGGGCATTGAGATCGACGACGATCTGCCCAAGTACGACGATGGCGGACGAGCGTAAGCGGTAACCATCGGCGCAGACGCGCAGACGCGCAGACGCGCAGACGCGCAGACGCGCAGACGCGCAGACGCGCAGACGCGCAGACGCGCAGACGCGCAGACGCGCAGACGCGCAGACGCGCAGACGCGCAGACGCGCAGACGCACCAGACGCACCAGACGCACCAGACGCGCAGACGTCGGGCGGCGGGTCGCGCCACGCGACCCGATCTCGCTATTCCGCAATCAGCACAACACCCGCAACAGGCATCCGGCATCCGGCGCGCCGCTCTCCGCGCGCGCCTGCCCCCCATCCGCTCAGGCCGTCACGACCTTCGCGAACGCTGGCCCCTGCATGAACCGCACGTCGTGCTGGCGCAGCAGCTCGCACTGCGTCTCGTCGACGACACCGTCGAAGATCAGCGGAATCCGCACGCGCTGCGCATACGCGACGAGCGCCTTGACCATCCCGTCGCGCAACGCGATGCCCGCATCCATCTTGATGTAGTCGGGTCGCGCCATGTCCGATTCGACCGCGAGGATGCGGCCCGGATCGGGCAGCTTGTCCGCGACCTTGAAGCCGTGATGCTGGTAGCTGCGCGTCAGGTAGCCGAGGAAGGTCTTGTGCGCGACCGCGACCGCCGGCAGCTCGATCACGATCCGTTCGGTCGGCAGCCCGAAGCGCTGCAGCACCGACGAGAAATGCTTGCCGTGGTCGTACTTCACGCTCTTGAGCAGCCGTTCGTGCACGCGCAGGAACAGCAGCCCGTGGCGCTGCGCGCCGAAGAAGTTGATCGCGTGCAGCGCGCGCGACAGGCGGTCGATCGCGACGAGCGTCTGGTCGTCGACGGCCGAGTCGACCGGATCGTGTGCGGCACCGGTGACGACCGTAACAGCCTGGAAGCCGAGTTCGTCGCCGTAGCGCTCGATCGCGTCGGTGAACGACGTCGATTGCGGCGCGCCGGGCATCGTCACGTCGTAGATCGGTTCGTAGGCGCTGCCGAGCGTGCGCTCGGGCAGATTCGCGCTCGCGGTGCCGCCTTCGGCAAGCGCGAGGTGATCCCGCAGATACGGCAGTTGCCCGGCACGGGCGACCAGCTCGGGAATGGTGGGCGGAATCATCGGCGTATGAAGGAAAAACGGCGGCCGAACGGGCCGCCTCGTATCTGGATATTAGCAGCGCGCGCCACGCTCGGCTCGGCGTTTCGCTCATATGGTTATCCCGTTCTCGAGCCCGCGCCTAGGGTTTACGTTGATTTCACTATTCGTAATTGGTTTTACTATTCGTAAATCCAGGATTTGTCGCCGATCAAGAAATGCGGCATTCGGGCGCCGCTCGACGGCGCCGTTCGCGAATCAACAGGAAGCAAGGAGCGAGACGTGGCGGTTGACAGGAAAGGCGGGCGGGAGCGCCGGCAGGCGACGGGCGGGACGACAGGCGCGCCGGCGCGCGCACGGCAGGGTTGAGGAGCGGATGGCGACCATGAGCATCGATTACCAGACGCTGAAGTTCGAGTACCGTCCGCGCGCGCATGACGCGGCCGTTCACCCGGTGATCGTCGTCGGCGCGGGCCCGGTGGGCCTGTCGGCCGCGATCGACCTCGCGCAGCAGGGCGTGCCCGTCGTGCTGCTCGACGACGACGACACGCTGTCCACCGGCTCGCGTGCGATCTGCTTCGCGAAGCGCACGCTCGAGATCTTCGACCGGCTCGGCTGCGGCGAGCGCTTCGTCGACAAGGGCGTGAGCTGGCACGTCGGCAAGGTGTTCCTGCAGGACGAGCAACTGTATGCATTCGACCTGCTGCCCGAGGAAGGGCATGCGCGCCCCGCGTTCATCAACCTGCAGCAGTACTACGTCGAAGGCTATCTGGCCGATCGCGCGTTCGAGCTGCCGAACATCGACATCCGCTGGAAGCACAAGGTGACGGGCGTCGAGCAATCGGCCGAGCATGCGGTGCTGACGATCGAGACGCCGGACGGCGTCGCGACGCTGCGCGCGCAATACGTGATCGCGGCCGACGGCTCGCGCAGCCCGATGCGCACGATGATGGGCCTCGAAAGCCACGGCCGTACGTTCAAGGACCGCTTCCTGATCGCCGACGTGAAGATGAAGGCGGAGTTTCCGACCGAGCGCTGGTTCTGGTTCGATCCGCCGTTCCACCCGAACCAGTCGGTGCTGCTGCACCGCCAGCCAGACAACGTGTGGCGCATCGACTTCCAGCTCGGCTGGGACGCCGATCCCGTCGCCGAGAAGCAGCCGGAGCGCGTGATCCCGCGCGTGCGCGCGCTGCTCGGGCCGGACGCCGAGTTCGAGCTCGAATGGGTGAGCGTCTATACGTTCCGCTGCCAGCGGATGGAGTCGTTCCGTCACGGCCGCGTGCTGTTCGCGGGCGACTCCGCGCACGGCGTGTCGCCGTTCGGCGCGCGCGGCGCGAACAGCGGCGTGCAGGATGCGGACAACCTCGCGTGGAAGCTGAAGCTCGTGCTCGACGGCCGCTCGGCCGACCGCCTGCTCGATACGTATGCGAGCGAGCGCGAGTTCGCGGCAGACGAGAACATCCGCAACTCGACGCGCTCGACCGACTTCATCACGCCGAAAAGCCCGGTGTCGCGCGTGTTCCGCGACGCGACGCTGAAGCTCGCGCGCGATTGCGAATTCGCGCGCAAGCTCGTGAACAGCGGCCGCCTGTCGGTGCCGGCCGTGCTGGCCGATTCGCCGCTGAACACGCCGGACCGCGGCGGCGACGCATTCGCATGCGCGATGCGGCCGGGCGCGGCGGCAGCCGATGCGCCGGTGCGTGTGCAGGGTGCGGCGGGCTGGCTGCTGCAGTACCTGCGCGGCGGCTTCACCGGCGTGCTGTTCGGATTGCCGGGCGACGCGGCCGCGCTCGCGCAGGCCGTCGAAGGCCTCGCGCTGCCGGTGCGGCCGGTGCTCATCGTGCCGGCCGGGCACGCGCAGCCGGTGGCCGGCATCGACGTCGTGGAGGACGTCGGCAGTTTCGCCGCGCAACGCTATGACGCGAAGCCCGGCACGTTCTACCTGCTGCGTCCCGACCAGCATGTCTGTGCACGGATGCGCACGCTCGACCGTCAGGCGCTTGCCGACGCACTGGCGCGCGCGACCTGCGCACGCTGAATACCGCATTGGACACGAAAAAAACACCGGAGACTCCGTCATGCCCTCACTCGACACCCGCCCGCGCCTGGCCGATCCGGACGCGTTCTATGAAGCGCTGATCGACATGCATCGCGACCTGTCCGACGCCGACAGCCAGCTCGTCAACGCGAAGCTGATCCTGCTGCTCGCGAACCAGATCGGCGACGCCGACGTGCTGCGCGAAGCGATGGCGCTCGCGCGCCAGGGCGTGACGCCGCCCGTGCATCCGGCCGCCGAGGTCGCGCAATGAGCGCGGCGCCGGCCGACGCGCGCGTGCTCGAAGTCGAGCGCGTGATCGACGAGACCCATCGCCCGGGCTTTCACTGGATGCTGCTCGCGTTGTGCGGGCTGTGCCTCGTGATCGACGGTTTCGATGCACAGGCGATGGGCTATGTCGCGCCGAGCGTGATCGCCGAATGGGGCGTGCCGAAGCAGGCGCTCGGCCCGGTGTTCAGCGCGAGCCTGTTCGGGATGCTGCTCGGCGCGCTCGGGCTGTCGGTGCTGGCCGACCGGATCGGGCGGCGCCCGGTGCTGATCGGCTCGACGCTGTTCTTCGCGGTGACGATGCTCGTGACGCCGTTCGCAAGCTCGATTCCCGTGCTGATGGCGTTGCGCTTCGTCACGGGCCTCGGCCTCGGCTGCATCATGCCGAACGCGATGGCGCTGGTCGGCGAGTTCAGTCCGGCCGCGCATCGCGTGAAGCGGATGATGATGGTGTCGTGCGGCTTCACGCTCGGCGCTGCGCTCGGCGGCTTCATCAGCGCCGCGCTGATTCCGGCGCTCGGCTGGCGTTCGGTGTTCTTCGTCGGCGGCGCGGTGCCGCTCGTGCTTACGATCGCGATGGTCGCGCGGCTGCCCGAGTCGCTGCAGTTCCTGGTGCTGAAAGGGCGTGTCGCGCAGGCGCGCGACTGGCTCGCGCGCTTCGCGCCGCAGGCCGGCATCGATGCGAACACGCGGCTCGTCGTGCGCGAGCGCGCCGCGACCGGCGCGCCGGTGGCCGAGCTGTTCAGCCACGGCCGCCTGCCGGTCACGCTGCTGCTGTGGGCGATCAGCTTCATGAACCTGATCGATCTGTACTTCCTGTCGAACTGGCTGCCGACCGTGATGCGCGATGCGGGCTATTCGCCGGGCACGGCGGTGATCGTCGGCACGGTGCTGCAGACGGGCGGCGTGATCGGCACGCTGTCGCTCGGCTGGTTCATCGAACGCTACGGCTTCGTGCGCGTGCTGTTCGCGTGCTTCGCGTGCGCGGCCGTGTCGGTGGGGCTGATCGGCTCGGTCGCGCATGCGCTGCCGTGGCTGCTGGTCGTCGTGTTCGCGGGCGGGTTCTGCGTGGTCGGCGGGCAGCCGGCCGTGAATGCGCTCGCGGGCCAGTATTACCCGACGTCGCTGCGCTCGACGGGCATCGGCTGGAGCCTCGGCATCGGCCGGATCGGCTCGGTGCTCGGGCCGCTCGTCGGCGGACAACTGATTGCGCTCAACTGGTCGAACGATGCGCTGTTCCACGCGGCCGCGGTGCCGGTGCTGTGCTCTGCGCTGTTCGTCCTCGGGCTGGCTGGTGTGACGCGGCGAAACGGTGCGCACGCGCCGAATGCCGCGATGAATTGATGGAGAAAGGAAACGATGACGCTTGACCTGTCGAAACCGGCGACCGCCGGCTACCTGAGCGGTTTCGCGAACGAATTCGCGACCGAGGCGCTGCCCGGCGCGCTGCCGCACGGCCGCAACTCGCCGCAGCGCGCGCCGTACGGGCTGTATGCGGAGCAGCTGTCGGGCACCGCGTTTACCGCGCCGCGCGGCCACAACCGCCGCTCGTGGCTGTACCGCATCCGCCCGGCGGCCGTGCATCGGCCGTTCGAGCCGTACGCGGGCCCGCAGCGGCTCGTGTCGGAATTCGGCGACTCGGCCGACGTGCCGCCGACGCCGCCGAACCAGCTGCGCTGGGATCCGCTGCCGATGCCGGTCGAGCCGACCGATTTCGTCGACGCTCTGGTGACGATGGCCGGCAACGGCTCGGCGGCCGCGATGAACGGCTGCGCGATCCACCTGTACGCGGCGAACCGCTCGATGCAGGACCGCTTCTTCTACAGCGCGGACGGCGAACTGCTGATCGTGCCGCAGCAGGGGCGGCTGTTCATCGCGACCGAATTCGGCCGGCTCGACGTCGAGCCGTTCGAGATCGCGGTGATCCCGCGCGGCGTACGTTTTTCCGTCGCGCTGCCGGACGGCGACGCGCGCGGCTACATCTGCGAAAACTTCGGCGCGCAGCTGCGCCTGCCGGACCTCGGCCCGATCGGCTCGAACGGCCTCGCGAACCCGCGCGACTTCCTGACGCCGCAGGCCGCGTACGAGGATCGCGAAGGCGCGTTCGAGCTGATCGCGAAGCTGAACGGCCGCCTGTGGCGCGCGGACATCGGCCATTCGCCGCTCGACGTCGTTGCGTGGCACGGCAACTACGCGCCGTACAAATACGACCTGCGCCTGTTCAACACGATCGGCTCGATCAGCTACGACCATCCCGATCCGTCGATCTTCCTCGTGCTGCAGTCGCAGAGCGATACGCCGGGCGTCGACACGATCGACTTCGTGATCTTCCCGCCGCGCTGGCTCGCGGCCGAGGATACGTTCCGTCCGCCCTGGTTCCACCGCAACGTCGCGAGCGAGTTCATGGGGCTCGTGCACGGCGTGTACGACGCGAAGGCGGAAGGCTTCGTGCCGGGCGGCGCGAGCCTGCACAACTGCATGTCGGGCCACGGGCCCGACGCGGACACGTTCGAGAAGGCGTCCGCGAGCGACACGACGAAGCCGCACAAGGTCGACGCGACGATGGCGTTCATGTTCGAGACCCGCACGCTGATCCGGCCGACGCGCTACGCGCTCGACACCGCGCAACTGCAGGCGGACTACTTCGAATGCTGGCAAGGCATCAAGAAACACTTCAACCCGGAGCAACGATGAGCGACACCCAAGACTGGCGCGCGACGCTCGACCCGGCCCGCAAGAGCTGGGTCGACACGGCGAACGATCCCGCCTGCGATTTCCCGATCCAGAACCTGCCGTTCGGGATCTTCAGCGATGCGAAGCACGCGGCACGCCGTGCGGGCGTCGCGCTCGGCGACCAGATCGTCGATCTCGCGGCGCTTGCGCGCGCGGGCCTCGTGACGCTGCCGGCCGGCGCCGACGCGTTCGCCGCGCCGACGCTCAACGCATTCATCGCGCTCGGCCGCGATGCATGGCGCAGCGTGCGCGTGCAGCTGTCGGACCTGTTCTCGCGCGACAACGCGCGGCTGCGTGACGATGCGGCGCTGCGCGCGCAGGTGCTCGTCGCGCAGCGCGACGCGACGCTGCATCTGCCGGTCGAGATCCCCGGCTACACCGATTTCTATTCGTCGAAGGAGCACGCGACCAACGTCGGCTCGATGTTCCGCGATCCGAAGAATGCGCTGCTGCCGAACTGGTCGGAGATGCCGATCGGCTACAACGGCCGCGCGTCGTCGGTGGTCGTGAGCGGCACGCCGGTGCGGCGCCCGAACGGGCAACTGAAGCTGCCCGACCAGGAGCGCCCGGTGTTCGGCGCGTGCCGCAAGCTCGACATCGAGCTGGAGACGGGCTTCATCGTCGGCAAGGGCAACGCGCTCGGCGAGCCGATCGCGTGCGAGGACGCGGAAGCGCATATCTTCGGGATGGTGCTGCTGAACGACTGGAGCGCGCGCGACATCCAGCAGTGGGAATACGTGCCGCTCGGCCCGTTCAACGCGAAGACGTTCGCGACGACGATTTCGCCGTGGATCGTCACGCTCGACACGCTCGAACCGTTCCGCACCGCGCAGCCGGAGCAGGTGCCGCAGCCGCTCGCGTATCTGCGGCACGCGGGCAGGCATGCGTTCGACATCGCGCTCGAAGTGACGCTGCGCGCCGAAGGGGCGGCGCATGCGACGTCGATCTGCCGCACCAACTTCAAGCACATGTACTGGACGATGGCGCAGCAGCTCGCGCATCACACGGTCGCGGGCTGCAACACGCGGGTCGGCGACCTGATGGGTTCGGGCACGATCAGCGGGCCGACGAAGGATTCGTTCGGCAGCCTGCTCGAACTGACGTGGAACGGCAAGGAGCCGGTTGCGCTGGACGGCGGCGGCAGCCGCGCATTCATCGAGGACGGCGACGAGCTGACGCTCGCCGGATGGTGCCAGGGCGACGGCTATCGCGTCGGCTTCGGCACGTGTGCGGGCAAGATCCTGCCGGCGCGGGGTGCGTGACGGATCGCTGCGTGACACGTAACGCGTAGTCCGGCAGGACAGGGCGGCCCGCTTTGCGCGGGCCGTTTTCGTTTTGCCGGCGCGTGGCGGTGCGTGTGCGCCGATGTGTGACGCCGCGCACGAATGTCTGTGCCAGCGTCTGCGTCAGACCGCGCGTTGCAACGCGGCGCGACGTTCCCACAGCGCCGCCGCGACGAATGCCGCGACGCAGACGACCAGCACGCCGACCAGCGCGTTGCTGCCCAGTTGTTCCATCAATGCGCCCGCGACGAGCGGGCCGCCGAAGCTCGCGGCGCTCCACGACGCCGACACGAGCGAGCTCGCGGTGACGAGCGCCGCGCCGCGGAAGCGTTCGCCGCATGCGACGAGCGACAGCGTGTAGATGCTGCCGGCCGCCGCGCCGAGCACGAACAGCAGCGGCCAGCACAGCCACGGGTTCGCGATCACGAGCGGCAGCAGCGGCAGGCCGGCCAGCACGATCCAGCCCGCGCCGAGGTGCACGCGTTCGCGGCCGAGCTTGTCCGCGAGCCAGCCGATCGGGAACTGCATCGCGGTATCGCCGAACAGCATGATCGACGCGAGCAGCACGGCGGTCGCGCTCGCGACGCCGTGATCCATCGCGTAGAGCGGCAGCAGCGACAGCGCGAGCGTGTCGAACAGCGCGAAGAACCCGGTGCCGATGATCAGCGCGGGCATGCGCGGCAGCACGTCGAGCCAGCGACCGTGCGCTTCGTGATGTGCATCGTCACCCGCGAGCGGCGCGCGCCGGATCGTCGCGAGCGTCGGCAGCGCGAGCAGGAACAGCGCGCCGCACAGTGCGAAGCGGATGCTCGTCGCGCCGGCGATCTGGCTGACGAGCACGGGGCCCGCCATCTGGAACAGCGTGAAATTGGTCGCGTAGATCGCGACGACGCGGCCGCGCGTCGAATCGTCGGCGAGCTGGTTGACCCACGCCTCGCCGATCGTGAACAGCAGCATCAGCGCGGCGCCGCACAGCACGCGCAACACGCCCCACAGGATCAGGCTCGACGTGAACTGCATCAGCGCGGTGGCCGCCGCGAGCAGCACGACCGACACGACGATCGCGCGGCGCGAGCCGATGTGCCGCGCGAGCGCGGTGACGAACGGAACGATCGCGAGGCCGCCGAGGGCCTGCGCGGCCGTCAGCATGCCGACGACGTTGGTGCCGTGTCCGGCTTCGGTCAGTGCGAGCGCGGTGAGCGGCAGCGTGGCGCCGGTCCCGAGGCCGACGACCGCGACGCTCAGGATGAGCGCGAGGAAATCACGATTGAGAATGGCTTTCATCGGCCGGGATGCTACACCGCGGACCTTGAAAGGTCCATGAAGGCCGTCAGGATCGAATGCGTTGCGCGCGCAACGAATGCGCGCCGGCGCGTTACACGTATTCGGTCGGCGCGGCCAGCGGGCGGCGTTCGAGCGACGCCGACCACAGCGTGAGCGCCAGCGCCGCGACGGCCATCGCGACGCCGACCCACGGCAGGTTCACGAGCGACACGCCGGAGCCGATCGCCATTCCGCCGAGCCACGCGCCCGTCGCGTTGCCGAGGTTGAACGCACCCTGGTTCAGCGTCGACGCGAGGTTCGGCGCGTCGCTCGCGCGATCGACGATCAGGATCTGCAGCGGCGGCACGATCGCGAACGCGAGGATGCCCCACACGAAGATCGTCGCGAGCGCGGCGAACGGCAGATGCATCGTGCCCGCGAACAGCGCAAGGACGATGCCGATCAGCGCGAGCGTCGCGATCAGCGACGGCATCCGGCGCCAGTCGGCGAGCCTGCCGCCGAGCGTGCCGCCGACCGTCAGCCCGAGGCCGAACAGCAGCAGCACGTAGGTGACCTGACGCGGCGAGAAGCCGGTCACGTCCTCGAGGATCGGCGTGATGTACGTGAACACGCTGAACAGGCTCGCGGACGCGAGCACGCTGATGCCGAGCACCATCAGCACCTGCGGGTGCTTCAGCACGCTGAATTCGCGCGTGATGCTGGTGTCGGGCATCGCGAGGTTCTTCGGCAGGCAGACCGCGAGCGCGGCGGCCGCGGCGATGCCGATGCCGGTGACGGCCCAGAACGTCGCGCGCCAGCCGAACGCCTGGCCGAGCGCGGTGCCGAGCGGCACGCCGAGCACGTTCGCGAGCGTGAGGCCGGTGAACATCAGCGCGATCGCCTGCGCGCGGCGGTTCGGCGCGACGAGGTTGCTCGCGACCACCGAGCCGATCCCGAAGAACGCGCCGTGGCAGAACGCGGTGACGACGCGCGCGGCCATCAGTACCGCATAGCCCGGTGCGATCGCGCAGAACAGGTTGCCGGCGATGAACAGCCCGATCAGGCCCATCAGTGCGCGCTTGCGCGGCATCTTCGCGGTGACGATCGCGAGGATCGGCGCGCCGATCGTCACGCCGAGCGCGTAGCCCGACACGAGCATCCCGGCGGCCGGAATCGACACGCCGAGGTCGCGTGCGACATTGGGCAGCAGCCCCATGATCACGAATTCGGTGGTACCGATTCCAAATGCGGCGACGGCAAGGGCGAAAAGAGGCAAGGGCATCGCGGTAGGCTCGGGAAAAGCCGCCGCTCGGGTGGGCGCAGGATGCGCGGTGCGGGCGGACGGGAAGGCGAACGACAGCGCGATTCTACTTCAGTGAAAACCCTGATGCTCGGGGCCAAAACGGATGTTGCCGGCGTGCGACGGGGCAGCGGGCGGGAAGCTCACAATGTGGGATTTGGCGGCGGTTTGCGGCGTGCGAATTCGTCGGGGTCGGAACGATGGTGCTGCCGGGCCGTGCTCAGGAAATTTGAACGACATTTCTCGGAAACCCCAAAAACCGATCCCGATTGACAGCGGGAGTCATATCAGCTGTTCGGGTGGACCGTCGGTGAGCGCGGCTGATCGTGCCGCTTCGGTGCTGGCGTCCGATGTGCGTGGCGCGTTTGCATCCGGTTCCGCGTTCGTGTCCGCAGGCGACGAAGGCGATCCGGCGGCGTCGAGCGCGGCCGGATCGTCCCAGCCGTTCTCGGACAGGCACGCTTCGATCGGCATCCGCGCGGCCCAGCGTTCCTGCTCGAGCATCGGCTTTGCATAGAACGCGTCGACGTGCCCGACGCACAGCACGGCGATCGGCTTCGCGCCGCCGGGCATCCGCAGCAGCGTGCGCAGCGCATCGACGTCGAACAGCGACACCCAGCCCATCCCGAGCCCTTCCGCGCGCGCCGCGAGCCACATGTTCTGGATCGCGCACGCGGCGGACGCGAGATCCATCTCCGGCAGCGTGCGGCGGCCGAACACGTGGCGCTCGCGGCCGTCGGCGAGCGCGACGACCAGCAGCTCGCCGCATTCGCGCACGCCTTCGACCTTCAGCCGCATGAATTCGTCCTGGCGCTCGCCGAGCGCGTCGGCGGTCGCGCGGCGCTCGGCCTCGACCAGCGCGTGGATCGCGGTGCGCAGCGCGGGATCGGTGATGCGGATGAAGCGCCACGGCTGCATGAAGCCGACGCTCGGCGCGTGGTGCGCCGCGCGCAGCAAGCGCGCGAGCACGGCCGGATCGACGGGCGCCGGCGTGAAATGGCGCATGTCGCGCCGTTCGAAAATGGCGCGGTAGACGGCGGCGATGTCGGAGTCGTCGAAACGCATGAGCGGGAGGAGGCGGGTAACGTCGGCGCAACGATAGCAGACGGCGCGCGGGAATCGTTACATCAGTCGCAACAAAACGAGAAATTGTTCATGAAAAAGGCTGGCTGCGCAGCAGCGGGCGCAAGCAAACGATTGCGGTGGTGCCGGCAACCGTCAAATGAGCCAATTTCGTCGATTTGTCAGCGAATCGCCGTCACGACGTTCTGCGGCGTGCCCGCATGCCAGGCCTCGATGTTCAGCAGCGTCGTGTGCGCGATCTCCGCCAACGCCTCGCGCGTGAAGAATGCCTGGTGCGACGTGACGATCACGTTCGGGAACGTCAGCAGGCGCGCGAGCACGTCGTCCTGCAGCGGCAGGTCGGAGTGATCCTCGAAGAAGAGCCCGCTTTCCTCCTCGTACACGTCGAGCCCGAGATGGCCGAGCTGGCCGCTCTTGAGCGCGTCGATCAGCGCCTGCGCATCGACGAGGCCGCCGCGGCCGGTGTTGATCAGCATCGCGCCGTGCTTCATCCGCGCGAGCGTCTGCGCATTGATCAGATGGTGCGTCGACGGCAGCAGCGGACAGTGCAGGCTGACGATGTCGGCCTGGTGCAGCAACGCGTCGAGCTCGACATAGCGCGCACCGAACGCGATCAGCTCGTCGTTGTACGGCGGCACCGAGTGCGCGAGCACATGCATCCCGAAGCCCATCATGATCTTCGCGAACACGCTGCCGATGATGCCGGTGCCGATCACGCCGACGGTCTTGCCGTGCAGATCGAAGCCGAGCAGGCCGTTCAGCGAGAAGTCGCCTTCGCGGGTGCGCGCGACGGCGCGCGGCAGGCGGCGGTTGAGCGCGAGGATCAGCGCGACTGCGTGCTCGGCGACCGCGTGCGGCGAATACGCGGGCACGCGCACGACCGCGATGCCGAGCCGCTCGGCGGCCGCCAGGTCGACGTGGTTGAAGCCCGCCGAGCGCAGCGCGATCAGGCGCGTGCCGCCGTCCGCCAGCCGTTCGAGCACGGCTGCGTCGACGGTGTCGTTGACGAACGGGCAGACGACGTCATAGCCGTGCGCGAGGATCGCGGTTTCCGCGTCGAGGTGCGACGGCTGGAAGTGCAGCCGATAGCCGAACTGCCGGTTGGCGGCGGTAAACGAATCGTCGTCGTACTGCCGGCTGCTGAACAGGATCACGCGCACGCTGCACCTCCGATGGCTGACGCGCGCAGTTTACTGCAGGCCCGTGACGATGTCGGAGCGGTCGGGGCCGCGCGACGGACGCAGGAAGCCGTAATCCTTCCGCTCGCGGGCGGTCTGCGCGCTGAAGTGGTCGAGTGCGTGCTCGACGAAGCTGCGCGTGCGGGCCGGCACGTACTGGCGGTTCGGATAGACGAGCGATAGTTGTGCGTCCGGGTCGTCGATCCGGTAGCCGGGCAGCAGCCGCACGAGCGTGCCGCTGTTGAGCGCGTCGGCGACGCACGGCTCGGGCAGCACCGCGATGCCGGCGCCGGCAATGGCGGCCGCCTGCACGAGTGCGAGCTGGTTGAGCGTGCAGGCCGGGCGCACCGTGACCGAATGCGCGACGCCGTCGTGGCCGACCAGCTGCCACGCGGGCGCATGCTGGTGCGGTGCGAGCGTGACCCAGTCGTGGCCCGGCAGGTCGTCGGGCGCGCGCGGCTCGCCGCGCCGGTCGAGATAGGCCGGCGCCGCGCAGGCGACGAACGGGTTCGGCGCGAGCGCATGGCCGATCAGCGTCGGGTTGCCGTCGAGCCGGTTGCCCGTGACGATGCCGACGTCGTAGCCCGATTCGAGCACGTCGAGCGGCCCGTCGGCGACGGTCAGCTGCACGCGCAGCTCGGGGTAGCGGTGCCGGAAGCTGCTGACGAGCGGCGTCAGCGCGAGCGGCGACAGCAGGCCCGACGCGACGACGCGCAGCGTGCCGGCCGGTTCGCGCACGGCATGCGCGACGGACGACTCGAGGTGGTCGAATTCCTCGAGCAGCGCGCGGCAACCGTCGAGGTAGCGCACGCCGGCCTCGGTGAGCGACAGGTTGCGCGTGGTGCGGTGGATCAGCCGTGTGTTCAGGTGACCCTCGAGCATCGCGATCGAACGCGTGACGAGCGCATTGGACACGCCGAGATGGTGCGCTGCGCGCCGGAAGCTCTGCTGCTCGGCGACGCAGACGAATACACGCATGGTCTGAATCTGGTTCATGGCTTGTGTATTTCTGGCCCGGTTGATTGATTATGGTTGTGATTTTTCGCCGCGCAACCTCGAAAACGCATCGCGCGGCACCCAGTTCTCCCTCGTATCGAAAAATCGGTTTTCGATTCCGCAGACGATTGTTAAATACAGTTGCGATATCCGTCAACCTGAGAAAACGGGCGGGTTGCGGAAAATCGAAATCGCGAGTACCGGTTAAATGTCGGGCTATCTCGCGTGCCTGCCGTTCAAAGGCGGCAGAGTATTGGAATATGCATCGTGGCGGCGAATAATTCGTATGTTAATCAATTGGTTGTTCGTGATTCGATCCGGTTTGCTCCGGTAATTTGGGGAGTCGATCCCTAATACATGCTGCAGTAATGGATGTTTTTACCCGTGCGCTGGTTTTGCGTATCGCATTCCGTGCGGCGATTTTTATCGAACATCCGGTCTATTTCGTTCGATACGCAAGTCGCGCTGAACCGTCGGTATCGATGAAACGCGGCGATATTGGCGGAGAAAATCGCGCGCATGGAACCGTTTCACAACCGGCCGGCAATGCCGTTCCAATCCGGAACGCCGGCGCGCGATGCCTGGGCGGCCGGCTGGCCCGGTCCGGCGACCGGGCCACCGTCGCGCGGTCCGGCCGTGCGTGCCTCTTGCGCGAGGTCGCGGAACGCGGAATCATCGATCAGTTCGCCATGCAGTTGGTTTGGCGGGCGTCCGTGTATTTCCCTTCCTCACCTTTTGCCAGCCATGTCCATCGATTACTCGCCGATCCCCTGTCCCGTCGTCGTGCCGCTCGACGCGATCCTGCCCGAAGAACCGCTGCTGATGATGGGGGCCGGCCCGGTTCCGATCCCGGCCGCCGTCGCGAAGGCGAACACGATCGTGATCAACCACCTCGGCGCGACGATGGCGAAGATCATCGAGCAGGTGAAGGAGATGGCGCGCTACGTGTTCCAGACCCGCACGAAGTGGGTGCTCGGCGTCGCGGGCCCCGGCTCGGCCGCGATGGAAATGGCGATCTCGAACCTCGCCTGGCGCGGCACACGCGTGCTGTCGATCCGCAACGGCTTCTTCAGCGCGCGGATGGCCGAGATGGCCACGCGGGTCGGCGCCGACGTCGCGACGCTCGAAGTGGCCGACCGCGCGGTCGCGAGCCTCGACGAGATCGCGGACGCGATCGCGCGCGAGCGGCCCGAGATCGTCACGATCGTGCAGGGCGAGACGTCGAACACCGTGTGGAACCGCGACCTGCGCGACATCGCGGCGCTCGCGAAGGCGGCCGGCGCGCTGGTGGTCGTCGACGCGGTGTGCACGCTGTCGACGATGCCGCTCGACATGGACGCATGGGGCATCGACGCGGTGATCACCGGCGGCCAGAAGGGGCTGTCATCGATCCCGGGCGTGTCGCTGATCGCATTTTCCGACGCCGCGTGGGAGCGCATGAAGCATCGCCCGGAGCCGAATACGCACTGGTGCCTCGACATGGCGCTCGCGGAGAACTTCTGGCACAACGCCGGCTATCACTACACGGCGCCGGTGTCGGGCGTGCTCGCGCTGCACGAGGCGCTGCGGCTGGTTTGCGCGGAGACGCTGGAAAGCCGCTTCGCGCGCCACCTGCGCTGCTCGCTCGCGCTGCAGGCGGGTGTCGAGTCGATGGGGCTCAAGCTTTATGCGCCGAAGGACTGCCGGCTCAATTCGGTGGTCGGGATCGAGACGCCGGAAGGGCTCACGCCCGGGATGGTCTGCGGCCATATCTCGAAGCAGTATCAGGTCGAGATCTCGGGCTCGTTCGGGTTGCCGATCGTGCGGATCGGGCAGATGGGCGAGCAGTGCCGCGAACATAACCTGTTCCGCACGCTGCATGCGTTCGGCCGCACGATGGTCGACCTGAAGGTGCCGGTCGACCTGCCGGCCGGCGTCGCGGCGCTCGAACAGGAACTGTCGCGACGCGGCGCGTAACGCCGCACGCGGCCGACCGGCGTCGGGGGCAGGCTGGGCCGCGATCGGGCGATCGCGCTCAGCGGCCCTGCATCGCGCGCCGGTACATATTCGGCGTCGTGCCGTGCGCGTCGCGAAAGCGATGGCTGAAGTGGCCGGCGTTCGCGTAGCCGCAGTCGGCCGCGACCTGCGCGAGCGGCAGCGACGTCGTGCGCAGCAGTTCGCGCGCCCGCGCGAGCCGCTGCTCGGCGACCCACGCGTGCGGCGCGCGGCCGAACGACAGCCGGAACATCCGCGAGAAGTGGTATTCGGACAGCGCGGCGACGTCGGCCAGTTCGCCGAGCGTCAGCGGCTGCGTCAGGTACGTGTCGATGTAGTCGCGCACGCGGCGGCGCACGGCCGGCGCAAGCCCGCCGCGGAACGACGCGTCGGTGCGCGTCGTGCTCTGCCCGCGCAGCAGCAGGCTCAGCACCTCGTGCGCGGTCTCGTTCACGCGCAGCCGCTCGTCGGCATCGTCCCAGCCGTCCAGCGCGAGCGAGCGCAGCAGCGCGGCGACGCGCGCATCCTCGAAATAGGTGCGGTCGGCGAGCTTCAGCTCGCGCGGCTCGCGGTCGAGTTCGCGGATCGCGCGCTGCGTGAAGTGCTCGGGCAGGAAGTACAGGTGAATGAAGTGCATCTCGCCGCGCACCCACCAGCGCGATTCGTGGTCGCCCGGCAGCGCGCACAGCAGGCTCGGCGCGCCGTAGCGCGGCACGCGTTCGCGCTCGGTCCGGTAGCCGCCGTCGAGGTAGCACGACAGCGTGTGGTGGCCGGGCTGCTCGTAGATCGTCTCGCTTTCGTCGGTGATCCGCGTCCATTCGGCGATCGCGAGATGGTCGCCGAGCCACGCGAAGCGCTCGAGCGTCGCGTTCGCGTCGGCGAGCGTGCGGCAGACCGACTGCAGGCCGAACGGCAAATCGCCGCCGGCCAGGGTGGCGGCGCGGTCGACGGGCGGGGCGGAGAGGGAGAAGCTCATGGTGCGACGAGTATAAGCGGGCGCGCCGCACCGGGTGCGGCGGCCGGAAAAAGACCGCAATTCCGGACAATCGGCGCGCGCCGCGCGGCGGCATAGTCGGAGTCCCGTTTCATCTGATTTCCGGACCATCGCCGCCATGAACCTGTCGCTTTATTTCGTCACCGTGCTGATCTGGGGCACCACCTGGATCGCGATCAAGTGGCAGCTCGGCTCCGTGCCGCCGCCCGTGTCGATCGCATGGCGCTTCTGGCTCGCGGCCGCCGTGCTGTTCGCGCTGCTGCGCGTGATGCGCCGGCCGGTCCGGCCGCCGCGCGAAGCCTGGCGCTACCTCGTCGCGCAGGGCTTCGCGCTGTTCTGCCTGAATTTCCTGTGCTTCTACTACGCGGAGCAGGTCGTGCCGAGCGGGCTCGTCGCGGTGATCTTCTCGACCGCGCCGCTGCTGAACTCGATCAACGGCCGGCTGTTCATGGGCCGCCCGCTGCGGCCGTCGGCGGTTGCCGGCGCGCTGCTCGGCCTGATCGGCATCGCGTGCCTGTTCTGGCAGCAGATGGCCGGCCATCTCGACGATCACGCAACCTGGATCGGGCTCGCGATCGCGTTCGCGGGCACGATGTGCTTCTCGGCCGGCAACCTGCTGTCGAGCCGGATGCAGTCGATGGGGCTGCACCCGCTCGCGACCAATGGCTGGGCGATGCTGATCGGCGCGGCGATCCTGACCGTCGGCAGCGCGGTGGCCGGGATGTCGTTCACGCTCGACATGAGCCCGCGTTATCTCGGCGCGCTCGTCTACCTCGCCGTGCCGGGCTCGGTGATCGGCTTCACCGCGTACCTGACCCTCGTCGGCCGGATCGGGCCGGAGCGCGCCGCGTACTGCACGGTGCTGTTCCCGATCGTCGCGCTGGCCGTGTCGACGGTATTCGAGGGTTACCAGTGGTCGCCGCTCGCGGTGATCGGGCTGCTGCTCGTGGTGGCCGGCAATCTCGTCGCGTTCGACCTGACGCGCCGGCTGTTTCTCCGGACGGCGTGACGACGGCCGGACGGGTGACGCGCTGCATGGCGCGACCAGGCGTCAGGTTGACTTGGTTGACTTGGTTTCGATTCGAGGCTAGGCTTGAACCTCCGGTTGGATAAGGAGGCGGAGATGGTCAGGCAGGCTCATGCACTTGAAAGCGCGGCTGCGATTCTCGATGTCGAGACCGAGGAGGCGTTGCGCAGCGCCGTTGGTGCCGCGACCATGCTCGGTCCCGATCGGGCGCGTGCGCTGCTCAAGCTGTCGGACGAACAGCTCGGGCACCTGTTCAAGATCGGCATCGCCCAGGTCATCGATCTGGCGGGCACGATCACGTTCGGCATCGCTGCCGCTGCGACCCGCGACAGGCAACCTTCCGGCCGCACGAAGCAGCATGCGAAGCCGGCGGCACGCGCGGATGCTGCGGCCGCTGATTTCGAGCGGCGCGCGCTGGCCGAACGGCGGGCGCTCGTCGCGCAGGGCGCGCTGCTGCCGGCCGCGGAGATCTGGGCAAGGCTCGGCATGACGCGGCAGGCGCTCAGCAAGGCGGTCGTGTCCGGGCGCATCTTCACGGTCGACGTGGGGGCGGTGCAGTACTACCCGGCCTTTTATCTGACGGGCGATATCGATCGCAAGACGCTGGGAAAGGTGACGCAACGCCTGGGTGGTTTGCCGGGATGGAGCAAATGGCAATTCTTGACGACGCCCAAGGCGTCCCTTGGCAACGTCACGCCGCTGAAAGCGCTGTCGCAAGGAAGGCGCGAAGAGGTGGAGCGTGCCGCGGCGGCGTTCGCGGAGCGCTAGGGGGTGCGGTCGACGTTGAGGCCACCGAGCGAACACTTCGCGAATGCGACGCTGGTTACGCGGGAGATTGCGCCGTCGGCGCTGGTGCGCGTCTCCCGATACGAGACAGGCGAGCCATACTTCGGCAAGTCGGGCGGCAACCGTTTCGACGACCCGCGCCAGCGGCGCTGGTATGGCACCAGCTATTTCGGTTTCGACCTGCACTGCGCGTTCGCCGAGACGGTGCTGCACGACGAAGTCGCGGATCTCGCTGTCGGTGGCTTCCCGCTCGTGACGACCGAGCTTGAGCGCTTCGTGCTTTCGTTCACCGGCTCGCCGCTGACGGTGGCCGTCCTGCACGGCCTGCCGCTGAAAAACCTCGGCGGCGACGGGGCGCTGTCGACCGTCGCACCGTACGATATCCCGCAGCAATGGTCGCTCGCCGTACACGGGCATGGTCGTCGGGTCGACGGCTTTCTGTATATGTCACGTCATCTCAACACGTCGGAAGCGCTTGTGCTCTTCGATCGTGCCGAATCCAAACTCAGGCTCGAGCGCGCCGTTCCGTTCCGGCACCACACCGAGGCTGCCCGCGTGCTGCGGGACTTCAACATATTGCCGCGTTAAGCCGCGTATCGCCGGCCGCCCGACGGGCGGCTTCGGACGGTATTCCGTCAGAAGGGACGGCGCGCGCGATTCCTCGCAGCCCGTTCATGCGGCCGCGCCGCTTCCGGCAACACGCGCCTGTCGCTGGTACAGCACCATCGACAGCGCGACGCCCGCGGCGGCGGCCACCGCCGCGAACAGGAACACCTGCGGATAGCCGAACGCACCCGCGACATAACCGGCGAGAGGGCCCGTGATGCCGAGCGACAGGTCGAGGAACACCGAGTACGCGGACAGCGCCGCGCCGCGGCTCGCGGGCGGCACGAGCGCGACGGCCTCGACGCCGAGCGCCGGGAAGATCAGCGCGAAGCCGAAGCCCGTCAGCGCCGCGCCGACGAGCGCGACGTGCGGCACCGGCGCGAGCCACAGCAGCACGAGGCCCGAGCATTCGAACGCGAACGACACGATCGCGACGCGGAAGCCGCCGTAGGTCTTGATCGTGTTCGCGAACAGCAGGCGCGCGCCGATGAACAGCGTGCCGAACACGGTCAGCGACAGCGCGGCGTTCGGCCAGTGGCGCGCCGCGTAGTACAGCGTGACGAAAGTCGCGATCGAGCCGAAGCCGGCCGAGCCGAGCGCGAGGCCGAGGCCGTGCGGCAGCACGCGCGTGAACACGCTCGCATACGACATCCGTTCGCCGTGCACGAGCGGCACGGAATCGATCAGGCGCGCGAGGTAGAAGCCGAGCGCGGCGAGCGCGATCACGATCACGCCGATCAGCGCCGGATTCAGCGTATGCGCGATCGCGACGCCGACCGGCGCGCCGAGCGCGAGCGCGCCGTAGGTCGCGATGCCGTTCCACGAGATCACCTTCGCGTTGTGCGCGACGCCGACCCGCCCGATGCCCCACAGGATCGCGCCGGTGCCGCACAGGCTCTCGCCGACGCCGAGCACGAGCCGGCTCGCGACCAGCAGCACGAGGCTCGCGACCGGCCAGTGCGCGAGCAGCAGCGCGACGAGCAGCAGCACACCCGACACGCCGCAGCCGACCAGCCCGCGCAGCACCGTCTGCTTCGGGCCGAGCGTATCGGCGAAGCGCCCGGCGAGCGGCCGCGACGCGAGCGTCGCGAAATACTGGACGCTGATCGCGCCGCCCGCGACGATCGCGGAAAAGCCGAGGTCGTCGTGGACGAAGCCCGGCAGCACCGCGAGCGGCAGGCCGATGGTCAGGTAGCAGATGAACGTGAAGCAGACGACGGACACGATTTGCAGCGTGACCGCGAACCCGCTGCGTGCTGGTGTGGCGGAATCGGATGACATGGGGTCGGAACGAATGAGCGAAACGGAGCGTGACGGAACGGAAGACGGCGCAAAACGGAATCGGGATTTTCCCATGGAACCGGTTTTCACGCAGGTACCATTTAGTTAATCGCGACCCGTTTTCGCGTATCACGGATCGGCGCCGGCCGCCGGGAAGGCAGTGCGGAAAAGGCGTCGGGCGGCCCCGGCGCTCATATCGCGGCAGTTATATGGGCCTCATGCGTGATGGGCTATGGGTTGCGAAATTTGATGGTGATAGCGTGCAAACTGTCAGAAAGACGTCGGTCGAGCGCTTCGCGCAGGCCGCCTAGCCCCCCAATTGAAGAACCATCGAGACATGAGTGAGCCGATCCGCTTCTACCATCGTCACGCAATCCGCGAAGTCAGCGGCGCGGACGTTACCCGCACCGTGCTGCAGTACCTGCGCGAGGACGCGCATTGCACCGGTACCAAGGAAGGCTGCGCGGAAGGCGACTGCGGCGCGTGCACGGTCGTCGTCGGCGAGCTGACCGACGCCGGCGCGGTCGAGTTCAAGGCCGTCAACGCATGCATCCAGTTCCTGCCGACGCTCGACGGCAAGGCGCTGCTGACGGTCGAGGACCTGCGCCAGCCGGACGGCGCGCTGCATCCGGTGCAGCAGGCGATGGTCGACTGCCATGGTTCGCAATGCGGGTTCTGCACGCCCGGCTTCGTGATGTCGATGTGGGCGTTGTACGAGAAGCACGGCCACGAAGGCTGCGGCAGCGCGTGCGCGAAGGCGAAGGACGTGCCGACGCGCACCGAGATCGCCGACGCGCTGACGGGCAACCTGTGCCGCTGCACCGGTTATCGCCCGATCGTCGATGCGGCCGTGCAGATGTTCGATGCGCCGGCGCCGTCGGCACCGGTCGACGCGGCCGCGCTCGCCCGCACGCTCGCGTCGCTCAGGCGCGACGACACGTTCGACTATGCGACGATCGACGGCGCGCGCTTCGCGGCGCCGCGCACGCTCGACGCGCTGGCCGCGCTGAAGGTCGAACGGCCCGACGCGCGGATTCTCGCGGGCAGCACCGACATCGGCCTGTGGGTCACGAAGCAGATGCGGCGGCTCGACGACCTGATCTACGTCGGCCAGATCGCCGAACTGCAGCGCGTCGAGGAGCGCGGCGACTGGATCGAGATCGGCGCGGGCGTGACGGTCGAGAACGCGTATGCGGCACTGGCCGGCATGTATCCGGAGCTGACCGAGATGTGGAAGCGCTTCGCATCGCTGCCGATCCGCAACGCGGGCACGCTCGGCGGCAACGTCGCGAACGGCTCGCCGATCGGCGATACGATGCCGGGCCTGATCGCGCTCGGCGCGCGCGTCGTGCTGCGCGGCGGCGACACGGTGCGCGAGCTGCCGCTCGAGGCGCTCTACACGGGCTACCAGCAGAAGGACATGGCGCCGCACGAATTCGTCGTCGGCGTGAAGGTGCCGACCCGCACCGGCGCGCGCGAGAAACTGCAGTTCCGCACGTACAAGCTGTCGAAGCGGTTCGACTCCGACATCTCGGCTGTCTGCGCGGCGTTCGCGTTCATCGCGGACGGCGACACGATCCGCGAGCCGCGCATCGCGTTCGGCGGGATGGCCGCGACGCCGAAGCGCGCGGCGCGCACCGAAGCCGTGCTCGACGGCGCGCTGTGGCACGAAGTCACCGCGCAGGCCGCGATGCAGGCGCTCGAGCGCGACTACCAGCCGCTGTCCGACATGCGTGCGACGAGCACGTACCGCCTCGATACCGCGAAGAACCTGATGTATCGCTTCTGGCTGGAGACGCGCCCGCACGACCCGCTGCCGCCGCAAGCCCTGAATGTGCGTGAAGTGGCCGCCGAAGCCGGCGCCGACGCGGCGCGCGTCTGAAGACGGAGAACACCGAAGATGAACCAGCAAGCAGAACCGTTCCTGAGCACCCTCGACCCGCAGGCCGACGCCGCGCAGGTGCACGTATCGCGCGCGCACGAATCCGCGCACCTGCACGTCAGCGGGCGTGCCACCTACACCGACGACATTCCGGTCGTCGCGGGCACGCTGCACGCGGCGCTCGGATTGTCGGCGAAGCCGCACGCGAAGATCGTGTCGATGAACTTCGACGCGGTGCGCGCGACGCCGGGCGTGGTCGCCGTGTTCACGGCCGACGACATCCCGGGCGTCAACGATTGCGGCCCGATCATCCACGACGATCCGGTGCTCGCCAAGGGCATCGTGCAGTTCGTCGGCCAGCCGATGTTCATCGTCGTCGCGACGTCGCATGAAACCGCGCGGCTCGCCGCGCGCCGCGCGAAGGTCGACTACGAGGAACTGCCCGCGATCCTGACCGCGCAGGAAGCGCGCCAGGCCGAAACCTACGTGATCCCGCCGCTGAAGCTCGCGCGCGGCGACGCGGCCGCGCGGCTCGCCGCCGCGCCGCACCGCGAGTCGGGCGAGATGCTGCTCGGCGGCCAGGAGCAGTTCTACCTGGAAGGGCAGATCGCGTACGCGGTGCCGAAGGACGACGACGGGATGCACGTGTACTGCTCGACGCAGCACCCGAGCGAGATGCAGCACCTCGTCGCGCACGTGCTCGGCGTCGCGTCGCACAACGTGCTGGTCGAATGCCGCCGGATGGGCGGCGGGTTCGGCGGCAAGGAATCGCAGTCGGGCCTGTTCGCGTGCTGCGCGGCGCTCGCCGCGTGGAAGCTGCTGTGCCCGGTGAAGCTGCGCCCGGACCGCGACGACGACATGATGATCACCGGCAAGCGGCACGACTTCCATTACCGCTTCGACGTCGGC
Organism: Burkholderia sp. IT-111MI5; assembly: GCF_949752865.1. Lineage (NCBI taxonomy): Bacteria > Pseudomonadati > Pseudomonadota > Betaproteobacteria > Burkholderiales > Burkholderiaceae > Burkholderia > Burkholderia sp. IT-111MI5. Next base: position 130,024 of record NZ_CATKIF010000066.1, on the reverse strand, counting down.
TACGACGACGACGGCCGCCTCGACGGCGTGGCGCTCGAGATGACGTCGCGCTGCGGCTTCTCGGCCGACCTGTCGGGCCCGGTGATGACGCGCGCGGTGTGCCACTTCGACAACGCGTACTGGCTGGGCGACGTCGCCATCGCCGGCTACTGCGGCAAGACCAACACGCAGTCGAACACCGCGTTCCGCGGCTTCGGCGGCCCGCAGGGCGCGTTCGCGATCGAATACATCCTCGACGACGTCGCGCGCGCGCTCGGCCGCGATCCGCTCGACGTCCGCTACGCGAACCTGTACGGCAAGACCGAGCGCAACGTGACGCCGTACGGGCAGACGGTCGAGGACAACGTGCTGCAGGAGCTGCTCGGCGAACTCGAGACGACGAGCGACTACCGCGCACGGCGCGCGGGCGTGCGCGAATTCAATGCGCGCAATACGGTGCTGAAGAAGGGCATCGCGCTCACGCCGGTGAAGTTCGGGATCGCGTTCAACGTCACGCACTTCAACCAGGCCGGCGCGCTGGTGCATATCTACACCGACGGCTCGGTGCTCGTGAACCACGGCGGTACGGAGATGGGGCAGGGGCTCAACACGAAGGTCGCGCAGGTCGTCGCGCACGAGCTCGGCATCCGCTTCGGCCGGATTCGCGTGACGGCGACCGACACGAGCAAGGTCGCGAACACGTCCGCGACGGCCGCGTCGACGGGCTCGGACCTGAACGGCAAGGCCGCGCAGGATGCGGCGCGCCAGTTGCGCGAGCGGCTCGCGGTGTTCGCGGCGAAGCAGTTCGGCGACGGCAAGGCCGATGCGGCCGACGTGAAGTTCGGCAACGACGTCGTGTGGGTCGGCGGCCAGGGCGTGCCGTTCGGCGAAGTGATCGCGAAGGCCTACCTTGCACGTGTGCAGTTGTGGTCCGACGGTTTCTACGCGACGCCGAAGCTGTACTGGGATCAGTCGAAGCTGCAGGGCCGGCCGTTCTACTACTACTCGTACGGCGCAGCCGTGTCGGAAGTCGTGATCGATACGCTGACGGGCGAGATGCGCACGCTGCGCGTCGATGCGCTGCACGACGTGGGTGCGTCGCTGAACCCGGCGCTCGACATCGGCCAGGTCGAAGGCGCGTTCATCCAGGGGATGGGCTGGCTGACGACCGAGGAGCTGTGGTGGAACCAGGGCGGCAAGCTGATGACGCATGCGCCGTCTACGTACAAGATCCCGACCGTCAACGACACGCCGCCCGAATTCAACGTGCGGCTGTTCGAGAACAGCAACGTCGAGGACAGCATCCACAGGTCGAAGGCCGTCGGCGAGCCGCCGCTGCTGCTGCCGTTCTCGGTGTTCTTCGCGGTGCGCGACGCGGTCGCGGCGGTCGGCGACTACAAGGTGAACCCGCCGCTCGACGCGCCGGCCACCGGCGAGTCGATCCTGCGCGCGGTGAATGCGGTGCGTGCGGCCCGCGCGGGTCAGGCAGGCTGACATGAAACGGCCCCCACGCTCACTTCGTTCGCTGCCCCCCGCGGGGGCGGTCAGCTTCCTTGGGGCGGCCCGGCGGAGGCTGAGATGAAACGCCCCCCACGCTCACGTTGTTCGCTGCCCCCCGAGGGGGTGGTCAGCCTCCTTGGGGCGGCCCGGCGGAGGCTGACATGAACGGGCCCGCACGTTCGCTTCGCACCGCGTCGACCCCGACGTTCGCGCCGGGCACCGGCCGGCGCAACCGCGCGACCGGCGCGCCGGCGCCGATGCACATCGTGCTGTTCGGCGCCGGGCACGTCGGTCACGCGCTCGTCACGCTGCTCGGCGCGCTGCCGTGCATCGTGCAGTGGGTCGACACGCGCGACGAGCTGTTCCCGGACGAATGTCCGCCGAACGTGCAGCCGGAGCCGACCGACACGCCGGAGGCCGTCGTCGATGCGGCGCCGCCCGGCGCGTACTTCCTCGTGATGACGCACAACCACGCGCTCGACTTCGCGCTCGCCGCGCAGATCATGCGGCGGCGCGACTACGCGTACTTCGGGATGATCGGCTCGCGCACCAAGCGCGTGAAGTTCGAGCGCCGGCTCGCCGCGCGCGGCGTCGATCCGGCGCGGCTCGTGGAGATGGTGTGCCCGATCGGCGTCGCGGGCATCGTCGACAAGACGCCGGGCGCGATCGCGGTGGCCGTGTGCGCGGAGCTGCTGCAGGCGCGCTCGGGCGTGCCGGTGGCCGACGCGAAGGCGGCCGCGGCAGGGCGCGCGCGCGACGACGTGTCCTGCGCGCGGTAACGCGGAACGGGTAGGGCACGTTCCCCCGTTTGGAAAAATCATTCGTGGGGCCAGCGTAAGCCCGTTACTAGCGGGAACAGGCCCTGGCGCACGGCCGCGCGTTTTTGCATACACTGCACGGCAACGCGCGGCATCGGGCCGCGCCTTTCCGTGCAGGCGCCATGTCCGATCACCCGATCTATCTCGACGCGCTCGATGCGAGCCTCGTCGCCATCGAGCGCTGGCTGTCCGGCGTCGACACCGCGCCCGCGGCGCTCGACGCGCTGCTCGCGCCGTTTTCCACCGGTTTCACGATGATCCTGACCGACGGCCGCGTAATCGACCGCGACGGCACGCGCGCGCTGTTCGCGAAGCTCGCCGGCGCGAAGCCGGGGCTGCGCATCATGCTGTCGGAAATCCGCGTGCTCGCGGCCGACGCATCGCATGCGGTGATCACCTATCTCGAAGCGCAGCACGCGGCATCGGGCGAGCTGCCCGCGCGGCGCGCGACTGCCGTGTTCGACCGCGACGCGGCGGGCGTCGTGCGCTGGACCCATCTGCAGGAAACCTTCTGCACGGCCTGAGCCGTAAGAGCGACCGCGCCGCGTATCAACGCTTGCGGGTGCGGGCGACCGTCAGCTCGTCGGACACGCTCTGCATCAGCGCGCACAGCCACGCGATGTCGGTCGGGCGGTCGGGCTGCGGATGCGTGAGCAGGTAGCTCTTGATGCGCGGGAACGGCACCGGCGGCGTGACGACGACGAGCGGCAGCAACTGCGCGTAGTGCGTCGCGAAGCGGCGCGTCGTCGTGAAGATCAGGTCCGACTGCAGCAGCACCTGCGGCACGATCCCGAAGTAAGGCAGCGTCGTCACGATGCGCCGCGCGAGGCGCGCGCGTGCGAGGCCGATCTCGATCGCGTTGCGCTTGTCGCCGGTGTACGGCGTGGGCGCGACATGCGCGGCCGACGCATACGCTTCGCGCGTGAGCGGCACGTGCGCGAGCGGGTGCGCTTCGCGCATCAGGCACACGATCGTGTCGGAGAACAGGTCCTGGCGCGCGAACTGCGGGTCGGGCTTCGGCCAGTTGCCGATCACGAGATCGAGCGCGCCCGATTCGAGCGCGCCCGCGTGGTCGAGCGCGGGATTCAGCGAATCGATTTCCAGATGCGCATGCGGCGCTGCGTCGCGAAAGCGCTCGATCAGCGTCGGCATGAAGAAATCGTTCAGATAGTCGGGCGCGGCGACGCGGAACGTGCGGCGCGCGGACGACGGGTCGAAATCGCCGTGCGGCGTCGCGATGAAGTCGACCTCGCGCAGCGCGCGCTGCGCGGCTTCGAGCAGCGACGCGCCGTATTCGGTCGGCACCATCCCGGATTTGCCGCGCACGAGGATCGGGTCGTTCAGCGTCTCGCGCAGCTTGCGCAGCGCGGTGCTGATCGCGGGCTGGGTCTGGTTCAGCCTCAGCGCGGCCTGCGTGACGCTGCGCTCGAGCAGCAGCGTGCGCAATACGCGCACGAGCCAGATGTCGAGCGAGGCGGTACGGTCGTCGTCTTCCATCGGTGCGGGTGATTCGGGCGAAGCGTAACCTTACCGCAGCTGCACGTTGCCGTGCGTGATACCGGCCATCACGCCCGGCCCTTCGGCAGCGTGCTGATCCGCTTGACCTCGCTCGATTCGAGCCAGTTCGGCGTGCGCGCGCAGTACAGCACCATCGGCAGCGCGTCTTCACCCCAGAACAATTGCTTGTTCATCCAGAACGTCGGCACGCCGAACACGCCGAGCGCGATCGCGTCGGCATTGTTGCGGGCCAGTTGCGCACTGGTCTCCTCGAATTCGATCAGCTCGTCGCCGTGGCCGACGCCGACGCGTTCGCACAGCGCCGCGAAACCTTCGGGCGTCGACGGATCGTTGCCTTCGCGCCAGATGAAGCGGTACATCTCCAGCACCGTTACGATATCGGCGCGCAGCGCGATCGCGAGGCGCAACACCTTGTCGGAATCGAACGGGTGCGCGGGCGGCATCTTGAAGCGGATCCCGAGCTGTTCCGCGCGAAACAGCGCGTGACGGTACGTGAACACGCGTTTGGCCGGCACGTCGGCGCTCGGGCGTTGACCCCAGTGGCGCTGCAGGTCCATGAGCGACACGGCGACCGGTTCGAACGGCACGTCCGGCCATTTGTCGTGCTGTTCGAGCAGCAGATAGGAGAACGGCGACACGAAGTCGAAGAACCAGGCGGGCTGGGCGGTGTCGAGGCCGGTTGTCATGACGATCTCCAGAGGGTGGGGCATACGGCGGCCTCCATGGTACGCGGGCGGGCGCGCATGCAGCAATGATCGCGGATCGTCCGCCTACGCGGAACCGGGAGTCGCCCGGGGGGCCTCGCCGGCCGGAGGCGACCCGGCGTCGGCTGGTGCCTGCGGCTTTCCGCCGGCGCCGGGCGACCCCGCCGGCGTGTCCTGGTCGTGCGCGGTGAGCCGTTCGCGCACGAAGCCGATGTGCTCGCGCAGCACGTAGAACTGCCCCGCGTAGGCGAGCGGCATCTTCATCCGGTTCACCGCTTCCTCGATGTCGTCGAGCTCGTCGAGCAAGCGGACGCGTTCCTCGGCCGTGTGCTCGCCGAGCGCGCGGCGCTCGAGCGCGATCAGCGCGCCATACCAGCGATAGATGCGCGAGCGCACGCGCCAGCCGTACAGCGACGGCACGAGCCGCAGCCCGGGGATCAGCACGACGATCAGCGGCACGATCACGACGAGCAGCCGGTCGACGAGGCTCGCGACCCAGAACGGCAATCTCCGGTACAGGAAGGTCTTGCCCGACTTGTAGTAGCGCGCGGCATCGTCGGACAGCGGGAAGCCGCGCGTGACGGACGACGGGAATTCGCCCGCGTGCTGCAGGATCGTCGCGTGGCCGTGCACCTCGCGCGCGGCCTCGATCAGCAGGTCGGACAGCGCGGGGTGCAGCGAGTCGCGCGCGACCAGCTCGATCGTCGGCGCGACGGTATGGATGTCGGCGGGCGGCAGGTTCCGGCCGAGATCGTAGACGCCCATCGGCAGCGTGATCGCGGTCAGGTACGGAAAGCGCCGCGCGTACGCTTCGGCCTGCGTGAACGAATACACGTGCACGCCGGGCGCGCGGAACAGTTTCGCCATCACGGGGATCTGCGTCGAGTCGCCGGACAGGAACGCGGCGTCGATCTTGCCGTCGAGCAGCGCGGTCGCGGCGTCCTCGCCGGCGGTGGGCAGCAGCTCGGTCGGGCCGCCCGGCACGATGCCGTTCATCTTCAGCAGCGCGAGGCTCAGCTCGCGCGCGCCGCTGCCTTCCGCGCCGAGCGCGAGCCGCTTGCCCTTGAAGTCGGACAGGCGCGCGACGATCGGGCCGCGGTACATGATCGCGAGCGGCACGTAGCCGATGCTGCCGAGCGATACGAGTTGTTCGTCGCGCTCCTTCGGGCCGATGCCGCTCTGCACGAAGCCGACGTCGACCGGCGCGTTCGGGTTCGACAGCCGTTCGAGATTCTGCGCGGATCCTTCGGACGATTGGACGTCGAGCGTGACGCCGTTCTTCGCGAGGATGGCCTTGTATTTCTGCGCGGCGTTCCAGTACGTGCTGCCGGGCGGCCCGGCCGAGATCACGAGCGTGGACGGCGGCGCCGGCTGGATCAGCCTGACCGCGAGCCAGACGGCCGCGCCCGCGAGCAGCACGGTCGGGCCGATCGACAGCGCGAGGTCGCGCCACGACACCGCGACGAAGCGGGCGAGGATGCGGCGAGGCGGGCGAGGGAGGGCAGGCTTCATGGGGTAGGCGGATGACGCTGGCGTGACGCATCGATGACGGCCGTCATGGACGATGCGGATTCTCGCGGCGATGGTACCCGGTTTCGCCGCGCATGCGCGAGTCGGGCGCCGCGGCGCGGCGCCGCGACGACAGCGGCGGGCGGCGCTTCGTCAAAAGCTTTGCGCTTCCGCGGGCGCTGGATTACATTGTGCGACGCAGCCGCGCCCGATTCGCGCGCGACCCGGCACGCAATTAGACCGGGCGCGTCCGGCCGGCGGCTGTCCGGCCCGGCCGGCCCGCTATCGCGCGCGCCGGCTGTCGGCCCGTCTCGCCTCTCTCGCATCGCCGTGGAAATCACCGGCTGTCCCGCCCGTTCGCGCGCGGGCCGGCTGTCTTTGGGGGTATCCGGCCGTACTGTGCACGGCCGTTCCGGAGTTACAAGGAGATAGCATGAAGTCGATCGTGTTGAGAGCGTTGGGCGTCGCCGCCGTGGCGGCCTGTTTGTCGGGCAGCGTGTATGCGCAGTCGAGCGATGCGGCGGCAACCGAAGCGCCGGCGGCCGCGACGAGCGCGCCGAAGGCCGCCGCGAAAACCGCGAAGAAGGCGAACCGCAAGCTCGGCTACGCGGTGCGCAAGGCGATTTCGAAGGAAAGCGGCGTGGATGTGGCGAACCTCGTCGTGCGTTCGAAGGGCGGCGCGATCTCGCTGGAGGGCACGATGCCGGCCCAGGATCAGATCGACAAGGCCGAAGCTGCAGCCAAGGGCGTGAAGGGCGTGACGTCGGTCACGAACAAGCTGACGGTCCAGCAGCAGTGATGCCGGGCGGCGGCGCGTGAGCGCCGCAGGTGCCCGCTTTCGGGCGGGCTCCGGCATGCCGGGGCCCGTTTGCGCTTCAAAGTCTGCAAGCCGCGTGCGACGCGGCGGTGGACCGATAACGATATCGAGAGGGCGGCGATGGCGAGGCTCGGGTGGGGCAGGCGGATGGTTTTCGGCGCGGCGCTGGCCGCTGTCGCGATGCTCGGCGCCTGCAACGGCGACGAATCGGCCGAGCGCAACCGGCTGCCCGGCTTCGTGTCCGGCAGCGTGCGCACGACGGCCTACGACGGCGCCAGTGACGATTTGTTGACGGCCGGCCTCGGCAAGACGGGGCTCGCGGCGGCGACCGCGCCCGGCTTTGCGAATCCGTCCCGGCCGACGAGCGCCGAGCTGCGCCGTCTCGCGATCTGGTCGAACTACCGCGCGCTCGTCGACATGAGCGCGAACGGCGGCTACGGCCGCTTCTGGGGGCCGAACGTCGACCTCGACGGCAACGACACGCTCGGCGAAGGCAAGATCCCCGGCACCGAATATCTCGCGTATTCCGACGACGGCAGCGGCAGCAAGAACGTGACGCTGCTCGTGCAGGTGCCCGCCAGCTTCGATCCCACGCAGCCGTGCATCGTCACCGCGACGTCGTCGGGCTCGCGCGGCGTGTACGGCGCGATCTCCGCGGCCGGCGAATGGGCGCTCAAGCGCGGCTGCGCGGTCGCGTACAACGACAAGGGCGGCGGCAACGGCGTGCACGAGCTCGGCACCGATACGGTCACGCTGATCGACGGCACGCTCGCCAACGCGGTGCTCGCCGGCACGGCGAGCCTGTTCACCGCGAACGTGACGAGCGGCGATCTCGCCGCGTTCAACAGCCGCTTCCCGAACCGCTATGCGTTCAAGCACGCGCATTCGCAGCAGAATCCCGAACAGGACTGGGGGCGCGCGACGCTGCAGGCGGTCGAGTTCGCGTACTGGGCGCTCAACGAGCAGTTCGGACCGCTGATCGACGGCGCGCATCACGGCGTGCGCTATCGCGCGGGCGACATCACGACGATCGCCGCGTCGGTCAGCAACGGCGGCGGCGCGTCGCTCGCGGCGGCCGAGCAGGACAACCGCGGCTGGATTACCGCGGTCGTGGTCGGCGAACCGCAGATCAACGTGCGGATGTCGCCGAACGCGATCGTGCGCACGGGCGGCCAGCCCGTGCCGTCGTTCGGCCGGCCGCTGGCCGACTACGCGACGCTCGCGAACCTGCTGCAGCCGTGCGCGGCCGCGTCGGCGTCGCTCGCCGGTGCGCCGTACCTGAGCGCGCTGCCGGCCGCGACCACGCAGTCGATCCGCACGCAGCGCTGCGCGACGCTCGCCGCGGCCGGGCTCGTGTCGGGCGCCGACCCGCAGAGCCAGGCCGCCGACGCGCTCGCGCAGCTCCACGCAGCCGGCTATCTGGCCGATTCCGACCTGCTGCAGGCGCCGATGTGGGATTCGCAGGCGATTCCGGCGATCGCGGTCACCTATGCGAACGCGTACACGCGCTCGCGCGTCATCGACAACCTGTGCAATTTCAGCTTCGCGACGACGAATGCGGCGACGGGTGCGGTCGCTTCGCCGGCCGCGTCGCCGATGACGGCCGTGTTCGGCGTCGGCAACGGCGTGCCGCCGACTGCCGGCATCAACCTCGTGTTCAACACGGGCGCGGGCATCGACCACCGGCTCGCGACGCCCGATGCGAGCTTCGCGGGCGCGCTGTGCCTGCGCCAGCTGTGGACGAACGGGATGCTCGGGATGCCCGCGAACGTCGACGCGGTGCGCGTGAACGCGAACCTGCAGGGCAAGCCGGCGATCATCGTGCACGGCCGCAGCGACGCGCTCGTGCCGGTGAACCACGCGTCGCGCGCGTACGTCGCGCAAAACGGCATCAGCGAACGCGGGCGCAGCCAGCTCGTGTTCTACGAAGTGACGAACGGCCAGCACTTCGACGCGTTCCTGCCCGTCGCGGGCTTCGACACGCGCTTCGTGCCGATCCACTACTACAACCTGCAGGCGCTGAACCTGATGTGGCGGCACCTGAAGAACGGTGCGCCGCTGCCGCCGTCGCAGGTGATCCGCACGGTGCCGCGCGGCGGCACGCCGGGCGCCGCGCCCGCGCTGACGAGCGCGAACCTGCCGCCGATCTCGGCCGCGCCGGGCGCGAACGCGATCACGACTGGCGCCGGCGCGATCGACGTGCCGCTCTGACGGCGCCCGCCGCGCCGCCATCACGAAGCCGGACAGCCGTCCGGCTTTTTCTTTTGATCGCGTGGAATCGGTCCCGTGCCGCCTTTTATCCGAATGGCGAGTGCCGTAACAAATTATTACTTTACGGCGGTAAATCGGGAACCTAATATGCGCCGGTATTTTCACTTAATTTAATAAATTACAGATACGAGATATTCCTTTCCATTTAATTAATCTATCCTTTCGATTTTGTTAAATCGGCTCGAGTTGTGATTGGTCGCTGTTCTGCGATTAATCGGCATCTCGCCGGCGGGGATTGTTCGTCTGCTCTAAGCGAAGCGGCCTTGTCGGGGCTGGCTTTGCGGGGCGTGCTTTTGCCGTCGATTGTGTGCGTAAGCGAATGCGCGGAATGAATTCGTATTGCTGCGGATTATCGAATTGTCGTGCGCAATGGAATTGATTTCATTGTGCTGTCGCAAAAAATATGGGTGGGGTAAATCGTGCCGATCGGTATTCGCCGATCCGGTAAAAAACTCGGAGTGCGTCGCATAACGAATGCATTCCCGGTGCGGAGCGCCGGCGCAAACGATCCTTTGCGGCCGGCGGTATTTATCGTTCTGTTCGAGAGGCAATAATGACGACACGGAAGTCCTTGAAAGACGGTTTCGCGCTATTTGGAACGACACTGAGCGTGCCGCTCGCCGCCGCCGCCGCGGCCGCGGCGCTGCTCGTCACGGGGTGCGGCGGCGACGACGGGCCGAGCCCGTCCGCTTCGGCTGCAACCGCGGCCGCGACGACGTCCGGCGGCAGCACGTCGGCCAGCACCGACGCAACGGCCGCCGCCGCGGCCGACCAGCCGTACGTCGACAACGACGTGTACGGCACCGGGCCGAACGACGCGGTCACGGATTCGACGGAAGGCGCCGCGGTCGTGCACCGCCAGGTCACGATCGGCGGCAAGACCGTCAAGTACACGGCCACCACGGGCCACCTGACGACGATCGATCCGATCACGTCGGCGCCGAACGCGAAGATGTTCTACGTCGCGTACACGCAGGACAATCCCGCTCCGTCGAAGCCGCGCCCGGTCACGTTCTTCTACAACGGCGGCCCCGGCTCGTCGTCGGTCTACCTGCTGCTCGGCTCGTACGGGCCGAAGCGCCTGCAGTCGTCGTTCCCGAACTTCACGCCGCCCGCGCCGTACAAGCTGCTCGACAACCCCGACAGCCTGCTCGACCGCACCGACCTCGTGTTCATCAACCCGGTCGGCACCGGTTATTCGGCGGCGATCGCCCCGGCGAAGAACAAGGACTTCTGGGGCACCGACCAGGACGCGCGCTCGATCGACCGCTTCATCCAGCGCTACCTGACCAAGTACTCGCGCTGGAATTCGCCGAAGTTCCTGTACGGCGAGTCGTACGGCACCGCCCGCAGCGCGGTCGTGTCGTGGGTGCTGCACGAGGACGGCATCGACCTGAACGGGATCACGCTGCAGTCGTCGATCCTCGACTACGCGAACGCGCTGTCCGCGCCGGGTACGTTCCCGACGCTCGCGGCCGATGCGTTCTACTGGAAGAAGACGACGGTCAACCCGACGCCGACCGATCTCGACGCGTACATGGTCCAGGCCCGCAACTACGCGGACAACACGCTCGCGCCGCTCGCGCAGAAGCCGAACCCGCAGGACGGCGGCTTCGTGAACGTGCGGCTGAACCTGAACCTGCAGACCGCGCAGCAGATGGGTTCGTACATCGGTACGGATCCGACGTCGCTGATCCAGACCTTCGGCAACCCGGCCGCGCTCGGCAACGTGCCGTCGTCGAACGACAACCCGCCGTACACGTTCTTCCTGACGCTCGTGCCGGGCACGCAGATCGGCCAGTACGACGGCCGCGCGAACTTCACGGGCAAGGGCATCGCGCCGTACATCCTGCCGAACTCGGGCAGCAACGATCCGTCGATCACGAACGTCGGCGGCGCGTACACGGTGCTGTGGAACAGCTACATCAACACCGACCTCAAGTACACGTCGACGTCGTCGTTCGTGGACCTGAACGACCAGGTCTTCAACAACTGGGACTTCAGCCACACGGACCCGACCGGCGCGAACCGGGGCGGCGGTAATACGCTGTACACGGCCGGCGACCTCGCGTCGACGATGAGCGTGAACCCGGACCTGAAGGTGCTGTCGGCGAACGGCTATTTCGATGCGGTCACGCCGTTCCACCAGACGGAGCTGACGCTCGCGCAGATGCCGCTCGACCCGACGCTCAAGGCGCAGAACCTGACGATCAAGAACTACCCGTCGGGCCACATGATCTACCTGAACGACGCGTCGCGGACCGCGCTGAAGGGCGATCTCGCCAACTTCTACGACGGCATCCTCGCGAACCGCACCGCGCTGCAGCGCGTGCTGAAGCTGCAGGCGCGCACGCAGCAGCTCAAGCAGCAGCAACTGAAGCAGCAGGGGCAGTAAGCGCCGCGGGCGGCCTTGTGCCGCCCCGGATGGACGACAGCCCGATCGGCGCAGGCCGGTCGGGCTGTGTTTTTTTGCGGTGGGCGATGGGCCGGCGCGTCGTGCGCCGGCGGGGCAGGACGTGATGAAGGAGGAAAGCGCGGCCGGCCCGCTTACGCGAGCACGAGCCGCACGCCGACCGCGACGAGCGTCGCGGCGAGCAGGTTGCGCAGCAGCCGCTCGGGCGCGCGCGCCGACAGCAGGCTGCCGAGCACGATGCCGGGCAGCGAGCCGAGCAGCAGCGACAGCAGCATCGACCAGTCGACCGAGCCGAGCAGCCAGTGGCCCATGCCCGCGACGAGCGTGAGCGGCACCGCGTGCGCGATGTCGGAGCCGACGATGCGGGTCGTCGCGAGCATCGGATACAGGAGCAGGAGCACGGTCACGCCGATCGCGCCGGCGCCGACCGACGTCATCGAGACGAGCACGCCGAGCATGGCGCCCGTGAGCACGGTCGACCACAGCGTGCGCGCGGGGCTCGGCGCGAGCGGGTTGCGCGCGGCGAACGCGGTGAGCTGCGGCCGGAAGATCAGCGCGAGCGACGTGAGCAGCAGCGCGATGCCGAGCACGAGCTGGATCATCCGCGCGGTGCCCGGCGTGTTCATCCCGTGCGTGTGCAGCCACCACAGCGTGAGCGCCGCGGCCGGGACGCTGCCCGCCGCGAGCCGGCCCGTGATGCGCCAGTCGATCGAACCCTTCAGGCCGTGGACCAGCGTGCCGGTGGCCTTGGTCGCGGCCGCGTACAGCAGGTCGGTGCCGACCGCCGTCGCGGGGTGGACGCCGAACAGCAGCACGAGGATCGGCGTCATCAGCGAACCGCCGCCGACGCCCGTCAGGCCGACGAGGATGCCGACGAACAGACCGGACAGGGAGTACAGCAGATCGATATGGGGAAGCGACATCGGAAGCAGGCGGTTATGCGGCGTTCGGCGGCGGCGCGCGGCTGCGGCGCGCGCGTCAAAGTCCGCCATTGTCGCAAAAGTGGCAGGTCGATGTACGACTGTGTTAAAAATCGGCCGCAAAGGCCCGTGCGGCGGGCCGCCGGACAAGTGTGAAACGCGTGTTCGAGCGAGGGCGGGGCCGATAACGGTGACGGCCCGAAAGGTATGACGAACCGGGAATGCGTGCCGCGGCTCGGCACCCGCAAAAAAGGGCGCGACACGGCGCGCCCTGGTTCGATGCCGGCGACCGGCTTGGTCGGCCGGCGGTCAGTGCATCGCGGGGCCGACGCTTTCGACGCCGTTCTGCGGCCGGATGCGCAGCGCGAGGCCGATCAGCGCGGCCGCGGCGGCGAACGCCGCGCCGAACGCGAATGCCGCGTGATAGCCGCCGTTCAGCGCGTCGAGCGGCGCGGCCTGCGCGGCCGCGAGCGCGTCGGTGCGGGCCGCCGCGAGGCTCGCGAGCACCGCGAGGCCGAGCGCGCCGCCCATCATGAACGCGGTGTTGACGATCCCCGACGCGAGCCCGGAATCGGCCGGATCGACGTCGCTCATCGCGGCGAGCAGCATCGGGTTGAACGCGACGCCCGCGCCGATGCCGAGCAGCGTCATGCCGGGCAGCACGTGCCAGACGAAACCGCCGTCGACCGGTGCGCGCGAGAACAGCGCAAGGCCGCAGGCCGCGATCAGCAGGCCGGCCGCGATCGGGCCGCGGATCCCGAAGCGCATCACGATGCGCGCCGACAGCCCGAGCGAGAACGCGGCCATGATCAGGTTCGCCGGCAGGAACGCGAGGCCGACCTGCAGCGGCGCGTAGCCGAGCACGCGCTGCATGTACAGCGCGGACAGGAAGAACCACGCGAACATCGCGGCCGCCCACAGCACGCCGATCACGTTCGCGAGCGCGACGTTGCGCGCGGCGAACAGCGTGAGCGGCATCAGCGGATGCGCGGCGCGCGCCTCGATCGCGATGAACAGTGCGAGCAGCGCGACGGCCGCGCCGATCAGTGCGACGGTCTGTGTCGACAGCCAGCCGGCCTCGTTGCCGCCGACGATCCCGTAGACGGCCAGCATCAGCGATGCGGTCACCGTGACCGCGCCCGCGACGTCGAGCCGCGCGGCGCCGGCCGGCGCGCGCATGCGCGGCAGCAGCGCGACGCACATCGCATAGACCGCGATGCCGATCGGCAGGTTGACGAGGAAGATCCAGTGCCACGACAGCGAGCTCGTCAGCAGCCCGCCGAGCAGCACGCCGATGCTGCCGCCGCCCGCGCACACGAAGCCGTAGACGCCCATCGCCCGCGCGCGTTCGCCGGGCTCGGTGAACAGGTTCATGATCAGCGACAGCGAGACGGCCGACACGACCGCGCCGCCGAGCCCCTGCACCGCGCGCGCGGCGATCAGCATCGTCTGCGATTGCGCGAGGCCGCATGCGAGCGACGCCAGCGTGAACACGACGAGGCCCGCGAGGAACATGCGGCGCTGGCCGTACAGGTCGCCGAGCCGGCCGCCCAGCAACAGGCAGCCGCCGAACGTCAGCAGGTACGCGTTGACGACCCACACGAGGGCCGTTTCGGTGAAATGGAGGTCGGTGCTGATCGACGGCAGCGCCACGTTCACGATCGTGTTGTCGAGCACGATCATCAACACGCCGAGGCAGAGCACGATCAGCGCGTACCAGCGCTTCTCGCCGTGAATCCCGTGTGTCATGGGCCTGCAGCCTTCTGATAGTTATTTGAAAGGATGCATTGTAGACGTCCTCGGCGCGGGCTTCCTGCCGGTTTGTGGCAGCAGCGACGCGTAGTGGCGTGTCCGGACGGGACGCGCGGGATCGGCGTTGCGCGTGTTACGAGCGCGCCGGCAGTTCGCAGCCGTCGGGGCCGCATGCAGCCGCGTCGCTGCCGGCGAGTTCGACGATACCGTCGCGCCACGCCTGGTCGAGCGCCTGCGCGAACGCGTCGGCCGGCTGCGCGCCCGACACCGCGTAGCGGCCGCCGAACACGAACAGCGGCACGCCGCGCCCGCCGAGCTGCGCGGCGCGCGCGATGTCGGCTTCGACTTCGGCGCGGTACGCGTCGCTGCGCAGCACGTCGTCGACGGTCGAACGCTCGAGCCCCGCTTCGACCGCGAATTCGGTCAGTTGCGCATGATCGAACAGCGAGCCGTGCTCGCAGAAATACGCGCGGTACAGCCGCTCGGTCAGCGCATGCGCGCGGCCGGTCGATTCTGCGAGCTTCACGAGCCGGTGGCCGTCGAGCGTGTCGCCGACGAGCGTGCCGGGCAGGTCGTAGCGCAGCCCGACGCTCGCGGCCGCGTCGGTCACCTGGCGCAACATCTGGTCGACCTGCGCGGGCGACATCCGGTACTTGCCCGCGAGCATCGCCTCGACCGGCTCGACGGGCTGGCCGGGCATCAGCCGGTACGCGCGCAGCACGACGTCGACGCGGTCGGCGTGCGCGAACGCGGCGAGCGCCTCGTCGAAGCGGCGCTTGCCGATCCAGCACCACGGGCAGATCAGGTCGGACCAGATTTCTACGGTCAGGGTCGGGCGGGCAGTCGGGGCGGGAGCGGTCGTCATGGGCGGTCCGGGCGGTAAAAAAGTGTAACCGAGACTATATCATTTCGTGCTTCGACGCCTGGTCCTGGCCGGGCTCGTGCGGAACGGGCCCGCGTCCGACGTGTCACGAAGCGTGGACGCGGAAGTCACGGGCCGACAGCGATTGCCGATGCCGGATGCGGCGGCGGGGCGCGGCGAACCGGTCCGCGGGCGTGATGAACGCATCGGCCGTCGTGCTGTTCCTGGCGTCGCCGCAGCTGCATTGGGGCACGGCACTCGCGCTCGGCGGCGGGGCGCGGCGAACCGGCCCGCGGGGCATGCTGCCGCTTACGCGTCGCCCTGCGTTTCCTTCAGGTGCTTGAGGTGCTTGTAGACCGTCGCGCGCCCCATTCCGAGCACGTTCGCGACATAGTTCGCCGCGCTCTTGCCGCGGAACGCGCCTTCCGCGTAAAGCGCCTCGACGAGCTCGCGCCGGTGCTCGCGCGTGAGCCCGTTCAGCCCGACCTGCCGCTCGCGCAGCCAGCCGTGCAGGAATGTGTTGATGCGCTCCTGCCAGTCGTCGCGGAACAGTTCGTCCGGCTGCGCGACGACGCCCGCGCCCTTGATGAACAGGTCGAGCGTCGCGCGCACCTCGTCGAACACCGCGATGTTGAAGTTGATGCACATCATCCCGGCCGGGCGGCCTTCGTCGTTGAACAGCACGTTGCTGACGCAGCGCATCCGCCGGCCGTCCCAGTTCAGCTTCTCGTACGGGCCGATCACGCGCTCGCGCGCCGAATGATCGATTTCCTCGAGCGCGGAATCGTCGCCGACCTCGCGCTTGGACAGGTTGTTCGCGAGATACAGCACGGTCTGGTCGTGCAGGTCGTGGATCACGACTTCCGCGTACGGGAAGAACAGCGCGGCGATACCGTCGGCGATTGGCGCATAGCGGGTGAGCAGCAGGTCTTTGACGGGGGATTTCTTCTTGCGCATCGGTGTCGCCATCTCGGGTGGACGGGGGCCGGGCGGCACATCGGGCCGGCGTGCCGGCGCGCCGGTGGCCGGCATGCCCGTGCGCCCGCGCGCGGCCGCCGCGGCGGTTGCGCCATTGTATCGGCCCCGCGCCCGCGTGATGCTCATGCGCGCGTCAGGTGCGTGTACAGCGCGTGCGCGATCGCGATGTCCTCGAGCCCGAGGCCGATCGAGCGGAAGAACGCGTGACGCGTGCGCGACGGCGCCGCGCAGGTGCCGGCGACGAGCGCCGGCAGGTCGCCGACGATCCGTCCGGCGTCCCAGCCGTGATCGGCCGCCGCGATTTGCATCTCGCCGGCGCTCGCGGGCGTCGTGTGCCGGTAGTCGCAGTACACGTCCATGTCGGGCAGCCACGCGGGCGGGATCTCGTGCGCACGTGCGACGTTCGTGCTGATCGACGTGACGAGCGCGGGGCGCGAGAGCATCCCGTCGCCAAGTACGGGCGTGCCCGACGACGTGCACAGCATCACGACGTCCGCATCGCGCACGCAGGCTTCGACGCTCGCAGCCGCGCGTGCGCGCGGGTCGAGCTCGACGAGCGTCGCCTGCAGCGCCGGGGCGCCGGCGAGCGCGGGCGAGTACACGCGGATCGTCTCCCAGTCGCGCAATGCCGCCGTGTGCCGCAGGTGCGCGAGACCGACCGCGCCGGCGCCGACGACCGCCAGATGGCGCGCGTCGCGCGGCGCGAGGCAGTCGACCGCGAGCGCGGTCGTGCCGGCCGTGCGTTCGACGGTCAGCCGCCCCGCGTCGCACCACATCAGCGGCTGGCCGGTGCGCATCGACATCAGCGCGGTCCAAGCGGTGACGATTGGTCTCCCGTCGGGCTTGCTTCCCGTCACGACGTAAGGCGACAGCTTCGCGCCGAACACCTGCTCGTCGGCGAGCGCGCCGAGATACGTGATGAAGTCGCCGGCCTGGTCGGGAAACAGCGTGAGGGTCTGCGGCGGCTGCACCGCGCGCGCGGAGGCGAGCGACGCGAACATGCGGCGCAGCGTGCCGAGCACGTCGAGCGACGGCAGGGCCGCGCGCACCGCGGCTTCGTCGACGGTCAGCGGCAGGGGCGGGACGGTTTGCGTCATGGGGACATCTCCGGTCGGGGCCGGACAGGGATGTCTCGAAAGACGGTGTCCGGCGGTGTTCGTGATGGACGAAAAGTCTAATATAGACAAACTAAATCTGGAGGATTTTTCTTTTCGAGACTTTGTGTCGTTGCTGTCTTCATGAAAAACATCGGGAAATCAACGGTGTTTTTGACGATCGACGAGATTTCGACGCAGCGAGACAGCGCGTGATCCTCGTATCCCCTATAGTCTAATATAGACTTTGAGTCTATATTTCGCATGCAGGACACGACGTGTCGCCGTGCGGCGGCCGCCTGTGTCGACTGTCGATCCGGCGCCCGGACGAGGGCGCCGCGCGACCGATTTTCATCGCCCCAATCCAGAACGGAAGGACCGTCTCATGAACTGGAAGCTTTCCCTCTGCGCCGCCGCGGCGCTTGCGTGCGCGGCCGTCACGGCCCACGCGGAACAGACCACGTTGCGCTTCGGGATCGAAGCCGCCTATCCGCCGTTCGAGAGCAAGACGCCGGCCGGCCAGCTGCAGGGTTTCGACGTCGACATCGGCAACGCGGTGTGCGCGAAGCTGAACATGAAATGCGTGTGGGTCGAGAATGCGTTCGACGGCCTGATCCCTGCGCTGCAGGCGCGCAAGTTCGATGCGATCAACTCGGCGATGAACATCACCGCGAAGCGCAAGCAGAGCATCGACTTCACGCCGGCGATCTACGTGGTGCCGATCGTGATGGTCGCCAGGCGCGGCTCGCCGCTGCGGCCCGACGTCGCGAGCTTGCGCGGCAAGCATGTCGGCGTGCTGCAGGGCTCGTCGCAGGAGGATTTCCTGAAGGCGCACTGGGCCGATGCGGGCGTGGCCGTCGTGTCGTATCAGGACCAGGACCAGATCTACGCCGATCTCGTCGCCGGGCGCCTCGACGCGGCCGTGCAGGAAGCGCAGACCGCGCAGGACGGTTTCCTCGACAAGCCGGCCGGCCGCGACTACCAGATCGTCGGCGAGCCGCTGAAGGATCCGGCGACGCTCGGCGAAGGCACCGGCTTCGGGTTGCGCAAGGGCGACAAGGCGCTGCAGGCGAAGATCGTCGGCGCGCTCGACGCGCTGAAGAAGGACGGCACGCTGGGCGCGCTGTCGCAGAAGTACTTCAAGCGCGACATCGTCGCGAAGTAAGCACGGCCGCGCGCCGGCCGCGGGGCCGGCGCGCGTCGCATCGAATCTCGACGCTGGGCGGGGAAGCATGGATTTCGACGTCATCGTTCTGGGGGCCGGCATCGTCGGCGTGTCGTCGGCGCTGCATCTGCAGGATCGCGGGTTGCGCGTCGCGCTCGTCGACCGGCGCGCGCCCGGCGAGGAAACGAGCCACGGCAATGCCGGGTTGATCGAGCGCTCGTCGGTCGTGCCGTATGCGTTTCCGCGCCGGCTCGGCACGCTGCTGCGCTATGCGCGCAATCGCTCGGTCGATCTCTATTGGGACTATCGTGCGCTGCCCGCGTATGCGGGCTGGCTCGCGCGCTTCTGGCGCGAATCGTCGCCGCAGCGGCTCGCGGCCGCCGCGCGCGACATGCTGCCGCTCGTCGCGGCGAGCGTCGTCGAGCACGATGCGCTGCTCGCGCGCACCGACGCGCAGCCGCTCGTGCACGACGGCGGGTGGATCGAGGCATTCCGTTCGCCCGCGCTGTTCGACGCGGAAACGCGCGCGCAGCAGCGCGTGGCCGACGCGCACGGGCTGCGGATGACCGTGCTCGACAAGCGCGCGCTGCGCGAACGCGAGCCCGGCGTCGGCGACGCATTCTGCGGCGCGTTCCATTGGCAGGACCCGAAGACCGTGTCGAGCCCGGGCGGGCTGACCAAGGCCTACGCGCGGCTGTTCGAACGCGACGGCGGCACGTTCGTGCTCGGCGACGCGAAGACGCTCGCGCAGGTGGATGGCGGCTGGCGGGTCGACACCGAGCGTGGGGCGATTTCGGCGCGCTCGGCCGTGGTCGCGCTCGGGCCGTGGTCCGATCACGTGTTCGCGCCGCTCGGCTACCGGATTCCGCTGCGCGCGAAGCGCGGCTACCACATGCACTACCTGCCGACGCGCACGCTGCTGAACGTGCCGGTGTGCGATACCGAGGAAGGCTTCGTCGTCGCGCCGATGGAAGGCGGCCGCCTGCGGCTCACGACCGGCGTCGAGATCGCGCTGCGCGGTGCGCCGCCGACCGGCGTGCAGCTCGCGCGCGCCGAGCCGCTGGCGCGCGACGCGTTCGGCATCGGCGAACGGCTCGATCGCGAGCCGTGGCTCGGGATGCGGCCGTGCACGCCCGACATGCGTCCGGTGATCGGGCCCGCGCCGCGCCATCGCCATCTGTGGTTCGCGTTCGGCCATTGCCACCACGGGCTCACGCTCGGCCCCGCGACCGGGCGCCTGCTCGCCGAAATGATGACGGGCGCGCCGACCTATATCGATCCCCGTCCGTACCGGCCTGCGCGCTTCGGTTGAACCGGCGATGCGGCGATGCGGCGCAGGTCCGCGCCGCCGCCGCGCGCGATGCATCGCATTCTCCGGCCGCGACGCGGCCGCAACAATTTTTCATTTGGCTATCCGAATTATCAAAATCCGGGTAATCGGAAATGATCTGCGTAATCGCCGGGAAAGAAATCGCGAAATAAAGAAAATCAGCAAATTCGCGATTTATCGATGCATTTTCATTTCGCTGAAATGCACATTGGGTAGTCGGTCATGACGCTGCATGGCAGCGTCGCAGCCGCACGTTCCGGCATTACGTGAATGTACCGGAACACGTTACTACGGGGCTCGCAAACGTTACGTTACATCCGCGTTCCGCCTGCCTTTTTCATCAGACGATTCTGGCTCCGCAGCCCGTTTATTTCGCCTGAAATCCATAAAAAAGCGCTATTGCTTGGAAATAGGCTGGTGATTCAATCCGCTTTTTGAATTGGCACGCTTCGTGCAATCCGTCCCCATGCTTTATCAACGTAGTGCCAACCGAGATGGGGTAAATAAGAATGGGACAGAATTTCAAATTGACGGGTGTGGCGCTGTCGGTTGCGACGGTGTTCGGGGTACTGGCTTCGGGTTCCGCGCTGGCGGGGGCCCTCGATTCGCTGCCGATCCCGCAAGTGATCGTCAATCCGCCGACGAACAGCGTGTCGGTCGGGCTGGTCGCGACGGGCACGTCGCCGCTGGGCTCGGTCACCGTGACGGCAGGCGGCTCGGGCGCGATCCAGACGTCGCTCGGCAATCCAGGCCAGGTGCTGTCGGGCGCCGTGGGGGCGGCGACGGGCGCACTCGGCGGTGGCGGCGGCACGGTGCAGCCGCTGGCGCCGGTTCAAGGCGTCGTGAATCAGGTGACGAGTGCGCTGAGTGGCGGCAACCCGGCTGGCGCGCTAACCGGCGCATTGAATACGGCGACGGGGACGCTGAGCAATGCGGTTGGTACGGTTACGGGTGCACTGGGTAACGTCGGCGGCGGTGCGAATCCGCTGGCGCCGGTCCAGGGTGTCGTGAATCAAGTGACGGGTGCGGTCGGTGGCGGCAATCCAGCCAGTGTACTGACTGGCGCGCTTGGCACGGTGACGGGGGCGTTGGGTGGTGTCGGTGGTGGGGCGAATCCGTTGGCGCCGGTGCAAGGCGTCGTGAATCAAGTGACGGGCGCGCTCGGCGGCGACAACCCGGCAGGCGCACTGACCGGCGCGCTGAATACCGCGACGGGGACGCTGAGCAACGCCCTCGGCACCGCAACGGGCGCCCTGGGTGGTATCGGCGGCGGTGCGAATCCGCTGGCGCCGGTTCAGGGTGTGGTGAATCAAGTGACGGGCGCGCTCGGTGGCGGCAACCCGGCCAGTGCACTGACTGGCGCGCTTGGCACGGTGACGGGGGCGCTGGGTGGTGTCGGTGGCGGCTCGAATCCGTTGGCGCCGGTCCAAGGTGTCGTGAACCAGGTCACGGGCGCGCTCGGCAACGGCAACCCGGCAAGCGCATTGACCGGCGCCCTCGGCACGGTAACGGGCGCCCTAGGCAACATCGGCGGCGGCTCGAACCCGCTGGCACCGATCCAGAACGTCGTCGACCAGGTGACGGGCACGCTCGGCAGCGGCAACCCGGCCGGTTCGCTGAGCAACGCGGTCAACACGATCACGAGCACGCTCGGCAACGTCGGTGGTGCGGGGAGCCCGCTCGCGCCGGTGCAAGGCGTCGTCACGCAGCTCGCCGGCACGCTCGGCAACGACAATCCGGCCGGTGCACTGACGAACGCGCTGAACTCGGTGACGGGTGCCCTCGGCAACCTCGGCGGGTCGAACCCGCTCGCGCCGGTGCAGGGCGTCGTGAACCAGGTCGTCGGCACGCTGTCCGGCGCGGGAGGCGGCAGCCCGATCACGCCGATCACGAACCTCGTCAACGGCCTGCAGAACGCGCTGCCGACCGGCGGCAACGCTGCCGGCGTACTGAACGGTGCACTCGGCTCGGTGACGGGTGCGCTCGGCAACCTCGGCGGGTCGAATCCACTGGCGCCGGTGCAAGGCGTCGTCAACCAGGTCGTCGGCACGCTCGGCGGCAACAATCCGGCTGCGACGCTGAGCAACGCGGTCGGCACGGCCACGGGCGCACTCGGCAATGCAGTCGGCTCCGTCGCGGGCGCGCTCGGCGCGCTGGGCGGCACGAGCCCGCTGGCGCCGGTGCAGGGTGTCGTCAACCAGGTCGTCGGCACGCTCGGCAGCGGCAATCCGGCAGGTGCACTGACGGGCGCGCTGAACTCGGTGACGGGTGCCCTCGGCAACCTCGGCGGCACGAACCCGCTGGCGCCGGTGCAAGGCGTCGTCAACCAGGTCGTCGGCACGCTGACGGGCGCGGCGGGCAACAGCCCGATCGCACCGATCACGAACCTCGTGAATGGCCTGACTGGCGGCAGCAACCCGGCCGGCGCGCTGTCGGGTGCGGCCGGTTCGACGGCAGCGGCAGGCGGCAGCCTGCTCGGTTCGGGCTCGAACGCGGCCGGCGGCACGGCGGGCGCGGTCGGCTCGCTGTTGACGACGGGTGCCAACTCGACGGTGACGGTCGTCAATGCGGTCGGCACGTCGGCGGGCACGGCGCTCGGTTCCGCGCCGGGCCTGTCGGTGACGCCGCATTCGGGCAACGGCTCGCCGAACAACCCGCTCGCACCGGTGACGACGCTGCTGCAATCGCTGACCGGCGCACTGCCGAGATAACGAGCCGGAAACGCACGGCGGCGCCGTATCGGCCGCCATGCGAAACGGCCGTGCAACATGGGTCGCGCAACGCGGCATGACAGGGATGTCATGCCGCGTTGTCCTTTGGGTTTCCCGCTTTCTTTCGTCGTATGAATGGCCGATGCCGGGCCGCCGCCGATCGTCGCAGGGCGGCATGGAATAACCGGCCGCTTTCGTCCGTTTACATACCGAGTCCCGGCACGACCGGCCGGCGGGATAATGGTCTCGACGAAGCCGATCGTCCCGTCCGGCGCCGCCGTGTCGCGATGCCATGTCAAAAGGAGAACGGGAATGAAACGGATGCTTTTCGCCGCCGCGCTGATGGCGGCGATCGTGCGGCCGGCGGCCGCGGAACCGCCACAGGTCGGCGACGGGAAACTGGTCGACGAAGATCACATGACGCTGTACGTGTTCGATCGCGACGCGCCCGGCAAGAGCGCGTGCGACAGCGCGTGCGCGGCCAACTGGCCGCCCGCGATCGCCGACTCGTACGACAAGGCGTCGGGCGCGTGGAGCCTCGTCACGCGCAGCGACGGCAAGAAGCAATGGGCGTACCACGGGCGCCCGCTGTATCGCTGGAAGATGGACCACAAGGCCGGCGACGCGGGCGGCGACGGGATCGGCGGCATGTGGCACGTTGCACGTCCGTAACGGCGCGGCGACGCGCGACGCATCGATGAGCTACGAATCGGACCTGCTGGTGTGGCTGCCCCATCTCACGCGCTATGCGCGTGCGCTGACGGGCGACCGGGCCTGGGCGGACGATCTCGTGCAGGACACGCTCGAGCGTGCGCTGAACCGGCCGCCGCGCGACGGCGGCAACCTGCGTGCGTGGCTGCTGACGCTGCTGCGGCACCGCTTCATCGACCAGTTGCGGGCGCGGCACGAGATCGCGGTCGACGATGCGACGGCGCCGTGGCAGACGATGGCCGCGCCGTCCGGCGAGATCGGCGGGCTGGTGCTGCGCGACGTGCAGCGCGCGCTGTACCGGCTGCCCGTCGAACAGCGCGAGGTGCTGCTGCTGGTCGCGCTCGAGGAGTTGAGCTATCGCGACGCCGCGCAGGTGCTCGGCGTACCGGTGGGAACGGTGATGTCGCGGCTCGCGCGGGCGCGCGGGCAGATGCGCGCACTGCTGTCGGACGAGCCGTCGGCGCACGGCACGGCCGCGTTACGGGTAATCGGGAAGACATGATGGACGAACCGCACAAGCCTTCGAACGATCGGGACGACGATGCGTCGGCGCAACTGCTGTCCGCGTTGCTGGACGGCGAGCTGTCCGGGCACGAGCAGCGCGAGATGCTCGAGCGCCTGCAGTCCGATCCGAAGGAGGCCGAACGATTCGCGCATTACCGTGCCCAGCGCGACGCGCTGCAGGCGCTGTTTCCGTTGCCGGGCGCCGCGCCCGCGCTGTTCGTGCAGCGCCGCGCGCCGCGCCGGCGCGCTATCGCGTATGCGTTCGCGGGGCTGGCGGCCGGGCTGCTGATCGGCGTCGCGCTGCATGCGGGCTGGGCCGCGTTCGGCAGCGAACCGGCGTTCGCCGCGCGCGCCGATGTCGCGTATGCGGTGTACGCAGCCGATCGCGAGCATCCGGTCGAGGTCGGCGCGGGCGATCCCGAGCACCTTGCCGCGTGGCTGTCGGCGCGTGTCGGGCGGCCCGTGCGCGCGCCGTCGCTCGACGAATACGGCTACGCGCTGCTGGGCGGCCGCTTGCTGCCCGGCGACGCGGGGCCGGCCGCGCAGTTCATGTACCAGCGTGCGGACGGCAAGCGCGTGACGCTGTACATGACCGCGTACGACGCGCGGCGCCTCGCGCCGCGGGCGATGTCGGCCGACGGCCGCTACACGTATTTCTGGTCGGATCGCGGCATGGGCTATGCGCTGTCCGGCCGCGGCGACGAACGGCGCCTGCGCGAGCTCGCGATCGAAGCGTGCGGCGCGCTAGGCGGCTCGACCGACGCGTGGAAAGGATGACGTGCGCGGCGCCGGCAGGGAGCAGGCGATGAAGATGAAGAAGACGATGACGAAGGCACTCGTGCTGATGCCCATGCTCGCGGCACTCGCCGCGGGCGCCACGCTCGCGCGTGCCGACGGCGATGCGCCGGTGCGCGTGCCGGTGGACGCAGACGGCGTGCAGCGGGTGACGATCGTAGGCGGCAGCTATTTCTTCCGCCCGAGCCACGTGATCGTGCGCGCGCACGTGCCGGTCGAGCTGACCGTGTCGGCCGAGCCCGGCGTGGCGCCGCACAGTTTCGAAATCGATGCGCCGCAGGCCGGCATCGCGGTCCACACCGAACTGGCCACGACGCCGAAGAAACTGCGCTTCACACCGGCGCAGCCGGGCCGGTTCGCCTACTATTGCACGCATCGGCTGCTGTTTTTCAGGAGCCATCGCGAGCGCGGGATGGAAGGCGTGCTCGACGTCGAGGCGGCGCCGTGATCGCCGCGTTGCTGGCCGCGAGCCTGATAGGAGCGAGCATGACAGCCGATCCCGTGACCGTTGCGCAGGCACATTTCGACCACGTCCGCTCGTACCGCGCGACGATCCGCTCGTCGGCGCGGAGCGGCGAACACGCCGAAATCCGCTACGCGTACCTGAAACCGGGCTTCGTCCGGATGGATTTCGTGTCGCCTCATCACGGCGCGGTGCTCGCATACGATCCCGGCGACGGCAAGGTGCGGCTGCGCCCGTTCGGCGCACACGCGCCGCCCGCGTTGACGCTGTCGCCGTCCAATCCGCTCGTGCGCGACCGCAGCGGCCACCGGGTCGACCGGTCGGACGTCGGCGAACTGCTGCGCAACGTTCATGCGCTGCAGCAGGGCGGCGCGACGGTGACCGAAGGCGAGGAAGCCGTCGGCGGCCGGACCGCGCTGCGCGTGTCGGTCACGGGCGCGCCCGCGCATGCGGTCGGCGGCGTGCATCGCTACCGGCTATGGCTGGACGCCGAGGACGGCTTTCCGCTGAAGGTCGTCAGCTTCGCGAACGATGACGACGTGCCGCTCGAAACCGTGACGCTCGACGATATCGAGATCGACGTCGCGTTTCCCGAGCGCTTCTTCGTGCCCTGATCGGTGCGCTGATTCATTGCCCCTGACGCGCATGCCGGAGGCTGCATGGCGGAATACCGGTTCTCGACGACCTGGCGCGTGGACGCCCCGCTCGCGGCGGTCTGGGACGCGATCTACCAGGTCGACCGCTGGCCCGACTGGTGGAAGGGCGCCGTGCGCACCGTCGAGATCGAGCCGGGCGACGCGCGCGGCGTCGGTGCGCTGCACCGGTATACGTGGAAGGGCGCGCTGCCGTACCGGCTGACCTTCGACATGCGCGTACGGCGCGTCGAGCCCGGGCATGCGCTGGAAGGCCGCGCGAGCGGCGCGATCGAAGGCGACGGATGCTGGTCGTTCGCCGGCGACGGCGCATGCACCGTCGTGCGCTACGACTGGCACATCCGCACGCAACTGAAGTGGATGAACTGGCTGGAGCCGATCGCGCGCCCGTTGTTCAAATGGAATCACGACGTCGTGATGCGCGAAGGCGCGAAAGGGCTCGCGCGGCTGCTGGGCGCGGCGGTCGAGACGGAGGGCCGGACCTTCCGGCCGCTGTCGGGCGCGGGCTGCGCCGATACGTGACGACGTGTGACGGTGCGTGACGGCGATCCGCGCCGCTCAGCACGCGTACGCCATCACCGCATTTTCGACAACGAGCGCAACGTGTTCGCCGACTGCCGGACACCGGTGTCCCGGCCCGCGTACCCGCACGAACACGTTGGCATCGGCATCGATGCATCGGCGGGGAGGGTGCGCAAGGGGCGTCCGGCGTACGCGAAGGCGGCGCTGCAGCATGCCGGATCGGCGCCGGCGCAGTTTTTTTGATGCGATGTCGCCGGCCTCAGGAACTCCGTGCTTACCCGGTGTCCAAACGGGGCTGGATGGGATTCACGGGCCCCTCGGGCCCGCCGGTCGGGCCGGAAACGTTCGTCATGGTTTTGTTTCTAAAGGGTTTTTTGTTGTTTTCGAGCGTTTTTCCCGCTGCCGCGCCGTTCGAAAAATTCGTCCGGTTTCCCTTCTTGAATTTGTCAAAACCCGTCCATATAATTAGCACTCGCTGCACGAGAGTGCTAACAATTCTCTGCCGGGCGTTCCGCCGGGCAGATTCCCCAAGCGTTCTTCAATCTCAGTCAAGAGAGGAGTGAATATGAACCTTCGTCCTTTGCACGATCGCGTGATCGTCAAGCGTCTGGATCAAGAAACCAAGACCGCCTCGGGCATCGTCATCCCCGAAGCCGCTGCTGAAAAGCCGGATCAAGGCGAGATCCTCGCGGTCGGCCCGGGCAAGCGTGACGACAAGGGCGCCCCGATCGCGCTCGACGTGAAGGTCGGCGATCGCGTCCTGTTCGGCAAGTACGCAGGCCAGACCGTGAAGGTCGACGGCCAGGAACTGCTGGTCATGCGCGAAGAAGACATCATGGCCGTGGTCAACGCTAACTAAGCGTCCTTCGACGGTACATATTCCCAAGAATTCAAGGAGTTAGAAGATGGCAGCTAAAGACGTCGTATTCGGCGATTCCGCCCGTTCGAAGATGGTCGAAGGCGTGAACATTCTCGCCAACGCAGTCAAGGTCACGCTGGGTCCGAAGGGCCGCAACGTGGTGCTCGAGCGCAGCTTCGGCGGCCCGACGGTCACCAAGGACGGTGTGTCGGTCGCGAAGGAAATCGAGCTGAAGGACAAGCTCCAGAACATGGGCGCGCAAATGGTCAAGGAAGTTGCTTCCAAGACCAGCGACAACGCAGGCGACGGCACGACGACGGCAACCGTCCTCGCGCAATCGATCGTCCGCGAAGGCATGAAGTACGTCGCATCGGGCATGAACCCGATGGACCTGAAGCGCGGCATCGACAAGGCAGTCGCAGCGGCTGTCGAAGAGCTGAAGAAGATCAGCAAGCCGTGCACGACGAACAAGGAAATCGCACAGGTCGGCTCGATCTCGGCGAACAGCGATTCGTCGATCGGCGATCGCATCGCTGAAGCGATGGACAAGGTCGGCAAGGAAGGCGTGATCACCGTCGAAGACGGCAAGTCGCTGGCCGACGAACTCGACGTCGTCGAAGGCATGCAGTTCGACCGCGGCTACCTGTCGCCGTACTTCATCAACAACCCGGACAAGCAAGTCGCCGTCCTCGACAACCCGTTCGTGCTGCTGCACGACAAGAAGGTGTCGAACATCCGTGATCTGCTGCCGGTGCTCGAGCAAGTCGCGAAGGCTGGCCGTCCGCTGCTGATCATCGCTGAAGACGTCGAAGGCGAAGCGCTCGCAACGCTGGTCGTCAACAACATCCGCGGCATCCTGAAGACCGTCGCGGTCAAGGCACCGGGCTTCGGCGATCGTCGCAAGGCGATGCTGGAAGACATCGCGATCCTGACCGGCGGTCAG
This sequence comes from Burkholderia sp. IT-111MI5, assembly GCF_949752865.1. Classification (NCBI taxonomy): domain Bacteria; kingdom Pseudomonadati; phylum Pseudomonadota; class Betaproteobacteria; order Burkholderiales; family Burkholderiaceae; genus Burkholderia; species Burkholderia sp. IT-111MI5. The sequence continues at coordinate 102,233 of NZ_CATKIF010000066.1, read as the reverse complement.
GTCGTCGCGGAAGAAACCGGCCTGACGCTCGAGAAGGCAACGCTGGCAGAACTGGGCCAGGCGAAGCGCATCGAAGTGGGCAAGGAAAACACGACGATCATCGACGGCGCAGGCGAAGCCGTGAACATCGAAGCACGCGTGAAGCAAGTGCGCGCGCAGATCGAAGAAGCGACGTCGGACTACGACCGTGAAAAGCTGCAAGAGCGCGTGGCCAAGCTGGCCGGCGGCGTGGCAGTGATCAAGGTCGGTGCTGCGACCGAAGTCGAAATGAAGGAAAAGAAGGCACGTGTCGAAGACGCACTGCACGCAACGCGCGCAGCTGTGGAAGAAGGCATCGTGGCAGGCGGCGGCGTCGCGCTGATCCGCGCTCGCACCGCGATCGCGGGCCTGACCGGCCTGAACGCCGACCAGAACGCCGGCATCAAGATCGTGCTGCGCGCAATGGAAGAGCCGCTGCGCCAGATCGTCACGAACGGCGGCGAAGAAGCCAGCGTCGTGGTGGCGGCAGTTGCTGCAGGCAAGGGCAACTACGGCTACAACGCAGCGACGGGCGAGTACGTCGACATGGTCGAAGCCGGCGTCGTCGACCCGACCAAGGTCACGCGCACCGCACTGCAGAACGCAGCTTCGGTTGCAGGCCTGCTGCTGACGACGGACGCAGCCGTTGCAGAACTGCCGAAGGAAGATGCACCGATGCCGGGCGGCATGCCGGGCGGCATGGGCGGCATGGGCATGGACATGTAATCGACTTCGGTCGATGGTGTCCGGAACGCGCAGCGATGCGCGTTCCAGCCAAAAGAAAAGACCCGCAGCGATGCGGGTCTTTTTTTATTTGCGCGCCGGATTCGCATGCGCGCGCCGGCCGGCGTTCACGCCCGCCGCGCGCGTTTCAATGCCGGTGCGACGTCCTCGGCACCGGTTCGACCTTCGTGGCCGGCGGCGTGTCCGCATCGTCGTTGCTGCGCGCCCAGAAGAACCGGTCGGGCAGGTATGCGCCCATGCCGGGCCGGAACGCGTCGCGCACGGCCTGGTACAGGTACTCCTGCGCCTCGCGGACCGCCTCGGGCGGCTCCTGGCCGTTCGCGAGCAGCGCCGCGATGGCCGCGCCGAGCGTATCGGTGATGCCCATCAGCCGGTGCGGCGAGCGATCCCACATGTCCTCGCGGAGCTGGCCTTCCTCGCCGTACAGCGTGTTGACGAGCCGGTGCGAGCCCGTCTCGGACGACAGGATGTACTCGCAGCCCTGCGACAGCAGGTGCGACACGGCCGCGTCGAGATTCGGCGCCTCGGCGTCGCCGTCCGGCTGCGCGAGCGCGATCAGCGTCGCGTAGTCGGCGACCAGCAGCGTCGTCTGAGGCGCCAGCAGGTCGGCGATCGATTCGCGCAGGTCGTCGGCCGCGAGCACGTGCTCGTCGTCGAGCGTGAAGTCCGGTGCGAGCACGAGCGGCACGCCGTCGTAGTCGGCGACGACCTCGGCGATCGCGCTGACGACTTCCGCGCGCGTCGCCGCGCCGATCTTGAACGCGGCGACCGGCATGTCCTCGAGCAGCATGCGCGCCTGGGCGGCGACGACGTCGGGGTCGAGGCCGGTCACTTCGTCGCAGGCGGCCGAGTCGCGCACGGTGTAGCCCGTCAGGACGGACACGCCGTGGCAGCCCATGCTCGCCAGGGTCATCAGATCGGCTTGGAGGCCGGAGCCGCCGGTGGGATCGGACAGGCCGAAGGTGAGGACGATCGGAGGGGCGTTGCTGGACATGTAAAAATGGGGCAAGAGAAAAACGGGAAAGCGACGGAGATGCGGACGGCGAGGCGAAATGGGCTTTTTCGGCCCTGTGTTGCCCGGCAGGCCGCACTTTTCAGCCATTATGCGGCGGAATCCGGCCCGCACGACGGATTTTTTAGCGCAGCGCAACGTAGTCGCCGGACTCCAGCGCGATTGCTAGGCAGTCCGGCCCCGACACGGTACCATCATGGCTCCCGAATTTACCGACTTTCCCGACGCGGCTTAAGATGGAATACAAGAGCTGGATGTGCCTGATTTGTGGCTGGATTTACGACGAAGAAGCCGGGCTGCCGGAAGAGGGCATTGCCCCCGGCACGCGCTGGGAAGACGTCCCGATCAACTGGACGTGTCCCGAATGCGGCGCCCGCAAGGAAGACTTCGAGATGGTCCAGATCTGACCGGACCTTCAGCCCACGGACACCCCGCTCCGGCCTCGCATCGGCCCGGCGCTCGCGCGCCGGGGTTCGTGCGAGCGGCTTGACGATGACAGGCGCGCGTGTCCATGACGTCCGATCCGGCGAACTTTCCCCTCCCTGACGCACTGCCCAATCCGCGCGGCGGGGCCGTGCGCGCGGCCGACGCGTGGCTTGCGGCGGCCGCCGACGCATTCGAGCGGCACGACGACGCGGCCGCGCCGCTGTCCGCTGCCGCGGCCGTGCTGGCGGAAGCCGGCTGGCTGCCGGCCGCGCGTTTCGCCGGGCAATTGTCGGCCGCCGTGCCGCTCGTCGCCGTCGAGCCGACTTCGGCCGGCTGGCGTGCCGCGCTGCGCGATTTCCGCGCGGCCGTCGGGCGCCACAACCTGCGCGAGCTCGCCTGCTCGCCGGTTCTTTTCGAGCATTTCCGTGCATTGCGCGCACAAAGCGCCGCCGACCTGCGCGCGAACACGCCGCTCGACGCGCTCGCGCTCGTCGGCCGCGCGGTGCCGCCGGCCACGCTGCGCGCGCTGCCCGATGCGTTCGCGACCCGGATACGCGCCCGCTACGAGCAGGCGCTGCTCGGCGTACTGCGCGCGCAGCACGCCGCGCCCGACGCGGCGCTCGACGAACTCGATGCGATGCAGGCCACGCTGGCCGATGATGGCCCGTACGATTTCTGGCGGCTCGCGGCCGCGTGCCTGCGCGCGCTGCGCGCGAGCGGCGCGCCCGAACTGAAGCGCTTTCTCGCGCGGACGAACCTGCTGCTCGGCGAGCAGGCACAGGGCCTGCGCAGCGCGCCGCCCGAACTCGTGCGCGAGACGGTTGCGCTGTTGTGGCGCGATTTCGCGCTGTTCGGCGCCGCGGCCGAGGACGTCGCGCTCGTCGACGTACTGCACGATTACGGGCTGACGGTCGACTGGCACGTCGCCGGCACGCCGGCGTCCGAAGCGCTGTGGGAGGCCGATGCCGCGCGGGCCGAGCACGACGCGGTCGCCGTCGCGCCGACCCGCGCGCTCGGCGTCGTGACCGTCAATGCACATGCGTATGAGGATTTCCTGCAGACCGCCGATGCGTCGATGGCCGACCTCGCGGCCGATCCGGCCGTGGCCGACACGCGTGCCGCGTGGCGCGCGTCCGGCGCCGCCTACCGGGTCGGTACGGCCGCGTGCGCGCTCGGGCTCGGCCACGCGGCGCTGCTGGCCGATACGCTCGGCCTCGCGTGGCGCCGTGCCGCGCACGGCGTACCGCTCGCCGGCGGCGGCCTCGACGCGCACGGTCACGCGTCCGACATGTTGCGCGCGGCGCTGCTGAAGATCGCGGCCGGCGTCGCGCCGCCGGACCTGACCGCGGCGTCCGAAGCGCTCGGTACGGCGCTCGGCCGGACCTGACGAACAAGGGGACGGACACGCGGTGGCGACCCTTGCCGCACGGGCCCTCAACACGCTGCCGACAGTGCCCGCGCGCGTGTTAGAGTGCCGTGTGATCCGCGCGCGCCGTTGCCAGCGTGGCGCGGCGTTGCTTGTTGATCGCGGCCCGGTCAGGTCGCGGCGTCTTTGCTAAAATTCAAACCATGTCAAAGCCTTCCGATCGCATCAATCTCACCAACCAGTTCCTGATCGCCATGCCGAACATGGCGGATCCGACGTTTTCGGGAACGGTGGTCTACCTTTGCGATCACAGCGAGCGCGGTGCGCTCGGCCTCGTCATCAACCGTCCCACCGACATCGACCTCGAATCGCTGTTCAACCGCATCGACCTGAAGCTCGACATCGAGCCGCTGCTGCACATTCCCGTGTACTTCGGCGGCCCGGTCCAGACCGAGCGCGGTTTCGTGCTGCACGAGCCGGTCGAGGGCGCGAGCTACAACTCGTCGATGTCCGTCGACGGCGGGCTGGAGATGACGACGTCGAAGGACGTGCTCGAGGCGGTCGCGACGGGCACCGGTCCGAAGCGCTTCCTGCTGACGCTCGGCCACGCAGGCTGGGGCGCAGGGCAGCTCGAGGAAGAAATTTCCCGCAACGGCTGGCTAACGGTCGCCGCCGATCCGCGCATCGTGTTCGACACGCCGGCCGAGGAGCGCTTCGAAGCCGCGCTCGGCCTGCTCGGCGTCAGCTCGTCGATGCTGTCCGGCGAAGCAGGGCACGCATGAGTGGCGCGAGCGCGCGCGATGCGACGCTCCTGGCGTTCGACTATGGCGAAAAGCGAATCGGGGTCGCGATCGGCAATGCGCTGACGCGCTCGGCCCGCGCGCTCGTCGTGATCCAGAACCTGAACCGCGAACACCGTTTCAAGGCGGTCGGCGACCTGCTGGCCGAATGGCGGCCGGACGCGCTCGTCGTCGGCCTGCCGATGCATCCGGACGGCACGCCGCACGACATGACGCAGCAGGCCAAGCGCTTCGGCAACCAGCTGAACGGCCGCTTCGGGCTGCCCGTCACGTGGGTCGACGAGCGCTATTCGTCGGTCGAGGCCGAGGCCGGGCTGCGCGAGCGCAACGTGCGCGGCCGCGCACGCGCCGAGATGCTCGATGCCGAGGCCGCGCGCGTCATCCTTCAACAGTATCTCGATCAATTGTCCGACCATGAGCACCATTGACGCCGAGGCGCTTTACCGCGCTCTGCTCGACCAGATCCGCGCCGCTTACGGCGCGGCTTTCGCCGAACCGGGCGGCCCGCGGCTCGCCGGCATCTACAGCGGCGGCGCGTGGCTCGCCGAACGCCTCGCGCGCGATCTCGGCGCGCCGGCGTTCGGCGTCGTGAACGTCGCGCTGCATCGCGACGACTACGCGAAGAAGGGGCTGCACAGCCAGGCCAGCCCGACGTCGCTGCCGTTCGATGTCAACGGCGCGCGCATCGTGCTCGTCGACGACGTGCTGTACACCGGGCGCACCGTGCGCGCGGCGCTCAACGAGCTGTTCGACTACGGCCGTCCGGCCGCGGTCGAGCTCGCGGTGCTCGCCGACCGCGGCGGCCGCGAGCTGCCGGTCGCCGCGCGCTTCGCGGGCGGTGCGCTCGACGTGCCGGCCGGCGCGACGCTCGTGCTCGCGCGCGACGATGCCGCGCAGTTCACGCTGCGCGTCGAGGCGCACGGCGCCTGAACGACACGCGAAACCGTATCCCGGGCCGCTGGTTTTCACCGCGGCCCGTTTGCATAGTTGGAATCACGCACACCATGACCACCGACACCACTGGCCGCACCGGCAATCCCGCGGCGGCCGCGAGCCCCGACCGGTTCCGCTACGGTTTCCTGAAGGGCAACCCGCAGCTCACGAAAAACGGCGAGCTGAAGCACCTGCTGTCGATCGAGGGCCTGCCGCGCTCGATCGTCAACCACATCCTCGATACGGCCGAGCAGTTCGTCAGCGTGACGGACCGTGAAGTGAAGAAGGTGCCGCTGCTGCGCGGCAAGTCCGTCTTCAACCTGTTCTTCGAGAACTCGACGCGCACGCGCACGACCTTCGAGATCGCCGCGACGCGCCTGTCGGCCGACGTGCTGAACCTGAACATCAATGCATCGTCGACGAGCAAGGGCGAATCGCTGCTCGACACGATCAACAACCTGTCGGCGATGCATGCCGACCTGTTCGTCGTGCGCCACGCGTCGAGCGGCGCGCCGTACCTGATCGCCGAGCACTGCGCGCCGCACGTGCACGTGATCAACGCCGGCGACGGCCGCCATGCGCACCCGACGCAGGGCCTGCTCGACATGTACACGATCCGTCATTACAAGCGCGACTTCACGAAGCTGCGCGTGGCGATCGTCGGCGACATCCTGCATTCGCGCGTCGCGCGCTCCGACATCCACGCGCTCACCACGCTCGGCGTGCCGGAAGTGCGTGCGATCGGCCCGCGCACGCTGCTGCCGGGCGGCCTCGAGCAGATGGGCGTGAAGGTGTACCACAACCTCGACGAAGGGCTGAAGGGCGTCGACGTGATCATCATGCTGCGCCTGCAGAACGAGCGGATGAGCGGCGCGCTGCTGCCATCCGCGCAGGAGTACTTCAAGACCTGGGGCCTGACGCCCGAGCGCCTCGCGCTCGCCGCGCCCGACGCGATCGTGATGCACCCGGGCCCGATGAACCGCGGCGTCGAGATCGATTCGCAGGTCGCCGACGGTCCGCAGTCGGTGATCCTCAACCAGGTCACGTTCGGCATCGCCGTGCGGATGGCGGTGATGGGCATCGTCGCCGGCAACAACGGCTGAGCCCGCTTTCGCGCATCCTTATTCACGCAATCAACGCATTTACAGACAGCGCATGAAGATTCATATCAAAGGCGGCACGCTGATCGACCCGGTCGCCGGCACCGAACGGCAGGCCGACGTATTCGTCGCGGCCGGCAAGATCGCAGCGATCGCCGAGGCGGGCGCGGCGGCGCCGGCCGATTTCAACGCCGCGAAGACCATCGACGCGTCGGGCCTGATCGTCGCGCCCGGCCTCGTCGACCTGTGCGCGCGGCTGCGCGAGCCCGGCTACGAGCACAAGGCGACGCTCGCATCCGAGATGGCCGCGGCCGTCGCGGGCGGCGTCACGACCCTCGTGTGCCCGCCGGACACCGATCCCGTGCTCGACGAGCCGGGCCTCGTCGAGATGCTCAAGTTCCGCGCGAGCAACCTGCGCCAGGCGAACGTCCATCCGCTCGGCGCGCTGACCGTCGGCCTCAAGGGCGAAGTGATCACCGAGATGGTCGCGCTGACCGAATCCGGCTGCGTCGGCTTCACGCATGCCAACGTGCCGGTGCGCGACACGCAGGTGCTGCTGCGCGCGTTGCAGTACGCGAGCACCTACGGCTACACCACGTGGCTGCGCCCGCTCGATGCGTTCATCGGCCGCGGCGGCGTTGCCGCGAGCGGCGCGCTCGCGTCGCGGCTCGGGCTGTCCGGCGTGCCGGTCGCGGCCGAGACGATCGCGCTGCACACGATCTTCGAACTGATGCGCGTGACCGGCGCGCGCGTGCACCTCGCGCGGCTGTCGTCGGCGGCCGGCCTCGCGCTCGTGCGTGAGGCGAAGGCCGAGGGGCTGCCCGTGACCTGCGATGTCGGCGTGAACCACCTGCACCTGATCGACGTCGACATCGGCTATTTCGATTCGCAGTTCCGGCTCGACCCGCCGCTGCGCAGCGAACGCGATCGCGAAGCGATCCGCGTGGCGCTTGCAGACGGCACGATCGACGCGATCTGCTCCGACCACACGCCCGTCGACGACGACGAGAAGCTGCTGCCGTTCGGCGAAGCGACGCCTGGTGCGACGGGGCTCGAGCTGCTGCTGTCGCTGACGCTGAAGTGGGCGGACGAGACGCGCACGCCGCTCGCGCAGGCGCTGCGCCGTATCACGTCCGCGCCGGCCGACGTGCTGAAGCTGCCGGCGGGCCGCCTGGCCGAAGGCGGCACGGCCGACCTGTGCGTGTTCGACCCGCGTGCGCACTGGCGCGTCGAGCCGCGTGCGCTGAAGAGCCAGGGCCACAACTCGCCGTTCCTCGGCTACGAACTGCCCGCCTGCGTGCGTACGACGCTCGTCGCCGGACAGATCGCGTTCGAGCGCCACTGAACCACGCCGGACCCTCGCCATGATTGCTCTTCGCAAGCTGCGTCTCGTCTTTCACCTGTTGCGCGGCATGGCGATCGTCGCGCTGCGTTTTTCGCACGTCACGCCCGCGCGCCGTGCCGAGATGACGCGCCGCTGGTCGCTCAAGATGCTGCGGATCTGCGGGATGCGCGTCGTCGTCCACAACGACGGCGCGCGGCTCGACGCGAGCGCGCTCGTGGTCGGCAACCACGTGTCGTGGCTCGACATCTATGCGGTCAATGCGTGGCGGCCGACGCCGTTCGTGTCGAAGGCCGAGGTGCGGCAGTGGCCGGTCGTCGGCTGGCTCGCCGAGAAGCTCGACACCGTGTTCCTGCAGCGCGAGAAGCGCACCGAGGCGATGCGGATCATGCACGAGATGGCCGAGCGCCTGCGCAACGGCGGGCTGATGTGCGTGTTTCCGGAAGGGACGACGTCCGACGGGCAGGACCTGCTGCCGTTCCATGCGAACCTGTTCCAGGCCGCGGTATCGGCCGGCTGCGCGGTGCAACCGATCTGCCTGATGTACGAGGACGCGCAGCGGCGGCAGTCGGTCGCGCCGGCCTACACGGGCGAGTTGTCGCTCGGCAAGTCGCTCGACATGGTGCTGCGCGGCGGCCCGCTCGTCGCGCATCTGTACGTGTGCGAACCGATCGCGCCGGGCGGCGACCGGCGGGCGACTTCCGCGGCGGCGCGCGACGCGATCGCGGCCGCGCTCGCGTCGCTGCAGGAGAAGGTCGGCAAGCCGTCGGCCGAGTCGCTCGCGGAGCTGGCGAAGCATGCGTATCCGGCGACCGAGCTCGGCGCCGGAGCGTCAGGCGATGGGGCGGCCGACGAGCCGGTGCCGGGGCGCGAGGGGTGAGGCGCTTTCTGGTCGGACGACTCAGCGCGTAATCATTCGCCGCCCGGCGCGCCGCACGCTTCGCACTGCACCTGCGTGACCGTGCGCTGCGCCGGATCGGCCGTCAGCCGCACGGCCGACAGCTGGTTCCCCCACACGCATCCCGAATCGAGCGCGACGACGTTCTCGCGCAGCATCAGGCCGAGCGCGGCCCAGTGTCCGAACACGACCGTCACGTCCTCCGTGCGGCGCCCCGACACGTCGAACCACGGCAGGTAGCCGGGCGGCGCGCTGGCGGGGCCGCCGTTCGCCTTGAATTCCATCGCGCCGTCGGGTGTGCAGAAGCGCAGGCGCGTGAACGCGTTGAACGCGACGCGCATGCGGTCGCGTTTCTTCAGGTTCGGGTTCCACTGGTTCGGCTCGTTGCCGTACAGGCCTTGCAGTGTTTCGCGCCAGTCGGGCGCACGCAGCGCGCGCTGGAGTTCGTCGGCGAGTTCGAGTGCCAGCGTGGCGTCCCATTGCGGCAGCACGCCCGCGTGTACGAGCAGCATCCCGTTCTCGGCATGCACGAACGGGCGGTGGCGGACCCAGTCGAGCAGCGCGTCGGCGTCCGGCGCGTCGAGGATCTCGCCGATGGTGTCGCCGGGGCGTTCGGTGCGCAGGCCGGCGGAGACGGCGAGCAGGTGGAGGTCGTGATTGCCGAGCACGGCCGTCACGCGCGGGCCGAGGTCGACCAGCGCGCGCAGCGCGGCGAGGGAGGCAGGCCCGCGGTTGACGACGTCGCCGGCGATCCAGAGCGGCGTGTCGGCGGCGGGCGAAAGCTGGTCGAGCAGCGACTGGAAAGCTGAATGACAGCCTTGGATGTCGCCGATGGCGATGGGGGGGCGGATCATGAAGAGGCGAATATTACAAGGCTCGGATGAAAGGGGATGGAAATCTTATATCTCTTTGATTGTGAAATTCTAATTCCCCTAAATGGTAGAGAAATGGCATGAAATTTCATGGCGAACCCGGGGCCGTAGCGCTGTATCAAGTTGTTAGCGGCATGGCCTTTGCGGTGACCGGCTCTCTATAATTGTCGCCTTCCCCAATAAAATTAGCATTTCATGACTTTGGAGACCATGTCGACCGGTTAAAATTCCCGGTTGGACGCGGCGGTCATATCGATTCGCTACGAATCTGATGCAGCAGGCACTTTGCGATGCCTGCCGCGCATTACTAAAGGGAGCCTCATGATCCTGGTTACGGGCGGCGCGGGTTTTATCGGTGCCAATTTTGTACTCGACTGGCTGCGCGCTTCCGACGAAGCCGTGCTCAACGTCGACAAGCTGACGTATGCGGGGAACCTCCGCACGCTGCAGTCGCTCGACGGGAACCCGAAGCATGTGTTTGCACGCGTCGACATCTGCGACCGTGACGCGCTTGATGCGCTGTTCGCCGAGAACAAGCCCCGTGCCGTGCTGCACTTCGCAGCGGAAAGCCACGTCGATCGCTCGATCCATGGTCCTGCGGACTTCGTGCAGACCAATGTGGTCGGCACGTTCACGCTGCTCGAGGCCACCCGTCAATACTGGAACGGCCTGAACGACGCTGACAAGGCGGCGTTCCGCTTCCTGCACGTGTCGACCGACGAGGTGTTCGGTTCGCTGTCGGCGACCGATCCGCAATTCTCCGAGACGACGCCGTACGCGCCGAACAGCCCGTATTCCGCGACGAAGGCGGGCTCCGACCATCTGGTGCGCGCGTACCACCACACGTACGGCCTGCCGACGCTGACGACGAACTGTTCGAACAACTACGGCCCGTACCAGTTCCCCGAGAAGCTGATCCCGCTGATGATTGCGAATGCACTCGCGGGCAAGCCGCTGCCGGTATATGGCGACGGCCAGAACGTGCGCGACTGGCTGTACGTCGGCGATCACTGCAGCGCGATTCGCGAAGTGCTCGCACGTGGCACCCCCGGCGAGACTTACAACGTCGGCGGCTGGAACGAGAAGAAGAACCTCGAAGTCGTGCATACGCTGTGCGATCTGCTCGACAACGCACGTCCGAAGGCGGCGGGTTCGTACCGCGACCAGATCACCTATGTGACGGATCGCCCCGGCCACGACCGCCGCTATGCGATCGATGCGCGCAAGCTCGAACGCGAACTTGGCTGGAAGCCCGCCGAAACGTTCGAAACCGGTCTGGCGAAGACGGTCGACTGGTATCTCGACAATCAGGTCTGGGCCGACGAAGTTGCGTCGGGCGAGTATCGCAAGTGGGTCGAGACCAATTACGCAAAACGCGCTTGAGGAGAGATGCAATGGCACGTAAAGGCATTATCCTCGCCGGCGGTTCCGGCACGCGGCTCTATCCGATCACGCACGTCGTGTCGAAGCAGCTGCTGCCGGTGTACGACAAGCCGATGATCTACTATCCGCTGTCGACGCTGATGGTCGCCGGCATCCGCGACGTGCTGATCATCTCGACACCGCAGGACACGCCGCGTTTCGAGGCGATGCTCGGCGACGGCAGTCAATGGGGCATGAACATTCAATATGCGGTGCAGCCGTCGCCGGACGGTCTCGCCCAGGCGTTCATCATCGGCAAGGATTTCGTCGGCAACGATCCGTCGGCGTTGATCCTCGGCGACAACATCTTCTACGGGCACGATCTCGCGAAGCAGCTCGAGCGGGCCAGCGCGAAGGATGCGGGCGCCACCGTGTTTGCGTATCACGTTCAGGATCCCGAGCGATATGGCGTCGTCGAGTTCGACCGCGAATTCCGTGCGATCTCGATCGAGGAGAAGCCGGCACGGCCGCGCTCGAGCTACGCGGTGACGGGGCTCTATTTCTACGACAGGCAGGTGTGCGACATCGCCGCCGACATCAAACCCTCGGCGCGTGGCGAACTCGAGATCACGGACGTCAATTCGCGCTATCTGGCGGCCGGCCAGCTCGACGTCGAAATCATGGGGCGCGGTTACGCGTGGCTCGACACGGGCACACACGATTCGCTGATCGAGGCGGCGACCTTCATCGCGACGCTGCAAAAGCGGCAGGGGCTGGTCGTCGCATGCCCTGAGGAAATCGCCTATCGCCAGCGCTGGATCGACGCGGAGCAGCTTCTGACGCTCGCGCGACCGCTTGCGAAGAACGGCTACGGAAAATACCTGCAACACATTCTCGAAGATCAAGTGGCATGGCCATCCAAGTAACCGAAACGGCGCTGCCGGAAATCAAGATCATCGAGCCGAAGGTGTTTGGCGACGCTCGCGGATACTTCTACGAGAGCTTCAACGCACGCGAATTCGACGAGATGGTCGCGCCGGGCGTGACGTTCGTGCAGGACAATCATTCGCGTTCGGCGAAGGGCGTGCTGCGCGGGCTGCATTACCAGATCCAGCATGCGCAGGGCAAGCTCGTGCGCGTGGTGGAAGGCGAGGTGCTGGACGTCGCGGTCGATATCCGGCGTGCGTCGCCGAATTTCGGCAAGTGGGTCGGTGTGCGGCTGTCTGAGCAGAACCATCGGCAACTCTGGGTGCCGCCGGGTTTCGCGCATGGTTTCGTGGTGCTGTCCGAGTCTGCGCAGTTCTTGTACAAGACGACCGATTACTGGTATCCCGAATACGAACGCAGCCTGCTGTGGAGCGACCCGACGGTGGGGATCGACTGGCAGCTCGACTGCGAACCGGTGCTTGCGGCAAAGGATGCTGCCGGCAAACCCCTGTCGGAGGCCGACGTCTATGAGTGACGCGAAGCGGATTCTCGTAACGGGTATTGGCGGTCAGGTCGGTTTCGAACTGGCGCGCTCGCTGCAGGGCCTTGGCAATGTCGTCGCGGTCGATCGCGCCACGCTCGACCTGGCCGATCCGGACCGGATTCGCGCTGTCGTGCGGGACGTGCGGCCCGCGCTGATCGTCAACCCTGCCGCGTACACGGCGGTCGACCAGGCCGAAAGCGACGAAGATATGGCGACGCGCATCAACGCCACCGCCCCCGGCGTGCTGGCGGAGGAGGCGAAAGCGCTTGGCGCCGCCCTGATCCATTATTCGACCGACTACGTGTTCGACGGTACGAAGGCATCGCCGTATGTGGAGACCGACGCGCCGGCACCGCAGAACGTCTACGGCCGATCGAAACTCGAGGGCGAGCGTGCGATCGCGGCGGTCGGTGGGGCCGCGATCGTGTTCCGTACGAGTTGGGTGTACGGCGCACGCGGGCGCAACTTCTTGTTGACGATGTTGCGGCTGGCGGCCGAACGCCGGGAGCTCAAGATCGTCGCCGACCAGATCGGTGCGCCGACGTGGGCGAACACGATTGCGACGATGACCGCGCATGTCGCCGCCCAGGCGTTCGCCGCGCACGATGCGGCCGCATGGTGGGCGGCGCGTTCCGGTGTTTACCACCTGACCGCCGGCGGCGAGACGTCGTGGCACGGTTTCGCGAGTGCGATCATCGAGCGCGCGTCGCTTGCAACGCGCCCATCGGTTCTCCCGATTCCGTCGTCGGATTACCCGACGCCGGCCAAGCGCCCCGCGAATTCGTGCCTGTCGAACGACAAGCTCGCGCGGACTTTCGGCCTTGCGGCTCCGGATTGGCGCGACGCACTGGAACTTTGCCTGGCCGGAATTCGGCAGGGCTGACGACGTGCCGCCGGCCGGCGGTTCCGGCATGCGGCATCATTGATTTGGTCGGTAACTTGGAATGACGACGCCAGCGGGCGACGTCTCGGATCATTTCGAGAATCGCCCCGTTACCGGTTGTGAAATAGAGAGGCTGTTGTGAATTTGCTACCCATCATCCTGTGCGGCGGTGCCGGATCCCGCCTGTGGCCCGTTTCCCGCGAAACGCATCCGAAGCCGTTCATCCGTCTCGCGGACGGCGAGAGCCTGCTGCAGAAGGCATTCCTGCGCGCGGCCGCGTTGCCGGGCGTGGATGAAGTGTTGACGGTCACCAACCGCGAACTGTTCTTCAAGACCGAGGACGAATACCGCGAAATCAATCGCGCGAAGCTGACGACCTCGTTCATTCTCGAGCCGTTCGGCCGCAACACGGCGGCGGCGATCGCGGCAGCGACGCTGCACGCAGTGCGGGCACACGGCGAGCAGGTGACGCTGCTCGTGTTGGCCGCCGATCACCTGATTTCCGATCAGGCGGCGTTCGTCGATGCGGTCGCGAAGGCGGCCGCATTGGCGGCGGCAGGTCGGATCGCGACGTTCGGCGTGACGCCCGACGTCCCGGAAACCGCGTACGGTTATATCGAAGCGGACGGCGACAAGGTCGTGCGATTCGTCGAAAAGCCGGATCTCGAGCGTGCGCGCGAGTATGTCGCGTCCGGCCGCTTCCTGTGGAATTCCGGCATGTTCTGTTTCACCGCCGGCACGATGCTGCGCGAACTCGACGCGCATTGCCCGGACGTGCTTCGCACGGTCAAGGCGTGCATCGACGCTTCGCCTTCGTCGGAAGGCAGCGGCGGCGCGCAGATCCGTCTCGAACCGAATACGTTCGGTGCGGTGCCGGACATTTCGGTCGACTATGCGGTGATGGAGAAATGCCGCGATGCGGCGGTGGTGCCGTGCAGCATCGGCTGGAGCGACGTTGGCTCGTGGACCGCGCTCGGCGATCTCGCGACGCCTGACGAGCACGGCAACCGCGTGCAGGGCGAGGCGCTGCTGATCGACGTGAAGGATACGTATGTGCAGAGCGACGACCGGCTGATCGGTGCGGTAGGCGTCGAGAACCTGATCGTCATCGATACGCCCGATGCGCTGCTTGTCGCCTCGCGCGATCGTGCACAGGACGTGAAGCATATCTATTCGGAGCTCAAGGCGACCGGCCACGAGGCATACAAGCTGCACCGTACGGTGCATCGTCCGTGGGGCACATACACCGTGCTGGAGGAGGGGCCGCGCTTCAAGATCAAGCGGATCGAGGTGAAGCCCGGTGCGAGCCTGAGCCTTCAGATGCACCACCACCGCAGCGAGCACTGGATCGTCGTGAGCGGGATGGCGAAGGTCGTCAACGGCGATCGCGAGTTCTACGTGTCGACGAACGAGTCGACCTATATTCCGGCCGGCCACAAGCACCGCCTCGAAAACCCGGGCGTCGTCGATCTCGTGATGATCGAGGTGCAGAGCGGCGAATATCTCGGCGAGGACGACATTGTTCGTTTCGAGGACAACTACGGACGTGCGTGACATGAATGCTACCTTCGTCAACGATGATGCCGAGCTCGGCAACCATACCGGCAGCGATGACCTGATCGTCGGCGTGATGGCGACACGCGTATGGGGCACGCTCGGATGGCACGACATCCGGCAACGTTACCGCCGTTCGGTGATCGGCCCGTTCTGGTTCACGCTGAGCACGATCGTGATGGTGGCGGTGCTGGGTGCGCTGTATTCTCAGCTGCTCAATCAGGAAATTTCCGACTACCTGCCGTATCTGTCGATCGGCCTCGTCGTGTGGGCCTATATCGCATCGGTGGCCAACGAAGGCTGTACGGCGTTCATCAGTGCAGCCTATCTGATCAAGCAGATCAGGTTGCCGTTGACCGTGCACGTCTGCCGCATCGCGTGGCGCAACTTCGTCATCCTGCTGCACAGCCTGCCGGTCGTGATCATCCTGTTCGTGATCTTCGGCCACATGCCGTCGTGGGAGTTTCTGCTCGTCCCGCTGGCGCTGGCCGTCCTGCTGCTGCACGGGGTATGGCTCGGCGTCACGCTCGGCATCCTGTGCGCGCGCTTTCGCGATATTCCGCCGATCGTGACGAACCTGATCCAGGTCGTGTTCTTCTTCACGCCGGTCATGTGGTCGCCGGAAATCCTGAAGAATCGTGCATGGGTTGCCGAGTACAACCCCCTCTATCATCTGATCGAGACGGTTCGGGCTCCGCTGACGGGGCGGCCGATCCTTTGGGAATCGTGGGCCTGGTCGATCGGCTTGCTGATCGTCGGGTTCGCGTTCGCCCAATACCTGATGAAGCGTTTCCGTAACCGTGTTCCTTACTGGCTTTGATTACCGTGAGTTCCTCATCGATTGTCGCTCGTAACGTATTCGTCGAATTCCCGATCTACGAGAATTCACACCGCTCGCTTAAAAAGGCGGTGCTGAACCTCACGACGGGCGGGCGGATCGGCCACGACGCAGGCCGTCACACGGTCGTCCGCGCCCTCGACGATCTGAACTTCACTTTTTCGGATGGAGAGCGTATCGGTCTGGTCGGCCATAACGGGTCCGGCAAGACGACGCTCCTGCGTACGCTGTCGGGCGTCTATGCGCCGGTGCGCGGCGACCTCAAGGTAACCGGCAAGATCGCGTCGCTGCTCGATGTATCGATGGGACTCGATCCCGACGCGACGGGCTTCGAGAACATCTATCTGCGCGGCATTCTCGATGGCCTGAAGCCGGCGCGCATCCGCAGCAAGATCGACGAGATCGCCGATTTCAGCGAGCTCGGCGATTACCTGAACCTGCCGGTGCGGACCTACTCGAGCGGGATGATGCTCCGGCTCGCGTTCGCCATCTCGACGAGCGTCGAGGCCGACATCCTGATCATGGACGAATGGCTGAGCGTCGGCGATGCGGAGTTCAGCCTGAAGGCCGCCGAGCGGCTGGAACATCTGGTCGGCAAGGCTTCGCTGCTCGTTGTCGCGTCGCACGATCCCCAGCTCATCGCACGCGTGTGCACGCGCAAGATCTCGATGGAGCATGGCAAGATCATTGCCGACGAGCCGGTCGCCGCACCGCCGCTCGAGTCGGATTTTCCCGCGATCGAACTGCCGCCGACCGGAGATTCGGCGGGACTGTTGCATTGAACGCGGCAGCCGTGCGGCGGGGATGCTCGCCCCGCTGCCGGCTGCGCGACAAGGCCCCCATACATTGCCGGCCTACCGGCATTCGCATCTGTCATGCACGGATGCCACGAGGTTGAATTTCCATGCGAGCTGATCATCCATTTCTTCGCCATTCAGGAGCCTTGTTCGGGCGGCAGCCGTTCCGCACGCTGAAGGGGTTCGCCGGCGGTTATATCGCCTACCCGATCGCGGAAGGCCGGGAAAAGCGCAGCGTGCGCCCCAAGATCGCCGAACTGCGTCAGTACTACGCGCTGCCGCTCGAGGCGCGACGCCGTATCGCGATCGATCGCCTCGTCGAGACGCTCGAATTCGCCGGCGCGCGCGTGCCGTATTACCGCGATCTGTTTGCTGAACGGCAGTTCGATCCGCAACGCGTGCGCCAGGACGTGCGCCATCTCGACGCGCTGCCGTATCTGACGAAGGACATCATTCGCGAGCAGGGCGACCGGCTGCTGTCGGCGCCGCTTGACAGCGTCCGGCATCATGTCTGCAAGACCGGCGGCTCGACCGGGCTGTCCTGCACGATCTTCTACGACCAGGAAGGCGCGGACTATTCGTCGGCCGTGACGTTCTATGCGCGTGAGCGCATCGGCAAGCTGCGTCATCGCTTCGAGCTGCATTTCGCGTGCCGTTTTCCCGACGACGTCGTGCCGGAATGGCCGTCGCGCGAGGATTTCAAGTGCTTCGCGATGAACCGCAGCAACATCTTCTTCGATCGCATCGACGACGCCGGGCTCGAGGAGATGTGGCGCACGCTGAAGAGCCGCAGGCCGTATCTCGCCCACTCGCATCCGTCGACCATGTACGCACTCGCATGCTATGTGCAGCGCAAGTACGGCGGCGGCAACGCGTTCGAGGTGTTCGAGTCGAGCGGCGAGCTGCTCGAACCGCATGCACGCGAGGTTATCGCGTCCGCGCTGCGCTGCCGCGTGATCGACCGCTATGGCCTCGCCGAGCTCGGCGTGATGGCGTACGAGCTCGAAGGCCATGAAGGCGGCTTTCGCGTGATGGATTCCGAAGGCTGGCCGGAAAGCCGTCTCGTCGACGGCGGCGCGGACGGCGCGCACGAACTCGTGTTTACCGGCTTTCGGAACCGGTTGATGCCGCTGATCCGTTACGCGACCGGCGACCTGGCCCGCGTGCAGGACGATCCGGTGCAAGGGTTCGTGCTGACCGACGTCGTCGGGCGGATTCACGACGTCGTACCGATCAACGGCATCGCGCATCCGACGCACCATATCCAGGACATGCTCGATCACCGTGTCGGCGGCATCCAGGAGTTCCAGATCGATCTGCGGACCTCCCCGCCGACGTTGCGGATCGTGCTGGAGCCGTGGGCCAACGCCGACGATACGACCGCGAAGCTGCGGCATTTCTGGGGTGATGCCTTTACGATTTCCTATGTCGGCCATGACGATCTCGTACGCGTCGGCCGGCGGGCCAAATTCCGCCACGTGGTGACCGCATGATTGGTGTCCTTTTCAATGAGGCTGCCGCGCAAGCGGGGCAACTCGTCCTCGCAGCGCTTCGGCGCTCCGTGACGTTGACGCAGGCGCGCCCGATCTCACGCGGCGCGCTGCGCGCCGCGGCCGACAGCGTGATCGTGGCCGTCGACATTCCCGATGCCTGGGGCGAAGACCTGTTGGCATGGCTGCGTGTGCAGCCGCGCAAGCTGCTCGTGTTCGGGCGGATGCCGACGGCGCTTGCCGCGCAACTCGGCTTGCGCGTGGACGCGGCGTTCGCCGGCGAACTGGCTGCGGCGAGCCGCAGCGAACCGGCGCCGACCGGAGACATGCGGGCGAGCCGGGCGGCAGTCGACTATACGGCCATCGCAGCGACGCTGGGCGGCGATGCGTGGCATCGCCCGTTCGAGCGTTTCGATTTCACCGACGAATGGAACAACCTCGGCAACGGCGCGATTCGCTGCGACGGATCGATCTGGTCGATCTCGCAACCCGCCCATGCCGGGGGCGGTGCGGAACTCGCGAGCGTGCGGATCGACGGCGTGTCGATCGGTTCGTATGCGGCGCTGTGGGACGGCGACGCCTCGAGCGTACTGTGGTTCAACCGCGCGGTCGGGCCGATCGATTCGTTCGAGTGGCGGATCGTCGAACGCTTTCTGTCGACGCATCGGGCAGACACGCTGCCGATTCATGCGGTACTGAGCGAGTTGCCGTGGGGGTATGACGCGGCAATCACGTCGCGTCTCGATTGCGATGAGGATGTCGAAGCATCGCGGCTGCTGTGGGACGCGTATCGGCGCATGAACGTACCGTTTTCGCTTGCCGTTCATACTCAGAACCTGCGCGACTCGAGGCACTATCCGATCCTTCGCGAACTGCTGGGCGACGGCGGCGCCGTGTTGTCGCATACCGCGACGCATGCGCCGAACTGGGGCGGCAGCTACGACGCCGCGCTCGCCGAGGGCCTGCAATCGGCCGAGTTGATTCGCGAGGTGACCGGCCAGGCGGTGCGCTACGCGGTGTCGCCGTTCCACCAGTCGCCGCCATACGCACTGCGTGCGCTTGCGGATGCCGGCTACGAAGGGTGCATCGGCGGCATCATCCGCAACGATCCGGAGTTCCTGATCGCGCGCGGCGGCGAGCTGGCGGGGTTGCCGGCCGGCTTCGTCGGCCACAGCCAGCAGTGCATGCTGCACGGCGATTGCATGCTTGCGACGGGCGATCCGCTCGCCGTCTACAAGCAGGCATTCGATCTTGCGTACCAGACGCGCACGCTCTTCGGCTATCTTGACCATCCGTTCTCCGAACGTTATCAATACGGCTGGCGTGACGAACCGCAGCGTATCGATGCGCACGAGCAGCTGGTCGCCTACATTCGTGCGAAGGCGCGCAACCCGCTCTTCATGACGGAAGAGAGTGCACTGGACTTTCTCGCGGCGCGCGCCGATGTCCGCATCCTGAAGGATGCCGGCGGCGTACGCGCATGCGTGCCGTCAGGCGCGCGCAGCCCGCTCGCGATGAGTGTCGAATGGCGCGGCGAGCATGTTGAACTCGTCCCGGGGATGATGTTGTCATGAAAGTGATGGTCGTTATGGGCACGCGCCCGGAGGCGATCAAGCTCGCTCCCGTGATCGCCGCGTTGCGCACCGAAGTGGAGACGGTCGTGTGTTCGAGCGGCCAGCACCGCGAGATGCTCGCGCAGGCATTGGGCTTTTTCGGCATCGCACCCGATCTCGAGCTCGATGTGATGCAGACGAGGCAGACGCTCAACGGGCTGTCGGCGCGTTTGCTGATGGGGCTCGACGCGGCGCTGGACGATATCCGGCCCGACTGGGTGCTCGTGCAGGGCGACACGACGACTGCAATGTGCGGCGGCCTTGCCGCGTTCCATCGCGGGATCGCGGTCGGGCACATCGAAGCGGGGCTCAGGACCGGTGATTTGGCGAGCCCGTTTCCGGAAGAGGCGAATCGCAGCCTGCTGGGCCGCATCTCGACGCTGCATTTTGCGCCGACCGATGCCGCCGCGCGCAACCTGATCGCCGAAGGCGTTCCGGAGTCGCGCGTGCTGGTCACGGGCAATACGGTCGTCGACGCGATTTCGCTCGTCCGCGATGGCTGGCAGGCGGGCGGCCTGGCTGCCACACTGCCGGAATGGATGCGTGACGGCCGTCCGCAGGTTCTCGTGACCTGCCATCGCCGTGAAAATTTCGGCGACGTGCTCGAGAGCATCTGCAAGATGCTGCGCGACCTGTGCGGTCGCTACGACGCGTACCGCTGGGTATTTCCCGTTCACCTGAATCCGGCCGTGCGCGAACCTGTCCATCGCGAACTGGCGGGCATTCCGAATCTCGCGCTGATCGAGCCTGTCGACTATCCGACGAGCCTGTATTTGATCAGCCGCAGTACGCTCGTCGTCAGCGATTCCGGCGGTATCCAGGAAGAGGCGCCGTCGTTTGGCGTGCCGGTCGTCGTCATGCGCAATCATACGGAGCGCCACGAGGGCGTCGATGCCGGTTTCGCGACGCTTGCCGGCCAGTCCGCGGAGCGGATCGAGCAGGCTGTCGTCGAGTGGCTCGATGATCCGATGCGGCGTGCGGAGCTGGCGGCACGCACGAATCCGTACGGCGACAGTCGCGCGTCGCAACGCATTCTCGCGAGTCTCCTGGGGCGTCAAGTCGAGGTCTTCCGTGGATGACCGTGTGCCGGACAGCCTGTTGCCGCGCGATTGCGTGATGTTTTCGACTGCGGACTGGGATGAGCCGTACTGGACGAACAAGCAGCACACGGCGAGTTTGCTTGCGTCGCGCGGATGGCGCGTGCTTTATGTCGAAAGCGTCGGATTCCGTTCGCCGAAAGTCGGCAGCGGGCGTGACTGGGCGCGCCTGTGGCGCCGGCTGTGGCGCGGCGTGCAATCGCTCGTGCTCGGGCCGCCGCGGCGCGCGCAGAACGTCTGGGTGCTGTCGCCGCTGATGATTCCCGCGAAACATCACTGGCCGCTCGTGCGTGCGTTGAACCAGTTCCTGCTGCGCGCGACGGTCAGCCGGTTCGCACGCAGCAAGCGTTTCGCGACGCCGGTTGTGTGGACCTATCATCCATTCATGCTCGACGCGATCCGCGGCCTGCAGCGCGGGCCGCTCGTCTACCATTGCGTGGACGATATCGGCGCGGTGCCGGGCGTCGATGTCGACGCATTCGGTCACGCCCAGCGCCTTCTGCTGGGCACGAGCGACGCGGTGTTCACGACGGCGCCTGCCTTGCAGTCGCAATGCGCACCGCACAATCCGAACACGCATTATTTCGGCAACGTCGTCGATGCCCTGCATTTCGGCACGGCGCTCGATGAAGGGCCGCTGCCGCCGGAGCTCGCGGCGATTCCCGAGCCGCGCCTCGTTTATCACGGCGTGCTGTCGGACTTCAAGATCGACATGCCGCTGCTGCTGGCTGTCGCGAAGGCCCGGCAAGAATGGCACTGGGTGATCATCGGCGAGGAGCGCGAAGGGCAGCGCAGCCCGTTGCTCGCGGAATTCGCGCGGCTGCCGAACGCGCACCTGCTCGGCTACCGGAATTACCGCGACCTGCCCGCCTATTTGCGCGGGATGCGCGTCGGCGTGCTGCCGACGCTGCTGAACGACTATACGCGCTCGATGTTCCCGATGAAGTTCTACGAATACCTCGCGGCCGGTCTGCCGGTCGTGTCGACACCGCTCGACTTCGCGCGAGAACCGCGCCCGGGGCTCGAAGTCGGCGGCGACCTGCCGTCGTTCGTCGCGGCGATCGAGCGCCAGCTCGCGCGCGGGAAGCTCGACCGGCGCGATGTCCAGGCCGCGGTCGGCGACAACACGTGGGACCGCCGGCTCGACAAGATGCTCGCGATCACGTTTGATGATGGGCGGAAGCCGTCGGCGCAGCGGCTCGTGGCGGCCAGGGAGCGCGCATGAACGTCGTGCACGTCTACCGAACCTATTTTCCGGATCCCCCGGGCGGGCTACAGGAGGCGATCCGCCAGATCGCGATGGCGTCGCGTCGCTACGGTGTCGAGCCGCGCATTTTCGCGCTGTCGCCGACGCCGGAGCCGACCTGTGTCGAACGCGACGAAGGGCGGGTCGTGAGAGCCCGTTCGTGGGCGGCGCCGGCGTCGTGCGATCTTGGCGGCATCGACGCGTTGCAGCGTTACCGCGAACTCGTCGATTGGGCGGACGTCGTACATTTCCACTTCCCGTGGCCCTTCGCTGACGTGCTGCATCTGCTCGGCCGTACGCGCAAGCCGGCCGTGATGACCTATCACTCGGACATCGTGCGGCAAAAGCTGCTCGGCGCCGTTTACGGCCCGTTGATGCGGCGCACGCTGAAGTCGATGTCGGCTGTCGTCGCGACGTCGCCTGCCTATGCGCGAACCAGCCCGGTGCTGACGTCGGACGTTTCCGCGCGGCAACTTCATACGATTCCGCTTGGCATTGCCGACTATCGCGATGCACCACGCGGGCTCACGCTTGATCAGGCGCGCCCGGAGCTGGCCGCGCTGGCCGGCAAGCCGTTCGTGCTCGCCCTCGGCGTGCTGCGCTACTACAAGGGTTTCCATACGTTGATCGATGCAGCGGCGCAGATCGGCGCGCCGATCGTGATCGCCGGCTCCGGTCCCGAACAGGCAAATCTGCATGCGCAGGCCGAACGACTCGGCGCGCACAACGTGATCTTCGCGGGGCAGGTGACCGATGACGAGAAGATCGCGTTGCTCGCGGAATGCCGGGCGCTCGTGCTGCCGTCGCACCTGCGCTCGGAAGCGTTCGGCATGGTGCTGGTCGAGGCGCAGATGTTC
This sequence comes from Burkholderia sp. IT-111MI5, assembly GCF_949752865.1. Taxonomy (NCBI): domain Bacteria; kingdom Pseudomonadati; phylum Pseudomonadota; class Betaproteobacteria; order Burkholderiales; family Burkholderiaceae; genus Burkholderia; species Burkholderia sp. IT-111MI5. Next base: position 79,514 of record NZ_CATKIF010000066.1, on the reverse strand, counting down.
GGCAAGCCGACTGTCTGCTGCGAAATGGGTTCGGGCACGTCCTACGTGAACGAGGACGGCGTTACCGGATACGTGGTGGCGCCGGAACGGCCGGTGGCGCTGGCGGACGCGGTAGGCCGGCTGCTTGCCGACGACGAGTTGGCCGCCCGGATGGGCGATGCGGCGCGCACCCGGTACGAGCGGCTGTTTTCCGGCGACGCGCTGGGCCGGGCGTACGGCGCGCTATATGAACAGGTGTGCCGTTGACTGTGCCGGACGCATCTCCATGTGTCATTTCGGTGAATTGCCCAACGGCCCGGTCCGGTAAAATCGCCGGTCAGATCCACCATGGTGATTCGTGCCCCTTTTGTTGCGATTGAGACAAAGTCTATGAAGGTACTCTTTGCCACTTATCCGATGGCATTCCATACGCCCGGCGGCGGAGAGGTCCAGCTGCTTGCGTACCGCAAGCATCTGCCGGCGCATGGCGTCGACGTGACGTTGATGAATACGTGGGAGCCGCGGTTTCTCGAACACGATGTCGTGCATTTCTTTTCGTGCATCAGCGGTTCCTATCATCTGTGCCACTTCGTGAAGCGGCTCGGCTTGCCGCTCGTGATCTCGGCCAGCCTGTGGATTACCGAGGCGACCCGTCATCTGTATCCGGTCGACGAGATTCGCGCGCAGCTCGGCCTGGCCGACGTCATCGTCACGAATTCCGCCGTGGAAAGCGATACGCTGGCCGCCGTGCTGGACCTTCCGCGGGAACGGTTCGCGCACGTCTACAACGGCATCGACGAGTTGTTCCTGCGCTCGGTTCAGCCGGAGGCGTTTCGCCGGCACTTCGGCCTCGGCGGGAAATTCGTGCTCAATGTCGGCAACATCGAGCCGCGCAAGAACCAGCTCGCGCTCGTGCGGGCGATGAAGGCACTGCCCGACGTGAAGCTCGTGCTGGTCGGCGCGAAACGCGACGTCGCTTATGCCGACGCGGTACTGGAAGAGGGCGGAGAGCAGGTCATCTATCCCGGCGTGATGCCGCACGACGACCTGCTGCTGTCCGGTTATGCCGGATGCGATGCGTTTTGCCTGCCCAGCACGCTGGAGACGCCGGGTCTTGCCGCGCTCGAAGCGTCCGCGCAGCGCGCGCCATTGCTGATCACGTCGGAGGGGTCGTGCGCCGAATACTTCGGTGCACGGGCGGACTACGTCGCGCCGGACGCGATCGACACGATGAGCGCCAAGCTGCGCGCGCTCGTCGATGCGGGCCGCGACGCGCAACTGGCTGCGGCGCCCGGTTTCGATCCGGCCGCATTCACGTGGGCTCGCACGACGGGTGCGTTACGCGACATCTATCGTCAACTGGTATGAGCAACGCAACGGTCCGCGCTGCCGGCACGGACCGTTGTGTGCAGCATGGCAATGGGAATATATGAAACCTGACTTGTTCGCACCCGCTCGGGTGCAGTCGACACCGCACGTGATGATGGTTACGCACGTGTTGCCGTATCCGCCGGCGGCCGGCAACGAGATTCGCATCTACAAGATGCTGTCGTGGTTCCGTCAGCGCGGGTATGGGATCACGCTCGTGCTGAAGCCGCTTGGCGATGCCGAGGTGCCGAACGAATGCATCGTCGGTTTGCGCAGCGTCGTTGACCAGTTGCACGTTTTCGACAATCGTTTCGTGCCTGGTGCAACCACGCGTGCGGTGGATCCCGGGCTCGAGGATCCGGCGCTGGCGCAGATCCAGGACGGCTTCTGTCCGGCATGGTTCGTCGACGAAGTGGCGGCGATCGTCGCCGACCTGCAACCGGATGTCATGATCGCGCAATACGTGTTCATGAGCCGCATTCTCCAGTTGCCTGAATGCGCGGACATGCTCAAGGTCATCGATGCCCACGATCTGTTCTGCCGCAAGCAGGCGACCGTCGAGCAGTACGGTATCAAGAACTACGGCCTCAGCCTGACGGACGACCAGGAGCGCAAGTTGTTGCAGCGCGCCGACGTCGTGCTCGCCATCCAGCGTGTGGAGCAAGACGAAATCGCCGAGCTCGTTCCGTCGCGCAAGGTGCTGCTGACGAGTTTCGATCTGGTGCCGCAACAGGCGGACGCGGCCGCGGTCGTGCCGGGGCGCGTGCTGATCGTCGCGTCGGGCAACGAGTTCAACGTGCGCGGCACGCAGGACTTTCTCGACTATACGTGGCCGCTGGTCCGGCAGACTTGCCCGGACGCACGGCTGCGCGTCGTCGGCAAGGTATGTCGCGAGGTGACGTGCGACGATCCGACGGTGGCGTTGCTCGGCTTCGTCGAAAGCCTGGACACCGAATATGCGGAAGCCGCGGTGGTCGTAAATCCGTGCCGCGTCGGGACCGGCCTGAAGATCAAGACGATCGAGGCGCTCGCGTGGGGCAAGGCGCACGTCGCGTGGCCCTCGGCGGCGGATGGCCTGCGCGAGCTCGGTGACGTGCCGGCCGTGATCGCGACCGATGTGGTGACGTTCTCCGATGCGATCGCCGACATTCTTCGCTCGCACGAGCGGCGCCTCGCCATGCAGGCGGCGTCGCATGCATTCATTTACGAACACTTCCGTGCCGAGCGCGTGTATGGCGACCTGTGCGCCGCCATCGAAGCGCGCCGGCCCGTTGGCATCCAGGAGGTGCAGAATGGATAACAGGATCGCGATCATCATCACGCCGGAGGCCGGCATTCATGCGAGCACGGAACAGCTGGCCGCATGGCGCGCGCATGCGAGCCATGTCGTCGTGTTCGCGTACGCGGGCGATCGGGCTGCGCTGGACGCGGCTGTTGCCGCAGACTGCGAAGGCATTGCGGTCGACGACGCCGCCGGTTTTTACGCCGCACTGAATCGCGCGCTGTACCCGCTGATCGATGCGGACACCGACGTGCTGTTCGTCGGGCCGACCTACCGCTTCGATGCGCCGGCGCTGGATGCGCTGCGCGCGAGCGTCGCCGCCGATCCGTTGTACGGCTTTGCGCTGCCGCGTACGAACGTGGGAGGCTCTGCGCCCGTGCCGCGCATGCCGGGCGAACCGGCACTCGAGCATCCGGAGGCGTTCGACCGCTTTCTCGCAGCGCTGCCCGAGCGTCTCGGCGGCGGCATCGTGCAGGCTGCGCCGGTGCTCGTGCGCGCCGATATGCTGTACAACTTCGGTCGCCTCGAAGGCTCGACGTTCGACCTGTCCGATGCGCTCGCGACGCTATTCATCCGCGCCAATCGCCGCGGCTATAGCGCGGTCGTCTGCAATCGTGCGATGTTTTTTGCGCGCGAGTCGGGCGATTTCACGGGCGCCGTCGCGGCACCCGTCATCGAGCGCGCGTCCGATTTCTACCGTGCGCTCGGGCGTCTGGGCGAATTTCCGGAGCAGCGGCTGCAGAAGCTGCTGTGGCAAGCGGTCAGGCCGAAAACCGTGCGCCGTGTGCTGTTCGACATCCGCAACCTGGCGCCCGGCTATAACGGCACGGCGCAGCATATCCTGTCGCTGATGCGGCCGATCTGCGCGCTGGCGGCGGAGTATCACATCGAGCCGTGTTTCTGGGTGCTCCCGCAGTCGGCCGACTTCCATGCATTGCACGACATGCCGGACTGCACGCTGGTGTTCGAACTCGGCGAACACGACCTGTTCGATGCATGCGTGCGCCTGTCGCAGCCGTGGAGCTTCAGCGAACTGCGCGACCAGGCCTGGCGATCGATGGTCAACCTGTATCTGATCATGGATGCGATCGCGTGGGACTGCCACTACATCCGGATGCCGCACATCGACGGCGTATGGCGTACCGCTGCCGATCATTCGGACGGCTTCATCTATATCAGCCGCTATACGCGCCGTGCGTTCGAGGAGCGCTTCCCTGCCGCGCGCGACGTGCCGTCAGTGGTGTCGTATTGCTCGCTCGATCCGGCCGAATATTTCAAAGAGGAGCCCGGCGATGCGCCGGCCGTGGCGGAACCCTATGTTCTCGTGGTCGGTAACCAGTATTACCACAAGGGCCTGGCCGAAGCGGTCCGCGTGCTGGCTGCCGGTTTTCCCGAGACTCGCATCAAGGTGCTAGGCGAGACCGGCGAGCAGTTTCCGAACGTCGAACAACTGCCGTCCGGGAGGTTGTCGCACGAGGACGTCGATCGGTTGTTCCGCGATTGCGCGTGCCTCGTGTTCCCGTCCTACTACGAAGGCTTTGGCTTGCCGGTGCTCAATGCGCTCGCGTACGGCAAGCAGGTCATTGCACGCGACAGTGCGTTGATCGCGGAAATCCGGGAGCGGGTGAGTCCGGTCGACGGCATCGTGCCGTTCAAGCGCCGGACCGAACTGCTGCGCGCGGTTCGCGCCGTGCTTGATGATGCGGGCGCGCTCAGCGCGACGCGCACGCAGGCGCGACGGCCGCGGGAGATTCTCGGCTGGACCGAGGCCGCCCGCGAAGTCCTGGCGCTCGCCGCCGAGCGTATCGATGCAGCGAGCGTCGAGCGCAGTCTCGGGCGACTGGAGTTCTTCTACCGTGCAGGCCAGTTCGATGTTGAACGAGCCGGCTGGACGAACGCCGACCAGAACAAGGTCATATTCGAGGTGGAGCTGGAGGAATGAAGTTACTGACCCTTTTCGTGCGCTACGGCGACGCGGATTATCAGGGCGCATTCAAGCGTTTGTGTCAGATGTACCAGCGTGTCGGCGGCCTCGACTACGACGCACTGCTGATCGACACCGCGCTGCCGCCTGGCGTGCATGCGAAGCTTGGTTCGCAGGCGTTGCTGATCGGCGGCGACAACACGCGCCGTGAGTTCAGCGGCTGGGATACGGCGCTTGCATATCTCGGGTCCGCCGTCGATCGCTACGATCTCATTCATGTCGTGACGTCGGCGTTCGAGAACGAATACAACGGCTTCTATCCGTACATCAATTACGGCATGTTCGAGTTCGCGGCAAAGAATCGCCATGTCGTCCTCGCGCATGTCGACGCCTATCCGGCGCCTGCGCGCCTGCTGGGCCGGAGTTTCCAGACCTGGGGCTGCTCGAAGTTCCTGATCGCGGTGCCCGAGCGCATCCGTGCGCTGGGCACATTCGCGGCCCGTTTTCCGTCGGACCTGTTCTTCACGTCGTCGCGAACGGCGCCGTTCCGGCAGGATGCGCCGTTGTCGGAGAACTACCGCCAGTACCTGATCGACTGGCTGACCGGGGAAGGGTTGCCGCATGGCCAGTGGCATTCGGTGTTCGAGCTTTCGGACGAGAACCTGCAGCGTTTTCGTGCAAAGGCAATGTCGATCATCGACGAACACAGCCTGTCGATGCGGCTGCGTGAAAGCGGGGCGCAGATCGTCGACTACACGTGGCTGCATTCCCGCGGGTTGGGCCGCGACGGGACGAAGATTCCCGACGAATGCACGCAGGTTGTCGAGCGCAACCTGTATCTGTTCGGCAATCCGATCGTCGAGCCCGGCATCGACCTGACGAGCCATCGCGGAACCAATGGATTCCAGCGGATGTTCCATCTGCCGGGGCATCAGCCGTTCGGCCGGACCAGCGTAATCGACGCGCTGTGGCTGGGTAATGCCGTGCTGCGCCAGTATCTGGATCCCGCCCGGCCGCTGCACTGCGCGGCCATTCATCTGAATCAGGGCGTTGCGATCGACGACGAGCAGCGTGCGTGGCTTGCAGAACCGGACGACGATCTGCCGCAGGACGGCGCGTTGCCGCTGACGCGCGGGTTGCATGCGGTCTACCTCGCGCGCGACGATTTGCGTGAAGCATTCGATCTGAGCGACGCTGACGGCCGGCGCAGCCTGATTCGCTGGTGGTGCAACGACGGCAGTGTGAACCCGAATTACCGGGACTTCATTGCACCTTCCGTCTATCTGCAACCGAGCGAGGCGATCGAGCAGGACATGCCGATTCCGCTGACACGCGGTCTGTGCGCGCTGTGCGACGCACGCGAAGACTTGCGCGGCCAGATCGACCTGTCGACCCGGGAAGGGCGTCGCACGCTGGTCGCATGGTGGATCGGCGAAGGGCTGTGCGATGCGCGCTATCGCGGCTTCATACCGACGAAAATCTACGCCGAACCCGCACCGGGCATCATTCAGGATGCGTCGCTGCCGATTACGCGCGGCCTGCTGGCATTGCACGTTGCCCGCGAGGATCTGGCGCGCATAGACTTGACCACGCTGGCCGGTCGCGAGGCGCTCGTTTCATGGTGGATGCTCTACGGCCGCCTCGACCATGCGTTCAACAACTTCATGCCGGCATCCGCCTATGTGGAGCCGTCCGACGCAATCGAACAGGACATGCCGCTGCCCGTCACGCGCGGGTTGCTCGCGTTCGCGCGCGCGCGTTCCGATCTCGCCGGCATCGATCTGGCGACGCGGGCGGGACGGACGCGGCTGATTTCGTGGTGGATGCACGAGGGGCGCAAGAATCCAGCGATCGCAAAGCTGATTCCCGCCGACCTGTTTGACAAGGTCGATCCGGCCGTGCTGCAGGACACGAGCTTGCCGATCACGCGAGGAATGCGTGCGTTCCATCATTCGCGCGACGACCTTTCACAGTCAATGGATCTCGGCACGCCGGCCGGCCGGCGTGCGCTCGTCGGCTGGTGGATCGCCGAGGCGCTGCAGGACCCGGAGTTGAGCGGCTTCATGAATCGCGACGTCTGCGTCGCACCGGCCACTGATGTCGTTCAGGATACCTGCCTGCCGATCACGCGCGGGTTGCGCGCGCTGCATGCGGCGCGCGATGATCTCGCATCGATCAGCGATCTCGGTACGACCGAGGGCCGCGCGGCGCTCGTCGAATGGTGGATCGCGTTCGGCATGCACGACCCGCGATTCGCGCCGCTCGTTCCGGCGAGTGCCTACCTCGAGATCGATCAGTCGATCGAGCAGGATGCGCCGATGCCGATCACGCGGTTCATGCGGCAACTGGGCGCCCGCGACGGCGAAATCGATGTCGGGCGGCCGGCGGGGCGCCGTGCACTCACGCTGTGGTGGGCGCGTGCGCTCGTCGGCGGCCGTCTGCAATTGCCGTTCGTGCTGACGCGCGACATGCTGGGGATTGGGGATGATGTCGATCCTGCTGCGTGGAGCGACGTGCATCCGCTCGCCCAGGCACTGCATGAGGCTCGTGACGATCTGCGCGCCGCGTTCGACATCGAGAAGCCCGAAGCGCGTGCCGGACTCAATCAGTGGCTGATGGATTTCGGGCGCTTCGAAATCGGCTTGCCGCCGCCGGCGCAGGGTGCGCCGGTCATTCATGCCAGCAGGCATATTCCGTGGGAAGGCGCGTGGCGCAATGGCGGCGTCAACATCATCGGTTTCGGGCGCGGCGAACTCGGGATTGGCGAGGATGTCCGGATGGCGTCGCTCGCGCTCGCGAAGGTTGACTGCGATCAATGCGTGCCGCGCCTGCCGCTCGCGATCGGCGCCCGTCAGGGCGACCGGACGCTCGAATACCTCGAGGTCGACAAGCCGCTGTACCGGACGAACCTGATTTTCCTGCCACACTATGAGACGATCAGGCTGCTTGGCGCAACAGGCAACGCCATACTCGGCGGGCGATACAACATCGGTTGCTGGCAATGGGAATTGCCGCGCTATCCGGCAGGGCTGGAATCGGCGCTCGATACCGTGGACGAGCTGTGGTCCAGTACGCGCTTCACGGCCGACTCGATGCGCAGCGCGACCGACAAACCGGTCCACGTGATGCCGATGGCCGTGTCGCTTCCGCCGCTGACGCGCACGTATGCACGCGACATGTTCGGCATACCGCAACGCGTGTTCACGTTCCTGCATATCCTCGACGGCAATTCGAGCGTCTATCGCAAGAATCCGCTGGCGGTCGTGCGCGCCTTCCTGCAGGCTTTCCCGAGCCATGCGTCAGGCGTGCACCTCGTGCTCAAGACGATGAACATGGGGAAGTCCTCGCCGCAATGGGACGCGGTGCTCGAACTCGTGCACAACGATCCGCGCGTCACGATCATTTCGGAAGCGTTCGAACGGGAGCGCGTGATTGGCCTGCAGTCGGTATGCGACTGCTTCGTGTCGTTGCATCGCGCCGAAGGTTTCGGGCGCAACATCGCGGAAGCGATGCTGCTCGGCAAGCCGGTGATCGCGTCGGATTTTTCCGGCAACCGGGATTTCACGACCGACGCGACCGCCTTCGTGGTGGGCGGTGAGACGGTGCCCGTGCATCCCGGCGAGTACAGCTTCGGCGACGGGCAGTTCTGGTGGGACGCCGACGTCGCGGCTGCCGCGGAGTGCATGCTGCGCTGCGTCGAAGACGAGGCGGAACGCGATCGTCGCGCAGCCAATGGCAAGGCCTATATCATCGAACACTATGCGCCGGCCGCTGTCGGGCGCAATTACGTCGAGCGCCTGCGGACGCTCGGCCTGCTGGAATAAGGAATCGACATGCGTCTTTTCATCGCGGCTCCCGATATCTTCCCCGGCGATGCGGTAGGCAATCACTGTTTCGGCGTGGCGCGCGTGGCGCGCCGGCTCGGCTACGACGTCAGCCTGCATGCGCAGCACTACGCAGGCAACGTCGAGCCGATGGAAGCGCTGTTCGACACGATCACCGCGGATGACACGCTGTGGGTCAGTTACTCGATCCACGATCCGCTGCTCGAACGGTTGCTGGCATTGCCTGCGAAGAAGCTCTGCTATTTCCACGGCGTGACGTCGCCGGAACTGTTGCGCGAGTTCGAGCCGGTGACGGCCGATCTGTGCGAGAAGTCGATCGAGCAGTTTCCGCGCCTCGCCCGGTTCGGCTCGACGCTCGCGAATTCGCGGTTTACCGCAGGGTCGCTCGCGCCGCATATCGCGCCCGACGACGTGCGGATCCTGCCGCCGGTCGCGGCCGACATGGCAGTGTTCAGACATGTATCGCCGCCGCGTGCCGAACGTGCGGCCGGCGCGCCCTTCGTGCTGGTCGTCGTCGGCCGTGTTGTGCCGCACAAGCGGATAGAGGATGCGATCGAGATCGTCGCCAGCGTTCGCGAGCGCGGTATCGATGCGCGGCTGCAGGTGATCGGTACGGCGCCCAACGGCCAATACGCCGGCTTCCTGGTCGAGCGAGCGCAGGCGCTCGGCGTGGCGCCGTTCGTGGAGTTCGCGGGTATGGTCGACGATGCGAACCTGTTCGATCGTTTCGATCGCGCCGATGCGTTGTTGTCGGTGAGCCGGCACGAGGGGTTTTGCGTACCGGTGCTGGAGGCGATGCATCTCGGCCTCCCGTCGTTCGTGCTTGACGGAACGGCGGCAAGCGAGGTGGGGGCAGGCGCCGCGTTCATCTTCGGCTCATTGTCGGAAGCGGCAGATGCGATTGCTTCGGTCGCGGCCGACTCGGCGCTCGCCGCACGCGCGGCAGCGTCCGGCAAGCGTCGCGCCGCCGCGCTGCTGGACCAGACCAGCGACGAAGTTTTCCGTGCCATTCTGAGTTCGGCACGCTAATATTGCCGGCCATTTTTCGTTGGATATCAAAGTGTTGGATCCTCGCGTACTGATTACGACCTACCATCAGGCATTCCTCGTGCGTGGCGGTGGCGAGTACGAGATCTTCTCCGTTGCGGATAGCCTGAAGCAGCGCGGGATGATCGTCGATATCTACGGGCCCTATGCGCGCTCGATCGACGATTACGACGTCGTGCTGCATTTCTCGGTGCATGGAGGCGGGCTCGAATTGCTCGAAGCGGTCAAGGCTCGCGGCAAGCCGGTGGCGCTGTGGCCGAACCTGTGGGTACGCGATTCGGCCGAGGTTCCGGAGGCGCTCGTCAACCGGCACGTCAGCGTGGCTGACGCAGTCATCTTCAAGTCGGCTGCCGAGCAGCAGCACTTCGCGGAGCGATTTGGCCTGCCTGCCGACAAGGCGCGCCGGATCACGGTGGGAGCCGACGCGGCTTATCGTCGCCCGGCGCCGCAGGGGCTGTTCAAGAGTCTTTATGGTGTCGATCGCTACGCGATCTGGTTCGGCGTGATCGAGCCGAACAAGAACCAGCTTGCCGCCGTGCGTGTATTGCGCGAGAAGGGCATTCCGCTCGTGCTCGTCGGCCGCAGCCGCGACGAAGCTTACTATCAGGCATGTCGCGCGGCTGGCGGCGACAACGTGCGCTTCATCAAGGGGCTTCCGCAGAAGTCGGAAATCGTGCGTGCCGCACTGCAGGAGTCGCTGTTCTATGTCGAACTGTCGCATGAGCCGCCGGGCCTGTCTGCGATCGAGGCGGGCCTCGCGGGTTGTCGGCTGTTGCTGAGCGATTCCGACTGGTCGCGCGAGCATTTCGGCGATGCGGCGATCTATGCGGATCCGGCCGACGAAGCCGCCATTGCGCGGGGCGTCGACGCGGTGCTCGCGATGCCGTCCGAGAATCCGTCGCTGGTCGACGGACTCTCGCGATTCTGCCTGCCCGAAGCAATCGATCCGCTGATCGGCATCCTGCGGAGCATTGCGAAATGATGCTCTATCTGGTCAGGCACGGCCGTTCGCGGGCGAACGAAGCCGGTCTCGTGACTGGCACGCCGGCGGACGTGCTGAGCGACGAGGGACTTGCGCAAGGTGCGCGAACGGCAGCGTGGCTGGCCGACACGGGCATCGTTGCGGATCGTCATGTCGTCAGTCAGTGGAATCGTGCGCGCCAGACGGCCGACCTGTTGATTCCGCATGCGCGATGGGAGGTCGACGCGCGTGTCGGCGAAACCGACGCCGGCGACGTGGCGGATTGGACGCTCGAGCGCTTTCGTGCCGCCGAGCCGCGTTTTCACGATCACCCTGCCAATCGCTACCCGGGCGGCGAATCGCATCTTGAGCTGAACGAGCGTGTGCTGGGCTGGTTGCGAGCGCAACTGGAAGAGCCATGCGAGCGCTTGATGGTCGTCGCGCATTCGGGGCCGATCTCGTGTGTGTTGCAGCAGGTGACAGGTATCGGCATGGAGCGCTTCCCGGCGTTCCTGCCCGCGCATGCGAGCCTGTCGGTCGTCGATGTCCGGTTGCATGACGGCGAGCCGACAGGCCGTCTGCTCGGCTTTTCGCTCGGCCCCGTCTCGAATTTGCCGGCCACCATGCACGGCGCAGCCGGGCAGCGCGCATCATGATGAAAATCCTGGCTTTGCAGCGTGAATCGCATGTCGCGTTCGGCGTTCCGTCGCTGTCGGTCGCGGCGCGCATCACCGAAGTGCTCGAATTCATGGAGGCGCGCGGCGAGTTGTCGTTCACCGCGATTTCGGAAAACGACGAGTGCGCGCCCGCTGGCGTCGACTGGTGCGACGTGCTGATCCTGAGCAAGCACAGCTCCCGGCAGGCGGTCGAACTGGTCAAGCGCGCGCGCGCGCGTGGCGTGCGCGTCGTCTATGACGTCGACGACTGGATTTTTTCGTTTCCGCGTTACAGCGGCGGTCAGGGCAACAACACGAAGCTCGGCCTGATCCATGAACTGATCGGCCTGTCCGATGCGGTGACGGTCGCGAATACCACGCTCCTGCGCAAGATCCAGCCCATCGTGCCGCGCGCGATACTGGTTCCGAACGGGATGTGGGTCGAGAAATACGTGACGCCCGGCTGTGCCGCCGGCGAAGAAGCGTCGCCGCCGCGCATCGTATTCACCAACGCCGATTTTCTGAAGCTGCAGACGGCGAAGGATATGCTGTTGACGGCGCTGCAGGTGTTCTTTCTGCGTCACCCGGAGTATGTGCTCGACTTTTACGGCGATCCGTTTCCGGAGATGTTTTCGTTGCCGTTTCTGCATTTCACCAACCGGATGCCGTACGCGGACTACATGCACGCGCTCGTCTCCGGGCGCTACCAGTTCGCGATTACGCCGCTCGGCAGCAGCGAGGACGCCGAGGCGGCCGAGTTCAATGCATGCAAGAACCCGTTCAAGTACCTGAACTACGGAGCGGCGCAGGTGCCGGGAATCTACTCGAGTGCGCCGATCTACATCGACAGTGTGTCGGACGGCACGACGGGCCTGCTGGTCAGCAACGATTTCGACGGCTGGGTCGATGCGTTCGAACGACTCGCAGGCGATCGCGCGTTGCGTACGAGCATCCGGATGGCGGCGTTCGACGACGTGATGCGCCACCACCACGTCAGCGCGAGCGCCGACGTGCTGTCCGAAGTGATTTCAGGCAGCCTGCAATAACGGCTCCAATTCGAGCGATGGCGGACGACGCATGATTGCAGTGACGGGAGCGAATGGATTCGTGGGCCAGGCCGTGTTGAGGCGGCTGGCCGAATACGGGCATGATGCGGCCGGTATCGTGAGACGTGCGCAGCCTGCGCCGATCGCGCGGGAATGGGTATTCGACGCGACCGATTTCGCGGGCATCGATACCGCGTGGCCGGACTGGCTGCGTTGCGACGCCGTGATTCACCTGGCCGCGCGCGTGCACGTGATGGATGATCTCGATTCGGATCCGATGGCCGCCTATCGGCATACGAATGTCGACGGGACATTGCGTGTCGCCAAAGCTGCCCGGCGCGCGGGCGCGCGGCGTTTTGTATATGCGAGCAGCATCAAGGCGGTCGGCGAGAGCAGCCTTGGACGGGAACCGCTCGGCGAACGCGACGAACCGCGTCCGGACGACCCGTACGGACGCTCGAAGCTCGAGGCGGAGCACGCGCTGCGCGAGTTCGGTGCCCGCAGTGGCATGGAAATCGTGGTCGTGCGCCCGCCGCTCGTCTACGGCCCGGGCGTGCGTGCGAACTTCCTGCGCCTGATGGACGCGGTATCGAAGGGCGTGCCGCTTCCGCTCGGTGCGGTTCACGCGCGTCGCAGCCTGATCTTTGTCGACAATCTGGCTGACGCGCTCGTGCGGTGTGCGGTCGACACCGCCGCGGCGGGCGAGACCTTTCATGTCGCCGATGGTCGCGATCCCGGCGTCGCGGAGCTCGTACGGCTTATTGCGGCCGCGCTTCACGTGCGTCCGCACCTGATTCCGGTGCCTGCGGCGTGGTTGCGTGCCGCCGGGCGGCTGACAGGACGCTCCGCGCAAATCGACCGCCTCGCCGGCGAGTTGAGACTCGATACGACGCACATCCGGGACGTGCTGGGCTGGCACCCGCCGTTCGATCTCGAGGCCGGATTGCGCGAGACGGCCCGTTGGTATCGCGCCAGAAACTGAGCCCATGCAGATTGCCCCCTTTTTTTTAAGTGCGGCGACGCGCGCGATCATCGGCGCGGCCGCGTCGGCTTGCCTGAGCGCAGGCATCCTCTGGATCCTGCTGCGCTCGGGGCTCGCATGGTCGCTCGCGACCGACGTGCCGAACGATCGCTCGCTTCATACACGCCCGACGCCACGGGTCGGCGGCTGGGGCCTCGTGCCGGTCGTCTGCATCCTGGTGTGGTTCTTCTCGCCGCCACTGCGAGTCGTCGTGCTCGCGGCGGCCGGGCTGGCTCTGCTGTCGCAGATCGATGACCGGCGCGGGTTGCCGGCGCGCGTGCGATTTGCGGGTCACGTCGCCGCAGTTGTTGCGTTTCTATTCGCGTATCCGGCCGGGCTGCCGTGGTGGGCGCTCGTCGGGATTGGCTTCCTCATGGTCTGGTTGGTCAATCTCTACAATTTCATGGATGGTGCGGACGGGCTTGCGGGTGGCATGGCGCTGTTCGGTTTCGGCGGCTACGCGATCGTTGCGCTGACCGGGCCGCACCCGTCGGCCGATCTCGCCCTGTGCGCCGCCGCGATCTCCGGCGCGGCCGCCGGCTTCCTGTTGCTCAATTTCCATCCGGCCCGGATTTTTCTCGGTGACGCCGGCTCGATCACACTCGGCTTTCTCGCCGGGGCGTTCGGTTTCTACGGATGGCGCAGTGGTGCTTGGCCGATCTGGTTGCCCGCCCAGTTGTTTGCGCCGTTCATCGCGGATGCGTCCGTCACGCTTCTGAAACGCGTGTTGCGCGGCGAAAAGTTCTGGCAGGCGCATCGTGAGCATTACTATCAGCGGATGGTGCGCTCCGGCGTCGGTCATGCACGCACGGCGTGGTGCTGGTACGCGGTCATGGGAGCAGGCATAATCGTCGCCACGTGGGCGACGCGCCTGCCAGCGCAACGCCAATGGGCTGTCGTGCTGGCGTGGTACGGCGTTCTGGCTGCAATAGGGTGCGTCATCGACGCACGCTGGCGGCGCTTTCAAACAACCGTTTCAAAATAAATCGAGGTGTGACGCCGATGTTTCGCCGTAAAGCGTCATGGCTGTCGTTCAGTGCATTCCTGTTCGACCTGCTGGCTGTCGTGGCCTCGTGGCTGGTCGCCTATCTGGTCCGTTTCAACGGCGCTGTTCCTGCCGACTTCCTGCATGGTGCGCTCATGGCGCTGGGCTGGGTGTTGCCTGTCTACGCGCTGATGTTCCATGCGTTCGGCCTGTACCGCGGCCTCTGGGTGTTCGCCAGCCTGCCCGATCTGATGCGCATTTCGAAGGCGGTCGTCGTCGGAAGTCTCGTCGTCATGGTCGGGGCCGTGATGTTCCAGCCGCAGCCGATCATTCCGCGCTCGGTGCTGCTGCTGTCGCCGATCCTGCTGTTCCTCATCATGGGCGGCGCTCGAGCGCTCTATCGCGCGACGAAGGAGTTCTATCTTTACGGCGGCCTGGTCGGGCAGGGCAAGCCGGTGCTGGTGCTCGGCGCCGGCACCGCCGGTGCGAGTCTCGCGCGCGAACTGTCGCGCTCCGGCGAATGGCGCCTCGTCGGCCTGCTCGACGACGACGTCACGAAGCAGGGGCGTGAAATCTACGGCTACAAGGTGCTGGGCTCGTTCAACGACCTGAAGCACTGGACTGACGCAATGAAGGTCGAGTACGCGATCATCGCGATTCCGTCGGCCTCCGTCGAAACGCAGCGTCGCGTCGCGACGCTGTGCGTGCGGGCCGGCGTGAAGGCGATGGTGCTGCCTTCGCTGACCGCGCTGATGCCGGGGCAGGGCTTCCTGTCGCAGGTGCGGAACATCGATCTCGAGGATCTGCTCGGCCGCGATGCCGTGACGATCGACACGCCGCACGTCGAGGCGCTGCTGCGCGGCCGTGTCGTGATGGTGACGGGCGCGGGCGGCTCGATCGGCTCCGAGCTGTGCAGGCAGATCCTGCGTTTCGCGCCGGCACAGCTTGTCGCGTTCGACCTGTCCGAGTACGCGATGTACCGGCTCACCGAGGAACTGCGCGAGCGCTTCCCCGACCTGCCGGTCCTGCCGATCATCGGCGACGCGAAGGATTCGCTGCTGCTCGATCAGGTGATGTCGCGCCATGCGCCGCATATCGTGTTTCATGCGGCGGCCTACAAGCACGTGCCGCTGATGGAGGAGCACAACGCATGGCAGGCGCTGCGCAACAACGTGCTCGGCACGTATCGCGTGGCCCGCGCGGCGATCCGCCACGACGTGCGTCACTTCGTGCTGATCTCGACCGACAAGGCCGTCAATCCGACCAACGTGATGGGCGCGAGCAAGCGCCTGGCTGAAATGGCCTGCCAGGCGTTGCAGCAGACGAGCGGGCGCACGCACTTCGAGACCGTGCGCTTCGGCAACGTGCTCGGCAGCGCGGGCAGCGTGATCCCGAAGTTCCAGCAGCAGATCGCGAAGGGCGGCCCGGTGACGGTCACGCACCCGGAGATCACGCGTTTCTTCATGACGATCCCGGAAGCGTCGCAACTCGTGCTGCAGGCATCGAGCATGGGGCATGGCGGCGAGATTTTCATTCTCGACATGGGCGAGCCGGTGAAGATCGTCGATCTCGCGCGCGACCTGATCCGCCTGTACGGTTTCTCGGAAGAACAGATCCGTATCGAGTTCACCGGGCTGCGGCCCGGCGAGAAGCTCTACGAGGAACTGCTTGCGGACGACGAAGCGACGACGCGCACGCTGCATCCGAAACTGCGGATCGCGCGCGCACGGGAAGTGCCGGACAATCTCCTCGACGAACTGCTGCCGTGGCTGATGCAGCACCGCGTGCTGTCCGACGATGAAGTGCGGCGCGACCTGCGACGCTGGGTGCCGGAATACCACACGGCCGTTGCGCCGACGTTGCAGCGCGTATCGTCGGTGCGCGCGGTATCGAACGAGTGACGCGGCAGGGTCGTGAGCCGCACGGCCCGGCAACGACGAAAAGAAAAGCGCCCCGCGGGGCGCTTTTTTTCTGTCCGGACGCCGGCGTGGCGCTCAGTGGCTGCGCCGGTGCTTGCGTACCACCATCCACCGCGGCGCCCTGAACCGCACGATGCTGAGATAAAGCCACACATACGTCAGCGCGAACAGCACGACAAAAACGAACAGATGCACGGTATGCCGCCAGAACAGCGTCGCCGGTATCACCGCAACGAGGCACAGCAGCCACAGGTACGGCGACGTCAGCGAATTCCGCCGCGTCAGATCATGCGCGTGCTTCGTCCCGACCGCCCACCGCATCAGCCGCTTGTACACGAGCATATGAAGATGCACGCCGTCCGGAATCCCAGGCGACATCCCGCGGATGAATTTCTTCCGGTAGATCGAGAAGCACGTCTCGAAGATCGGATACATGAACAACAGCACCGGATACCAAGCGGACACTTCGCGATTGCGCATCACGAGCATGATCGCGAGTTCCGCGAGCATGAACCCGATGAAATACGCGCCGCCGTCGCCGAGGAAGATCAGCCCGGCGGGGAAATTCCACAGGAAGAAGCCGAGCACGGCGCCCATCATGATGATCGACGCGGACATCACGACCGGGTCGTTGACATGGAACGCGACATACGCGAGCGACGCGAACATCATGAAGCTGACCATCGACGCGAGCCCGTTGAAGCCGTCGATGATGTTGATCGCGTTGGCGAGCGCGGCGACCGCGAGCACCGTGACGAACGCCGAGATAGCCACGTAGCCGAGCAGGAAATCGAGCGGCGGCACGCTGATGCGCTTGACCGCGATACCCATCACCCCGAACGCGAGCGCGGCCGCGCCCATCGTGCACAGCAGCCGCGCACGCGGCGACACGCGCTTGGTCAGGTCCTCGACGAGCCCTGACAGGAACGCCGGCATTCCGCATGCGGCGATCCCGAGAATGCTGCCGGCGATCGTCGGATAGCGCCGCGACAGGATCAGCGCGGCAATGACGACCCCGGCGAGGATCCCGATGCCCCCAACGCGCGGCACGGGCCGCACGTGGAATTTCTGCACGCCGGCCAGGTCGCTGTCGACCGAGAATTTCTCGTGAAGGTGCGCGTAGCGCACGATGAACAGCGTGACGAGCAGGGAGACGATGAAACCGGACGCGAAGCTGAGCATGGGATCGCTCGAAAAATGGACAGCGGATTATACAAAACCGCGCGGGTTGCCCTCCTGCCATCGCCAGTGGTCGGCACACATTTCCTCGATGCCGAGCGTCGCGCGCCAGCCGATGATGTCGGCCGCGGCCTGCGGGTTCGCGTAGCACTCGGCGATGTCGCCCGGGCGGCGCGCGACGAGTTCGTACGGCACCGGGCGGCCCGATGCCTTCTCGAACGCGCGCACGACTTCGAGCACGCTGTAGCCCTGGCCCGTGCCGAGGTTCACGACGAAGCTCGCGTCGCGCTTCGCCAGCGCGTCGAGCGCGGCGATGTGCCCCTTCGCGAGATCGACGACGTGGATGTAGTCGCGCACGCCCGTGCCGTCCGGCGTCGGGTAGTCGGAGCCGAACACGCGCAGTTTTTCCAGCTTGCCGACCGCGACCTGCGCGACATACGGCATCAGGTTGTTCGGGATGCCGGCCGGATCCTCGCCGATCAGCCCGCTCGCATGCGCGCCGACCGGGTTGAAGTAGCGCAGCGTCGCGATGCGCCACGACGGGTCGGACACCTCGAGATCGCGCAGGATCTGCTCGGCGATCAGCTTCGACTGGCCGTACGGGTTGGTCGCGGACAGCGGGAACGATTCGTCGATCGGCGAGCGCTCGGGCACGCCGTATACGGTCGCGGACGAACTGAACACGAACTGCTTGACGTTGCGCTCGCGCATGACCTTGAGCACGGCGAGCAGGCCGCCGATGTTGTTCTGGTAGTACTCGAGCGGTTTCGCGACCGATTCGCCGACGGCCTTGAGCGCCGCGAAGTGGATCGTGCCGGTGATCGGGTGCGCGTCGAACACCTTCGCGAGCGCGGCTTCGTCGCACACGTCGACCTGGTGGAACGCGGGCGTCCTGCCCGTGATCTGCTCGATGCGCCGCACGGATTCGGCCTTGCTGTTGACGAGGTTGTCGACGATCACGACATCGTAGCCGTTGTCGAGCAGCTCGACGGCCGTGTGCGAGCCGATGTAGCCCGCACCGCCGGTGACGAGGATGGTGCCTTTAGCGGTCATGCTGATGCGCTCCTTCAGAGGGTGATGCCTGTCAACGAATGAATGGTCTGCCGGTAACGTTCGACGACCTGCTGCTCGTCGAATTCCGCCGCGACCTTCTGCCGGCCGCGCGCGCCCATCGCGTCGCGTCCGGCCGTTCCGAGTTCGATCATGCGGAGCAGTTGCTCCGCGAGGCTCGCGCTGTCGCGCACGCGGCACAGGAAGCCCGTTTCGCCGTCGGCGACGACGTCGCGGCAGCCCGGCACGTCGGTCGCGACGATCGGGCGGCCCATCGCCGAGGCTTCCATCAGCGTGCGCGGCACGCCTTCGCGGTACGACGGCAGCACGACGCAGTCGGCGGCCGCGATATGCGGGCGCACGTCGTGCGCTTCGCCCAGATACTCGACGATGCCTTCGCCGACCCACGCGTCGACATCCGCGCGGCCGATCGCGCTCGGATTGTCGACGCCGAGCGGCCCGAGCAGCTGGAAGCGCGCGTTCGGGTAGCGGGCCCGCACGATGCGCGCGGCCTCCACATATTCGCGCACGCCCTTGTCCCACAGCAGCCGGCCGATCAGGATGAAGACGGGCGCGTCGCCGCCGGGCAGCGGCACGGGCGCGAACTGTTCGAGGTCGACGCCTTCGCCGTGCAGCAGCCGCGCGCGGTCGGGATGCGCGAGCAGCTGCTCGTCGGTGAACGTTGCGAGATCGTCGCGGTTCAGGAACCAGACTTCACGCGGGAAGCGGAACGCGAAGCGGTACAGGCGTTTCGCGACGCTGGCCGCGCGGCTCTTCTGGATGAATACATAACCGAGCCCCGTCGTCACCGCGATCGACGGCACGCGCGCGAGCCATGCGGCGACCGAGCCGTAGATGTTCGGCTTGATCGTGTAATGGAACACGAGATCGGGCTTCAGCGCACGGTAGTGACGCACCAGCGCGGCGAGCGTGCCGAGATCTTCGCGCGGGCTCGTGCCTTTCGATGCGACCGTGAGCGCCACGTAGCGGCAGCCCATCTGCTCGAGCAGCGGCACCGTGCGGTCGTGCGGCGCGATCACGATGACCTCGGCGCCGCGCGCGACGAGCGCACGGATCAAACCGTGGCGGTACGTGTAGATCGCCCAGGCCGTGTTGCAGACGAGCGCGATGCGCAGCGGGGAGGTGGCGGACATGAAAAAAGAAAAAAATAAAGCGTCGAAAATGCCGAAGGGGCCGGATCCGCGCTCAAGCGGACGGCCGCGCGGCGAACAGCGTCTGCTTGATCCGCTGCAGCGTGCGGTACGGCGTCACGAAATGCAGCAGGTTCTTGGCGAGGCCGGCCCAGTCGTACGGGTTCAGCGCGTTGAAGTGGCTCAGCAGCAGCGACAGCGTCGACACCAGCTGGCGCCGGCGCTTGGTCGCGCTGATCCCGCCCTCGTTGAGTTCGTAATAAAGGCCGAGTTCCGGCAGGTTCGCGCAATCGTAGCGTTGCATTAACCGTAAAAAAAGATCGAGATCCTCGGCCGCGCGGTATTTCTCGCGATAGTTGCCGACCTCCAGCACGGCGTCGATGCGCAGCATCACCGACGGATGCACGAGCGGCGAGCGCAGGAAGCGCGTGCGGCGCAGCGTGCGCGGATCGGCGGGCGGCGTCAGCATGAAGCGCGGCTCGCCGGCGCGCGATACGACCTGCGTCCACATGCCGACGCAGGCCACGCGCGGATGGGCGCCCAGATACGCGCGCTGTTTCGCGAGGCGCTGCGGCGCGGCGAGATCGCCGGCGTCGATGCGCGCCGCATAACGAAAGCCGCGTGTCGCGAGCGCGTCGATGCCGGCTGCGAGCGCGCGCTCGATGCCGCCGTTGCGCGGCATGCGCAGTACCTCGATCGCGAGGCCGGGCAGGTCGGGCGCGACGATCGGCGGCGTGCTGCCGTCGTCGACGATCAGCACGTGCACGGGCGCGTCCTCGCGAAACGATGCGAGGGTCCGGACGACGTCGTCGTGCCCGTTGTAGGCCGGCATCAGCACGGCCACGTCGTCGAGCGGGGGCGGGCAATCGGATGACGTCATGTTTGCAGCTTGAAACGGATGTAATAAAAATTGACGGCGGCCGCGGTCAGGTAGCCGGCCGCCAGCCCGACGAGCGCGCCGTACAGGCCGAGCCGCGGGATCGCGAACAGGTTGACGAGCGCGGCGATCGCGAGCGCGAGCAGCCATTTCGACAGCAACACGAATTTTGCTTGATATTTGAGAACGATAAGATTGCCTATCGCCTCGATGCCGGCCGGCACGGACAGCCAGACGGCCCAGCGGAAGATGTCGACCGAGGCCTCGTAGCCGCGGCCGAACACCTTGCCGACGATCAGCGGGGCGGCCGCGTCGAGCACGAGCGCGCCGGCCGTCATCAGGCAGGCCGTCATCGCGATCAGCCGGACGATGTTGCGGCGCAGCCGCGCGACGTCCTGCACGCGGTAGACGAATGCGGGCGCGATCGTCTGCGCGAGCATCAGCGCGAGCGTGATCCAGTTCTCGTTGAGCTGCTGCGCGGCCGAGTAGCGGCCGAGATCGGCAAACGACACGTGGCGCTCGAGCATCAGGCGGTCGAGCTTCAGGAACAGGTACATGCAGATGAGGCCGAGCCAGAACACGGTGCCGGCCGTCGCAAAGTGCCTGAACAGCGGTTTATCGAACGTCCAGCCGAGCGCGCCGCCGTTACGATGCCGGTAGTAGAGCAGCAGCGCGAAGCCGATCGCGGCGGCCTCGAGCGCCCACAGCCACCCGAAGCGTGCGGGGCCGGCGGCTGCGCGGACCAGCAGCCAGACGAGCAGCGCCTTCGCCAGTGCGGTGATCATGCTGGTGACGAGCTGCGGCTTGCTGTAGGTCAGGCTTTGCAGCCACGCGTTGATCAGGCCGACGAACGGCTCGCGGAACACCATCGTGACGGCCAGGCCCGCGAGCATCGCGCCGACCAGCGGATCGAAGGCGCCCGCGGCGATCGCGACCCAGGTCGCGACGAGCGCGGCGGCCGAGACGGCGATGCGCAGCGCGAATGCGCTGCCGAGCACCGCGCCGAGCTGGCCGGGCGGGCGCTGGACGATGGTCGGAACGAGGATTTCCGCGCCGCACACCCAGGTGAGCGGCGCCAGTACCAGGAGGAGCGTATTCGCATACTGCCATTTGCCGAACACGTCCGGCCCGAAATAACGGGCCAGAAGACCGCTGATCGCGATCGCGACGCCGATCTGCGTGAGCCGTTCGAGCCCCAGCCAGACGAGGTTCGCGACGGCCTTCGCGACATCCGGGTTGCCGAAACGCTTCAGCATGCGCGGCGGCCGCATGTACGCGGGGCGGCCGGCAGGGCGCCCGGAGGCTGCGGGTTGGCGGCGGCGGGTCGGCTAGGCATTAAAATGGGCGACATGCGCGTCATCAAAACCCGCGATTATAAGTGGGATCGGGGCCGCTCCAGCCGTTCCGTTCCTTGTTTCGCAGGGGCCTGCCTGTATCATGCGCGGCGCCGGCGAGACGCGGCCAGACAATTTTCCATGCACGCAACCGAGAGAGAAGAGAATCGATGATCTCCCAATCCATCTTCAAGGCATATGACATTCGTGGCGTGGTCGGCAAGACGCTCGACGTCGACACGGCGCGCGGGATCGGCCGGGCATTCGGCAGCGAAGTGCGCGCCCAGGGCGGCGACGCGGTCGTCGTCGCGCGCGACGGCCGCCTGTCCGGGCCCGAACTCGTCGGCGCACTCGCCGACGGCCTGCGTGCGGCGGGCGTCGACGTCGTCGACGTCGGCATGGTGCCGACGCCGGTCGGTTATTTCGCGGCGAGCGTGCCGCTTGCGCTGAAGGGCGGCGAGCGCCGCATCGATTCGTGCATCGTCGTCACGGGCAGCCACAACCCGCCCGACTACAACGGCTTCAAGATGGTGCTGCGCGGCGCCGCGATCTACGGCGAGCAGATCCAGGCGCTGTACCGCCGCATCGTCGACGAGCGCTTCGAGACGGGCAGCGGCACCTACGAGCAGGTCGACGTCGCCGATCAGTACATCGCGCGCATCGTCGGCGACGTGAAGCTCGCGCGGCCGATCAAGCTCGTCGTCGACGCCGGCAACGGCGTCGCGGGCCCGCTCGCGACGCGCCTGTTCAAGGCGCTCGGCTGCGAACTCGTCGAGCGCTTCACCGACATCGACGGCACGTTCCCGAACCACCACCCCGATCCCGCGCACCCGGAAAACCTGCAGGACGTGATCCAGGCGCTGAAGGACACCGATGCCGAGCTCGGCTTCGCGTTCGACGGCGACGGCGACCGCCTCGGCGTCGTCACGAAGGACGGCCAGATCATCTATCCGGACCGCCAGCTGATGCTGTTCGCGGAAGAAGTGCTGTCGCGCAATCCGGGCGCGCAGATCATCTACGACGTGAAGTGCACGCGCAACCTCGCGCAGTGGGTGAAGTCGAAGGGCGGCGAGCCGCTGATGTGGAAGACGGGCCACTCGCTCGTGAAGGCGAAGCTGCGCGAGACGGGGGCGCCGCTCGCCGGCGAAATGAGCGGCCACGTGTTCTTCAAGGATCGCTGGTACGGCTTCGACGACGGCCTCTACACGGGCGCGCGCCTGCTCGAGATCCTCACGAAGACGGCCGATCCGAGCGCGCTGCTCAACGGGCTGCCGGACGCGATGAGCACGCCCGAACTGCAGCTGTGGCTCGAAGAGGGCGAGAACTTCCGCCTGATCGACAAGCTGCAGAAAGAGGCGAAGTTCGACGGCGCCGAGGAAGTCGTGACGATCGACGGCCTGCGTGTCGAGTACCCGGACGGCTTCGGCCTCGCGCGTTCGTCGAACACGACGCCGGTCGTCGTGATGCGTTTCGAGTCGGAGACGCAGGAAGGGCTCAAGCGCATCCAGGAGGACTTCCGCCGCGTGCTGACGGCCGCGAAGCCGGACGTCAAGCTGCCGTTCTGAGCGTCGGCGGCCTGCGGGCCGCCAACGGCGCGGCGGCCGATTTAGCGGTCGCGCCATCCCCGAAAAGCGGCGCACGCGACAGCGTGCGGCCGCTTTTTGTCTGTCTGCTCCCCCGGGCGAGATAAAATCGCTCCTTTATGTCTGTCGCCGGCTGTCAGCCGGCGTTTTTTCAGCGTGCAAAAGATCCTGATCGTGCGTGTGTCGTCGCTGGGCGACGTCGTGCACAACATGCCGGTGATCGCCGATATCCGGCGCCGCCACCCCGATGCGCAGATCGACTGGCTCGTCGAGGAAAGCTTCGTCGACCTCGTGCGGCTCGTCGACGGCGTGCGCGAGGTGCTGCCGTTCTCGCTGCGCCGCTGGCGCAAGAAGCCGTTCTCGGGCGCGACGTGGCGCGAGATCCGCGCATTCCGCCGGCGCCTCGCGGCCGAGCAGTACGACCTCGTGATCGACTGCCAGGGCCTCATCAAGACGGCCTGGGTCGCGAGCTGGGCGCGCGGCCCGCTCGTCGGGCTCGGCAACCGCACCGACGGCGCCGGCTACGAATGGCCGGTGCGTTTCTTCTACCGCAAGCGCGTGCCGATCGCGCCGCGCACGCACGTCGTCGAGCGCTCGCGGCAACTCGTCGCGGCCGCGCTGGGCGACCCGGCGCCGACGCCGGCCGATCCGGTCGACTTCGGCCTCGACACGCGCGCGGCGGCGCTCGCGGTGGCCGCGCTCGGCCTGAACCTGCCGGTGCCGTACGTGGTGTTCGTCCATGCGACGTCGCGCGCCGACAAGCAGTGGCCGGACGCCGCGTGGATCGAGCTCGGCCAGGCGCTCGTGCGGCGCGGCGCGTCGCTCGTGCTGCCGTGGGGCAACGACGCGGAGCGCGCGACGAGCGAGCGGCTCGCGAAGGAGTTCGGCGCGGCGGCGATCGTGCCGCCGAAGCTGTCGCTGCCGGCCGTGGTCGGGCTGATCGACGGCGCGGCCGCAACCGTCGGGGTTGATACAGGTCTGGTTCACATCGCGGCCGCGCTGAAGCGTCCGACGGTCGAACTGTACAATTTCGCGACGGCCTGGCGGACCGGCGGCTACTGGTCGCCGAACGTCGTCAATCTCGGCACCGCGGGGCAACCCCCGTCGATCGCGCAGGTGAAGTCGGCGCTCGCGGGCTTCGGTCTCCTGTAACGCCTGTCAATTACGCGAACCGATCATGAGCGAATCCCAGATCATCGAAGTCCCGTCCGCCGACTGGAGCGGACACAACCTGTCGGCACCGCGCGAGCAACTGCTGGCCGCGGTCGAGGAAGGCAAGGTGCTGTATTTCCCGCATCTGCGCTTCGCGATCGAAGGCGGCGAGGAAGCGCTGCTCGATCCGGCGCTCGCCGATCCGAAACGCAAGAACATCAGCCTCGCGCCGAACGGCGGCGCGCTCGCCGGCGTGCTCGGCGACAGCGTCACGCAGTCGGCCGTGCGCGCGCTCGTCGCGCGCTTCCAGCAGCAGGCCGGCACGCTCGTCGACGGCCTGTTCCCCGAATACCGCGGCAAGCTGCGCGTCGCGCCGACGAGCCTGCGGCTGATGCGGGTCGAGACGCGCCAGACGTCATGGCGCAAGGATGACAGCCGGTTGCACGTCGACGCGTTCCCGTCGCGGCCGAACTACGGCGAGCGCATCCTGCGCGTGTTCACGAACGTGAACCCGGCCGGCGCACCGCGCGTGTGGCGCGTGGGCGAGCCGTTCGAGGACGTCGCGAAGCGTTTCCTGCCGCGCATCAGGCCGCAGCTCCCCGGTTCCGCGTGGCTGCTGAACCTGCTGCACGTGACGAAGTCGCCGCGCAGCGCGTACGACCACCTGATGCTGAACCTGCACGACGGCATGAAGGCCGATCTCGACTACCAGAAGACGAGCCCGCAGCAGACGATGCCGTTCCCGCCGGGCAGCGTGTGGATATGTTTCTCGGACCAGACTTCGCACGCTGTGATGTCCGGCCAGTTCATGCTCGAGCAGACCTTCTTCCTGCCGGTCGATGCGATGGTCCGCCGCGAATGCGCGCCGCTCGGCATTCTCGAGCGCCTGACGGGCAGGGCGCTGGTTTGAGCGCGCACCTGCTTCGAAGCAATACGAGGGCCGCCGCATGCTGAGGGCGATCTATCGCGCGCTGTGGTGGATAGTCGCACCCGCCGCGGTCATCCGGCTCTATGTGCGCTCGCGCAAGGAGCGCGGCTATCGCGAGCACATCGGCGAACGCTTCGGCCGCGTGGCGGGCCGCTCGCGCGACGACCGTGCGCCGCTGATCTGGGTGCATGCGGTATCGGTCGGCGAGACGCGCGCCGCGCAGCCGCTGATCGACGCGCTGATGCACGCGCGCCCCGATGCGCGCATCCTGCTCACGCACATGACGCCGAGCGGCCGCGCGACCGGCGAACAGATCTTCGGCGATCGCGTGCTGCGCTGCTACCTGCCGTACGACATGCCGGGCCTGGTGCGGCGCTTCCTGCACGCATGGCGGCCGACGCTCGGCCTCGTGATGGAAACCGAGGTGTGGCCGACGCTGATCGACGAGTGCCGCCGCGCGGACGTGCCGCTCGTGCTGACCAATGCGCGGATGTCCGCGCGTTCGTTCCGGCGCGCGGCGAAGTTCGGCGCGGCGACGCGCGACGTGTTCGGCGGCTTCTCGCGCGTGCTCGCGCAGAGCCCGGCCGATGCGGAGCGGCTGACGTCGCTCGGCGCACGCAACGTGACCGTGCTCGGCAACCTGAAGTTCGACATGGCGACGCCGCCGGAACTCGCGGCGCGCGGCCATGCGTGGCGCGACGCGATCGGCGCGCGGCCCGTGTGGGTCGCCGCCAGCACGCGCGAGAACGAGGAGGCGCTGGTGCTGCAGGCGTTCGCCGCGATGCGCACGCCCGGCGCGCTGCTGGTGCTCGTGCCGCGCCACCCGCAGCGTTTCGCCGAGGTCGAGGCGCTCGTCGAGCGCAGCGGGCTCAAGTGCGTGCGACGCTCGGCATGGGCGGCCGACACGGCCGCGCTCGCGGCCGGCCACCCGGCTGCCGAACCGCTGCCGGGCGACGTGACGGTGCTGCTCGGCGATTCGATGGGCGAACTCGGCGCGTACTACGCGGCCGCCGACGTCGCGTTCATCGGCGGCAGCCTGCTGCCGCTCGGCGGACAGAACCTGATCGAAGCGTGCGCGGTCGGCGTGCCGGTGCTGATCGGCCCGCACGTGTTCAACTTCACGCAGGCAACCGCCGACGCGGTCGCGGCCGGCGCGGCGATGCAGGTCGAGGATCCGCTCGATCTCGCGCACGTGCTCGACGCGCTGTTCGCCGACAAGGCGCGGCGCATCGCGATGGGCGCGGCTGGCGCGGCCTTCGCGGCGCGTCACCGCGGCGCGACCGCGCGCACGGTCGACGTGCTCGCGGCGCTGCTGCCGCCCGCCGAACGCGGCGAGCGTGAGCAGCAGGACACTTCCGACAAATAGACGAAGGCGGCGCAATGCCGCCCCGGGCATGCGTGGCGGCGTCGTGTGCCGCCGCCGCGCCGCTCAGGCCGTCAGCAAGCCCTTCTTCTCGATGAACGCGATTACGTCCGCGACGCCGTCGAGCGCCTTCAGGTTCGTCATCACGTAAGGCCGCTCGCCGCGCATCTTCTTCGTGTCGGAGGCCATCACGTCGAGGTTCGCGCCGACCAGCGGCGCGAGATCAGTCTTGTTGATCACGAGCAGGTCGGACTTCGTGATGCCGGGGCCGCCCTTGCGCGGAATCTTCTCGCCGCCCGCGACGTCGATCACGTAGATCGTCAGGTCCGACAGCTCGGGGCTGAACGTCGCCGCGAGATTGTCGCCGCCCGATTCGATGAACACGATGTCGGCGTCGGGAAAGCGCGACAGCATCCGGTCGACGGCCTCTAGGTTGATCGATGCATCCTCGCGGATCGCCGTATGCGGGCAGCCGCCCGTCTCGACGCCCATGATGCGTTCCTCGGGCAGCGCGCCCGCAACCGTCAGCAGCCGCTGGTCTTCCTTCGTATAGATGTCGTTGGTGATCGCGACGAGGTCGTAGCGGTCGCGCATCGCCTTGCACAGCATTTCGAGCAGCGTGGTCTTGCCGGAGCCGACGGGGCCGCCGATGCCGACGCGCAGCGGCGGCAGTTTCTTCGTGCGGCGGGCGGAGGAGGGAGCAGGTGCGTTCATGGCGAATAGCGTCGTGTTCAGGAGCGGAACAACCGCGAGTACTGGGTTTCGTGCCGCGCGGACAGGATGCCGAGCTGCGGCGCGAACGTGTTGACGGCGTCGGGCGGCGTCGCGAGCGCGCGGCGCACGGCCGCGTCGATCGCGCCGCGCAGCGCGACGATGATGCGTTGCCCGGCGAGCTGGCCGAGCGGCACGGCCTTCAGCGCGGCGGACGTCTGGTTCTCGACCCAGCCGAATGCGTACGCGGCGAGCGTCGCGTCGGCGCCGGCATCGTGCGCGGCGGCCGCGTATGCGAATGCGGTCGGCAGTGCGATCGGCGACATCGATGCGAGCGTCGCGCGGTGCGCGGCATCGCCCCATTCGAGCGATGCGCAGAGCTGCGCGAGCGACCAGCCCATCTGCTCGGTCTCGCGGCGCAGTTCCGCCGATTCGCGGCTCGCGATGAACCACGCGTTTTCGGCGGCGAGCGCGTGCGCGTCATGCGCGTGCCAACGCGCGAGCTGGTGCGCGAGGAACGGCAGCTCGCCGTGCGCGAGCACGTCGGTCAGGCCGCTCGCGATCCAGTCGCGTGCCGAATCGGCGTCGTGGATCAGGTTCGCGTCGAGCGCGGCTTCGAGGCCCTGCGAATAGCTGTATGCGCCGATCGGCAGCGCCGGCGACGCGAGGTGCAGCAGTGCGACGAGTTCAGTGGTGGTCATGGCCGTGGCCGTGCGTGCATCCGGGACCATGCTGATGATCGTGATCGTGATCGTGATCGTGATCGTGATCGTGATCGTGCGAATGCGAATGCGAATGCCCGTGGTGCTCGCCGAACACCTGCTGCGCGAGCGCGTAGTCCTCGGCGAACGTCGCGTCGTGCCCGTGCTTGTGGCCGCCGCCGTACGCGCCGGCTTCCGGCTGGAACGGCGCGTTCGCTGCTTCGACCTGCGTGCCGAGCCGGCGCAGCATGTCCGCGAGCACCGGATCGGCTTCGAGCTTCAGGTAGCCGTCGCCGATCTCGACCGGCGTGTGACGGTTGCCGAGGTGGTACGCGGCGCGCATCAGCGTGAGCGGATCGGCCGCGCGCACGAGCAGCACGGCTTCGGGCGCCGCGGCGACGCGCACGAGCGCGCCGTCGTCGGCGACGAGCACGTCGCCGTCGCGCAGCACGGTGCCGCGCGGCAGCAGCACCGCGACGTCCTCGCCGGTGTCGAGCGTCGCCGCGAGGCGGCTCTTGCAGCGGGCGTCATACGCGAGCGTGAGCGTCGGTGCGCGCGCGACGAGCGACGCGGCGAGTTTCACGTTCGGGGCAATGCGTTTGTCGAGGGTGCGCATAAAACGAAAACCGGAAATCAGAACAGGAAATAGCGCTGCGCCATCGGCAGCACCGTCGCCGGCTCGCAGGTGAGCAACTGGCCGTCGGCGATCACGTCGTAGGTTTCGGGATCGACGCTGATCGACGGGCGCCACGCGTTGTGAATCATGTCGGCCTTCGTCACGTTGCGGCAGTTGCGTACCGGCACGATCCGCTTCGCGAGGCCGTAGCGTTCCGCGATGCCCGCATCGGCCGCCATCTGCGACACGAAGGTCAGCGACGTGCGCGCGAGTGCGCCGCCGCGCGTCGCGAACATCTCGCGATAGTGGACGGGCTGCGGCGTCGGGATCGACGCGTTCGGGTCGCCCATCTGCGCGACCGCGATCATCCCGCCCTTCAGGATCATCGACGGCTTGATCCCGAAGAACGCGGGCTCCCACAGCACGAGGTCGGCCCACTTGCCGGGCTCGATCGAACCGACTTCGTGCGCGATGCCGTGCGTAATCGCCGGGTTGATCGTGTACTTCGCGACGTAGCGCTTCGCGCGGAAGTTGTCGTTGCGCGCGCCGTCCCCGGGCAGTGCGCCGCGCTGCACCTTCATCTTGTGCGCGGTCTGCCACGTGCGGATGATCACTTCGCCGACGCGGCCCATCGCCTGCGAATCGGACGACAGCATCGACAGCGCGCCGAGATCGTGCAGGATGTCCTCGGCCGCGATCGTCTCGCGGCGAATCCGCGATTCGGCGAACGCGAGATCCTCGGCGATCGACGGATCGAGGTGATGGCACACCATCAGCATGTCGAGATGCTCGTCGAGCGTGTTGATCGTGTACGGGCGCGTCGGGTTGGTCGACGACGGCAGCACGTTCGCCTCGCCGCACACCTTCAGGATGTCGGGTGCGTGGCCGCCGCCCGCGCCTTCGGTGTGGTACGTGTGGATCGTGCGGCCCTTGAATGCGGCGACCGTCGATTCGACGAAGCCGGCTTCGTTCAGCGTGTCGGTGTGGATCGCGACCTGCGTGTCGGTGTCGTCCGCAACCGACAGGCAGTTGTCGATCGCGGCGGGCGTCGTGCCCCAGTCCTCGTGCAGCTTCAGCCCGATCGCGCCGGCCGCGATCTGCTCGACGAGCGGCTCGGGCAGGCTCGCATTGCCCTTGCCGAGAAAGCCGAGGTTGATCGGCCAGCCGTCGGCGGCCTGCAGCATCCGCTCCATGTGCCACGGGCCCGGCGTGCAGGTCGTCGCGTTGGTGCCGGTGGCCGGCCCCGTGCCGCCGCCGAGCATCGTCGTGACGCCCGATGCGAGCGCCTCGTCGATCTGCTGCGGGCTGATGAAGTGGATGTGCGTGTCGATGCCGCCGGCCGTCACGATCAGTCCTTCGCCGGCGATCACTTCGGTCGCGGCGCCGATCGCGATCGTCACGCCCGGCTGGATGTCCGGGTTGCCGGCCTTGCCGATCGCGGCGATGCGGCCGTGCTTGATCGCGATGTCGGCCTTCACGATGCCCCAGTGATCGAGGATCACCGCGTTCGTGATGACCGTGTCGGGCACATCGGCGGATACGCGCTGCGACTGGCCCATCCCGTCGCGGATCACTTTCCCGCCGCCGAATTTCACTTCCTCGCCGTAGGTCGTGAAGTCGCGTTCGATCTCGATCAGCAGTTCGGTATCGGCGAGCCGGACGCGGTCGCCCGTCGTCGGCCCGAACATTTCCGCGTACGCGCGGCGGCTCAAGCGTAGTGTCATCTCGTGATGTTCCTGAAGACCTGAAGAATGGGGCGCGCGCTCAGAGCGGCCCCATCACCTTGCCCTGAAAACCGTAGACGGCCCGATCGCCCGCGAGCGCGACGAGCTCGACGGTGCGCGTCTGGCCCGGCTCGAAGCGCACGGCCGTGCCGGCCGCGATGTTGAGCCGGAAGCCGCGCGCGGCCGCGCGGTCGAACGACAGTGCGTCGTTGACTTCGAAGAAGTGATAGTGCGAGCCGACCTGCACCGGGCGGTCGCCGGTGTTCGCGACGACGAGCGTCAGCGTTTCGCGGCCCGCGTTCAGTTCGTGCTCGCCGTCGTCGGTGAGGATTTCGCCGGGGATCATGCGTTGCCTCACGGAATCGGATGGTGGACGGTCACGAGCTTCGTACCGTCGGGGAAGGTCGCCTCGACCTGGATGTCGGGAATCATTTCCGGCACGCCATCCATCACGTCGTCGCGCGTGAGCAGCGTCGTGCCGTAGTGCATCACTTCGGCAACCGTCTTGCCGTCGCGCGCGGCTTCCATCAGCGCGGCGGTGATGAAGGCGACCGCCTCCGGATAGTTGAGCTTCAGGCCGCGCGCGCGACGGCGTTCGGCCAGCAGCGCCGCCGTGAAGATCAGCAGCTTGTCCTTTTCTCGGGGAGTCAGTTTCATGAAGGCAAACGTTCAGGAAAACGTAATTTTTATCGGTGCGCGCCCAACCGGGCGGACGTGCAGATCATCGTAGCACCGCGCCGTTTTGCGCGCGCCGTGTATCGGTTATGTAAGCAGCAAGGCGCGTGCCATGTGCATGGAACGCAGCGCGATGCGCGTTCGTGGTGCGCGGTGCATGGATAGCGTGCAGCGTCGGATGTGGGGATGCGCCGAAACGGTGCGCAGCGCGGGCGCGCTCAGGTTTGCCAGAGGCGCAGCGGCCGTGCGTCGACGCCGTGCACGATCGGCCGCAGATGCAGCCAGCAATCGGTGAAGTGGCGCTGCAGCGCTTCCATCGACGTCGACAGTGCGCGCACGAGCACGACGCCGGGCGTTACGCAGGTTGCGCCCGCGCGCAGCGTGTCGTCGAACGGCATCCGCGCAGCGAGCGATTCGGCCAGTGCGGCGTCGCACGCGGCGCCGGCGGCCCACAGCGTGCCGTATGCGGGAAAGCCGGCGAGGCCCTGCAGCGCGCCGCGCAGCGGATCGTGCGCGTCGAGCAGCGCGCGCTCGGTCCATAGCGGCCGGCCGTCGGCACCGACGAGCGCGGAGGTCGACGCGATACGGCCCGCCGACCAGGTTTCGCCGGCCGCCTGCCGGCCGAGCTGCGTCGCGTCCCAGCCGATCGCGCTCGCGCCTGCGCCGAGCGTCACGGTGAAGTCGAGCGCTGCGTGCGCTGAGTCGAAGAACAGGTTGTTCTGCGGCAGCCAGTCGAGCTTCGCGTGCTCACCGACAGCAATGCCGATGCGCTGCGTCGCGTCGAGGCCGTTCGACTTGTACCACTTGGTCGCGCCGGGCGTCGTCAGCACCGCGTGCGTGCCGGCGCCGAGCGCGATGCTGATGTCGAGCCGGTCGCCGCCCGCGACGCCGCCCGGCGGGTGGACGATCACCGCATGGCAGATCGCGTCGCCTTCCGGGTACAGCGGCCGCTGCACGCGCAGCGGGCCGTCGTGCAGCCGGTGCGCGAGCGTCGTGCGTGCGCCGTGCCGCTCGAAGCCGAGTTCGAGGCGGCCGCGCCACGACTTGGCGACGGCGGGGCGGGACAGCGGGGCGTGGGAATCGGGGGCGGACATCGGCGGCGAGCGGGTGCGGGGAACGTGGATGCTACAGGAACAATAATTCAGACGCTGACTTCACTGAAAGCGCGGTTTTCAACAAATGCTGAAACGCGTCCTTTCACTGAAATCCGGCGCCGCACCCGCAATTCGACGCGGGTCGCTGCACCGCAATCAACTCTCGCACCCATCTGTCTCCATATTCCTCGCCTCGCCGCCGGCAACGATTTCCCCGCGGCTCATCACCCAGTACCGATCCGCGATCGAGCGCGCGAAATCGTAATACTGTTTGACGAGCAGCACGGTCATGTTCGATTCGTCGACGAGCTGGCGCAGCGTGCGGCCGACGTCCTGGATGATCGACGACTGGATGCCCTCGGTCGGCTCGTCGAGGATCAGCAACTGCGGCTCGCTCATCAGCGCGCGGCCGATCGCGAGCTGCTGCTGGTCGCCGGACAGGTCGCCGCCGCGCCGCGCCGTGCGCATACAGCTGCAGCGCCGAGCGCCGTGCCGCGCCACGGTGCCGCTTTTCGCGGCGATGACACCCGTCAGGCAACGCAGCAGCGTGAGCTTGCCGTCGTCGGCGCTCAGGTTTTCCGATGCCTGCTCGGGTTAGTTGGATTTCCATAGTTTTTCCGCAAGTGCTGCATGGATGTATCAGCAGCGTCACACCCTGGCGACCTGTCGGGTAATCGGTGCGTGTTGAGCTGCCAATACTGGAGGCATGTCATCGAATTGACGCTGCGAAGATCGAGTTTTGATCTCTGGAATCAAAGGCGAATATGACTGGTTTATGGCGGATCCGAATACTGCCCTGAATCCCACTTCCGCTTTGCACAAGTGGGATGGCTCAGTGTGACAGTCTGAAGCACTTTGTGCTCGCAAGTCTGCATGAACTTGTATCGGTGCTCGATCTGCGCCCGTATCAAGTTTTCCAGGTGGTTCCAGGTATCTTGCAAGGCGACAGCTTGAGGGAGGAGGTATTGCTGCATAAATCATGGAAAAGTCGATTTCACGAATAAAATTGCGCATAATAAAAATTTACTCTAATTATGGTGGATTTTATTTGTATTCACGCAACTTATGATCTACTTCGCCGATTTATGTAACAACGCCGAATGCGGATGGAGCAATTTGAAATTAATCGGAATATTCTGTAATTATTACTTCGTATCTATTTGGCGTGCATCGTAGGCGACATCCGGGTCATTGATTCGTGGGGTTGGTGAAATGCTGATTAATCAGTGCATCGCAAAGTCCATTATGGTCTGCAATGTTGAGTTTGGTTGAAATATAACGCGACGTAAAAAATTAATGTAATACTAAAGATGTTCACGAGGGGTGCGTCATGCTTGATCGGTTTCAACTGGAAGCTTTTGCGACTGTAACGGAATACGGGAGTTTCGAGCAGGCGGCCAATGCGCTCAACATTACCCGAGGCGCTGTATCGCAGCGTATCAAGACGCTGGAGGAAGCGCTTTCCACCGTGCTGCTGGTGCGCGAGCGACCTCCAACGCCAACCGCTGCTGGCGAAGTCGTGCTGCGGTACGTGAAAGCCTTGCGCTTGCTTGAGCACGACGTGTACGTCGGCCTGAAGCTGCGCACGTCGCGGCACAAACGTACGCCCATCGCGATTGCCGTCAATTCGGATTCCCTCGCAACGTGGTTTGACAGGTGCTCGGAAGCGTTGCTCCAGCAACTGCCCGTGGCGCTGGAGATCAGCGTCGACGATCAGGGCCATACGCGGCACATGCTGACGCGTGGGGATGTCACGGGCTGCATTTCCACTGAATGCCAGTCTTCGCCGGGTTTCAACGCTATTCCGCTCGGTGCGATGACGTACCGGTGCGCTGCCGCGCCAGCGTTCGCACAGCACTATTTTCCGCGCGGGCTGACCCTGCATGACGCGAAATCGGTGCCGGCGGTGCTCTTCAATCGCAAAGACTCACTCCACGACACTTTCCTGAAATCGATGTTCGGCGTGGAGCTGAAACAGTTTCCACGTCACTACTTCCCATCGCCCGCCGCGCTGTTGAGCGCGATCCGAAGCGGCAACGGATACGGTCTCATTCCCGTGCAGCATGCAGAAGTACTGCTAAAGACCGGCCAGCTCGTCGATCTCGCGCCGGGGGGCGGACTCTCCATTCCGCTCTTCTGGCATCACTGGCAGCAGGAGCCGCCGCTGGGGCGGCAAGTCACTGGCTTCGTGGTGGAATTTGCACGCACGGCGCTTGATCAGGCCGGGCGGTAATACGCGGCTCCTGGCGAAGTAGAGGAAGCCAACGCACATCGATCTAGGGCAACGCTGATTAAGGCTGCGCGGATCTGCCGTTGAATGGGCCCGGCGCGGGGGGGCTTGCAGGTGCAATCTGTCGCAGCAGACCGGCAACAACAGAATCGGCTTGCGCCAGTAGATCGTTCGACCAGCGGCCGTTACGCGTATCCCTGTCCTGCGGGCATACGGCCAACTGCTCCACGATGGCCGGCACATGCAGTGAGCGCAGCACATGACGCATGGCCGCCAGGGTGGCCATGCCGCCCCGTGGACTACCTGAGGCCGCAACCAGCGCGGCGGGTTTGCCTGCGACGAGCGTGCTGTCGAGATGATCGAGGAGATTCTTCAGCCCTGCACTGAAACTGCCGTGATATTCCGGGCTCCCGATTACAAGCGCACAAGCGGAGTCGACTGCCTGACGCCAGACGCTCAGATCGGCAGACGCACCATTGTCCAGTCCATAAAAGGGCAGGTCGAGTGTGCCCACGCACACGCGTTGTGTCGAGTAACCGAATTGCTGCAATCGCTGTTCGAGTAGGCGCAGTGCTTGGCTGGTCTGCCCTTCGGAGCGCGGGCTGCCGCAAATGATGAGGATCATAATGCGAATCCAGCACGTCGCAGTCTGGAGGCCAGGTTGAATCTTTGCCCCCACACGCGCCGCTCCTGCACCTGCGGATCGCTCAGCCACGCTGAAGCCGCCGGACTTTCCAGCATGGCCCGCATATGATCTTCGCTTTGCACATCGAACAATTCGTTCATGTCCAGCACCAGGGTCGCGGCGGCAACAGATGCCACCGTGCCATGCCTGTCGTCGTCGAGCGCGCTGCGCAGTCGATGCGCCACGTGTGCGATCGTACTGGCGTCCGTTTCATCGGCACGAAGCGGGGCACTGATGTCCTGTCGGCATAGTGTCAGCAGGCCGCCGCACGCGTCCCGGGCGCGGGCTCGCGCGGACGGCTCGCCGGGCCAGACGCCCGCGTGCGGAAACTGTTCGTGCAGCGTCTCGATGATCGTCAGCAACTGGGCGAGGGTTTGCGTGCCCAGACGTACTTCCGGTGGCCGGTGCGTGATCGCGGCTGGGGCGGCGTGAGGTGCCGGGGCTTGCGCCGCCAGCAGTGCTGACATGCCAAGGCGATGGCAGATCAGCCAGAGCGGAAACGACCATAGCAGGCTGTCGTCGGGCCGCACATGGATGAGCAGCGCATTGCTGTCCGACGTGTGCGGGTTCGAGAATGCCTCGCTCAGCATCCGCAGTCATCCAGAACGGGAAGCACGACCACGGAATGCCCTGGGCCAGCGGCATCCTGGAGCTGGGGCAGCGTTCTGAGCAGCCGTTCCTCGGAGACCGGGTGAGTGATGACGACCAGGTCCGTCAACGCGCCCTGTGCGGCGTCCTGAAGCAGCGAATGCGCCGAGATGTTCGCAGTGGCCAGCACGCGGCTGACCTTGGCCAGCGTTCCCGCGCGGTCGTCGAGGCGAAGCCGGACGTAGAACGCTTCCACGAGGTTCGGCTTCCCGCAGGCCGGAGCCGCCGCAGGCGCGGCGTCGCGAAAGCCCATGTTGTAGGCGCCGCCGCCCACGTTGGGCCTGCTGCCGTTGGCCAGTTCCAGAAGATCGGCGAGCACGGCGCTGGAAGTCTGTTTGCCGCCGGCACCCGATCCATAGAGGAACGCCGACCCAAGCAGGTCGCCTTGCAACGCGATGCCATTCATCGAGCCGCCCACCAGGGCCAGCATCGAACGGTTCGGCACCAGGGTTGGCCGCACGCCGATCACCATGCCATCGTCCACGCGCTTCGCCTGCGCGATGAGCTTCACCTGATGCCCGAGTCGTTTCGCGAATTCGATGTCTTCGCGCTCGATCTCCGCGATGCCCTTGAAATCGACCTTCGCGAAGTCGATCGGCACGCCAAAGGCCAGCGACGCCAGCAGGGTGATCTTGTGAGCGGCATCCTCGCCGTTGATGTCCAGCGTGGGATCGGCTTCGGCATAGCCGCGGCGTTGCGCTTCGGCGAGCGCCGTGGCGAAGTCCGCGCCGTGCTCGCTCATTTGCGATAGCACGTAGTTGGACGTGCCGTTGAGGATGCCCACCACCGACGAAATCCGGTTTGCCGCCGCTGCCTCGCGTAGCGTCTTGATGATGGGTATCGACACTGCAACAGCGCCTTCGAACAGCATCCGGCGCCCGGCGTGCGCGGCGGCGGCCATGATCTCCGCGCCGTGGTGGGCTAGCAGTGCCTTGTTGGCGGTGATGACATGCTTGCCCTGCGCGAGGGCGCGCAGCACCAGTTCGCGTCCGATCGATACATTGCCGGTCAACTCGATCACCACGTCCACGTTCGGGTCTTCCACCAGGGCGCGCGGATCGTCGTCGATCTGGCAGCCGGTCGGCACGCGGCCGTGCGCTCGCGATGGAGTGCGTGTGGCGATTCGGACGAACTCAATCGGCGAGCGAGCCTTGGCGAGGATGAGGTCGTGGTTGGCCAGGAAGCTCTCGATGGTGGCGGCGGCCACGTTGCCGAAGCCGAGGATGCCTGCTTTCATGTACTTCCTCAAGGATGACTGATAGGGGTTATGCAAAGTTGTCCGGCGGCCAATTCAGGCTCCGGACGGATAAGGTGAGGGAGTTGTCGATCGAAGTCCAGGCCCAGGCTGAACCCGAGACCCGGCAGCGGACGGTCGAACCAGGGAGCGTAGCGACGGACGAAGTCGGGCGCTTCCAGCACGGTGCCGAGCGCGTGGTCCACCGCCTCGTGGAACGTGCGATCCCCAGGCCGCATCATGAAACCATAGTGCTCACCGCCGAAACGCTCCTCGGTGAGTGTGACGCCGCCCTGGCGAGAGTGGAGCATCAGCCCGGCCAGGATGACCTCATCCGCCACGATGCCGTCGATCTGGCCGTCTTCGAGAAAGGCGTCGAAGGCTTCGCCGATGCTTGGGCGGCCAACGAAGTGCGGGGCGCATCCGGGAGCGCTTTCGTCGAGCAGCGCCCGATGGCTGGTCGAACCGGTGATGCCCGTGACTCGGATCGCGCGTGTGCCCGAGAGCGAACGTTCGGCCTTCAACGCCACGCGATGCGCAGTATGAAAGATGGGGCGGCTGAAAGCGACATGGCGTTGGCGCTCTTCGGTAATCGTGGTCGAGCCGCACTCGATGTCGATCGCGCCGCTGATCAGCAGTTCGGTACGGGTCGTCGAGGTGACTTCGACGGGCTGGATGCGCAACGGCGTACCCAGACGTGCGGCTAGCGCGTCGGCCACCTCGGTCGCTAGTGCGACGGAATAGCCGATCGGCCATTGTTCCTGCGTCGTGTACGAAAACGGCGGGGTATGCCGCTGGAACCCCATGCGGATCTCGCCGCGCAGGCGCAAGTATTCAAGCGTCGGTGCGGAGCGCATGTCGGCATTCCTTGTCGAGAAGTCGGCGCAACAGTGCGAGTGCGGGCGCGGGCCGCGCGCAGAGTTCGAGATGCCCGCCTGGCAGCGTGTGAAGCGTGAATTGTCCAGTGATCAAGGCTTGCCAGTGCAGCATGTCCTGCGGGCGCACCAACTGGTCCGACTCCCAGCCGAGGCCGTGGACCGTCAGCGGCAGCGGTCCCGGAAGCGGGCGCTGGGATTCCCTTCGCATCCATGCGATGTCGGCGTCCAACGTTGCGCTCAGGATGGCCTGCATCTCGGGATCGTCCAGCACCGACGGCCAAGGTTCGCCGAGGCTGGCGTACCACGCAGGGAGATCGCCCGGACGCCACGGACTGACCCGGGGAGGCATGGTGGGCACCTGAGCGGAAATTACCAGCCGGCAATGCCGGCCGTGGCGTTGCCAGAGGGCGGCCGCTACCCACCACGCGAGGGTACCGCCCATGCTGTGT
The DNA here is from genome assembly GCF_949752865.1 of Burkholderia sp. IT-111MI5. Taxonomy (NCBI): domain Bacteria; kingdom Pseudomonadati; phylum Pseudomonadota; class Betaproteobacteria; order Burkholderiales; family Burkholderiaceae; genus Burkholderia; species Burkholderia sp. IT-111MI5. Next base: position 41,219 of record NZ_CATKIF010000066.1, on the reverse strand, counting down.
CCAAAGAGGACAAGGTTCCGGTGCCCGGTGCGATGCAGGGCGGCCGCAATCTCGTACGAGAGCGCTGGCAAGGTGTCATCGAGCCGTTCCGCATAGCGGTCTTCCCGGCCCTTCAACTGCACGAGGGCGAGATCTGCGTGGAGCTCGGTTTCGACGGGCCAGCCCGAGAAGCTCGATGCACCCGCTCCCGCGTGGTGAAAGCAGACGAGGAGGCGGGGCCGTCCGCTTTCGTGTGCATTCCCACTCACGCGAAGCAGCGATCGATCCCGCCTGCTGCTATGCAGACCCATCACCGGACACCACCTGCGCGCCGAGACTCCAGCCTGATCTCGTCAGGCCGCAAGGGATGCAGATCGCGGCGATAGGCCTCGGCCAGATCCTGATATTCCCTCGCGGTGTCCCGCAGCCCTTCGATGTCACTGACGCCAAGCGTCATCAGCACGCGAGCCGGATTCCCGGAGATTAGGCTGTTGTCGGCAAACCGGGGACCGGCACCCAACTGCGAACCGGCTGTGACGAGACTGCATGAGCCCACCTTCGACCCATTCAGCAGGATCGCGCCGATGCCAATGACGGAATGCGAGCCGACGTCGCAGCCGTGCAGCATCACGCCGTGTCCGATCGTCACGTTTTCTCCTAGTGTGAGCGGATATCCAGGGTCTGCGTGGAGCATCGCGTGCTCCTGGATATTACTGCCCGCGCCAATCAGAATGCGGGCCTTGTCGCCACGGATGGTGACCCCAGGCCAGATGCTGACACCCGGCCCTATCTCGACATCGCCGATGATGACGGCATCCTCGAAAACATAGGCATCGGGGTGAATTCGGGGGCGCAGCCCCTGAAATGCGAAGAGTTTCATTTCTGTCGATGTTCGATCAGTCGGGACAGCAGGCGCAGGCTGTCGAGCACGTGGGTCTTGTCGAGGCCGAAGTCCACGAGGCAGGCTACTTCGTCCACACCCATGCGGCAGAAAGCTTCGAGCCGCGTTTGCACTTCCCTGAGATCGCCAATTAGCGAACTCGTGTTGACGTAACGCGAGAAGACCATCTCGACGAAGTCGTCGCGATCGTCGCCCAGGCTTTGGAGCGTGCGCACCTTGTCGTTGGCGTCGGCTTGATTGGCGCTCTGATGCTGGGAAACGAACGACTTCAGGTACTCAGTCAACGCCGGGCGTACTCGCTCGATGGCGCAAGACGCATCCGTATCGACATAGGTGTGCAGCATCAGGGAAACGGTGCCCGTTTCCGGATCCCATCCGGCCGCTTTACGTGCCGCGCGGTAGATTCCGATGCGGCGCTCCAGGTCTTTGGGGCCGAAATTGATCAGCGCGCTCAGCACGTTGAAGCCGCTGCGGCCGGCGAACTCCCACGCTTCCTCTCGCTGCGACGTGGTGAGCCAGACCGGCAACTCCGGCTGCACCGGCCGTGGATAGGTCACGATCGCATGAGGCTCGCCGAAGGCGTCTGAGCGCTCGATGGGCTGACCTCGCCACGCCGCGCGCACCTGCTCGAGATAATCATTGAGGATGTCGAATTTGTTCTGGAAGTTTTCTGGTTTGAGCACGAAATCCCTCACGTGCCAGCCGGGCGCGATGGCGATGTCGACTCGGCCGTTCGACAGCTGATCGACGACAGCCCACTCCTCCGCCACGCGCAGCGGGTCATGCAGCGGCAGGTTGATGCTGCCGGCGCGCAGGCGTACGCGCTGCGTCACGGTGGTCAGTGCCGCCGCGAGCAGCGCGGGATTCGGATAGGCCCCGCCGACCTCGGTGAAATGCCGCTCCGGTGTCCAGATCGCGTGAAAGCCCGCTTCGTCCACGTATCGGGCGACATCTAGCAGCAGCTCGTAAGGCCCTAGCCCGGAGATGAGTCCAGAAAAGAAAATGATGCCGAGGTTGGGCAGGGCGGCGCACGAGGGGGCCGCCCTGCCCTCGACCTGGGCGGTTCCGAGGCGCTGGAGCCTGGCGGTCAGCCGCGCCAGCTGGTCGCGGGACAGCGCGGGGGACTCAGACACTGGCAGACTCCTGAAGCAGTTGACGGGCGATCTCACGTGAGATCGCGGCGATTGAGCTGTGCTCATAGAAGCTTCGCAACGGAATTTCCACCTCGAAAGTTTCCCGCAGTCGATTGACCAGTTGGATGGCCAGCAGGGAATTGCCGCCAAGCTCGAAGAAGCTGAGTTCGGTGCTGAGTTCCGTGCCACCGAGGAATGTTTGATAGATGCCGGCGACCGGGCCTTCCACGGGATTTGACTGGTCGGCATCGACTGTCTGATTCGCAGGCCGTACACCGTTCGCATCGGCGCCATCCGTTGCGGCGGAAGTTTCCCCGGAAAGCTCGGCGCAAGACGGACAGACCGGCTCCGGTTCGATCGACCTACCTTGGCGGCGCGGCTGGAAACCGATCACCGGCTGCACCCAGTGGGTGTCCCGTGCGAAGGGATACACGGGCAGCGAGATCTTCCGCCGACTGTCCACATGCGGCTCGATGTCGATGTCTGGCGACCGGGTCCAGCCTAGCGCGACCGCCTCTAGGAAATGCGCGTATTCATCATCGATGCTGGCCATCGCTGGCACGATAACCGCTTCGCGGGCAGCGCTCTCTCGCAGGTTGCCGCGAAGCAGATTGCCCATCGCATGGCCGTGTCCGATCTCGATGAAATGACGCACCCCGAGACCGACTAGCGTGTCCACCGACGCAGCGAACTGGACCGTGCGGACCAGATGGTCGGACCAATACACAGGGTTGCGGTACTCGTACTCGGTAAGCAGTCGGCCCGTGATGTTGGAGACGATGGGCGTGCGCGCAATGCCGAAGTTCACCTCGCGTAGATGGTCGAGGAACGTGCGAGCAGCAAGCGACATCATGGGCGAGTGAAAGGCATGCGAGGTTTTGAGCCGCTGATGTGCGAGACCGCGTGCTCGCGCCAGCGCCTCGGCTTCCTCGATGATCGCGAGCGACCCCGACAGCACATATTGCCGCGGCGAGTTGTGCGCTGCCAGTGCGAGCAGCCCAGCATCGAGCATCAACCGGAACGGCTCCAGATGTTCCACGCTGAGCATCGCTCCAGCTTCGCAGGCCGCCATGACGCGTGCCCGCGCTGCTACGAGGGCACCGGCCGTCTCCAGATCGAAGACGCCGCTGACCGAGGCCGCCACCACTTCGCCGAGACTGTGTCCCATGAGGTAGTCAGGCCGGAGGCCGCTATTGATCAAGGCTTGCGCGAGTGCGTACTCGACAGCAAAGATCAGCGGCTGGGCGATTTCTGTCGGAAGGAGCTCAGCCTCGGACGTGGCCTGCCACAGGCAGGCGTGCAGACGGGTTTCGCCAGTTGGATCCAGCGCATGGACCGCGTGCTCCAGATGTTCTTTGTACGCGGGCCATTCCGCAGCCAGGGCGCGGCCCATGCCCAGCCGCTGCGTACCCTGTCCGCCAAACACGAAGGCCAGTAGCGGCGGCCGGGCGTGACGACTGCGCGGGAAGTCGCGTGAGCGCAGCCGCGTGGCCGCCTCGGAGGCGTGCCGTGCGACCACGGCGCCGCGCACTGGCAACAGCGTGCGGGCCACCCGGGACGTGTAGGCTGCATCGGCAATTGAGGTTTCGAGCGCCGCCTCGAACTGGTCGGCAAGCAGCCCGGCCATCCGCTCGAGGGCCTCGTCGGATCGGGCCGAGAACGTGAACAACTGCGCACGGCTGGCGCTGGCTGGTGCAGCCTGCGACACTGGGGGCGCACTGCGCATCACGAGGTGGCAGTTGGTCCCTCCCATGCCGAAGGCGCTCACGGCCGCGTAGCGGGTCCGGCTCATGTCCAGTTGAAGCTGACGGTCTGCGACGAAGAAGCGCGACCCATCCAGTTCCAGTTGCGGATTCACGCGCTGCAGATGCAGGGTACTGGGTACGATACCGTTCCTGAGCACGAGGGCGGTCTTGATGAGGCCGATGATTCCCGCAGCGATGTTGAAATGGCCAAAGTGACCCTTCAGCGAGCCGATTGCGCAAGGCGTGCCCTCGGGCCCGTAAGCCTGGCGGATGGCCTCGATCTCGATGGGGTCGCCGAGCACGGTCCCGGTGCCATGCGCCTCGATGAACTGCATCTCGCCAGGCGATATGCCCGACACTGCCAGTGCATCGGCGAGCACGTCGATCTGGCCGCCCACGCTGGGCGCAGTGAATCCCACCTTCTTCGACCCGTCGTTGTTGATGGCCGACCCGGCGATCACGGCTACGATGTCGTCGCCGTCCTCAACGGCGTCGCGTAGCCGCTTCAACAAAACGAGGCCAAGACCATTGGTAAAGATGGTGCCGCGCGCGTCGGCGTCGAATGGACGGCACAAGCCATCGGGTGATAGCACGCCGTCGGCCTGGTACTTGTAGCCGGCATGTTGGGGCAGGCGGATGTAGACCGACCCCGCAATCGCCTGATCGCATTCGCCTAATAAGAGACTCTGCACCGCGCTATGGACTGCGACCAGACCGGTCGAGCAGGACGTCTGGACGTTGACGCTCGGGCCTTGCAGATTCAGCTTGTACGATACCCGGTTCGCCAGAAAATCCTTGTCGTTGCCATGGCGGACCAGCATTTCGCCTAGCGCATCGACCAACTCGACTTGCTCCAGCACGCCGAATAAGTATGAGCTGAAGCCCGAACCCGCAAAGACGCCAATGCGCTGCCCGACACGGGCGGGATCGACGTTACCACGGTTGAGCAGGGTCACGGCGGCTTCCAGCATCATCCGCTGCTGCACGTCGAGTACGTCGGCCTCGCGAGCGCTCATGTCGAAATAGGCGGCATCAAACTTGTCGACATCCTCCAGAACGGCGGCGCGCTTGACGTAGTCGGGATGCGATCGCAGCTCCGGCAATACACCGGCGTCAGCGAGCTGATCGTCGCTCAGATCCTGAATCGTGCAGTGGTTTTCCAGCAGGAGTTCCCAGAGCTTGTCGACGTTGTCGGCCCCGGGAATACGGCATTCCATCGCGACAATGGCGATGTCGTTTTCGTGATTTTCGCAGTCAGTGAATGTCATGGTTTAAGCCTGAGCGTCTGGGTTCTGACGCTCGCTCCGTTGGAATTCCAATTGTCGGGTGCGGCGATGGCGCGCACTCAGGGTGTGCGAACGCACGGTGTGCGGCGTCGCATGCGCTCGCGGCGTTGCGGCGGTGCCGGGATCCTCGTCGTTAGCCAGCATGGCGGCTTGCGAGGCGAGCGTGGCGTGCTCGAAGAGCCGCACGATCGGAAGCCGGATCTGGAACGTCTCTTCGATGCGGGCGTGCAGTTCCACGATCGTCAGCGACGTGCCGCCCGACTCGAAGAAGTTGCGATGCTGATCGACCGAGTCGGTTCGCAGCACCTCTCTCCATAGCGACTCAAGCCGTTCCGTGGCCGTCGTATCGGTCGAGCGAAGCAACGACGGCACGGGCGACGGCGGTGGGCTTGCCGCCGCCAGACGAGACAACTCTGTCCGGTTGAGCTTGCCATTGGGCAATCGGGGCAATGCGGGGAGCGTCAGGATGCGCGAGGGCACCATCGCGGCTGGCAGGAGTTGGCGAAGATGAGCCATCAGGCGAGCGGCGACCTCCTGCGCAGCCTCGAGGACGGCCGCGATTCCGAGCTGGTAGCCCGAACCCGTCGTGCAGACAAAGACGTCCCGAACGCCTGGAAACGAGACGATCGCGGACTTCACTTCCAGCAGTTCGACGCGCACGCCATTGATTTTGACCTGGTCGTCGAGACGGCCGCGGATTTCGATCTCGCCATCGGCCTTGCGCAGGCCGAGATCACCAGTGCGATAGACGCTGCGGGCAGGCCCGCCGGAATGCCGAAAATCCACGAACGGCGCGAGCAGGCCTGCTTCATGCACGTAGCCGTGCGAACGCCAGGGTGTCTCGATGCAGATTTCGCCCACGACTCCCTCAGCGCAGGGACGTAATTGCTCGTCGAGAATATGCGTTGCCGATCCGGGAATCGGATGGCCAACAGGCTGAACGCCATCGCGCGGTTGCGAAGGCACGCGCTTGAAATGCTTCGCGAGCGTGGTTTCGGTCGGACCGTACAGGTTGACGATTTCGCACGCTGGAAAGCGCGCGTGCCATCGCCGCACGAGCACGCCTTCCAGCGGCTCGCCAGCGAAGAAGGCCAGCCGCATCGAGGCGATTGCTGGACGCGTGGGCGCGCTGTTGATCCAGTGGTTGGCGACCGAGGGAACGACGTGCACGGCGGTGATGGCATGCGCTTCAAGAAAATCGAAGAGGTCGCGCGCGCCTAGGTGGCGATCACCGGGAATGCACAAGGTTGCACCGTTGACAAGTGGCGTGAAGGCGTCCCGCAACCAGACGTCGAACGACATGTTGGTCAGATGTGCGAAGCGATCATCCGGTCCAATACAGAACTCATGGCCCTGCCACTGCACGAAGTGAGACAGACCCTGGTGGCTGCCCAGGATAGCCTTGGGGCGCCCAGTTGATCCCGAGGTGAACGCGATGTAGGCGTGGTCGGTGTCGATGGCCGCGAAGCGGGCCGGTGACGCTTGGGCCAGTTCGAATTGCGTCGTCGCGCCGCAGCGTATCGTCACGGCAGGCGGGACGCTGCCGAACATCAGGTGTTGGCGCTCTTCCGGCAGCCCGTCGTCGATGTTCATCAGGACGCAGCCGTGCGAGCAGACGGCCAAAGCTGCCACGATGGTCTCGAGGCTACGATGGCCCACGACGGCGACGACGCTGCCGGGCGCGACGGCCTGCGCCAAGCGAGATCGCATCGCGTCAACCCGTTGCGCCAGCACGTCGTAACGGACGGCCTGCCCGGGCTCCTCGATGGCGACCCGACCGGCGTATCGTTCGCAGCTCTGGCGCACCAGTTCATGCACCGCATGCAACACGGATGGTTCATGCATATGCGGATCGGGATGATGGTTCATGGATAGGCTCATGGCTCAGTGGGCCACGCGCTGGAAGGTCGCTAGCACGACGGCTGCCAGCATGAACAGCGAACCAAAGGTCTTGTTCAGCATCGAGACGTGCCGCTCGGTTTTCAGGTAGATGAGTGCCTTCGAGGCAAGCCCCGTATAGCCAGCCATCACCACCAGGTCGGTGAAGGCGAAGGTGAGCGCGATAGCGAGGTACTGAGATGTCAGCGGGGCGTTCGAGTCGATGAACTGCGGAATGACTGCCAGCATGAAGAGGTAACCTTTCGGGTTCACCGAGTTCAGCGCAATGCCTTTTCCAACGAGCTTGAGGATGCCGATCTTCGGCGCATCCGAGCGCGAAACATGGATCGGCGAGCCCTTGGTGCGCCACTGACCGAATCCAAGGTAAAAGAGGTAAGCCACGCCAGCCCATTTGATGATATTGAACGTTATGGGCGAAGCCTGAATCACTGCGCCAAGCCCCACCACAACCGCGAAAAATACCGCCCAGAGGCCGAGCACCAGTCCAACGACACCCAAATACCCACGCTTGAATCCATAGTTCAGCCCGTTGGTCATGGAAAATACGGAACCCGAACCAGGCGATAGCGAGAAGATCCAGGAGGCGAGAAAACAGGTAATCCAGGTGTCGATTTTCATGGCGGCAGTTTTCTAAAAATAGGTGAAGCGATTGGGCCATCGAACGCGATATAGCCTGCCGGACCGTCAGGATGGAGTCCGGGGGCGTTTCAACGTTTCTGGAGGCAGTGTTTTACTGAGGCCGGCTTCTGTCCGGGCCGTGAGGGGCGGTTTGCGGACATATCCGCGTGGTCCGGCAACTCAGGCAACAATCCTATCAATGCCGTGATGCGGCAAAGCGAGAGTCAAACACTTTAGTTAGCGGTGAATTTTTCTAAACATGCCACGGCGGTACGCGGCGCCATGCGGCATGGCAAGCTTATAGAGTCGAACGGTCGCAAGATGGCCGTGCCGGTCTCGCCAAGTTGCACGAAAACTCTGGTCAGCTAGGCGCATCAGGCCGACGCATCGCTGCCTTGCCGACAGGGCGGCAGCGCAAGCGGAAAGGGTGTTGACGCGATCTCGGCCATGCTTGTAACCCTTCGTATCATTGACAAAAGGTTTTCTATTCTGGGCGCTTGTTCTTTTTTCAAGCGACGGAAGGTAAGTGAGGATGAGATGACGGCAAATGTGATTTCGATCGAGAGGCAGCGCGAATTGCGGAATCGGCAGCATAGGGTACGAGACGTATGGAACGCCTACCCGACGCTTCGTAGCTCGATGCAAAATCTTTTGCATAGCGAAACGATGTTGTCAATGGCCCGGCGTTCGCACGATGCTGTGAGCATCGATATCGGATGGGCGGCTAGAGCATTCTCGAGTTGCTGAATGCTCAGTTGGCACTTGCAGGAGCGAAGTGGCAGAGGATCCACGCACTGGCAGATTGGCGATCGGCGCGGCTTCAGTTGGCGGCGAAGCTGGGCAAGATCGGAATGTGGCGCTTGGGCAGCAGCGATGCTGCGGCAGCAATTTGATCAAGTCTTGTCAAAGTAGATCGCTGCCGATAGGTCGGCAGATATCCCTATCGGCAAGGGGGCCGTCGGGAGCGCGCCGACGGCGTGCTTTCCGCGCTCCCCGGACGCTACACCGCAATCAACTCCCGCACCCCATCCGTCTCCATGTCCCGCGCATCGCCGCCCGCGACGATCTCGCCGCGGCTCATCACCCAGTAGCGATCCGCGATCGAGCGCGCGAAATCGTAATACTGTTCGACGAGCAGCACCGTCATGTTCGATTCGTCGACGAGCTGGCGCAGCGTGCGGCCGATGTCCTGGATGATCGACGGCTGGATGCCCTCGGTCGGCTCGTCGAGGATCAGCAACTGCGGCTCGCTCATCAGCGCGCGGCCGATCGCAAGCTGCTGCTGCTGGCCGCCCGACAGGTCGCCGCCGCGCCGCGCGCGCATGTCCTTCAGCACCGGGAACAGGTCGTAGATGCGGTCTGGCACCTTCGACGGCGCCTTGCGGCTCGCCGCGCCGACCAGCAGGTTTTCCTCGACGGTCAGCCGCGGAAAGATGTCGCGGCCCTGCGGCACGTATGCGAGCCCGGCCGCGACGCGCGCATACGGCGGCAGCGCGCCGAGCGCGGTGCCGCGCCACGACACGGTGCCGCTCTTCGCGGTGACCACACCCATCAGGCAGCGCAGCAGCGTGCTCTTGCCGACGCCGTTGCGGCCGAGCAGCACGGTGAGCTTGCCGTCGTCGGCGGCGAGGTTCACGTTGCGCAGGATATGGCTGCCGCCGTAGTACTGGTTCAGACCTTCGATCTTCAGCATCGCATCATCGTCCGAGGTAAGACTCGATCACCGCGTCGTCGCGCTTGACCTGGTCGAGCGTGCCTTGCGCAAGCACCGCGCCTTCGGCCATCACCGTCACGCGGCCGGTGTCGCCGGCGAGCGCCGCGACGAATTCCATGTCGTGCTCGACGACCATCATCGAGCAGGTGCCGCGCAGCGTGTTCAGCAGTTCGGCGAGTTCCATCGTCTCGTGGTCGGTCATCCCGGCGGCCGGTTCGTCGAGCAGCAGCAGCGCGGGGCGCTGCATCAGCAGCATGCCGATCTCGAGCCGCTGCTTCTGACCGTGCGACAGCTCGCCGGCTGCACGAAACGCATGGCTTTCGAGGCCGATCAGCGCGAGCGTCTCCTCGATCTTCGCCTGCGCGGTGCGGTCGAGCCGCGCGCGCAGCGACGCGAGCCAGCCCTTGTCGGTCTGCATCGCGAGTTCGAGGTTTTCCCACACCGGATGCTGCTCGAACACGGTCGGCTTCTGGAACTTGCGGCCGATACCCGCGCGCGCGATCTCCGGCTCGCTCATCCGCGCGAGGTCGAGCGTCTGGCCGAGGAACACATTGCCGGCGTCGGGGCGCGTCTTGCCGGTGATCACGTCCATCATCGTCGTCTTGCCCGCGCCGTTCGGGCCGATCACGCAGCGCAGCTCGCCCGCGTCGATCGCGAGCGACAGTTTCTTCAGCGCGCGGAAGCCGTCGAAGCTCACCTCGATATCCTCGAGGTACAGGATCGTGCCGTGCGACGTGTCGATGCCGGGCGGCACGACGCGACCCATCGATGCGGTGCCGCTGACGGCCAGCAGTTCGTCTTCCGGCGGCGGCGTGAATTGGTAGAGGGCCGTTCCGTTCATGCGCGTTTCCCCTTCGCGAGCACGGTTTCGACGAGGCCCATGATCCCGCGCGGCAGCAGCAGCGGCACGAGCACGAAGATCAGGCCGAGGAAGAACAGCCAGTATTCGGCGAAGTACGCGGTAAACAGGCTCTTCGCGCCGTTCACCGCGAACGCGCCGACGATCGGCCCGATCAGCGTGCCGCGCCCGCCCACCGCGACCCAGATCGCCATCTCGATCGAGTTGCCGGGCGACATCTCGCCGGGATTGATGATGCCGACCTGCGGCACGTACAACGCGCCCGCGATGCCGCACAGCACGGCCGACACGGTCCACACGAACAGCTTGTACGCGAGCGGGCTGTAGCCGAGGAACATCAGCCGCGTCTCGCCGTCGCGCACCGCGGTGACGACGCGCCCGAGCTTGCTCGTGACGATCGCGCGCGCGGCGATGAACGCGAGCACCAGCGTCGCGAACGTCAGCAGCAACAGCACCGTGCGCGTGCCGGGCGACGTGATCGCGAAACCCGCGATGCGCTTGAAGTCGGTGAAGCCGTTGTTGCCGCCGAAGCCGGTTTCGTTGCGATAGAACAGCAGCATCGCGGCGAACGTCAGCGCCTGCGTGATGATCGACAGGTACACGCCTTTCACGCGCGAACGGAACGTGAAGAAGCCGAACACCCACGCGAGCACGGCCGGCACGAGCACGACGAGCGCGAGCGCCCACGCGAGATGCTGCGTGCCGCTCCAGTACCACGGCAGCTGGTGCCAGTCGAGGAACACCATGAAGTCGGGCAGGTCGCTGCCGTACTTGCCGTCGCGGCCGATCTCGCGCATCAGGTACATGCCGATCGCGTAGCCGCCGAGCGCGAAGAACAGCCCGTGGCCGAGGCTCAGGATCCCGCAATAGCCCCAGACGAGATCGAGCGCGAGCGCGGCGATCGCGTAGCACATCAGCTTGCCGGCGAGCGTCATCGCGTAGGCGGACAGATGGAATGCGCTCGCTTCGGGCGCGACGAGCGCGGCGAGCGGCACGCCGACGCCGATCGCGATGCACAGCGCGACGAGCGCGAGCCACGCGCGGCGCGACAGCAGCGCAGGGCGCGGCGGCAGGCCGAGCGCGAAGCCGTCTGCCGCGCGTGCGGCTGAAGCGGGCTTCGGTGTGCCGGCGACCGGGTTCGACATCGAATCGGTTACGAAAGTCACGTCAAGCCTCCGCGCTGCGGCCCTTCGGGGCGAACATGCCCTGAGGGCGTTTCTGGATGAACAGCACGATCATCACGAGCACCGCGATCTTCGCGAGCACGGCGCCCCAGAACGGCTCGATCGCCTTGCTCGCGAGGCCGAGCCCGAAGCCGCCGAGCACGGTGCCGGCGATCTGCCCGACGCCGCCGAGCACGACCGCCATGAACGAATCGATGATGTAGTTCTGGCCGAGGTCGGGCCCCACGTTGCCGATCTGCGACAGCGCGCAGCCGCCGAGGCCGGCGATGCCCGCACCGAACGCGAACGCATACGCGTCGACGCGCGCGGTCTTCACGCCGACGCACGCGGCCATCCGGCGGTTCTGCGTGACCGCGCGCACGAACAGGCCGAGCCGCGTCTTCGTCAGCACGGCCCACGCGACGAACACCACCGCAAGCGCGAATGCGAGGATCGCGAGCCGGTTGTACGGCAGGATCAGGTTCTGCATCACGGTCACGCCGCCGCTCATCCACGACGGGTTCACGACCTGCACGTTCTGCGCGCCGAACAGCATGCGCGTCGCCTGGATCAGGATCAGGCTCACGCCGAAGGTCGCGAGCAATGTCTCGAGCGGGCGGCCGTACAGGTGCCGCAGCACGAGCCGTTCGAGCACGATGCCGACGAGCGCGGCCGTCGCGAACGACACGGGCACGGCGACGAGCGGATACCAGTCGAATGCGCCGGGCGCATAGCGCTGGATCAGCGTCTGCACGACATAGGTTGCGTACGCACCGATCATCAGGAATTCGCCGTGCGCCATGTTGATCACGCCGATCAGCCCGTACGTGATCGCGAGGCCGAGCGCGGCGAGCAGCAGCACGCTGCCGAGCGACAGGCCCGCGAACAGCGTGCCGACGATCTCGCCGCGGCGCTGCAGCGAATGCAATGCGTCGAGCCCTTGCTGCGCGGCATCGCGCACGCGCGCGTCGGGCTCCGCGTAGCTGCCGTCCGCGTTCTTCGCGACGAGCGGGCGCAGTTGTTCGATCATGTCGAGGTCGCGGCGCGCGGCCACCACCTGGACGGCTTCGAGGCGCTTCGCCGGATCGGCATCGTGCAGCGCGGCGATCGCCCACAGTGCGTCGAGCCGGCGCTTCAGCGCGGGATCGGTTTCCTTCGCACGGGCGCGGTCGATCATCGGCTTGAGCGCCGGGTCGGGCGATTTCAGCAGCGCATCGATCGCGTCGCGTCGCGCGGCGACGTCGGGCGATGCGAGCGCGAGGCCCGACAGCGCACCCGCGATCTTCGTGCGCAGCAGGTTGTTCAGCATCACGGGCTGCGCGTCGCCGGCCGGCGACGCGGCCTGCGTGAGCGCGTCGTGCGCGGTGTCGCCGCTCTGGATCAGCAGGCGGCCGTCGCCGGTCGCGAGCGCGTCGCCGGTCGACAGCGCGTTGAGCACGGCAACGGCGCGCGGATCGGCATCGGCGGCGAGCCGGTCGATCGCGGACGTCTTCGCGTCGAAGTCGTCGCCGGCAAGCGCGGCGGTATCGGCGGCCGTCAGCGCGAACGCGGCACGCGGCAGTGCACCCGCGAGGGCGGCGCACGCGACGATCGCGACGGCGGCTCGGCGAAAGCGGATAGGCATCGGGAGATCCTGTCGGGCGTGGGAAAGCGGATTCATGCGGCGAGGCGCCGGCGCTTGCGGTTCTTCACGACAAGCACGGCCGGCGCGTCGGCACCGGCATGCGAGCGGCACGTCACGCCGGTGCGCGACGCGCCGCACCGCGTCAGGCCAGCGCCGCGCGCTGCCGGCGCAGGAACGCGGGGATCGACGAGACGATGTCCGGCTTGCCCTGGTTGCCCGCGATGAACGGGCTCCACGGCTGCGCGCGCACCGCGGTCTTCGTCTTCCATACGACGTTGAACTGCCCGTCGCCGCGGATCTCGCCGATCATCACCGGCTTGTGCAGGTGATGGTTGCCATCCATCGCGAGCGTGAAGCCCGACGGCGCGGCGACGGTCTGGCCGATCATCGCGACGCGCACCTTGTCGACGTCGGTGCTCTTCGCCTTCTCGACGGCCTGCTTCCACATGTGGATGCCCACGTAGGTCGCTTCCATCGGGTCGTTGGTCACGCGCTTCGCGCCGCCCGGCAGGTTGTTCGCCTTCACCCAGGCGGCGAACTGGTCCTTGAACTTGGTGTTGGTCGGGTTCTTCACCGACATGAAGTAGTTCCACGCGGCGAGATGGCCGACGAGCGGCTTCGTGTCGATCCCGCGCAGTTCCTCCTCGCCGACCGAGAACGCGACGACCGGCACGTCGGTCGCCTTGATGCCCTGGTTGCCGAGCTCCTTGTAGAACGGCACGTTCGAGTCGCCGTTGATCGTCGAGATCACGGTCGTCTTGCCGCCCTGCGAGAAGGTCTTGATGTTCGCGACGATGGTCTGGTAATCGCTGTGGCCGAACGGCGTGTAGACCTCCTGAATGTCGGCATCCTTCACGCCCTTCGATTTCAGGAACGCGCGCAGGATCTTGTTGGTCGTGCGCGGATACACGTAGTCGGTGCCGAGCAGGAAGAAGCGCTTCGCGCCGCCGCCTTCCGCGCTCATCAGGTACTCGACGGCCGGAATCGCCTGCTGGTTCGGCGCGGCGCCCGTGTAGAACACGTTGCGCGACATTTCCTCGCCTTCGTACTGCACCGGGTAGTAGAGCAGCCCGTTCAGTTCCTCGAACACCGGCAGCACGGACTTGCGCGACACCGAGGTCCAGCAGCCGAACACGCACGCGACCTTGTCCTGCGTGAGCAACTGCCGCGCCTTCTCGGCGAACAGCGGCCAGTTCGACGCGGGATCGACCACCACGGGCTCGAGCTTGCGACCCATCACGCCGCCGCTCTTGTTGATGTCGGCGATCGTCATCAGCGCGGTGTCCTTCAGCGACGTCTCCGAGATCGCCATCGTGCCCGACAGCGAGTGCAGGATGCCGACCTTGATCGGGCCGGTGCCCGCATCGGCCGCGTGCGCGAACGGGCTCTTGCCCGCCAGCGCGAGCGCGCCGGCCATCGAACCGAACTTCAACAGACTGCGACGTTTCATCGGGTTCCCCTTGACGTGTTGGATGTGCGTGCGCCGTGGCGGCGCCGGCCATCAGGTAACGCAAGGCATGTGCCAGTCCGCATGCATGCACGCCGGACGTGCCGGTGCGGGCGAACGCGCGGTGCGCGTGACGCTTCGTGCGGCATCAATGGTCCGTTGCGGTGCAGGTTCGCGGGCGCAAATGGTGCACGGACGCGCTTCACCGTTCCGGTGCCTGCACGCGCTACCGGAACGGTGCGATTGAGCGCTATACGGACGATACGGGCGACATCCCCGCATTCTCGCCGCCGCTCGTCATCGACGACGCGCAGATTGCCGGGCTGTTAGCGATCGTCGCCGATGCGCTGAAGGAAACGGAGTGGGGCGGGAAAGCGAAACGGGCGCGCAGCGCGCGCCCGTTCGGCGGATCGTGTGGCCGGCGCGACGCCGGTCACCGTATGGCGGCGCGCGATGCGCCGCCGGAGAGATCAGTAACGCGGCACGGACGGATCGACGTCGCGCGACCACGCGTCGATCCCGCCTTGCAGGTTGTACAGCTTCGTGAAGCCGCGCGATTCGAGGAACATCGCGACCTGCGCGCTGCGCATCCCGTGATGGCACACGCAGACGATTTCCGCTTCGTCGTCGAGCTCTTCGCTGCGCGCGGGAATCTGCTGCATCGGGATCGACATGCTGCCGGCGATCTGCGCGGTCGCGATTTCCCAAGGCTCGCGCACGTCGAGCACGATCGGCGCGGGGCGCGCCGTATCGCCGAGCCATTCCGCGAGCATTGCGGGCGTCAGGATCTGCATGGAGGCTCCGCCGCTCAGAACTTGAAGCGCGACGGCTCGATCGCGTTGACGAGGTGGTCGATGTAGGTTTCGAACACGTCGGCGACGCGGTACTGCTTGTCGTCGATGCGCGTGATGATCTGCGCCTTCATCACCGGACGGCCGCCGACGAACGCCGACAGGCGGCCGCCGACCTTCAGCTGTTCGAGCATTTCCTGCGGCACGACGGGCAGGCCGCCCGCGACGCAGATCACGTCGTACGGCGCCTTGCCGGCCCAGCCGCGCGAACCGTCGCCGAGCACGACTTCCGCGTTGGTCACGCCGTCGTTGCGAAGGTTGTCTTCCGCGAACTTCGCGATCGCCGGATCGATCTCGACGGCCGTCACGTGCTGCGCGCGATGCGCGAACAGCGCGGCCAGGTAGCCCGAGCCCGCGCCGATCAGCAGCACGTTCTCGTGCTTCTTGACCGTCAGCTCCTGCAGCACACGCGCTTCGACGCGCGGGAACAGCATCTTGCTGGTGCCGCCGGGCAGCGGCAGTTCGAGATCGGCGAACGCGAGATCGCGGTATTCGGGTTGAACGTAGTTTTCACGCTTGACGATCGACAGCAGGCCCAGGACGTCCAGATCCAGCACGTCCCACGGACGGATCTGCTGTTCGATCATGTTGAAACGCGCGTTTTCGATATTCATGGTGTGGTCACGCAGCCTGGTCGGCCATCAGCGGGGGTAGATAAACTACGCGATTGTACCAAACAGGGCGGCGGTCAAGCCTTCAGGCAGCCTGCAACAGACCTTTACCCTTTGCTCTTCTTGATCTGCGCCTCGAATGCGAGGTCGAGCTTGCTCGCCTTGCGCGGCTTTTTGGGGCCGAATTCGTCGACGAACTTGACGAACTCGTCGAGCGGCAGCGGCTCGCAGCGCTTCTCTGCGGTGCCGCCGGAGCGGTCGACGAGATAGAACAGGCCGCCCGCCATCGCGACGGCCGCGAATTGCGGGTTGCCGGAGCGGGTCTTCAGGCGTTCGACCGCGTAGGTCGCTTTGGTGGTGCGCATCGTGCGGGTTCTGGCGGAGCGGAAGCCTCACACTGTAGCAAACCGGCGGCACGCCCGCGTGCGGCCGCCGGTTTGGCGCTGGCGCTAGACCGTGCGCGAGTAGCGCTGTTGAGACGTCTGCCCGAGATACGCGTCGAACGCCATCGCGATGTTGCGCACGACCATTCGGCCGGCCGGATGGATCGTCAGGCGGTCGCGCGCGATCGTCAGCAGCCCGTCGCGCTCGAACGGGCGCAGCGCGTCGAGCTCGCGCGCGAAATGATCGGCGAAGCGGATGCCGTGCGCGGCCTCGACATGCGAGAACGGCAGGTCGAGGTTGCACATCAGTTGCGTGATCACGTCGCGGCGCAGCCGGTCGTCGGGCGTGAGCCGCACGCCGCGCACGATCGGCAGCCGGCCCGCGTCGAGCGCGGCGCCGTACGCGGGCAGGTCCTTCGCGTTCTGCGCGTAGACGTCGCCGACCTTGCCGATCGACGACACGCCGAAACCGACGAGGTCGGTATCCGCGCGCGTGCTGTAGCCCTGGAAATTGCGCTGCAGCGTGCCGTTCTGTTGTGCTCGCACGAGTTCGTCGGACGGCCGAGCGAAGTGGTCCATCCCGATGTACACGTAGCCGGCCGACGTCAGCATGTCGATCGCGAGGCCGAGCAGCGCGATGCGCGTTTCGGGCGGCGCCAGCGTCGCATCGTCGATCTGCCGCTGCATCTTGAACAGGTGCGGCATGTGCGCGTAGCCGAACACCGACAGCCGGTCGGGCGCGAGTTCGATGATCGTCTCGAGCGTGCGCGCGAACACGGCGACCGTCTGGTGCGGCAGCCCGTAGATCAGGTCGACGCTGACCGAATGGAAGCCCGTCGCGCGCGCGGCAGCGAGCAGGTCGGCCGTCATCGCGAGCGGCTGGATGCGGTTGATCGCCTGCTGCACGACCGGATCGAAATCCTGCACGCCGAGGCTCAGCCGGTTGAAGCCGATCGTGCGCAGGTGCACGAGCGTCGCGGGCGTGACCGTGCGCGGGTCGATCTCGATCGAGAACTCGGCGTCGGCGTCCGGCGCGAGCGCGAAGTACTCGCGGGTGGCCGCCATCAGCTCGGCCGTTTCGTCGTCGGAAAGAAAGGTCGGCGTGCCGCCGCCCCAGTGCAGCTGCGTGACCGGGCGGGCCGGGTCGAACAGCGCGGCCTGCAGCGCCATCTCGCGCTTGAGCTGGTCGAGATACGGGCGCGCGCGGCGGCGGTTGTTGGTCGCAATCTTGTTGCAGCCGCAGTAGAAGCACGCGGTGTTGCAGAACGGGATGTGGAAATACAGCGACAGCTCGCTCGACGACGCGCCGGGGTCGCCGGCCGCGCGCACGTAGTCGGCCGGGTCGAAATCGTCGCGGAACTGCAGCGCGGTGGGGTACGACGTATAGCGCGGCCCGTTCGCGCCGTATTTCGTGAGCAAATCGGGACGGAACATTATGTCGGCAGAACCGGAGCTCATGATGGTCTCGCGCTTTTCACTTTTCAGATGCTTTCGAGTATATAAACGCCCGATTCGGCTGCATTGCGTAATAACGTCGCAGCCGGCGATGGCACAATGCGGGGTGGGCTGCCGGACGCCGCGTCCGGTTGCCGCACCGTTTTTTGTTGTTCGTTCGAGAGAGCCGAGTGTCCGTCGAAATGCCTGTCCGCCCGGCACCCGCCGATGTCCCGCCGCCGCACGCGTGCCGCGAGGGCTGCGGCGCGTGCTGCATCGCGCCGTCGATTTCCAGCCCGATTCCGGGCATGCCCGACGGCAAGCCGGCCGGCGTGCGCTGTGTGCAGCTCGGCGACGACCTGCGCTGCCGGATCTTCGGCCGGCCCGAGCGCCCCGCGTGCTGTTCGGGGCTGCAGCCGTCCGCCGACATGTGCGGCGCATCGCGCGGCGACGCGCTCGCGTGGCTCACGCGCCTCGAGGCCGCGACGCAGCCGTCGCCGCGTGGCGGCATCGGGCGGTAGCGGATTGCCGGCCGCGTTCGACGCGAATACGACGCATGGAACCCGCGGCGCGGGTTGAAGCACTAACTCCGGTCGATTGCCCGGCATGGGCGCAGCGCCGATCGCCCGATCGCCGCTGCGCCGGATACAGGAGATTGTTCAAGCATGACCGCACCTCGCGCGCCCGGCCGGCGCCGTTTTCTCGCCGCAACCGTCGGCGCCATCGGCGTGACGCTGTCGCTCGCCGCGTGCGCGTCGACGTTCCCGTTCATCCCCGATCACTACACGTTCTCGCGCGGCGACGTGCAGAAAGCCGTCGCGCGCAAGTTCCCGTACCAGAAGACGGTCGCGCAGGTCGTCGACGTGTCGCTCGCGAACCCGGCCGTCAACCTGCTGCCCGACCAGAACCGCGTCGCCGTGCAGCTCGACGCGAATTTCGCGAGCCCGTTCCTGCGCGCGCCCGTCAGCGGCAAGTTCACCGTGTCGGGCCAGCTCGCGTACGACGCGCCGAGCCGCTCGGTCGTGCTGAAGGCGCCGTCCGTCGACAGCCTCGTGCTCGACGGCGACGCGCAGATGTACGGGCAACAGGTCGGCGCTGCCGCCGGCCTGCTCGCGACGCAGTTGCTGACCAACTATCCGATCTACACGTTCAAGCCTGAACAGCTGCAATTTGCCGGGGTGAACTACGAACCCGGTACAATTACGATTCTTACAAACGGCATACGCGTGGCGATCGTCGAAAAATGACGTCGAACCGCGCGGCCGAGCGGGCCGCGCGGCAACCTGGCCCTTCCTTTCGACCATTTCGGAGTTGGGCCACGGATGGACTGGATCCTGATCTGCAAGGCATTGATCCTCGGCGTCGTCGAGGGGCTGACGGAATTCCTGCCGGTGTCGAGCACCGGTCACCTGATCGTCGCGGGCAGCTTCCTGAATTTCAACGATTCGCACGCGAAAACCTTCGACGTCGTGATCCAGTTCGGCGCGATCCTCGCGGTTTGCTGGGAGTACCGGCAACGGATCGCATCGATCGTGTCCGGGCTGCCGAGCCGGCCCGACGCGCGGCGCTTCACGCTGAACGTCGTGATCGCGACGATTCCCGCGATCGCCCTCGGCCTCCTGTTCGAGAAGAAGATCAAGGCCGTGCTGTTCTCGCCGGTGCCCGTCGCGTTCGCGCTCGTCGTGGGCGGCGCGATCATCCTGTGGGCCGAGGCGCGGCAGCGCGAGCGCGGCGAGCCGCCGCGCGTGATGTCGGTCGATGCACTGACGCCGCTCGATGCGCTGAAGGTCGGTATCGCGCAGTGCTTCGCGTTGATTCCCGGCATGTCGCGGTCGGGCTCGACGATCATCGGCGGGATGCTGTTCGGCCTCGACCGGCGCGTCGCCACCGAATTCTCGTTCTTCCTCGCGATTCCGATCATCTTCGGCGCGACGCTCTACGAAACCGTCAAGGACTGGCAGGCGTTCACCGTCGATTCGCTCGGCCTGTTCGCACTCGGGCTCGTCGCCGCGTTCGTCAGCGCGTTCGTGTGCGTGCGCTGGCTGCTGCGCTACGTCGCGACGCACGATTTCACGGTGTTCGCGTGGTACCGGATTGCGTTCGGGTTGTTCGTGCTGCTGGTG
This sequence comes from Burkholderia sp. IT-111MI5, assembly GCF_949752865.1. Classification (NCBI taxonomy): domain Bacteria; kingdom Pseudomonadati; phylum Pseudomonadota; class Betaproteobacteria; order Burkholderiales; family Burkholderiaceae; genus Burkholderia; species Burkholderia sp. IT-111MI5. Next base: position 21,449 of record NZ_CATKIF010000066.1, on the reverse strand, counting down.
GGGTACAGCGGCTGGTTGAACTGGGCGTGATGCAGATACGGAGGCGAGCGCGCTTCCGAAAAAAAACGGCCCGATCGGCAGATGCCGGTCGGGCCGTTTTGTCGTCCGGGGCAGCGCAACGTGCTCCGCCTCAGCGCGGAATTGCTTAGTTTGCGCGCTTGCGGAACACCAGATCCCACACGCCGTGGCCGAGCCGCAGCCCGCGCCGTTCGAACTTCGTCACCGGGCGATAGTCGGGGCGCGGCGCGTAGTCGGTAGCCGTGTTTTCGAGCGTCGGTTCCGCGCCGAGCACTTCCAGCATCTGTTCCGCGTAGTTCTGCCAGTCGGTCGCACAGTGAATGTACGCACCGGGCTTCAGGCGCGACGCGAGATGCGCGACGAGCGGCGGCTGGATCAGCCGGCGCTTGTGGTGGCGCGCCTTGTGCCACGGATCGGGGAAGAAGATATGCACGCCGTCGAGGCTTTCCGGCGCGAGCATGTGCTCGAGCACTTCGACCGCGTCGTGCTGGATGATGCGGATGTTCGACAGGTTCTGCTCGCCGATCAGCTTCAGCAGCGCGCCGACGCCCGGCTCGTGCACTTCGACGCCGAGGAAGTCGTCGCCGGGGCGGTTCGCGGCGATTTCCGCGGTCGATGCGCCCATCCCGAAGCCGATCTCGAGGATGCGCGGCGCGCTGCGGCCGAACACCGCATTCCAGTCGGGCATCTCCGGCGCATACGGGACGACGAAGCGCGGGCCGAGCTCGTCGAGCGCGCGGCGCTGGCCGGTCGACACGCGGCCGGCGCGCGTGACGAAGCTGCGAATGCGGCGGTGGTGCAGCGGATTGACTCCGTCGGCGCCGTCGGCGGCTTCGTCGGGAATGGCGTCGTCGTGCGGCGGCAGGCCGGCTTCGTTCGGATCGTCGTGCATCATCGGTACAGAGAAAGGCGTTGTTGCGGGCGAGGGCCCGTTGCGCGCAGCAGTGTGTCGGGTGAACCGGCACATGGTACAAAAAAGCCGCCTTCGACGAGGCGGCTTTTGCGCAGGCTGCCGTGCAGCCGGAAAGTGGAGCGGGCGATGGGAATCGAACCCACGTCATCAGCTTGGGAAGCTGAGGTAATGGCCATTATACGACGCCCGCAGAACGCGCAATTCTACAGGGTTTGACGTGGGGATGGCAAGCGGGCGGTTTGGGGTGATGGCAGCGAAACTGGCATGGCTGGATCGTGGGGCGGTGGCGTCGCCGAGAATGGTCGTCAAAGATCGGCCAAAAACGGTCCGTCGACGCGATTTGCTCGAATGGTTGAATCCGCAAATCTGGGGCCATTCCGCCCGAGCCAGGGGGCAGCGCGCTTACACCCGAGCCGGTGTCGAAAATAGACGAGTCGGTGTCGGAAGCATACAAGCCCCGGTAGCGCTTCCGAACTAACGTGACGGATCACTTACCCGATCGTTTGGAGCTGACATGTCCGATTTCATCACCGTTTTGCGCGAAACCTGCCCGACTCCGGTCCTTGACGCGACCAAGTGGAAGCGCATCGGCGGCGATCCGCACACCGTGAACCTCAACGCTTACGTCTCCAAGGACGGCAGCAAGATCATGGGCACCTGGATCTGCACCCCGGGCAAGTTCGAGGTGAACTACGAGAAATGGGAGTACTGCCACTTCCTCGACGGTTACTGCATCATCACGCCGGAAGGCGAGGAGTCGGTGCACCTGAAAGCCGGCGATGTGTTCGTGATTGAACCCGGCATGAAAGGAACCTGGGAAGTGGTGGAGACGGTGCGCAAGTACTTCGTCTTCGCCTGAGCGGGCTTGTAGATTCGTCCACGCATATCGTCGTCGCCCGGATACCTTCCCGGTTCGCGGCCTCTGTCATCGCGGCCCTTGCATGTTGCAAGGGCCCATGCACATTAAGAACAAGATGACGCTCGCAGAACGCGTATGCCGGGCGGTTGCGGGGCGTATCCGGGCCTACACCGTTGTTTCGTCCACAGGATTGCCGGGATAGCGATTCGGGCCGGTCGAACGGCTGTCGCGCCCGTGGTATCGGTCCGCGGCATCTTCGCCGTGATCAAGGCCGACTTCCCTGCGACCGTACAGCCGTGGCGGCGAGATGGCCGACACCGGTAACGAACGCCTGCGCCCGGCCGCGCCAGCGCCTATGATGCAGCGGTCTGCTTATCGTTCCGGCCGCACCGCTTGAACCATCGCATGCGCCGGACGCCCCACCGGAACCCGACCATGCGCATCACTGCCATCCATGAGCAAGCGATCCCCGTCTCCCGTTACGCCGACCCGTCCATTCCATCCGGCGGGCTGACGACAAGTGTCGTCGCGGTCGTCACCGACGTCGTGCGCGACGGCCGCCCGGTGACAGGATACGGCTACGCATCGGTCGGCCGTTTCGCGCAGGGCGGCCTGATCCGCGAACGGTTCGCGCCGCGCCTGCTGGCCGCCGCCGACACGCTTGCCGACGAAGCCGGCACCAACCTCGACCCGTTCCACGCTTGGCGCGCGATGATGGCCGGCGAAAAACCCGGCGGGCACGGCGAACGATGCGTCGCAGTCGGCACGCTCGACATGGCGATCTGGGATGCCGCCGCGAAGATCGCCAACCTGCCGCTTCATCGCTTTCTCGCCGACCGGCTTGAACGCGTCGCGGCATCACGCGTACGCGTGTACGCGGGCGGCGGGTACCGCTATCCGCATGACGATCTCGCACGCCTGTCGGACGAGATGCGCCGCATCGCCGATCTCGGCTACACGCATGCGAAGATCAAGATCGGCGGCGCGGAACTCGATCAGGACCGACGACGCATCGAAGCCGCCGCTGCCCAACTCGCCGGCAGCTCGCATCTCGCGGTCGACGCGATGAACACGTACGACGCAGCGACCGTGCAAGCGGCCGCGACGATGCTCGCGCCGTTCGGCCTCTGGTGGTTCGAGGACATCTGCGACCCGCACGATCTGCCGCTCCAGGCAGACCTCGCCGCGCGATACTCACCGCCGATCGCAGCAGGCGAAGCACTGTTCTCGCTCGCGGAAGCGAAGCTGCTCGACCGCTACGGCGGCCTGCGCAGCGATCGCGACGTGCTGGTGTTCGATCCGGTGCATTGCTACGGGCTGCCGGGCTATCTGCAGATCGTCGACCACTTCGTGTCGCGCGGCTGGCGGCGCGGCGCGTTCTGGCCGCATGGCGGCCATCTGTTCTCGCTGCACGTCGTTGCCGCGCTCGGGCTCGGCGGCGCGGAAGTCAATCCGTTTGCGTTCCATCCGTTCAGCGGACTCGCCGATGGCGAAACCGTCGACGCAGGCTACGCACGCGTGCCGCAGGCACCGGGCATCGGCTTCGAACTGCATGCCGACGCGCACGACGCGTTTCGCAAGCTGTCGGGCCGCTGACGCGTGAAGCGCGCCGAGCGCGATCAGCAGCGCGTCGCTGCCTGCGCAGACGAGGGCGATGGAGAGCAGATAGGAGCTCGAGATCGAGCGCTTGATGACGAAGGCGTCCTCGGGGCCGACCGACGTGAACAGGCCCGCGCCAAGCAGCAGGTCTTAGAGGAAGGCAGGGGTGTCGAGCGCGAGCGGGCCGACAACCTCTCAAGCTGAACCGGTGATGGTTACGATGGGAGCAACGTCAAGGGGCGCCGGGGAGCGTTGTCAATGCTCCCGCGCCGCGCCGGTCACGCGCGGCCGGCATCGCCGGCCGCCCATTCCGGCCGCTGCCCGAGCGTGTCGAACAGCCGCACGATCTCGGCCTTCACCTTCTGCACCGCATTGCTGACGAGCGCCGTATCGTGCCAACACAGCGACAGGTCGCGCGCGAACAGCCGGTGCGCGACCGTCGACAGCTTGAGCTTGCGTTCCTCGATCTCGACGTGCGCGGCCGTCCACGGCAGGATCGTCACGCCGAGCTGCGCCATCACGGCCGCGAACAGCAGCCCGGTCGAGCTCGCCTCGAAGCTGATCTCGTACGACAGCCCGGCCTCGCGCATCGCCCAGTCGACGCGGTTGCGGATCGTGTTCGGCGCGCTTGGCAGCACGAGCGGCATCCGCGCGATCGTATCGAGCGGCACGGGATCGTCCGGCACCGGAAACCCGGGCCACGTGATCAGGTACAGCGTTTCCGTCAGCAGCCGGTGGATCGCGATGCCGCGCGCGTCGACCGCGTCGACGACGATCGCGAGATCGAGCCGCGCGCGTTCGAGCAGCGTGTCGAGATCGGCGCTCGGCGCCTCGATCAGCTCCAGCATGATGCCCGGATAGCGGTCGCGCACCGCGCGTGCGAGTGGAATCGCCAGCACGCGCGCGGTGCTCGACGGCATGCCGACCGTCACGCGGCCCTGCGGCGTATCGGCGTCGCGGCGCAGCAGCTCGCGCGTGCCGTCGGCCTGGCGCAGCAGTTCGAGCGCATGCTGGTAAAGCGTGCGGCCGGCGGCGGTCGGCGCGACGCCGCGCACGCTCCGTTCGAGCAGCTGCATCCCGAGATCCCGTTCGAGATTGCGCATCTGCTGGCTCACCGCGGGCTGCGCGACATGCAGCGCCTCGCTCGCATGCGTGACGTTGCCGCATTCGACGACCTTCACGAAATAGCGCAACTGTCTCAAGTCCATCGCCGCCGTCTCCCGATTCAAGCCATAAGCCAATCCGATCGATCGAGATGAATATCATATTTTTCGGCGATCGAAGGTATTTCTATACTCGTCTCACAAAAGAGCCAGCCCGCCGGCCATCCCGGACCGAACGCGGCAACAGCGCCGGCCCCGCCGGCAAGGAGACGAAGATGTTCAAGGCGATCGACGCGCCGGCGGCCGGCGCGAAGCCGCGGCGCACGCCGCTCACGCGCGAGCAGGTCAAGGGCTTCTGGGCCGTGTACGCGGGCTGGGTGCTCGACGGCGTGGATTCGGTGATCTACGCGCTCGTGCTGATTCCCGCACTGACCGAACTGCTGCCGGCATCCGGCATCGCGGCGACGCCCGCGAATCTCGGCATGTACGGCTCGATCCTGTTCGCGCTGTTCCTGATCGGCTGGGGGCTGTCGTTCGTCTGGGGGCCGCTCGCCGACCGCTTCGGCCGCGTGCGTACGCTCGCCGCGAGCATCCTGATCTATTCGGTGTTCACCGGCGCGGCCGCGTTCGTGCACGACGTGTGGGCGCTGGCCGCGTGCCGGCTGATCGCCGGGATCGGCGTCGGCGGCGAATGGGCGCTCGCGGGCACCTACGTCGCCGAGAGCTGGCCGGAGGACCGCCGCAAGATGGGCGCCGGCTACCTGCAGACGGGCTACTACTTCGGCTTCTTCATCGCGGCCTGCCTGAACTACACGATCGGTGCGACCTACGGCTGGCGCGCGATGTTCCTGTGCGGGCTCGCTCCCGCGCTGCTCGCGGTGTTCACCGTGATGCGCGTGAAGGAACCGGGGCAGTGGCGCCGGCACGACGCGCGCGACGGCGACGCGGCCGACGCGCGGCGCGCGCATCCGCTGCGCGAGATTTTCGCGCCGGCGTTCCTGCGCCGCACGCTGACGAGCGCGAGCCTCGTCGGCGTTGCGATCGTCGGGCTGTGGGCCGGCTCGGTCTACGAGGCGAGCGCGGTCAGTACGCTGGCGGCGCGCGCGGGCATCGATCACATCGGCGCGATGCGGCTTGCATCGGTCGGCGCGGGGATCCTGTCGTGCGCGACGATCGCCGGCTGCCTGGTCGCGCCGTGGCTGTCGGAACGGCTCGGCCGGCGCGCAGCGCTCGGCGTGTATTTCGCGGGCATGGCCGGTGCGATCGTGTTCGCGTTCGGCTGGGCGTTCTACCAGCCGAACGGGCTCACGGCGTTCATGGTGTCGCTCGCGTTCCTCGGTTTCTTCGGCGGCAACTTCGCGATCTTCTCGCTGTGGCTGCCCGAGCAGTATCCGACGCGCGTACGGGCCACCGCGTTCGCGTTCAACGCGTCGGTCGGCCGCTTCATCGGCGCGGGCGTGAACTTCCTGCTCGGCGCCGCGATTCACGGCTACGGTTCGCTCGGCGTGCCGGTCGCATGGACCGCAGCCGTGTTCGTGCTCGGCATCCTGATCCTGCCGTTCGCGGTCGAAACGCGCCATCAGACGCTGCCCGAATGAGCGGCGCGCCGCGATCGTTCGGAAACACACAACATCCCGTCATCAATATCAGGAGTCCGGAATGCAGGCATTACAAGGAATCAGGGTCGTCGATCTGAGTCGCGCGCTGTCGGGGCCGTTCTGCTCGATGGTGCTCGCCGATCTCGGCGCCGACGTGATCAAGGTCGAGTCGGGGCCGAGCGGCGACATGAGCCGCGCGTGGGGGCCGTTCGATCGCGGCGTGAGCACGTACTACCTGTCCTGCAACCGCAACAAGCGCGGCGTCTGCGTGGATTTCCGGCAGCCGGCCGGCCTCGACGTCGTGCGGCGGCTGATCGCGCAGGCCGACGTCGTGATCGAGAATTTCAAGGCCGGCACGATGGACGCGATGGGGCTCGGCTACGCCGCGCTGAGCGCGCGCGATCCGCGGCTCGTGATGGGCAGCGTCACCGCGTTCGGCCCGCGCGGCCCGTTGCGCGACTGGCCGGGCTTCGACCAGATCGCGCAGGGTTATGCGGGGCTGATGAGTCTCACCGGCTTTCCGGACGGCGAGCCGACCCGCACGGGCACCGCGATCGGCGATCTCAGCTCGGGGATGTGGGTCGCGACCGGCGTGATGGCCGCGTTGTTCGAGCGCGAGCGCACGGGGCGCGGGCAGCATGTCGGCACGTCGCTGCTCGAAAGCCTCGTCGCGCTGCTGAGCGTGCACGGGCAACGCTACCTGAGCCTTGGCGACGTGCCGCGCCGCACCGGCAATGCGCATGCGGTGATCGCGCCGTATGGCGTGTTCGAGACGGCCGACGGGCCGCTCAACCTCGCGCCGATCACGACCGACATGTGGCTGCGGCTGTGCCGGTTGCTGGACCTGCCCGAGCTGCCGAGCGATCCGCGCTTCGCGACCAACGATGCGCGCGTCGAGCACCGCGACGCGCTGAAAGCGCTGCTCGAAAGCCGGCTGCGCACGCGCGGCAAGCGCGAATGGACGCAGCGTTTCGTCGAGGCCGGGTTGCCGGCCGGGCCGATCAATACGCTCGACGAAGTGTTCGACGATCCGCAGCTCGCGCACTGCGGGCTGGTCGAACCGGTCGCGCATCCGACGCTCGGAACGCTGCGCCAGGTCGTCACGCCGCTCGGCGGGATGGGCGACGATGTGCCGGCGCCGCGCACGCGCCATGCGCCGCCGCTGCTCGGCGAGCATACGGTCGACGTGCTGCGCGAAGCGGGCTACGGCGACGATGCGATCGACGCGCTGCTGGCGGAGCGTGCGATCTTCCAGGCGGAAGCGGTGGCGGAGGCCCTGCAATGACCGACACGACGAAACACGAAAGCGCATCGCGCGTGACGGTCGACATGATCGGCGAGCGGATCGCGCGCGTGCGGTTCGCGAATCCGGCTCGGCGGCATGCGCTCGACGCACCGTTGCTCGACGCGCTCGTCGCGCGCCTAGATGCGCTCGCAGCCTTCCGTCCGCCGCCCGTCGTGATCCTGTCGAACGACGGCAGCGGCGACGTGTGGAGCGCGGGACACGACCTGCGCGAACTGGCCGACGACCGCGATCCGCTCGCATACGGCAAGCCGCTCGAACGGGCGCTGCGGCGCGTGCGGACCTATCCGGGCGCGGTGATCGCGGCGGTGGCGGGATCGGCGTGGGGCGGGGCGGTCGATCTCGTGATGAGCTGCGACCTCGTCGTCGCGGCACGCGACGCGCGCTTCGCGATGACGCCCGCGAACATCGGCCTGCCGTATTCGACGAGCGGCCTGCTGCGCTTCTACGACAACCTGCCGATCCACGTGTTGAAGGAGATGTTCTTCTGCGCGCAGCCGCTCGATGCGGAGCGCGCCGCGCATCACGGGCTCGTGAACCGGCTGGCCGACGCGGGCGGCGTCGACGATGCGGCGCTCGACGTCGCGCGCACGATTGCCGCGAAGGCGCCGCTCGCGGTTCATGCCGTGAAGGAGCAGTTGCGTGTGCTGCAGGACGCACGGCCGTTGCCGGTCGATGCGTTCGAGCGGATTGCCGAACTGCGCCGGCAAGCGTGCGAAGGCGCGGATTTCGACGAAGGGCTGCGTGCGTTTGCGGAGCGGCGCGCGCCGGTGTTTCGCGGCGTATAGGTGTTGAGGTGCCAGGGCGGCGCCGCGGCGCGACGGCGGTGTGAGTTACACGCCGCCGATCGCGTGCACGCCGACGAGCAGCAGCGCGCCCACCGCGATCAGCAGCAGCGCGTGAATGCGCGAGACCATCACGCACAGCGTCGACGCGACCGCGATCACGCGTGCGGGCCAGCCGCCGTCGAGCGCCTGCAGCAGCACCCACACCGACGCGAGAATCATGCCGGCCGCGACCGGGCGCAGGCCGGCTTCGAGCGCGATCTGCCAGCGCGCGCCCTGGTGCCGCCGCCACAGGTGCGCGACGCCGTAGATCAGGAACGCGGTCGGGCCGAACAGCGCGAGCGTCGCGATCACCGCGCCCCAGAAGCCGGCCACCTGCCAGCCGATCAGCGTCGCAAGCAACGAGCCGGGGCCCGGCGCCATCCGCGCAATTGCGAAGTCGTTCACGAACTGCGTGGCGGTCATCCAGTGATGCACGTCGACAACCTGCCGCTGGAGGTCGGCGATGATCGCCTGCCCGCCGCCGATCGTCGCGATCGACAGCGGCGCGAACACGCCGAACAGCGCGGCGTAGCGTTGCGACGCGGTCATGGCTTGTCGCTCCCGGCGGGCGTGGTGGCCGCGCGTCGGTATTCGAGCGCGACGCTCAGCGTGCCGCCGATCAGCACGGTCCATACGAGCGGCCAGTGCAGCACCGCAACCGACACGAAGGTGAGTGTCGTCACCGCGAACGGCAACGCGCGGCGCGGCAGCCGGCGCACCGCCGTGATCGCCATCGAGATCGACAGCCCGATCGCGGCGGCGGCCGCGCCGGCGAGTGCGACATGCGTGAGCGGGAAGCGCGTGAGGGTCGAGAACGCGACGCCGAACAGCACGATCAGCACGGCCGGCGGCGCGATGATGCCGGCGAAGCCGGCCACCGCGCCGCGCCATCCGGCGAGCCGGTAGCCGATCCAGATCGCGAGGTTCTTCACGTTGACGCCCGGCAGCGCCTGCGACAGCGCGAGGCCGTTGAGGAACGCCTCTTCGTCGAGCCAGCGCCGCTCGTGCACGAAGTCGCGCATCATCCGCCCGCTGAGCCCGCCGCCGAAGCTGGTCAGGCCGATCTGCGCGAACGCGACGAACAGCGCGAGGACGCCGGGCGGCGGCGCATCGCCGGTGGGCGGCGCCGGCGGGGTGGTGGCGGAGGGCGAGGGCATCGTGCGTGCGGCGCGTAGCGATTGGGCGGGCGCCCATGTTAGCAAGCGGTGCCTGTCAGCACGCTGACATCGGTGCGGCGTTGGCGTGATGAAAACCGCAGTCGAGATCCGGCGCAACCGCACGGATTCGAACCGCTGCCGCTATGCGCGCACGACCGTCACGCCCGCGGCCTCGATCGGCTTCGTCAGCGCGGCTTCGGTTTCCTTCTCGACCACGACGGTCTGCGCGAGCGTGATGTCGCCGATCACGAACTGCGACGCCGCGCGCAGTTTCGACTGCGACGCGAGCACGACCGTCTCGGCCGCGCGTTCGGCCAGCGCGCGCTTGATCGCCGCTTCCTCGAAATCGCCGGTACTGAGCCCCGCGACCGGATGCACGCCCGTGACGCCCATGAAGTACAGGTCCGCATGGATGCGCGCGATGCCTTCCATCGCCGCGGCGCCGACAGCCACGATCGAATGCTTGTAGAGCCGCCCGCCGATCAGGATCACGTCGATCGACGGATGCGCGGCCAGCGCGACCGCGACGCTCGGGCTGTGCGTGACGATCGTCGCGCGCAGGTCGGCCGGCAGCTGGCTGACGAGCAGCGCCGACGTCGTGCCGCCGTCGACGATCGCCACTTGCCCCGGCGCGATCATCTGCGCGGCCCGCCTTGCGATGCGCCGCTTTTCCGCCGTTTCGAGCACCTCGCGCTGCGCGAACGGCGCGACGGCCGGCGACGCCGGCAGCGCGCCGCCATGCACGCGCTGCAGCAGGCCTTCGGCCGCGAGTTCGCGCAGGTCGCGGCGGATCGTGTCTTCGGACACGCCGAATTGCGCGCTCAGTTCGACCGCCAGCACCTGGCCGTCGCGTGCGAGCGCATCGAGGATCGCTTTCTTGCGTTGCGTCGTCAGCATCGTGTTTGCACGAAATTTCTTGAGGTTGCACGAATATGCACGTTACCATGGGCGCCGTCTTTTGTCGAATGGGAGGCTGCAATGGCTGCAACGCGGGAGCGCGTGCGCATCGTCGATACGACGGTGCTGTCCGATGACTGGTATGTGCTGAAGAAGGTGACGTTCGATTTCCTGCGCCGCGACGGAACGTGGCAGCGCCTGAGCCGCGAGACCTACGATCGCGGCAACGGCGCGACCATCCTGCTGCGCAATGCGGGCACGGGCGACGTGCTGCTGACGCGGCAATTCCGGATGCCGGCGTTCGTCAGCGGGCACGACGGGATGCTGCTCGAGGCCGCTGCCGGCCTGCTCGACGACGCGACGCCTGAAGCACGCATCCGCGCGGAGGCCGAGGAGGAGACCGGCTATCGCGTGCGCGGCGTGCGCAAGGTGTTCGAGGCGTTCATGAGCCCGGGGTCCGTGACGGAGAAGCTGCATTTCTTCGTCGGCGAATACGATGCGTCGCTGCGCACCGGCGACGGCGGCGGCGTCGCGGAAGAGGGCGAGGATCTCGAGGTCGTCGAGATGCCGCTGCACGCCGCGCTGGACGCGATAGAGCGCGGCGAGATCGTCGACGCGAAGACGATCATGCTGCTGCAATACGTCGCGCTGCGGGAAACCGCCGGCGCGCGCGCGGCATGACGCCGCTGCTCGTGCTGGTCGCCGGCCCCTATCGCAGCGGCACGGACGGCGACCCCGCGCGCATCGCCGCGAACCTGCACCGGCTGGAAGCGGCCGCGCTCGCCGTGTATCGCCGCGGGCATGTGCCGATGATCGGCGAGTGGGTGTCGCTGCCGCTCGCGGTCGCGGCCGGGTCGCGGCAGGTCGGCGACGAGATCAGCGAGGCGTTCCTGTATCCGGCCGCGCACCGGCTGCTGCGGCGCTGCGATGCGGTATGGCGGATCGACGGCGCGTCGCGTGGCGCGGACGCGGACGTCAGCCTCGCGCGGCAGCTCGGCAAGCCGGTCTATTTCGCGGTCGACGAGATTCCGGTCGCGCAAGACGATTCGGATAGCTGAGCAGGTGGGGAGGTGCCGGGTCGCGGCATCGCCGGGGCCTCCCTGCGTCGGCTGCCGCGGGAAAAGCCCGGCGCCATGCCGGATCGCAACGTTGCGATCGCGTCATGCCGCTGCATCGCGCATGCGGCGCGGCACCCGAACCGGCGTATGATCGCGACGCGACCCGCGACCCGCGACCCGCGACCCGCGACCCGCGACCTGCGACCCGCGACCCGCGACCCGTTCGACGTTACCGCCGCCCATCATGCCGTTCCCCGATCCCGACGATTCCACCGCTGCCGCCGCACAGCTTCCCGCCGATCTCGTCGCTGCCGCGGTTGACGTGCTCGCGCGCGCCGACGCGTTGCTCGTGACGGCCGGCGCAGGCATCGGCGTCGATTCCGGGCTGCCCGATTTCCGCGGTACGGACGGTTTCTGGCGCGCGTATCCGGCGCTGCGCCACGAGCGTTTCGAATTCCACGAGATCGCATCGCCGCACGCGTTCCGTGCGCGCGCGCAGCTCGCGTGGGGGTTCTACGGACACCGTCTCGCGCTTTACCGCGCGACGGTGCCGCATGCGGGTTTCGCGATCCTGCGTCGCTGGATCGACGCGATGCCGAACGGCGGCTTCGTGCTGACGAGCAACGTCGACGGCCAGTTCCAGAAAGCCGGCTTCGATCCGGCGCGGATCGTCGAGATCCACGGCTCGATTCACGCGATGCAGTGCCTGCGGCCCTGTTCGGACGACACGTGGGACGCGGCGCCGTTCGTGCCGGACGTCGACGAAGCGACCTGCCGGCTGGTCGGCGAAGCGCCGCGCTGCCCGCACTGCGGCGGCCTCGCGCGACCGAACATCCTGATGTTCGGCGACACCGGCTGGCTCGGTGCGCGCTACGACGCGCAGGAACGTGCGCTGGAAGACTGGATCGCGCGGGCCGGGCGCGTCGCCGTGGTCGAGATCGGCGCGGGCACCGCGATTCCGACCGTGCGCCTGCTGAGCGAACGGCTGGGTGCCGACGTGATTCGCATCAACGCGCGAGAGGCACATGCGCGCCGTGCGGACGTGATCGGGTTGAAGGGCGGTGCGCTGGCGACGCTGACTGCGCTCGACCGCGCATGGCGTGGCGGCTGAACGCCACGCCACGGGCTGACCGGCGACGCCCGCGCGGTTACGGCTGGGCGACGAGCGCCTGCACGAGCGCAGGTGCTTGCGGCGAACCGAGACCCGTCACGTAGTCGTAGCCGCCCGCTGCGTTGCAGACGCTGCCGCAATTGCCGTTGGACCCGGTCGTCACGTCGTGAAAGTCGCTGCCGTACGCGGTTTTCCCGACCGTATAGAGCGAATCGTAGGTGCCGCTCAACCGGCTCTTGCCGGCCGCCGCGCGCAGCGAATTCGCGATCGCGACGAGCGCCGACCATTGCGGCGCGCCCGCGCTCGTGCCGCCGACCTGGAACCAGCCCGCCTGCCCCTGGTAGGCGACCGAGTCGTACACCGCGAAACCGCTGGACGGATTCGCGTCGTAGCTGACGTCGGGCACGCCGCGCTTGCCGGCGACCGGAACCGGCCACGCGGTCTGGCCGGCCGGCTCGGCCTCGACGGTGCTCACGCCGCCGCCGCTGCCGCTCCACGCCGCCTCGCCGACGTAGTTGCCGTACGCATCGATGGACAACGTCGTGCCGCCCACCGCCACCACGTACGGCGACGCCGCCGGGTAATCGGTCCCGGCGCCGCTGTCGCCGGACGACGCGACGAACGTGACGCCCGCGACGTTGAAGTGGCTGTCGAAGCCGGCCTCGCTGCCGAACTCGCTGCCCCCGAAACTCATCGACACGACCGACGCGCCGCGCTTGACCGCGACGTCGACCGCGGCCAGCAGGTCGCTGAAGCTGGCCGACGCGGCCTCGACGAGCACGATCTTCGCCTTCGGCGCGATCGCATGCACCCATTCGACGTCGAGCGACGTCTCGAGCGCCCAGCCCGAATCGGTCCTGGGCCGTGTGCCGCGCGCGTACACCTTGGTGAAGCAGCCGTTCGACGACGTGCAGGCCGGCAGCGAGAACGCGTTGCTGAACACGCCGAGATCGGCCTCGATCTTCGGGTCGTCGTACGCATCGACGATCGCGACGACCATCCCGTCGCCCTGGTTGGCGATCGTGTCGAACCCGTACGCGTGTCGGGTGAGCGCGGGCGTGAGGCCGGATATCGAAGCCGTGCTCGCGCGCGGCTTGGTATGGAACGGCGGGCGCGCGTATCCTTTCGGCGCGCGGTTGCCTTCGACGTAGGACGGCGGTCCGTTGCCGTCGGCGAGCGCGACGCTCGATGCGAGCAGCGACGCGCACAGCGCCGGAATCAACATGGATGACAGGCGGATATTGTTCATTTTTCGAGTCTCCATGTCGATGGAGTGGGTTGGCGGAACAAGTCTACAAAATCGGCGAAGTTAATTGCATGGAATATCGGCCGGATACGGGAATGTCTGATAAGGGAAACTACGCGGAAGCCCCGTGAAATATGGGGTTTTAAAGGTGGGCGTGCAGCGGATGAAGTTGCTTTGCCGATTTTTGAAAGGCTGGTAGATAATCAATTGATTTTTAATTGATTTGTAATGTCCTGCGTAATGCGTCGGAAAATATCGAGTGCGGCGGATTCGCGGGAATAATGAAATGCATCGCGCCGGTGCGACACGATCCGGCGCACGACGGCCCGCTCCGCCGGCGTTGCGGCCGCGGCGCGATTCCGCATACAGTTCAGCGTAGGCCGCATCCGCCACGCGGCGTCGTCAGCGAGGAGTGCCCTTGTTCTATTCGATCGTCGCGATCTTCGTCGGCGCCGGGCTCGGCGCGTTGCTGCGCTGGTTCCTGAGCCTCGCGCTCAACGAATTCTTTCCCGAGGTGCCGCTCGGCACGCTCGCCGCGAACCTGATCGGCGGCTACGTGATCGGCATCGCCGCCGTCGTGTTCACGACCCGCGTCGGGCTGCCGCCCGAGTGGCGGCTGTTCGTGATCACGGGCTTCCTCGGCGGCCTCACGACGTTCTCGACCTATTCGGTCGAAGTGATGACGCATGCGTTGCAGGGCGAATTCGGATGGGCGTTTGCGGTGGCTGCCCTACACTTGACTGGATCGTTCGCGCTGACGGCGCTCGGCATGTGGACCGCGCGCGCGTGGCTCGCGGCGGCCTGAGCGTGCCGCCATCGGAGGGAGCGATGGACAGGGTCTTCTTGCGTTTCTATGTGCACGAGCAGCACCGGCTGCACTGGAAACCGCTGTGGGAATGGCTGCTGGAGGAGGCGAACCGGATGGGCGTCGCGGGCGGTTCCGCGTTTCGCGCGATGGCCGGCTTCGGCCAGCATCGCGTGCTGCACGAGGACCGCTTCTTCGAGCTGCAGGGTTCGCTCGCGATCGAGGTCGAATTCATCGTCACCGAGGACGAGGCGCAGCGTTTGCTCGAACGGTTGTCGCGCGAGAAAGTGCGCGTATGCTACGCGATGATTCCGGCGCGCTTCGGCGTGATCGACACGCTCGGCGCGCCGCCGGCGCAGGGGCCGGCGGCGTAGGGGGCAGCGTCGGTCAGATGCCGAAGATCGTCAGCGACACGGCGGCGCGCGTGACGATCATCAGCAGCACCTGCACGATCACGAACAGCAGGATCGGCGACAGGTCGATGCCGCCGAGGTTCGGGATGATGCGGCGCAGCGGGTTCAGGAACGGCGCGGTGAGCTGGAACAGGATCGGCATCGCCGGCGAGCGCGGGTTGAGCCACGACAGCAGCGCCATCAGGATCGTCATCCAGATCACGAGGTTGAGTGCCCACTTCACGACGGTGAGCAGCGCGACCACGACGAGCGTCGGGATCACCGCGGCCGGATCGAAGCCGGCCATCACGACCATCAGCACGACGTAGACGAGCGCGGTCAGCAGCGCGGCGACGACGCTGGCCCAGTCGATGCCGCGTACGCCCGCGATCACGCGGCGCAGCGGCAGCACGAGCCAGTTGGTCGCCTGCAGCACGGCCTGCGTGACGGGGTTGTACGGCGGCACGCGGACGGCCTGCATCCAGACGCGCAGGATCAGCGCGGCGCCGAACAGCGTGAAGACGGTATTGAGCAGAAAACGGGCGATCTCGCCGAACATCGTTGGCATCCTTTTTATACAGTCGAGTAGCGTGCGGCCGCCAACGCCGGATGGCGGCGCATCGGCCGACACCTTATCACGCCTCGTCTCGCGACGGGGAGGGGTGCGCGGCCGTGCGCGCGAGCGACGTTTCGACGGCTTCGGCGAGCGCCGGCAGCGACGCCGGCGGCGCGGCGCGCTTCGCCGCGAGCGCGATCGCGCGGCGCGTCATCAGCGCGTACAGCGTCGCGTGATCGCCGCCGCGTGCTTCGAGCAGCGCCAGCTGGCGTTCGACGATGCCCGTATCGCCGCGCGACACCGGGCCGGCGAGCGCGTTCGCGAGCCCCTTGTCGCGCGCGGTTTCGATCGTGCCGGCGAGCATCGGCAGCAGTGCGCGCAGCGCGGCTTCCTCGTCGAAACCGAGGCCGCGCCACAGCTCGACCGCTTCCGACAGCCCGCACAGCGCGAAGCTCGCCGCGTAGTGCGCGGCCGCGTGATAGAGCATCCGGCCGCCGGCCGGAATCGACAGCGGATGGCAGCCGAGTGCGGCAGCAAGTCGCATCAGCGTCGCGTGCAGCGCGCCGTCGGCTTCGATCGTGACCGAGCAGCCGTCGATGCGCGCGAGGTCGGCGTCGGTGCCGCCGAACAGGTAGAGCGGATGGAAGCCGCCGGTGGCCGCACCTTGCCGTTTCGCCGGATCGAGCAGCGCGACCGCCGACGCACCGCTGCAGTGGACGACTGCCTGACTGGCGGCGCGCGACGCGTCGAAGCGGAGCGCCGCGGCGGTCGACGCGAGATGGTCGTCGGGGACCGTCAGGAAGATCAGGTCGGCGGCGTCGGCGACCTGCTGCGGCGTGTCGACGGCCCGGCAGCCGTCGATGCGCGCGGCGAGCGCCGCGGCCGATTCGGGCGTGCGGCTCGCGATCGCGACGACGGGAAAGCCGGCCTGCGCGAAGCGCTGCGCAACGCAGCGCGCGAGGCGGCCGGCGCCGATGAAGCCGAGACGGGGTGTGTCGGGAAGAGACATGGCGGCGGGGACGTAAGCGAAAACGAAGCAGCCGCCAGTATCGCAGGAATGAAGGCGCGGTCGCGTAAGGTCGATTTCCGCGCGGACGCATGTAGTCATTACCGGTATGCGGTGCGATCACACGCGTATTTGCGTCCTGCATCACGGTCGAATTCCGTTCAGTGAACCCGACCCTGAAACAGGCTGCGCGCACGTTCCTGTTGAATCGTCGGCGTCCTGTTTCAAATTTGTAATCGTTCATTACGTGCGCGTGTCCGCCGCGCGTGCCGCATCCGGTAAGACTGACCGATCGTCGCGTCGCGCCCCGACTCGTCGGACGGAATCGCGCGACCTGCAAGGCTCGCCGCAGGCTCTGGAAGCCACGCCGCACGGCGGCTCCGGCCGCCTGCAATTGCAATTTGCAACAAATGCGAAACACGCGAGAGGCGGGTTTTCGCTACATTGCTTCCATGCAACGTGCATGCCCGCCGTTGCCGACAGGGGCGCAGAAAATACCGCTCCAGCAGGAGAATCGAAGTGAAAAAGCTCATTCCGTTCATCGCCGCCGCCGCGCTGGGTCTGGGTGCCGCAAGCGCCGCGCAGGCTCACGTGTCGATCGGGGTCGGCATCGGTATCCCGGTCGCGCCCGCGTATCCCGTTTATGCACCGCCGCCGCCCGTGTACTACGCGCCGCCGCCTCCGCCCGTGTACTACGCACCGGCACCGGCCTACTATGCGCCGCCGCCCGCGGTGGTCGTCGGCGGCTACGGCGGTTACTACGGTCGTCCGTACTGGCGTCATGGCTACGGCGGCTGGGGCCATCACGGCTACTGGCGTCGCTGATTCGTCCCGCGCGGCCTGACCGCGCGTGGCAAAACGGCGCAACGTCCCGCGAGGGGCGCTGCGCCGTTTTTTTATTGGTGCCGCGGCTCGACGCGCGGCCCGTGCAGGCCGGCTTCGCTTACGCCGCGTGCGCGATCAGGTCGCGGTAGCCGCCGACGATCACGCTGTACGAGAAATAGGCGAACAGCAGCGCCGACGCGACGTGGCACGCGCGCATCAGCCCGGCGCCCGCGCGCTTGCGGCCCTGGCTCGCGAGCGTGCACATGAAGAGCGTCCACGCGAGGCCGCCGAGGAAGAAGCCCGACAGGAACACCGACGCGGTGGCCGGCGTGGTCGCGCCGGCTTTCGCGATCAGTGCGCCGCCGACCGCCGCGAACCACAGGATCGCGCTCGGCGACGACATCGCGAGCAGCATCCCGCGCAGGAAACTGCGCCGCGCGCTTGCGCGCGGCGGCGGTGCCTCGTCCGCGTCGTCGTCGGCCGCCCTGGCCGGCGCAAGCGCTTCGCGCGCCATCTTCCACGTGAGGAACAGCAGCACGGCACCGCCGCCGATCCAGACGATCCAGCGCACGGCCTCGAACTGCAGCAGCACGGCCATCCCCGCGAGCGCGAGCGCCGCGTAGAGGAGATCGCCGACGCACGAGCCGACGCCGAGCCAGAAGCCCGGCCGGAAGCCGTGCGACAGCGTCAGCGACAGCATCGCGACGTTCACGAGGCCGATGTCGAGACACAGCGACAGCGACAGGAAGAAACCGTCGGACAGCATCGAGGCGGGAGGAAAGCTCATCTTCGTCGTTCTGGTGGTAGGTGCGATGCCACGGGCCGGCGGGCGCCGGCTACGGCCTCAGAGTCCGATCTCCTGCCAGAGCCGGTCGACGCGTGCCTTCACGGCCGCGTCCATCTCGATCGGACGGCCCCATTCCCGGTTCGTCTCGCCGGGCCACTTGTTGGTCGCGTCGAGCCCCATCTTCGAGCCAAGGCCGGCAACCGGCGACGCGAAATCGAGATAGTCGATCGGCGTGCTGTCGACCATCACCGTGTCGCGCACGGGGTCGACGCGCGTCGTGATCGCCCAGATCACTTCCTTCCAGTCGCGGATGTTCACGTCCTCGTCGACGACCACGATGAACTTCGTATACATGAACTGCCGCAGGAAGCTCCACACGCCGAACATCACGCGCTTCGCGTGGCCCGCGTAGCTCTTCCTCATCTGGACGATGGCCATCCGGTAGCTGCAGCCTTCGGGCGGCAGGTAGAAGTCGGTGATCTCCGTGAACTGCTTCTGCAGCAGCGGCACGAATACCTCGTTGAGCGCGACGCCGAGCACCGCGGGCTCGTCGGGCGGTTTGCCCGTGTAGGTCGAGTGGTAGATCGCGTCGCGGCGCATCGTGATGCGTTCGACGGTGAACACCGGAAACCACTCCTGCTCGTTGTAATAGCCGGTGTGGTCGCCGTACGGCCCTTCGAGCGCGTGCTCGTACGCGGCGGACGCGTTGCCGGCCGGCCGCGGCGGCGCGCCGGCCGGAGCGGGGGCAGGGGTGCCGTCCTGCGGATGGATGAAGCCTTCGAGCACGATCTCCGCGCGCGCGGGCACCTGCAGCGTGTCGACGCCGGGCGTCAGGCACTTGGCGAGCTCGGTGCGGCTGCCGCGCAGCAGGCCGGCGAACTGATATTCGGACAGCGAATCGGGCACGGGCGTCACCGCGCCGAGCGTCGTGGCCGGATCGGCGCCGAGCACGACCGCGACCGGATACGGCTTGCCGGGGTTCTGCAGCGCGAATTCGCGGAAGTCGAGCGCGCCGCCGCGATGCGCGAGCCAGCGCATGATCAGCTTGTTGCGGCCGATCAGCTGCTGGCGGTAGATGCCGAGGTTCTGGCGCGACTTGTTCGGACCGCGCGTGACCGTCAGGCCCCACGTGACGAGCGGCCCCGCGTCGCCGGGCCAGCAGGTCTGGATCGGCAGCTTGTGCAGGTCGACGTCGGCGCCTTCCCAGACGATCTCCTGGCACGGCGGCGACGACACCGACTTCGGCGCCATGTCCCACACGGCCTTCGCGAGCGACAGCAGCTTGCCGGCGTCCTTCAGGCTCTTCGGCGGGTCGGGCTCCTTCAGCGCGGACAGCAGGCGCCCGAGATCGCGCAGCGAGCCGAGCGCGGCGTCGTCGCCCGCATCGACGCCCATCCCGAGTGCGACGCGGCGCGGCGTGCCGAACAGGTTGCCGAGCACGGGAAACGCATAACCGGGCGGCGCGTTGAACAGCAGCGCAGGGCCGCCGGCGCGCAGCACGCGGTCGCACAGCTCGGTCATTTCGAGCACGGGCGACACGGGTTGCGTGACGCGCCGCAGTTCGCCGAGCGCCTCGAGGCGCTGGATGAAATCGCGTAAGTCTTTGTATTTCATGAAGAAGGTCCGGGCCGCCCGCATGGCGGGCGACGGTGGGCGGGCGCAGCGGCCGGCTGCGTCCCCGAATCGACCGACGATTTTACCCGGCCTGCCGCATGGACGCCCGGCCGCGAAAAAAGTCGATCGCGCGCAAACCCCCTACGGCACGGGGCTCCCGATCTGAAGGGCGGCTTTAAATTACTTTTTGTTATGATTTTGAGATTTTATAGTGTTGACGATCTATAAAACCCTGCTAGAATCCGCTCACATTGGTTGCAGGGTAAAAGGCTTCGAGCCGCCAATCACCGATCTTTGACGCAGCGCGTCACCGTCCGCCGAACCCTGCACGGCGTATTCGACGGCCTTAGTCGTAGTCCCAGCCAGCGCTACCAGACGCTGGTTTTTTGCGTGGGTGCCACCGCGTATGCCCGTCTCGCCCAGTGTGCGAAGGCGTCGGCCTTCTTACACCGTGGCCTCGAACGGTACTTATACCGTTTCCCCGATGCTTGCACGTCCCAACCAAGGCGTGCGGCGTCGTGATTCCGCGGCGCGTTTCTGTCTCGCCTTCGAGCTGAGCGAGCCGCACGAGTCATGTTCATGGGAGATGATCTGAATGAACGCTTGGTTATCGTGGCGTCCCACTGAGCAGCATGCGCAAATCGTGCGCAACATGCTGCGTCGCGGGACGCGTGTCAGTCACCATCTATTCAGCGTTGTCGGCTGTCTCGCTGTCGCGGTTGCGCTTGCACTGTGGCTGCTGCCGACCGTACGCGGCACGCTTGCCGCGAAGCTGATGCCGGTCGTATCCGCGGCCGTGCAGGCCGGGCCTGCCCGTTTGCTGTCCGGCCATCCGCTGCCGAACTTCGCGCCTGCCGGCGCGCAGCCGCAGCAGGAAGAGAGTCCCGAAACGGACGCACTTGCGGTCGGCCTCGATGTCGCACCGGAAGCCGCCGCGCAGGGCGATGCGTCCGATCCGGCCCGCAACGGCCCGTCGCCCGTCGCGCTCGCGAAACTGATCCCGACCCAGCGGGTGCCGGCCGACGCGCGCGACGATCGTGCGCTCGCGTCGAACCGCGAACAGGCGCTCGTCGCGACCTATCTGTCGCGCCGTTACCGCATCGCTCAGGAGCCGCTCGGCCAGCTCGTCAAGGCCGCGTTCCAGACCGGCCGTGACGTCGGCCTCGATCCGCTCCTGCTGCTGTCCGTGATGGCGATCGAGTCGGGCTTCAACCCTTACGCCGAAAGCGGCGTCGGCGCGAAGGGCCTGATGCAGGTCATGTCGAAGGTCCATTCCGACAAGTTCGAGTATTTCGGCGGCACCGATACCGCACTGCAGCCGCTCGCGAACCTCCAGGTCGGCGCGCTCGTGCTGAAGGACTGCATCGCCCGCGGCGGCTCGCTCGCGAACGGCCTGCGGCTGTACAACGGCTCGACGAACCCCGACGACAACGCATACGGCGCGAAGGTGATGGCCGAGCGCGGCCGGCTGCGCGACGTGTCGCATGGCCGCAGCGTGCCGGTCAATGCACCGCAGGCGCCGGCGAAGCCGATCGTCACGGCCGCTGCCGTAACGGCATCGGCAGGCGGCGCGAAGCGCGTGCATGCGACGCTCGAAGCCGCGACGTCGGCGAAGACGACGGCGTCGAAGGAAGCGTCGCCGCAGAACGACGCGAGCGTCGATACCGTGAAGCAGTCGCACGGCGACCATTCGGAACTCGGCGCGTAACCTGACGCGTACCGCGCGGTTCCGGCCGGCTGGAAATGAGAAAGGCACCCGATCGGGTGCCTTTTCC
>NZ_CATKIF010000065.1:0-227 GCF_949752865.1 Burkholderia sp. IT-111MI5 | reverse complement strand
ACGGTGTCGTTGCCTTCCGAGCCGCTGTTGCAGTAGAAGAAGTGGTTGAAGCCGGCGGGCGTCACTTCCGCGAGCATCGCGGAAAGCTCGATCACCGGCGGGTGCGTCGTCTTGAAGAAGGTGTTGTAGAACGGCAGTTCCTGCAGCTGGCGATACGCGGCGTCGGCGAGTTCCTTGCGGCCGTAGCCGACGTTCACGCACCAGAGGCCGGCCATCCCGTCGATGAC
>NZ_CATKIF010000064.1:0-261 GCF_949752865.1 Burkholderia sp. IT-111MI5 | reverse complement strand
GAACGCGATCGTCGCGGGCGACGCGGAGATCGTGATCGCGGGCGGCCAGGAGAACATGAGCGCGTCGCCGCACGTGCTGCCGGGCTCGCGCGACGGGTTCCGGATGGGCGACGCGAAGCTGGTCGACACGATGATCGTCGACGGGCTGTGGGACGTGTACAACCAGTACCACATGGGCATCACGGCGGAGAACGTCGCGAAGGAATACGGCATTACGCGCGAAGAGCAGGACGCGTTCGCGGCGCTGTCGCAGAACAAGGC
>NZ_CATKIF010000063.1:0-262 GCF_949752865.1 Burkholderia sp. IT-111MI5 | reverse complement strand
TACTGCCGACCTCGACGCGGTGAACGTGAGCCAGCTGAAGGACTCGGGCCTGATCGGCGGCGATGGCAGGGCGATTGCCGCGGTGACGTACGACCGCAACCAAGACGGTTCGCCGAACTACGGCTCGGTGACGCTGGGCGATGGCAACGGCCCGGTGAAGGTGACGAACGTGGCTGACGCAACGGGCGACAGCGACGCGTTGAACCTCGGCCAGTTGAAGCAATCCGGCCTGGTGGGCGACGACGGCCAGGGCAACCTGACG
>NZ_CATKIF010000062.1:0-266 GCF_949752865.1 Burkholderia sp. IT-111MI5 | reverse complement strand
GCGCCGCAATGGGTGCGCGTGGTCGGCGGCTTCACCGAGCACCAGTTCGCCGAGAAGCGCCTGCCGACGATCGACGAACTCAATGCGGCCGCGCCCGATACGCCGGTGTTCATCCTGCACCTGTACGACCGTGCGCTGCTGAACGCGGCCGCGCTGCGCGTGGTCGGCTACACGAAGGACACGCCCGAGCCGCCGGGCGGCACGATCCTGCGCGACGCCGCGGGCAACCCGACCGGGCTGCTGCTCGCGAACCCGAACGCGACGAT
>NZ_CATKIF010000061.1:0-304 GCF_949752865.1 Burkholderia sp. IT-111MI5 | reverse complement strand
GGTGACCGAGCGTGGGGAGGAAGCGTGGAGCGTAAGCTGCGAGCCGATGGACAAGAATCGGATAGAAGGCGCTGCCGAGCAGGGCGAGCGGGCAAAGAGCCGCGAAGCTCTTGTGATCAAGGCGAAGTGGCGTAAATCCGGCGGTTGTGCAGCGAAGGAGTGCGTTCTTACCTGGGGAGATCTCGCCTCATGCCTGAAAGGGCGACGGTGGTAAGCCGGAGCGAGAAGTCAGCAGAGGCCGTAGTAGCTGCCGGTTGTGGGCGAAGGGCCGAACGAGTAGGAGGGCCGAAGGCCGTGTCGCTCG
>NZ_CATKIF010000060.1:0-306 GCF_949752865.1 Burkholderia sp. IT-111MI5 | reverse complement strand
TGGCCGAGGTTCAACGCGTCGCTGTCGCCCGTTGCGTCCGCTACGTTCGTCACCTTCACCGGACCATTGCCGTCGCCCAGCGTCACCGAACCGTAGTTCGGCGAACCGTCCGGGTTGCGGTCGTACGTCACGGCAGCGATTGCCTTGCCGTCGCCGCCGATCAGGCCCGAGTCCTTCAACTGGCTCACGTTCACCGCGTCGAGGTCGGCAGTACCTGCCTTCACGTTCGACAGCGTCGTGCCGTTTGCGCCGGCCAGCGTGACCTTGTCCTTCGCCGTGCCGTCGTACACCACTGCCAGCGATTCA
>NZ_CATKIF010000059.1:0-355 GCF_949752865.1 Burkholderia sp. IT-111MI5 | reverse complement strand
TGTGTTGGTCAGCGCCACGTTCGTCGTACCCAGGTTGCGCGACAACGTCTCTCCGGTGATGGCATTTCCGGCCGCATCGACGCCCACGTTGGCCGCCTCGATCGTCCACAGGCCCGCCTTGCCCGATGCCGCGCGCGTATCCACCTGCACGTCGCGCGACACCATTACCTGCTCGCCGCGCGTCGTCACCGTGCCGCCCGCCGTCGATGCATCCTGCGAGCTCGCGTCCAGCTTGCCCGCGACATGCACCTGACCGCCGTCCAGCGTGATCTTCCCGTCGCGGCTGCTCAGGCCCTGCGCCTCGATCGTGCCGCTGTTCTTCACCACCGAACCCAGCAGGTCGCCGGCCGCACGT
>NZ_CATKIF010000058.1:0-367 GCF_949752865.1 Burkholderia sp. IT-111MI5 | reverse complement strand
ATCCGACAGCACGCCGTCCGCCACGTTGTGGACCGCCACCGGCGTACCGGCATTGCCCAGCGTGACGCCTGCCTTGGTCGCATCGTCGTACGTCACCGCCAGCGAGGTCAGGTTGCCCTGGCCGTCGTCGCCCACCAGGCCGGATTGCTTCAGCTGGCCGAGGTTCAGCGCGTCGCTGTCGCCCGTTGCGTCCGCCACGTTCGTCACCTTCACCGGACCGTTGCCATCGCCCAGCGTCACCGAACCGTAGTTCGGCGAACCGTCTTGGTTGCGGTCGTACGTCACCGCGGCAATCGCCTTGCCATCGC
The DNA here is from genome assembly GCF_949752865.1 of Burkholderia sp. IT-111MI5. Lineage (NCBI taxonomy): Bacteria > Pseudomonadati > Pseudomonadota > Betaproteobacteria > Burkholderiales > Burkholderiaceae > Burkholderia > Burkholderia sp. IT-111MI5. Next base: position 59 of record NZ_CATKIF010000058.1, on the reverse strand, counting down.
CGCCGATCAGGCCCGAGTCCTTCAGCTGGCTCACGTTCACTGCGTCCAGATCCGCCACG
>NZ_CATKIF010000057.1:0-397 GCF_949752865.1 Burkholderia sp. IT-111MI5 | reverse complement strand
TAGGCGGACGGTGTCGACCAGCGGTGCAAGCAGCGCCGTGATGCCCCCCATCCAATACCCCATCGCACCCGGATCGATCTCGACGCCGTCGCGCGCGTACATGACTGCCTGGCGATGCAGCGGGATGTGGTACGCGAACTTCGACACGGCGATGTGCGCGAGCAGCGCCGGACCCGGGATGCCACGATCGATCGGTCGACTCGGTGCCGCGGCCTGCACGATGCGATCGCAGCATGCGCAGGCCAGCTTCGGACGGCGGTGGCGAATCACGCGGAAGTGCGCCCGGACGTATTCGAGCTGTTCCGCGACGTCTTCGCCCAGCGGTTTGAGTTGCCCGCCGCAATCGGGGCAGTCATCATCGGCGGGCAGATGGATGCGCTCTTCGCGCTCAAGGTGA
>NZ_CATKIF010000056.1:0-414 GCF_949752865.1 Burkholderia sp. IT-111MI5 | reverse complement strand
GTCGGTCATCGTTAGCGCTTTAGCGCTTACGAGGACCCCATCCCCGAAGGGGACGACAGTCGCTACAGGTTGAGTTCTCGCGTTGTGCCGTATTCCAATTGAGTCAAACATAGAGTTCGAATCATCTTGAGATACATCGATACAATCACAACCCGGATAACTTTCACGTCCATCTCAAGACGCTTCCGCTATCCAAATTACTTACTTCTTCCAGATTGTTAAAGAACGACAGCCGATACTTTCGTACCGCTCTGACTGGCTCAATCGCCAATGAAAAAGACTCGAATCGAACTTGATTCGAATATTTATCATTGAAGATTGTTGAAAGCGGCCGGCATCATAACCGGTTTAACCGCAGACAGCTAGTCTGTCTTAATCAACAGCCGATAAGCGTGAGCGCTCAACTTTGCGAGA
>NZ_CATKIF010000055.1:0-449399 GCF_949752865.1 Burkholderia sp. IT-111MI5 | reverse complement strand
ACCGTGCAATAACTGCTGACCGGAGAAATCCGATGAAGACCGTGCTGAAGAGATTCTCACTTGCCGTTGCGCTGCTGGCCTCGCTGGCCGGTGGTATTGGGGTCTACGCGGTGGCGACTGCGCCGGCGGCTCACGCCGACCCGTGCAATAACTGCTGACCGGAGAAATCCGATGAAGACCGTGCTGAAGAGATTCTCACTTGCCGTTGCCCTGCTGGCCTCACTGGCCAGTGGCATTGGGGTCTACGCGGTGGCGACTGCGCCGGCGGCGCACGCCGACCCGTGCAGCGGTTGCTGATCAGGAGAATCTGATTAGAAAGGTGATCAAGAGGCTTTCGCTTGTCTTGGCGCTGCTGGCCACTCTGACCGGTGGCATTGGGGTCTACGCGGTGGCGACTGCCGCGCTAGCCCACACTGGCACTTGCAGCGGCTGCTGAAATTGCGCTGGGAGTCCCGCCGACTGCGGTGGACGGCAATCGCTTGATACGTCTGATGACACAGGGAATAGTCATGCGCGGAATGATCGGGATTATTGGTGCTGCGGTCCTCGCTTTCGCGGTCGGTCGTATTGCCTGGGCTGAGATGTGGGTAGACTATGCGCCGTCCAAGGAGGTCTGGGAGGTCACGCAAGTTAGGGTGCCACCTAGCAAGGTCGACGACTATCTCAAGAACCTGCGGCGGGGCTTCGTGCCAGCTGAGGAGGTTGCCAAGAAAAACGGCACGCTGCTGGACTACCGGATTCTGGTGAACAGCCACCCGGGCGCTGCAGGCGCCACCATCCTCATAATGGAGCAATACGCCAACTGGAACGCACTGGCGCCCGACAAAGAGCGCGACCTCAATCAGCGCGCCGAGCTACGTAAGACCGTTCCGAAATCCGAGGCTGACAAACTGACCGACGAGCGCGACGCCTATCGAACATTCGTCGATGCGGCCACATACTGGGGAGTGCAGTATGGAAAGTAGAGAGTTAGACGGTTCAGGCTCCCAATGAGAAACGGCATGTTCGTGCCGTTTTCTGGCTTACGGATTCATTGCGACGCCGCGCCCGATTACTAGACTAGCAGGCTGTCGAATTTAGGCCCGTGCGAACGGCCGTTATGGCTTGGAAGACGCCGTCGAGGTCATGTCGGGCCGAAGGGCCGAAGCGGGTCGTTCAGCGACATTCGAAACGCCCGACAAGACGCCTAGAGTACGAACAAGTCCGAATCTTGAAGGCACCCTTCGCGGTGTAATACCGCCCCGTACACACTGCGATACTTTGAATCTCCATAAACGTCCTCAGTAGGTTGATTGTCAAAACGGGGCTGCGCCCCGCTCTGTGGTTGTCACTTGCTTTGCTTGCCAGGACGGTCAATCAAAAACTCGGCGGGGTCGCGGCCCTGCATCCAGCCAGGCGGCCGACCGCGCCCCGTCCACGTGTTGCCGGTCGTGGGATCACAATATTTGACCTTCGGCTTGCCGAGCTTGAAACGAGTGCGCTGCGTCAAATCGACAACGCGAATGCTGTACTGCTGCATCAGCTCCCGAATCTTGGCGAACGCCAGCTCGCGCTCGTGCGCGAAAGCTTCATCCACTTTCCGCTGGATTGCGTCGCGCTCAGCGATGAGTTCCTCATAAGTTTGGGTTGGCATTATTTTCCCCACGTTACTCTGATGGTCAACAGGTATGAACCTCCGGACGGTCACCTCGCACGTCCCCGCTTATATCAATTGCCGCTCTTATGGGTGGCCTTCCACGTCTGGAACGCCTTGTCGCGTTTCAGGTGCTGTACGAGTACATGCTCGATGATGAAGTCGAGCGACACCTCCGCACCGTTCATATCCTGATAGGCCCGCTGGTAGGCGAGCAAATCGGCGTGCACTTCCTGCGACAGGTTGACCGGCAGCTTCGTTTTTTCAGGCTCACGTTTGACGATCGGCAGCAGCAGGCGCGGGGACGATTTGCGGGTAGGTTTCTCAGTCATGGTTGTTTAAGTCCTCAGTGTTTGCGACGGATCGCTTTGATGACATTCAGCGGCCAGAGCCACACGTAATAAAGCCGCACGTCGATGCGGCTGTGCCAGTTGAGTCCGGCGAACAGCTCGGCAGGCACGGCCCTGACGAGCGAACAGGCGACCAGGCCGATGACGACATACACACCGAACGACAGGATGGTGTTATTCGTGACTTGAAAGCCCGTCTGGCGCATGAGGTAGCTGGCGAGGCACATGAACCCGATCAGGACGCCGGCGTTGATCGCGCGCACGCGTACAGCTTTCTGCCGCGTCATGTTCAGGTCGCGTTGCTTGAGCTGGTATTGCTTCTGTTCATGGGCGACGCGCTGGACGTGATCGAGAACCGTCGCGCCCTTTATGCGCCCCCATAGATAGGGAGCGAGTTTCCGGTATGCGATCGTCGCAACGATCGCGGCCGCGACGAGCCAGAAGATATTGGTGTGATTCAAATGGTTCATGGCCCTCCTCCTTATCTCGCGGCGTTTTGCTTCTTGAAAAGCGGGTCATAAAGCAGCTCTACAACGTCCCAATCCTTCATGTAGATGATGAGGTCGAGCGTCGCGTGAATCGTGCGCAGGATCATGTCGTAGTCGAGCATCCGGCCGACCTCGGACGATTTCACAAGGTCCGCGATACGGCTCGGCGTCTCGGCCGCGCTGTTGGAGTGCGTCGAGAAGATGCCGCCGGGGTGGCCGGTGTTCGCGCTCTTGATGTAGTCCCACGCGGCATCGTCGCGCAGCTCGGTCAGGAAAATGCGATCAGGCGACAGGCGCATGGTGGTTTTCAGGCACTCGCGAGCCGAAAGACGCCCTTCCTGTTCGCCGTATAGTCGCTCGTCCGTCCAGCGACCGAAGCCGCGGATGAATTCAGGCGCCGGCTTATCGGTGGCCGCTGCCTGGCGCGCGAGGCGCTCCATCGTCGCGATCGGGCGCATTTCCATCGACGCGATGCATACCCGGTCGCCGGCCGACATGGCATGAAGCATCACCTCGCCGAGGACGGCGGACTTGCCGTGGCCGTTCACGCCGCCCCACAGCGTCACCTCGCCCTCGCGGAAGCGGAGCGAATCGCCAACGGTGGCCCAAGGCGACTCGGTACCGGGCGCGACTTCCTTCGGGCTGTGCAGGTGCTCGACCAGGTCCTCGATAAACTCGCTCGCGCGGCGCACGTCCGCTCGGCCGTCGTCTGTATCGTTGAGATAGGCGTTCCAGTCGATCGAATCGGGAATCGTTCGGGCCATCAGGCCACCTCCTTGGCATTCTCATGAGCTTCGGCGACCACCTGCATTGCGAGGTCGCAGGCGTCGTCGTACGGATTCGGAATCGTGTCGCCCAATACGTCGAACAGGCGTCGAGCAAGTACGTGCGACGCGGGCCAACAGATCGGTGCGATCGCCATCGGGAACCAGTCAAACAGCGCGAAATCCTGTCCCGGGACAACATGCGCCTCGCCGCAATGCACACGCGGACCTTCGCGGAAGGTCAGCACCAGCGTGTCAGGTACTGCAGCGGCGATATCCGACAGCGTGCTCAGAAGGTCACTCCACGGCACGTGTATGGACGCGAACACCTCGACGTCCAATGCTGTAACCGGTCGCCAGTCGTAACGCTCGCTTGGCGTCGCGCTGAGCGTCACATTCGCCCATGACAACGGACCGACAAGCGTGACCAACACCGGTAGTTCCGGCACGTTGCCGCTCTTGCGCATAGCTATCAGCTCGGATGAGTTCTGCGGAAAACGTAGGTTCATGGCCATCACCCGAAGATCCCTTCGGCCTGGTGGCCATTAACGCGTCCGGACGGCTCGCTCAACCACGATGCGTTGAAGCCTCCCCATCCACGAATGACGCAGGTGCGCACTGCGTCCGCCATCGAGATCCCCGCTTTGTCTGCCTCGGCTTTTGCATCATCGAAAGCCGTCACAGTCGGCGCCAGACGCTTGGTTTTGCGAACTGCAAGCCAGTCCTTCGCGATCTCAGGCGGAACTCCGAAAGACTCGAGATGCGCCTGCGCATCGAAGCGCGGAGCGCGTTGTTTTTGTTTGTTTGAAGACGAAGATGAAGATGAAGAGCCGTCACCTAAGGGGGGCTTTGGTGAAGCTTTGGTGCTATCGCCCAAGGCCACCTTTGGTGCTGCCTTCAGTGCATCATCGCCATCGATTGGGAAGCGAGACGATTCACCACGGACCGAGCGCACATGCTCGTCCTTGACCATCCTCGAGGAGTACCAGATCGGCCCTTCCTGCTCCGCGATGAGCGTTACGGGATCACCGTCACGTCGACCGGATCTCGGAACGTAGATGAACGCAGCGCACGTCTGCCCTTTGTCGGCTCCCTTCAGCACGCCCTTGGTGATGATCGATCTGAGCATCGCGAGCGGAGCACCGATCGCCTGCGCAATTTCTTTGAGCGGCCAGCGGAGAACGCCGTACTCTTCGGAATCGTGCAGGAGGCACATCACGTCGATCCAGACGCCCTTCTCAGCATGAGTACAGCGTCGGAGGTTGCTGTTCGCCTGCCAGTCGCCTGGATAGAACTGGAATGACGGCCGCGTCATGCCGCTACCTCCCGCATCAGGTGGTAGCGTGCAACGCGATGCCAACTACCTTCGGGCGTAGCTTCCTGGGTCCAAATCGTCGAGATCTCGACCCCGATGCGCCGCAGCTCCATGATGCGCGCCGCCGGGTGCATGACGTCAATTTTGTGCCGCGCATCTAACGTCGATAGCGAGCCGTATTGACGCAGGAAATCGAGAATTCGATGCCGTTGAGCTGCGGCATCGTTGCTGCTATAGTGAGCTTGAGCTTTGTTTTGAGCCGCACCTTCAAGGGTGGCGGCTTTTTTATTGTTTGTCATCGATGCCCCCTCACGCAGCCATCGCTTGCGCTTGGTAGGCGGCTGGGTTCTTCATCCAGCGGTGCACTTCCTCATTGCTGTAAACCGTGCACCGTTCAGTCCAGCGCTGCGGCTGCGGGGCGCGACCTTCTTTCACTAACTTGCGCCACGTTTCACGGCTGACCGGAATGAACAGCTGAAGCTGATTCCAGCGCGAGAAGCCGACCGCGGGAAGCGTCGCGAGGGCCTTATTGGTTTCGGCATTTGCACGCATGCTTTGTCGCTCCTTGGCGTCGTTTGCATGCTGCTCATGGTGGGAGTATAAAATCCCCGATCCGAATTAATCTACAGCTTTAATTTCCGGCAAATGCGATCGATGTGCCGCAGATCGTAGCGCCTTAGGTCCCGAGCTTCAGGATTGTCTCGTCCCATTCAGACACAGTGCCCGTCGCCTCGTGGTAGCGAAACGCATCCCGACATACCTTCGTCCACCGGGCATTCTTCGCATTTTCATACTCTTGACGTAAGCGCTCTGCCGGATCAGCACCACTAACATAGCTTTTCCACGGTTCCCGTTTAGCCAGATGACCGGCCGCAGCCTTGATGCTCTGCCGCGGATTCCTCTGTCGCTGTCGCTCTAGCTCCACTGCGAGGTAACCCCTGGCGACATCATCCCACTTCGTCTTCGGTCCAGCGCGCTTGACTTCGGTTTCGACCTGGAAACCGGGGATCAGGTCTACCGCCATAGACATGGCAAGCGCCACAAAATCTCCTTGTTGAACCCCGTAATGCTTGAACAGAAGTGGCAACTTCTCTGTCCTTGCGACAGAAATCGACTCGCTGTACTTCCGACGCGCAGCTTCCTCAGAATCGACGAATTCGAACAGCGATGGTGGCTTCACGAATATCGGCTTGCCAAGTGAACCTTTGAACTTCGTTTTCATATGTATCAAGCAGAGGAAACTAATACGGCAGCCAAGACAGGTCGGCACACTTGCGAATGCGCTCGGATATCTGCGGCGCACATTTCTGGGCGCACTGCATCCCGCCTTGGTCATTGTCCGGAGTACGAGGTTCAGGAATCGAGGTACAGACTCTCGCGCAAGCTTTGATTCCTTCGTCAGAACCTAACGTTGCCAGGTCCTGTCTACCACGCTGCTCGGCGGCGGAAAGACCAACCGCCGCGTTATCGTTCGCAAGTGCCTTGGGGAGAACATATGCGCGCAGCCGGTTCGCTCGGTCGGTGAGAGCGACGATGGAGCTAGCTGTTATGTTGTCGAGCTTGGTCCCCGCCGCGCCAGCGTCCAACAACTGTTTGCGCGTTGCCTGAAGATCCGAAAGCATCGCCTCCGAAATGCTCAAGCAATATGCAGCACGCAGATCGTCGTCTGTTGGCTGATCATACAGTTGCTGAGCGCTGGCCGATAACACATGCAGACACAACGCTGCGCCAATATATACGCCGCCCATGACCCAAATTCCTTTCATCGATTTCGTCCGCTTCGGTTAACTGACAGCCGTTAGAACCGGTCGTCATTCGCGGCCGCTCTCACCTCGAAACGCCGCATCTGCCACCCGCGGATCTGCACCAGCGCTCTCGCCCATTGCGCCGGGGAGAGGACGCGCCAGCCGGATTCGGGGCACGGCCACAGGCGCTTTACGCGGAATGCCATGATGTCCGACCAATTGGGGTTGGCTGGATTCGCCGCATCGGATGGCGTGTATAGGGCGACATAGGCCGGCACATCGGCGATCTGAGCCAGATGCTGTATCACGCCAGCCGGCTTCTCTTGGCCGATGTCGCGGGCCACTTCAACGAGAGCCAAGGGAATCTTGGCGCCGTTGTCGTATTCCGTGAACAGCACCGAATCGAGGTCAACCATCGTCAGTGATTCGGCTTGAGTCGCCTGCAAATATCGGCGAATCGACGGCGCACGATGCCACGCACCGTATGCGCGGTCGCGAACTTCGTATTGTTCGAGCCTCATAACCGGCTCCTATGGAAGAGCGGCCACCCTCACGAGCAACCGCAGGGGTAATTGTTCTTGCGATTAATCGTCCGGGTCACCGCACAGCAGCCAATCCATGAAGTCGCCCACCTTGGCCGGTAAGCAACGCGCGAACGCTTCCCGATCGATCGCCGTCGGAATTACTTCGATCATCATCACTTCGTCGATCGGCATGCTCAGCGACACCGCATCGCCATCACAACCACCGGAAATGGGTAGATCCCCGACTGCTCGTGCGGCTTCGATATGCGACTCAAGGCGCTCGTACTCGCTCATCAGCCGGTTGCTAAATCTCTCGAAAAGCGCATCTCGGTCGTACTTCGCGGGTTCGAATTTGGAAAGGTCAAGCAAGAGCGCATATCTGAAGTTGCTGTCCTCGTCGTACAGCATCGATATGCCCGGAATACGGGCCGGCAGTGCCGACAGCGCGGGATTGGCGTTAGTCATGGCTCACCTCTTCGTCGCACGCCACCGAGCTTTCGGGGTCGTAAGGGGCGGTGCCATTTCTCATTGCACGCAGCCCAAGTATCGTGGCGGCGGCCAAGCGTTCGGAAAATCCGTGCTCGATACCCCATCCAGCGCCGTCTCGAGTGTGGTTCCATTCGCGGGCCATGATGGCGTACAGGACGGCATCGAAGGCTTCTTCTTCGTCCTTGGCGGCCAGCTCTGCAATCTCGGCGAAATATCGTCGCCCGACTCGGACGCCATCGTGCCAATACCCGTTCATATCGTGCGAGACGTTCCAATTGGACCTAATACCAGGGCTGTCGTCGGTCGCTGTAAACGACAAGTCGCGTCGCGTCGCAATTTCTAAGTCGGTCACGGGCGAGTCAGTGCCGGTGGTTTTGCGCGATGGGCGCTCCTGCTCGGTAAAATAGATGTCAGCCATGATTCAAGCTCCTTACGGCTTGGTTGTGGTCAGGCGGCCTTGGTGCGCCAACACCTTGGTCGCCGCTCTTCGTTGCTAGATGTGTCGAAATGATTCTGCACGTTGACGCCGAATATCGTATTCGCCTCCCCATAGCAAGGCGGCCCTCGTGACAACGGCGACGCAGCGAAGCTGTCGCTACCGCAGTTATTCCTCGTGGGTGGAGTCCAGCACTTCGGCGTTGAGATCGATGGTCGCGCCGATGTCCTGCATACGTTTAAGTACGCGATTGAGCGTCTTTTCATCCAACTCAAGCCGAGCCGCCGCAAAGAACAGCATCTGCGGCCCCATTGGGCGCGGTGTGTTTCCGCCCGTATATTTGCGCCACTGGTGATCGCCAGCTAGGCCGAATAGTTCTGCAAGCTGTTTACCGGTATATCCCAGCTCGTGCTTGAGATCGGCAAGGTTCTTCGTCGTCGGGGGGGTGTACAGCATTGCGGTATGCCTCGAATGGGCGAGCGTGAAACAGGAATTTCATGGTCTTTCCTTTCGGGATGAGGGCTGCGCAAAGTGCACTACCACATGAACACAATATTAGACCCCTAGGGTCTAATGTCAAGAAATATCGCACAGATTGCTAGGTCAGAAGTACTACTAAGTATGATGCCGGACCGGAACAGAGCTCCGGTCGCTGTAGCGGCAATCCCCAGACTTTCAGGTTCAGTACCAATACGTGCTAGAAGCAGATGCATTCCATGGAAACTCCAAATCCGAGCAGAATCCTGGCGGCACACCCTCCGTCACGAAGCCGTCTTGTCGGGCGAAGTATCTTGATATGACTCGGCCGACGTGTCCTCGGCTGGGGAACAACCGCAGCATCGTGCTAGCATGCACCATCGAGTTCGTGGAGCACTGCCGTGGCGCGAATCCAAACCGAAACCGGCGTCCGCAACGTCCAAACCGACACTTACAAAGGTCGAACGATCGAGGTCGTGACCGGCTACGAAATCCGCTCCGACAAATGGCCGTTCCACGTATATATCGACGGGCACAAGGTAGTCGGCCAATTCATTGCTGACCAGATGGATGAAGCCTTCGACGGTGGCTTCCAAATCGCCGAATCGGAAATCGATCGGACATGAAACTGGCGGCTTCCGCTGGTTTTGCGCCTACCCCATACTTGACGAGCGCCTGCCTGGATGCGCGAAACCATTCATCGCCGGAGGACGAGCACAAGGTCGGCCCAAGAGAACAAAGCCCCGCTCGGGGCGGGGCTTGATGTGATACGCCCGGGCTCGGGAGGCTGTCGCAGCATGGCTGCGGCGGACTTAGGACGGCTCGCGCCGTGGACGGTCGAATCAATCAGATCGGCAGGAATACCACTGGGTTCACATTGAATCGACGGCCCAATGCCGCGATCTGTCGTACATTCAACTCCCGCTTCCCACTGAGGATTTCCGAAACAACCCCCTGACTCCCAATCTCGGGAAGATCAGCCTGTCGGACATCATTCTCCAGCATCAGATATTTGAGGACATCAGCGGGAGATGCATCTGGCAGTTGGTGATGTCCTTCATCATATTCACTGATAAAGTCGCCCAGCGTGGCGGCGAGTGGCGCGAGTCTATGCCCTTCGTCAGCTGCGCCTGCGTCAAGCAGCGCATTCAACGCTCGCACAGCGAAGTCGTACTCAATATCCGAGTTGATCGGATGAAGCGGCACCTTTTGGGAGATAGCCTCGAAGTGCGCGGCCAGCTCCTCGATGTCATTCCGCGTAAGATTCAAGGCTTCCATTTGCTGTACTCCTTGTGCGTGAATACATGACGCACATATAACGTCTGCACATTAAAGTGCACTGCAGCAATGATCCGGAACTTATTGCCGCCGATATCAAACACGTAGAACGCCCCAACCTTGTCTGTCGCATTGAAGGCTTTCTTCAGGTCCGCAAAGCTGCCGAATGTTCCAGCCTCGATCGTCTTCCTCCATATCTGGAGCGGCACGCCAGCGTCCGGATGCTTGGCGGCGAAGTCGGTCAAGGCTTTGTTGGAGATGACTCGCATGAAGCGACAGTATCTCAGCTTGAGATTGCAACCAAGCGTTGTTACACATTAGGTGATTTAGCTTCCATCCGAGCCATTCCTTTGCTGGATGAAGCCCCACCACCACTGCCTCATGTTCCAGCACTTGGGCGCAAGGGATGGCGACTTGCATGTGCTTCGCGTATTGCCCGAACGAGCTACACGCGAGGGCACCGAATCGGTGCCACGATTCACCCCCGTTTCTTCAGCAGCTCCTTTCAGGGGCACTTTTGGGGGCACAAATCCGTTGTATAGCGCGCAAACCATTTACTGAAAAGCAAACATGAATTCTGTCGGGGACCAGAAAATTTCCCGCACGCGCCCCTGTTTACGACTTGCCGTCGGACTCGACCTGCCGGAACCGCGCACGCAGAACGCCGTCAGGCGACCGCACCCAGTCCCCCGCTCCTCACATCACCCCCGTCCGCACCTGCGGCATAAGACTCGCATCCGCCCCCGTTACGGTAAGCGCCCCCGTCGCCGACGCCCCTGACGGCCTTGCCAGCACGCTGCCGTCGCCCAGCCGGTTCGCATCGACGACGATCTGGCTCGCCGCACAACCACTCGACAGCAGCGACACCGGTGAGCCGGCGATCGACGAGAATGTGTTACCCGTCACGCTGAACGAGCACACGTTTCCATACGCCCGGAAACCCGCATAACCGGCCCCCGATACACGGTTGCCGGTCACCGCGACGTCCGTGACCGTTCCCGTCCACGTGTCGAGCTCGATCGCCGCCTGCTGCGTCGGCTGCAACCCGTTGTTCACATTCGAATTCTGGATGTTGGCCACGACATTGCCGGTGATCACGACGTTCGACACGCCGTAGGTCTTCCAACTGTCCTCCTGTGCAACCAGGATGCCGGCCGCCTTCTGCACGCCGTCGACCGTATTGTTCGAGATCGTCACGGCCTGGCCGCCGACCACCGAAATGCCGCGCCCCCATGCGTTGCCGGACACCGCGTTATGGTCGATCAGCACATTGCTGTTGACGCGGCCGTCGCCGACATAGCTGACGACGGCGATCAGGTCGTCGCCGGTGCCCGTCACCGTATTGTTCTGCAAGAGCACGTTGGTCGAACCGTAGGTCGTGTGGATGCCGTCGGCCAGCGTCGCACGAACCGTATTGCCGACGATCGCAACGCCGCTGCCGCCGAACACGAAGATTCCGCCACTGGCGCCGCCGTCGATCGTCACGCGAAGCACCTGGACGCCCGCCCCCGTCACCTCGACCTTGGTCGAAGCCGGCGTCGTGAGCCGCGTCGTGCCGGTGCCGGCCAGCGTCACGCCCACGAGCGTCGAGCCGGCGCCGCTCATCACGATCGTCTGGTCGGCCGGATTCGTGGCGGCCAGCGTCGCGCCGTATCCGGAAACCACCACCCGGGGCACGGTCACCGCGAGCGAATGCCCGACGACGTAGCGGCCCGGCGCGATGACCAGGCGCTGGCCCGCCTTCAGGCTGTCGAATGCCTTTTGCAGCGCGTCGGCCTGATCGCTGCCGTCGGCGGCCGGAAAGACCGTCACGTCGGCGACGAGAACAGGATTTGCGCCAGGGGTGGGCGAAAGCGTCGCGCCGGCCGGACTGGCCGTCGGCGCCGGGCTGGTGGGATTCGTCGATGAAGGCGTCGTGCCGGATGCCGCACTGGCAGGCTCAGCGGCGGATGTAGGTGTACTCGCAACCGTCTGCGTTGCCGGCGCAGCATTGTCGCCGCCGCACGCAGTGACGCCAAGACAAAGCGCGGCAAGCATCACTCGATCGACTGTACGCATACGATTTCTTGCGAGCCCGAGGTGGCCTCATCGTAAGTACGCCCGGCGTTTTTGTAAATGAACTCCTTCGCCCGCCCCGCCGCGCTGTGCGCCTCACGCACAAACCGTCGGCGATCCTCTCCAATTCATTTCGATGACATGCGACATGCGATCGCACTTTGCCCGATCGCCCCGGACACGCATCGGGCATTGCGTAGAATCCCGAACCTTTGCATGTACAACGGACCCAAGGACCCGACCATGATTCGAACGATCGCGGCACTGGCCGCGCTTTCGACCCTGACCGGCACGGCGAACGCCGCCGATACCGGCACCGCATCCGGCACCGCGCACGCGAAGCAGCGCTATGTCAGCCCGGGCATCGCCAACGTCACCGGCGCGGCAGCGCCGCGCCCGGAAAGCGCGTCCCCGGACGCACGCTGCCGGGAACTGGCCGCCGGCATCGACGCTGTAACGCATGCACCCGACCGCGGCCAGAAAATCGTGCGCGGAATCGGCCCGGACGGCAAGCCGCGCAACGAACTGCGCGCTTACGACAAGCGGGCCGACCTGGAAACCGAGCATCAACGGCTCGGCTGCCGATAACGAACGCAACGCCGCCCGGCCAAATCACGCCGGGCATCGCCATTTACGCGTTCGCGCCACCATCGATCGTCAACCCGGTCCCGTTGATCGACCGCCCTTCCGGCCCGACGACGAACGCAACGAGCGCCGCCACGTCATCGGCCTTGCCGTACTGCGGAATCGCCATCCGCGAACGCTGCGCACCGGCATGTTCGCCGTCGGCCGGATTCATGTCGGTATCCGTCGACCCCGGATGCACGATGTTGACCGTGATGCCGCGCGGCCCGAGATCGCGCGCGAGCCCCTGCGTCCAGCCGATCAGCGCGGCCTTGCTCGCCGCATAGAGGCTCATCCCCGCATCGGGCACGCGCGTCGCGAGGCAACTGCCGGTCGACACGATGCGCCCACCCTCCCCGAGATGCCGCGCCGCCGCCTGCGACGCGACGATCACCGCGCGCACGTTCACGTTCAGCGTCGCGTCGATATCGTCGAGCGTGAGGTCGTCCAGCGCGCCTGCGCGGAAGATCCCCGCGTTGTTCACGAGGATGTCGAGACCGCCGAACGCCTCCGCGGCACGATCGACCGCGTTGCGCACCGCCACCGGATCGGCACTGTCGGCCTGGATCGCGACGGCGCGCCGACCCAGCGCCTCGATACCGGCGACGACGGCCTGCGCCCGCTCAGCCGATTTTTCGTAAGTGATCGCGACGTCCGCGCCATCGGCCGCCAGCCGTTTAGCGATGGCCGCACCAATGCCGCGGCTGCCGCCCGTGATCAGTGCACGCTTGCCCTGAAGTCGATTCATGTTCGTTCCTTTCCTTATTTATGTAACGGTCGACACAGAATGTGGCACGTTGCGCGGCGCTGTCAATTGAATTATTTTATCGATCGATACAGATATCGACGAAGGGATGGATGCAATGGCTGAACGGGGCCGACCGAGAAGCTTCGACAAGGAAGCGGCGCTGGATCGCGCAATGGAGGTGTTCTGGCGGCTCGGCTACGAGGGTGCGTCGATGGCGGACCTGACGGCCGCGATGGGCATTGCGTCACCGAGCCTGTATGCGGCGTTCGGCAGCAAGGAAGCGTTGTTCCGGCAGGCGCTCGAGCACTACCGCGCAACGGAGGGACGGGAAATCTGGGACGGCGTCGAACAGGCCGGCAGCGCGCACGACGCCATGCGGAACTACCTGATGGATACCGCGCGCGTGTTCACGCGGCGCTCGAAGCCGGCCGGCTGCCTGATCGTGCTGTCGGCGCTGCACCCGGCCGAGCGTTCCGACACCGTCCGGCAAACGCTGATCGCGATGCGCGAAAGCACGGTCGATGCGTTGCGCGAGCGCCTCAGGCAAGGTGTCGCGACCGGCGAGATCGCGGCACACGCGAACCTCGATGCAATCGCTCGGTACTACGTGACGGTTCAACAGGGGATGTCGATCCAGGCGCGCGACGGCGCGAGCCGTCGCGATCTGGAAGCGATCGCGCAGGCCGCGCTGGCCGCGTGGCCGGCGCTCGTCGGCGCGAGCGGCGTCTAGCCGCAGGACGCCGAAGCCGCGCGAGCCGCTACGTTACTGCTTCGCCGCGTGCTGCACATCCTTCGACGCATGCCACACGCGATAGCGCACCTCGAAGCCGTCCGGCACATACACGACGAGCGGCAGGCGGCTGTTGTAGCGCAGCAGTTGGCCGTCGCCGCGCACCTGCACGAACCGTTGCTGCGGCGCCTGGCCCGGGCACGCCATCAGCGTCGACGCCGGCCCCTTCACGTCGGTGAGCCGGTAGTACGTATAACCCCAGCCCTTCACGTCCTCGGCGGTCAGCTCGCCGCCGAACCACTGCTGGTTGCAGTCGGTCTGCAGCGTCTTGCCGATCATCAGCTCGACGCGCGCATCGCCCTCGTTCTCGAGCGCGGGCAGCGCGATCACGGCGCGCTGCTGGCCGGCCGCTGCTTGCGGAAACATCTTGATCGACTCGGCCGGCACGGCGGCCGTCGATGCGGGGCCAGCCACGCACGCGGCGGCAGTCGTGACGCAGAAAGCGGCCAGCGCGGCCCGGATCGCGAATTTCATCGATGTGCTCCTGAAAAACAAATGAGCTCCGGATGCTAACACTTTCGTCGCAAGACCTTACGGCGCTGTAATTTCACGACACAATTGCAAACAGCCGGCAATCCCCGTGCGCGGTACTTATACGGAAACCAACGGAGATCATCATGCTGAAGCTCATTGCTGCCGCCGGCGTCACCGCCCTGCTGGCCGGCTGCGTCGTCGGGCCGGACGCCGGATACGGCTACGGATCGACCTACTATTCCGATCCGGGCTACGCGTACGGCCCGGCCTACGCGCCGTCGCCCGTGTACGGCACGGTCAACATCTGGGGCGGTGGCGGCGGGCGCGACTGGGATCGCGACCGCCGAGGCTGGGATCACGACCGCGGCGGCTGGGATCGCGACCGCGGCGAGCGCGCCCGTCACGGCGGCTGGGGCCGCGGCGACGGACGCCGCGCCGACTGGAACGACGGCGGCGGCGGGCGCGGCCAGGGCAACGGCGGCGGTCATCGCCACTGACGCAATTGCAACCGTTTGTATCCACGCACGGCCCGCCCGTGGTTGCTACAAGCCGATAGACGGCCGTAAAAAAAACAAGGCCCTCGCATCACCGCGAGGGCCTTTTGTCGTCAGGCGTACCGGAAGTCAGGCGATATCAGCAATCCCGCGCCGCCCTGCCCACACGCCACATGCGTGCCCGCTTACCACCCGGCCGGCTGCGCATAGCCGCGCGACACCGGCGCACCGCACACATACGCGCGCTGGTAGCGGTCGTAGCAATAGTTCGGGCCGTCGTCCTGATACTCCGCCTGCTGGTAGGTCGGATAGGCAGGCTGCTGGTACGCAGGCGCCTGATAGTACGTCGGCGGCTGATAGGCCGGTGCCTGGTAGACGGGCGCCTGGTACGCGACGGGCGGATTCATCGCGGACGTCACGATCGCGCCCAGCACCGCGCCGCCGATCAACGCGCCGATGACGGCGCCGCCGTCGCGGCCATGCGCTGACGCCGGGCCCGCCACGGCGAGCGAACCGGCGAGGACACACACTGCGGCAATCTTTTTCATGATGGACTCCCACGCGAAGTGGTACTGGATGCGATGCATTGTGGCGGCACGCGGCCGTAATAGATGCAGCAAGTGGTAACGCGCCATTACGCGTATCACGCACACCGAATCGCATCGCCGCCGTGCTACGATTTTCGGCACACAGGAGACGCCTTCATGCAGCCCGAAACCGCCCGCCGTTTCGATACCGAATTCGCGCCGCGCATCGCGCAGGCAATCGCCGCCTTCTTCACCGATCACGTGCTGACCGACGTCGTCCCGTACGGCGGGCACGGGCACCCGACGCGCGTACAGATCCGCAGCGCGCCGCACGAGCATGTGAGCGGCTTCGTGCATCCGCTGAATCTCGAGCTGACCTGGGACACCGATGAAATCGAGCGGCTGATGGAGCCGGACGGCCCGCAGCGCTTCGAGCACTACCTTGCCGCGCTGCCGAAAAAGCTGGGCGCGTGGCAGGGCGCGCGCGACATCGATCTCGCGTCGCGCACGCAGGCCGACCCGCTCATGCGGCTCGGCGGCCTCGACTTCGAAGGCTGAGTGCCCGCGCCGGCCGGCAGCCGCGCGCGCCGGCGTCGCGCAATGCGGCCCGGTGATACACTCGACCGGCCCCGGTCCGGCGCAGCCGCGCGGGCCGGGCCGTTCATCGCCGCCTCCGCCCTTTCGCATGGTTGCGCACGCAACCGGCAACCGGGCGCGCGGACAACCACGCTTTCGCTCCAGCCATGAACGCCGATACCGGCCTGCCGCTTCCGCAACGCTACTGGGCGATCGTCTGCGTCGCACTGGGCATCACGCTCGCCGTGCTCGACGGCGCGATCGCGAACGTCGCACTGCCGACCATCGCGCGCGACCTGCACGCATCCGACGCCGCGTCGATCTGGATCGTCAACGCGTACCAGCTCGCGGTCACGATCACGCTGCTGCCGCTCGCGTCGCTCGGCGAGCGCATCGGCTATCGCCGCATCTACATCGCCGGGCTCGCGCTGTTCACCGCGGCGTCGCTCGGCTGCGCGCTCGCCGGCTCGCTGCCGACGCTGGCCGTGATGCGCGTGATCCAGGGCTTCGGCGCGGCCGGCATCATGAGCGTCAACGCGGCGCTCGTGCGGATGATCTACCCGTCGTCGATGCTCGGGCGCGGGTTGTCGATCAATGCGATGGTGGTCGCGCTGTCGTCGGCGATCGGGCCGACGGTCGCGTCCGCGATCCTGTCGTTCGCGTCGTGGCCGTGGCTGTTCGCGGTCAACGTGCCGATCGGCATCGCCGCGGTACTCGGCAGCCTGCGCGCGCTGCCGGCCAACCCGCTGCACGACGCGCCGTACGATTTCCCGAGCGCGCTGATGAACGCGTGCGTGTTCGGCCTGCTGATCACGGCCGTCGACGGGCTCGGCCACGGCGAACGTCATGTGTACGTCGCGGCCGAGCTGATCGTCGCGTTCGTCGTCGGCTACTTCTTCGTGAAACGCCAACTGTCGCAGCCGGCGCCGCTTTTGCCCGTCGACCTGATGCGCATCCCGATGTTCGCACTGTCGGTCTATACGTCGACGGCGTCGTTCACGTCGCAGATGCTCGCGTTCGTCGCGCTGCCGTTCTGGCTGCAGAATTCGCTCGGCTTCTCGCAGGTCGAGACCGGCCTGTACATGACGCCGTGGCCGCTCGTGATCGTGTTCGCCGCGCCGCTCGCGGGCGTGCTGTCGGACCGCTATTCGGCCGGCATCCTCGGCGGGATCGGGCTCGCGCTGTTCGCGGCCGGGCTGCTGTCGCTCGCGACGATCGGCGCGCACCCGGGCACCGTCGACATCGTGTGGCGGATGGCGCTGTGCGGCGCAGGCTTCGGGCTGTTCCAGTCGCCGAACAACCGCGCGATGCTGTCGTCGGCGCCGCGCGAGCGCAGCGGCGGCGCCGGCGGCATGCTGAGCACCGCGCGACTGACGGGCCAGACGCTCGGCGCCGCGCTCGTCGCGCTGATTTTCGGGCTCGCGCCCGATCGCGGGCCGACGGTCGCGCTTTATGTCGCCACGGCCTTCGCGGCGGTGGCCGCGGTCGTGAGCATGCTGCGCATCGCGTCGCCGCGGCCGGACGCGGCGGCCTGACACCAACGCGCGCCGCCCCCACCGGCGCCCCCGCGCGTCAGGCGGCGTCGAGCGCGTCCATCACGAAGCGCACGCGCGCCTTCACGCTCACGCGCGGCAACTCGATCAGCCGGTACCCGTACGACGTATAGCAATCGACCATCGCGTCGTAGGTGCGCACGGCTTCCGCGAAATCCTGCCGGCGCTCGGTGTCCTGCGCATAGATGTCCGGCCAGGGCGGCGCGATGAACACGCGCCGGTGATAACGGAAACGGCGCGCCGCGGCTTCCGCGTGCGCGGGCACGGCCAGCCCCGTCAGCCGCAAATAGCCGACCACGTCCGGCACGCCGCGGTCGAAGAACACGGGCCCGCGCGCATGCCGCGCGAGATGGTACGAGCGCATCTCCCAGCTCAGCATCAGCTCGGCGAACGCGGCCGGGTCGCGCCACGGCAGCGCGTGGCCGTCGACGGCCACCTGGTCGCGGATCACGCCTCGCCCGGCCTCCTGCGAGCGCGCGAAACCGGCGCGCTCGAGCGCGTCGAGCAACGTGCTCTTGCCCGAGCCCGGGCCGCCCGTCACAACGAAGAAACGGCCGGTGGCGTCGTCGGTAGCGTCTTCGCGCTCGGCCCCGGCTCCCTGCGCGAACTCACGCATGCGCGACCCGCCGGCCCGCGCGCTGCGTGACCGATACGGCCGCCGCGACACTGCGCAAGTCGGCGACGAACGTATCGCGCCAGACCGACAGGTCGTTCTCCCGCAGCCGCGCGAGGTTCTCCTCGTGACGCGCCTGGCGCTCCGCGAGCGGCATCGACAGCGCGCGCTCGAGCGCCTCGGCCATCTGCGACAGGTCGTACGGATTGACGAGAAGCGCGCCGGTCAGCTCGGCCGCCGCGCCCGCGAACTCCGACAGCACGAGCACGCCCGGATCGGCCGGATCCTGCGACGCGACGTACTCCTTCGCGACGAGATTCATCCCGTCGCGCAGCGGCGTCACGTAGCCGACCTGCGACATCCGGAAGAACGCCATCAGCAGGTTGCGCTCGTACTTGCGGTTCAGGTACTGGATCGGCGTCCAGTCGAGCTGCGAAAAACGGCCGTTGATGCGTCCGGCTTCGCCTTCGAGCGTTTCGCGGATGTCCTGGTAGGTCTGCACGTCGGAACGCGTCGGTGGAGCGATCTGCACGAGCGACACGCGCCCCTGCCAGCCCGGCGCGTTCGCGAGCATCCGCTCGAACGACTGGAAGCGCTCGACGAGCCCCTTCGAATAATCGAGGCGGTCGACGCTCATCACGAGCTTGCGGCCGTCGAGCGCCTCGCGCAGCATCTTCACCGGCTTGCGCGCGCCGTACTGGACGGCCGCCTGCGCAATCGCGTCCGGATGCACGCCGATCGGATAGGCGGCGACCTTCACGACGCGGCCGTGCGCGTGCAGCATCCCGTCGTCGCTCGCCGCGCCTATGCCGCGCCGCTCGACGTAGTCGGTGAACGCCTGCTTGTCGGCATCGGTCTGGAAGCCCGCGACGTCGTACGCGCACATGAACTTCACGAGTTCCTCGTGCGGCGGCACGAGGCGCAGCATGTCGGGCGACGGAAACGGGATGTGCAGGAAGAAGCCGATCGGGTTCTTCACGCCGAGCTCGCGCAGGAAATGCGCGAACGGCAGCAGATGGTAGTCGTGTACCCAGATCAGGTCGTCGGGCCGCAGCAGCGCGGCGAGCTGCTTCGCGAGCATCGCGTTCACGCGCAGATACCCTGCGTACTCCTGCCGGTCGAAGCGCGCAAGATCGCCGCGGTAATGGAACACCGGCCACAGCGTCGCGTTCGAGAAGCCGCGGTAGTACTGGTCGTAGTCACGCCGGGTCAGCCCGACCGTCGCGTAGGTCACGTTGCCGTCCCGCTGGATCGCGGGCTCGGCGTCCGGTGCACCGACGATCTCGCCGTTCCAGCCGAACCAGACGCCGCCCGTTTCCTTCAGCGCGTCCATCACGCCGACGGCGAGGCCGCCCGCGCTCGGGCGCGTGTCCTCGCCGGCGGCGACACGGTTCGATACCACGATCAATCTGCCCATGCGGCTTCCCCTCCTCGATTCGATTGGCTGGCGCGGCGCGCGCGCCAAGGCGGACGCGGCTGCCCGACGGCGGCCGCGCGGCGATTCAGTTCCGAGAAATGCAATGAAATGCGGCAGCGGAATGCGACGACGGGATCAAGCGTCCTGCTCCTGGCCGAGGTCGCGTTGATAGTCGAGCCCTTCCGGGCGGGCGCCGCCCTGGTTGTGATCGCCGTCGGACGGCGTCTCGCCGGGCGCGCCGGCAGGCGGTGCGGATGGTGCGTCGGTGTGCGGACGCGGTTGGTCTGCTCCCGCGTCGGGTGGCCGGTGCGAAAACCGTTTCGAACGGCGCATGGCTGGGTGTCTCATATGCGGTGCGGCTCGAAGCCGTCGTAGAAACATTCCATAACAAAACAGTCTAGGTCGGTTCCTTGCGCGCCAAGGTAACAATTACCTTCAATTTGTAACGTTTCGACCCCTCGTCAGCCACCTGTCCGAAAATAGCGCCGCGCGCACGCGCGGCATGCCGTCCGGCGATTTGTCAAAGCTTTGCATTTTTCCTATGACAATTGCGAAACAATGACGCGGCATGGGGCGCGCATGCGTCGCCGCTCACCCAGACAGGACTTGCATTCAGGGATGAACACTCGTTTCGAATTGTCGCGCCGGGCCATGCCGGCGCGCGTCGTGCTGGCCGCACTCGCCACGGCTGCACTGCTGTCCGGCTGCAACTCGCTGTACAGCGAAGGCGCGACAGCCGGTGCCGGTATCGCGGGCGCCGCGATCGCTTCCAAGGTCACCAACAACGCCGCCGTCGCGACGGGCATCGGCCTCGGCGCCGTGGCCGGCGCGCGTGCGGGTGTCCAGTACTCGCAGCGCGTCGCGCACCGCTATACGCAGGAACAGATCGCGAAGGCGGCCGGCCCGCTCGACGTGGGCGGCGTCGCGCCGTGGTCGACGCACCACTCGTTCCCGATCGAGGACGACGAGCAGGGCCGCGTGACGGTCAGCCGGACGATCAGCGTCGGTCCGCTCGACTGCAAGGAAATCGTGTTCGCGGTCGACACGCCCGCGAAGGCCGACAAGGCTGCGCAATCGGCGTTCTATGTCGCCACCATCTGCCGCGACGGCCCCGTGTGGAAATGGGCGTCGGCCGAACCGGCAACCGAACGCTGGGGCGCGCTGCAATGAGCGTCGCGATCCGTATCGCGGCGATCGGCGCGCTTTGCGCGGCGGCGGCCACGCTGTCGGGCTGCGGGTCGGTCGGCGCGGCGAGCGGCGCGCTCGCCGGCGCGGCAACGGGCCTCGTCACCGCGAACCCGGCGGTCGGCGTCGGCGTCGGGATTGCCGTGCAGGCCGCGACCGACGAGGCCGTCAACCGCACGATGAAGCAGCTCCATCAGAACCAGCAGGACGCGATCGCGAAGGCGGCCGGCAGCCTGGCCGTCGGCGAAGTGAAACCGTGGAAGGTGAAGAACACGCTGCCGCTGGAAAACGGCGAAGGCGAAGTGCGCGTCACGCGCGCGTACTCGTCGGCGCTCGCGCTGTGCAAGGAATTCGCGTTCTCGGTGAAGGACGGCGACAAGGCCGACTGGTATTTCGCGAATGCGTGCCAGCAAGGCACGCACTGGAAGTGGGCGTCGGCCGAACCGGCCGTCGACCGCTGGGGCAATTTGCAGTAACTGGGCGATGCGCCGCGCGTGATGCATGCGGCGCGGCGCACGCGGCTGCCGGGCCGCACGGCCCGGCACGATCGATCAGGACTCGACGTCCTCGAGGCTGAAGATCTCGGTCTGATCGTTGTACGAGAAGATCTCGCCGTAACGGCCCCAGTCGATCACCGCGTCGAGCGTTTCCTCGGCCGCGCCGTCCGACAGGGAATCCTCGAGCTCCTGCTCGAAGCGCACACGCGGCGCACGATGGCCCGGGCGCTCGTTCAGCACCTTCTTGATCCGTGCGGCCAGCGGCACGTGCTTCAGCAGGTGATCCGCGAACATCAGCTTGCGCTCCTGCGTGCCGAATTCCGCGAACACGCGCCCCGGCGGCGTCAGGAACACGTCGCCTTCCCGCACGTCCGCGAAACCGAGGTACTGCAGCACTTCGGCGATCGGAAACAGATCGTCGACTTCCAGATGCAGCGTGCGCGCGATTTCCGGCATGTCCGCGCGGCCGTGGTACGGCGCCATCGCGAGCGTTTCGATCAGGCCGGCCATCAGGTTGGTCGACACCTGCGGCAGCCAGCTGCCGAGCTCGAGCCCCTTCTTCGTCGCCTCGCCGGTCTGGCGGGCCGTCATCTTCGCGTAGATATCGTCGACGAGCTTGCGGAACGCCGGATCGAGCCGGTTGCGCGGGTGCTTGAACGGCACCTTGATCTCGGCGATCACGCGGCCCGGATTCGACGACAGCACGAGAATCCGGTCGCACATGAACACGGCTTCCTCGATGTTGTGCGTGACGATCAGCACCGACTTGATCGGCATCCGGCCCTGCGTCCACAGGTCGAGCAGGTCGGTACGCAGCGTTTCGGCGGTCAGCACGTCGAGCGCCGAGAACGGTTCGTCCATCAGCAGGATCGTCGGATCGACGACGAGCGCGCGCGCAAAACCGACGCGCTGGCGCATGCCGCCCGACAGCTCGCGCGGATACGCGTTCTCGAAACCGTCGAGACCGATCAGGTCGATCGCGGCGAGCGCGCGCTCGCGCCGCTCACGCGCGCCGACGCCAAGCGCTTCGAGGCCGGCCTCCACGTTCTGCAGCACGGTCAGCCACGGAAACAGCGCGAAGGTCTGGAACACCATCGCGACGCCTTCGGCCGGGCCGCGCAGCGGCTGGCCGAGGTAGGTCACTTCACCGCCGGTCGGCTCGATCAGCCCGGCGATGATTCGCAGCAGCGTCGACTTGCCCGAGCCCGAACGGCCGAGCAGCCCGACGATCTCGCCTTCGCGCAGCGACAGGTTCGCGTCGTCGAGCACGAGCAGCTCGCCCTGCGTCTTGTTGAAACCGCGGCAGACGTGATCGACGCGCAGGATTTCCTCGCCGAGGCGCGGCGGCTGGGACGTCTGGACGGGGGCGTTTACAGCATTCGGATTGTGCATCGCGTTTCGCTCTCAATCGGTCTCAGTCGAGCCGCAGCTTCGCTTCGGCGAAGGCATACAGCGGACGCCACAGCAGACGGTTGAACAGGGTGACGAACAGGGACATCACGGCGATGCCCAGGATGATCTTCGGAAAGTCGCCGGCGGCGGTCGTTTGCGCGATGTACGCGCCGAGGCCGTGCGCCTCGATCTTGGTGTTGCCCCACTGCACGGCTTCCGACACGATGCTCGCGTTCCACGCGCCGCCCGATGCGGTGATCGCGCCGGTCACGTAGTACGGGAAGATGCCGGGCAGAATCGCCTGCCGCCACCACTGCCAGCCGCGGATGCGGAAGTTCGTCGCCGCTTCGCGATAGTCGTTCGGGTAGGACGTTGCGCCGGCGATCACGTTGAACAGGATATACCACTGCGTGCCGAGCACGATCAGCGGCGACAGCCAGATGTCGGGGTTCAGGTGGAAGCGCGCGATCACGATCACGAACACCGGGAACAGCAGGTTGGCCGGGAACGCGGCAAGGAACTGCGCGAGCGGCTGCAGCTTCTCGGCCAGCCTCGGGCGCAGCCCGACCCACACGCCGATCGGCACCCAGATCACGGACGCGACCGCGATCAGCACGACCACGCGCAGCAGCGTGATGAGCCCGAGCATGAGCACGTGACCGACCTCGGCCATCGTCACGCCGGTCGAAACGAAACTGACGACCCGCCACACGATATAGGCCGTGCCGATCAGCACGAGGGTCGCCCATGCGATGTCGACCGTGCGCGACGCCTTCTTCTCGACGCGCGGCAGCGTGAAGCGCATCGCGCCCGACAGCGGCAGGCGCAGCGGAATCCGCGCCGCCTTGGCGAAGAACCAGCCGGCCGGCACGAGCAGTTGATGGATCAGGCGCGTGCGGCGCACGAGGTCGAGCAGCCAGGACTCCGGCGCATTGCCCGAGCTCGTGTTCTCCATCCGGAACTTGTCGGCCCACGCGACGAGCGGGCGGAACAGGAACTGGTCATAGGCGAGGATCACGACCGTCATCGTGAGGATCACCCAGCCGATCGCGCCGAAGTTCTTGTCCGAGATGGCCTGCGCGAGATACGCACCGATCCCCGGCAGCGTGATCGTCTGGTTGCCGACGGTGATCGCCTCCGACGCGACGACGAAGAACCAGCCGCCCGACATCGACATCATCATGTTCCAGATCAGGCCCGGCATCGAGAACGGCACCTCGAGCTTCCAGAAGCGCTGCCAGGAAGTCAGGTGGAAGCCCCGCGACACTTCGTCGAGATCGCGCGGCACCGTGCGCAGCGACTGGTAGAAGCTGAACGTCATGTTCCACGCCTGGCTCGTGAAGATCGCGAAGATCGCCGCAAGCTCCGCGCCGAGCACCCGGCTCGGGAACAGCGCGAGGAAGAACGTGACCGTAAACGAGATGAACCCGAGCACCGGCACCGACTGCAGGATGTCGAGGATCGGGATCAGCACCATGCCCGCGCGGCGGCTCTTGGCCGCGAGCGTGCCGTAGACGAGCGTAAACACGAGCGCCGCGACCATCGCGGCCAGCATCCGCAGCGTGGTGCGCAACGCGTATTCGGGCAGGTTCGACGGATCGAGCGAGATCTTCTGCGTCTGCAGCACGCCGATCGGCGCCATCGTTTCGTGGAAGCCGACGACCGCCATCGCGATCAGGCAGATGATCAGCGGAAACGCGATGAAGTCCCACCGGTTCGGCAGAACGCGCCACGCGGACGCGTTGGCGGTCCGGTTCGGATTGAAGAATCCGACGTCCATCAGGCGCCCTCCCCGGTAAGGCCGAACGAAGCCGGCAGTCGATGTTGATTCATGGCAAAGCGCACGGGCGCGGTAATTCGATTGACTGACGATCTCGCGCGGGCGCAATGCGCCGTGCGTGCAAGCTGCGCCCCGCGCGGTCGCGGTCGAGTCGGCCCGCGACGGCACGACACTACACCAACCTGTATTTCAGGTACAACCGTCCGGGGACGGCGCGACGGCGCCCGCCGCGCAGGCGGCGCACGGATCGTGCCCGGCGCGCGGGCGGACGGCGGGTGCACGGTACGGAGCAGCCCGGCCGCAGTCCTTCGGCCGGCATGCAGGCCCGAATTATGCCGTGATCCGGGCCGGCCGTGAACCCGCCAGCGGCACGCGGGTGCAAACCGTGCCGGGCATCAACAGCCGGACGAGCCGAAGCGGGTATGATCGGGGCTAGCCCCCGGGGTCTGTTGCGGCCGTTCTCGTGGCAACGCATGCGCGCTCCACAGGTAAACAGACCCCGGGGATCGATCGACGAGCGGGAGGAAGGGAATGGCAGGAAACTTGGTGATCGTCTGCCGCGATCAGGATGCCGACGCGTTCTACGAACTGATGCAGGAGTATGGGTCGTTCCAGACGCGGCTGTCGTCGACGGCGTGGTACCTGAACATGAACGTCGTGCCGGAATCGCTGCAGGAGGAAATCCTGGAGCGCCTCGGCCGCTATACGACCGTCTACATCTTCGAGGCCACCACCGTGACCTACAACACGATCGACAGCAACGCGGCCGAGACGCTCGGCACGCTGTTCGGCGAATGATGCCGCGCGGCGCTTGCCGGCCCGGGCAGGCGCCGCAGCCGCTTACGCGGCCTGTGCGTGGGGTTCGTCCTTCGGCACGACCTCGAACGGGAACGTCATCGCGACGCGCAGGCCGCCTTCGGGGCGGTTGCCGATGTCGCACGCCCCGCCCAGCCTGAGCACGAGCCGCTCGACGATCGCGAGCCCGAGCCCGCTGTGGCCGTTGCCGCCGCGCGCGGGGTCGAGCCGCACGAACGGCCGCGTCGCGACCGCGAGGTCGCGCGGCGCAATCCCGCCGCCGCTGTCGCTGACCGCCAGCACGTAGCCGGTCGGCGTGCGCGCCGTCTCGACGAATACGGGCGGTGCGCCGTACGCATGCGCGTTGTCCAGCAGGTTCGACAGGATCCGGTCGAGCGTCGCCGTCGGCAGCCGGAAGCCCGGATCGGCGTCGAGCCGCGTCTGGACCGTCGGCGCGTTCGGCGCGACCGCGCGATAGCTGCGTGCGATCCGCTCGCACGCCTGGTCGACCGGCACCGGCTCGCTGCGATCGGACCCGCCGTGCGCAAACACCAGAAACTGGTCGACGATGTGCGACATCGAGTCGACGTCGCGCACGACGCCGTCGCGCAAGCGCGCGTCGTCCATCATTTCCGCGCGCAGGCGCATCCGCGCAAGCGGCGTGCGCAGGTCGTGCGCGACGCCCGCCAGCATCACCGCGCGGTCGTTGTCGGCCTGCGACACCTGTTCCACCATCTGGTTGAAGCCATGCGTGAGCTGGCGCAGCTCGCGCGGGCCGCGCTCGCGCAGCGGCGGCACCGGCTGCCCGCGACCGAAGCGCGCGACCGCGCGCGCGAGCGAGCGCAGCGGCTGCTGCAGCTGCCAGGCCGCGAACAGCGCGGCGATCACGCCGGCCGAGAAGATCGTGCCGAGCCATAGCAGCATCCGGTCCAGCGAGCGCGGCGGACGCAGCGGCTGCACGGGCACCACGATCCAGTTGCGGTCGGTCGGCTCCTTGACCCACAGCACCGGCGGATGGCCCGGCGCGCCGATCTCGACGCGCGTACCGGGCGGCATCCGCTCGCTGACATCGTCGCGGAAGCGCTTGAGCGCCGCCGGCAGGTTCGACAGATCGCCGTTCGGCACGTCGGCGCTGTCCGGCGTCACGAGCCGCACGCGCGACGGCAACGGCTGGTCGGGCGTGCGCTCGACGTGCTGGCGCACCGCGTCGACCAGGAACGCGGCCTCCTCGACCGCGTAGCGCGTCTGCATCTGGTTGCGCTCGAGCCGCATCGCGAAAAACCACGCGAAGTGCGACAGGAGCAGGACGCCAACGACGAGCAGCGCGAGCCGCCCGAACAGCGAATCAATGGGTTTGCGCATGGGCCTCGCCGTCGGGCACGAACACGTAGCCGCGCCCGCGGACCGTCTGGATGAAGCGCGGCGTCGACGGATCCGTTTCGAGGATGCGGCGCAGGCGCCACACCTGGACGTCGATGCCGCGGTCGGTGCCGTCGTACTCGGGCCCGTGCAGCAGCTCGAGCAGCCGCTCGCGCGTGAGCGTGCGCAGCGCATGGTTCACGAAGATCTTCAGCAGCGCGAATTCACTGCTCGACAGCGTCGCCGGCTTGCCGTCGACCGACAGCGTGCGCGCCTGGAAGTCGAGCACGAAGCGGCCGAACGCGAACGGTTCGCGCTGTTCGGGCGCGGCCGCCGACGGCGTCGCGCGACGGCGGCGCAGCACGGCCTGCACGCGCGCGAGCAGCTCGCGCGGGTTGAACGGCTTGCCGAGGTAGTCGTCGGCGCCGAGTTCGAGCCCGACGATGCGGTCGACGTCGTCCGCACGCGCGGTCAGCATGATCACGGGAATGTCGTCGCCGGCCGCGCGCAACTGGCGCAGCGCGGTCAGGCCGTCCACGCCCGGCATCATCAGGTCCAGCACGATCAGGTCGGGCCGCTCGCGCTCGAGACGCTTCTCGAGCGTCGCCGCGTCGTGCAGCACGGACACTTCCATCCCCTGGCGCACGAGATAGTCGCGCAGCAGGTCTCGGAGTTCTTGGTCGTCGTCGACGATGAGGATCTGGGTAGTCATGGCTCGAAGTTTACCGCGCGAGGGCGGAGTCGAAGAACGAAACAAAGGGATGAAAGGGTTACTGCGGGTTACGGCGCAAGGGAACTGTAATGCGCGGTAACCGGGCCGCCGCCCCACGTAACACCGGCCGGGGCCGGCATCGCTAACCTGCGTCTTACCGGATGCGTTACGCGGCTTTCCCCGTATCGCATCGCCGGACCCTCTGGATACAAGGAGTTTCTGAAATGTATAAGAAGACTTCCCGCGTGGCCATCGCGGCCGCCACCGTGCTCGCCCTCGCATTCGGCACCGCGCATGCCGCGCCGCCCACCGACATGCCGCCGCCGGGCGGCCCCGGCATGCACCAGATGCACGGGCACGACGGCGGCCCGTTCGGCGCGATCATGAAACTGCACGACCAGCTGAAGCTCAACGCGTCGCAGGAACAGCAATGGCAGACGGCCGTCAACACGATGAAGCAGAACCGTGATGCGATGCGCAAGAGCCACGAGCAGATGCGCGAGCAGTTCAAGGCGCAGCAGAACCAGCCGATCCTCGACCTGAACGCGATGCACGCCGCGCGCCAGCAGGCCGAACAGCAGAACGCGCAACTGCGCGAACAGACGTCCGCCGCGTGGCTCGCGTTCTACAACGGGCTGAACGACCAGCAGAAGACCACGGTCAGCACGGCGCTCAAGCAGCAGTACGCGCAGATGCAGCAGCGCCACGAGAAGATGAAGGAGCGCTGGGAACAGCATCGTGCGGCCAAGGGCGCATCGGCGCCGGCGCAGTAAGCCGGCAAGCCGCTCCGCGGAGCGGCGCCGAAGGGGACGCGGGCACCGGCCCGCGTCCCCTTTTTTGTTTCACGCAACGTCGAACAGCAGCACCTCGGCCGCCCGGCCGCGCGCGACCGTGACCGCGTCCACGCCGCCGATGCCCGCGCCATCGCCCGCCGCCAGCGCGCGACCGTTGATCTCCACCTCGCCGCGCGCCACATGCGCATAAACGCGGCGGCCGGCCGGCACGTCGAACGCCGCCCGCTCGTCCCCGTCGATCCATCCCGCGAAGATTCGCGCATCCGCGCGCACCGGCAGCGAGCCGTCGTCGCCGTCCGGCGACGCGACGAGCCGCAGCCGGCCGCGTTTCTCGCTGTCGGCGAAGCGCGCGTGCGCATAGCCGGGCCGGCCGCCCGGCCCGGCTGGCGCGAGCCGGATCCGCAGCAGGCGCAGCGGCTGGTCGCGCGACGCATTGGTTTCGCTCAGCAGGATGCCCGTGCCGGCGCTCGTGCGCTGCACGCCGCCCGCGCGGACGATCGCGCCGCTGCCCATGCTGTCGCGGTACGCGAGCGCGCCGTCGAGCACGTAGGTGACGATTTCCGTATCGCGGTACGGACGCATGCCGAAGCCGCGGGTCGGCGCGATGCACTCCTCGCTCAGTTCGCGCAGCGCGCCGAACGCCGGCGCGGCGCCACGACCGGCGGCGTCGGGAAAGCTGTGATGGGATTCGTGCCAGCCGTGGCTGCGCTGGTCGCGATCGGCGGCGCGACGGATCTCGAACATGGGGCGGGCACTCCGGAAGGCGGGGTCTCTTTGCGGGTTTACCTCCACTGTAGGGGCGCGCCGATGGCGCCACAATCCGCCGCCCGCGCACCGCATCGTTGCACCCGCACATTCAATTGCCGAAATATTCGTTGCGAATACCGCGATTGCCGCAACAGCCGAATCGCAGAATCGAAGAATCGATCTATCGCGCCGGATTGCCGTTTTCCGGGTATCGCGTTCGGGTAAAATACCGCCCTTTTGGCGTTCGCCCGTCCGGCGGCCGCCATCGCCAGAACGCCGATCGGCGAATTTTGGCCGTCTAGAATACGCCGCGGCGCCCGGTCCGACCGGCCGCGAGCGCCCCGGAAAGTCAGCAACAGAAGGATGGAAATGAAGAAGGCCGCCCTGTGCGCCGCCCTCGCCCTCGTGGCGGGCAGCGCCTTCGCGAAGGAGTGGAAGACCGTGCGGATCGGCGTCGATGCCAGCTACCCGCCGTTCGAGTCGACCGCTCCGAGCGGCGAGATCGTCGGTTTCGACGTCGATCTCACCAAGGAGATCTGCAAGCGGATCAACGTGAAATGCGTGTGGGTGGCGCAGGACCTCGACGGGATCATCCCGGCGCTGAAGGCGAAGAAGTACGACGTCATCGTGTCGTCGCTGACCGTCACGGACAAGCGCCGCGAACAGATCGACTTCTCCGACAAGGTGTACGACGCACCGGCGCGGATGATCGCAAAGACCGGCTCGCCGCTGCTGCCGACGGTCGCGTCGCTGAAAGGCAAGCGCGTCGGCGTCGAGCAGGGCTCGACGCAGGAAACCTACGCGAAGGCGTACTGGGAACCGCAGGGCGTGACGGTCATTCCTTACCAGAATCAGGACCAGGTCTATACCGATCTCGGCTCGGGCCGCCTCGACGCGACGCTGCAGGACGAACTGCAGGCCGACTACGGCTTCCTGCGCACGCCGCGCGGCAAGGGCTTCGCATTCGCCGGACCGGAAGTGAAGGATCCGAAAACGATCGGCGACGGCACCGCGATCGGCCTGCGCAAGGAAGATACGGACCTGAAGCTCAAGATCAACACCGCGCTGGCCGACATGCACAAGGACGGCACGTACGACCGGCTGTCGCACAAGTACTTCTCGTTCAGCGTCTATTCGGCTTCGGCACGCTGAGCGCGGACAAAAAGAAGCAACGGATGCGGGGGCGGCCCTGCATCCGGGCAGTACAGGCAGTCAACCACGCGCCGCCCGCCCCCTTGCCCGCCGCTCGCGCGACGGGCTGGCCCGGCACCGTTGCCGGGGCGGACGGTCATGATACGCACGGGGCGTTCCGCGCAGCTTGGCGGGCGCGTCTTTCGCGGCGCACCGCGTGCGCCCTCAGGGACCACACCAGGGACCACATATGTTTCTACAAGGTTACGGCCCGCTGATCCTCGCAGGCACCTGGCAAACCGTCAAACTGGCGGTGCTTTCGCTTGCGCTGTCGTTCCTGCTGGGTCTGCTCGGCGCGGGCGCGAAGCTGTCGCGCAACCGCGTGACGCACGGCATCGGCACCGTCTACACGACGCTGATCCGCGGCGTGCCCGACCTCGTGCTGATGCTGCTGCTGTTCTACAGCCTGCAGATCTGGCTGAACATCGCGACCGACGCGCTCGGCTGGGACCAGATCGACATCGACCCGTTCCTCGCCGGCGTGCTCGTGCTCGGCTTCATCTACGGCGCGTACTTCACCGAGACGTTCCGCGGCGCGTTCCTGTCGGTGCCGCGCGGCCAGCTCGAGGCCGGCAGCGCGTACGGGATGACGAACTGGCAGGTGTTCACGCGGATCATGTTCCCGCAGATGATGCGCTTCGCGCTGCCGGGCATCGGCAACAACTGGCAGGTGCTCGTGAAGTCGACCGCGCTCGTGTCGATCATCGGCCTGGCCGACGTCGTGAAGGCGTCGCAGGACGCCGGCAAGGGCACGCTGCGGTTCTTCTTCTTCACGCTGATCGCGGGAGCGGTCTACCTCGCCATCACGACGATCTCGAACTTCGTGCTGATGTGGCTCGAAAAGCGCTACTCGACCGGTGTCCGCAAGGCTGACCTATGATCGAACTCATCCAAGAATACTGGCGCAACTATCTGTACACCGACGGCTATCGCATCACCGGCGTCGCGATCACGCTGTGGCTGCTGGTCGTGTCGATCGGCCTCGGCTTCTGCCTGTCGGTGCCGCTCGCGGTCGCGCGCGTGTCGAAGAGGAAGTGGCTGTCGAGCGCCGTGTGGCTCTACACGTACGTGTTCCGCGGCACGCCGCTCTACGTGCAGCTGCTGCTCTGCTACACGGGCCTCTACAGCCTGCAGGCCGTGCGCGGCACACCGATGCTCGACGCGTTCTTCCGCGACGGGATGCACTGCACGCTGCTCGCGTTCACGCTGAACACCTGTGCGTACACCACCGAGATCTTCGCGGGCGCGATCAAGGCGACGTCGTACGGCGAGATCGAAGCCGCGCGCGCGTACGGGATGACGCCGTTCACGATGTATCGCCGCGTGATCCTGCCGTCGGCGCTGCGCCGCGCGCTGCCGCTGTACAGCAACGAAGTGATCCTGATGCTGCACGCGACGACGGTGGCGTTCACCGCGACCGTGCCGGACATCCTGAAGATCGCCCGCGACGTGAACTCGGCTACCTACATGTCGTTCCACGCGTTCGGCATCGCCGCCCTGCTCTACCTCGTGATCTCGTTCGCGCTCGTGTGGCTGTTCCGCCAGGCCGAGCGCCGCTGGCTCGCATATCTGCGCCCGCAAGGCAAGTAAGTTTCCGCAGGACTATTGATGAATTCCCAGACCCAGAAGCTTTTCGTCGACGATCTCCACAAACGCTACGGCAGCAACGAGGTGCTCAAGGGCGTGTCGCTGAAGGCGAACGCCGGCGACGTGATCAGCGTGATCGGCTCGTCCGGCTCCGGCAAGAGCACGATGCTCCGCTGCATCAACTTCCTCGAACAGCCGAACGCCGGCCGCATCTTCGTCGACGGCGAGGAAGTGCGCACCGCCCTCGACAAGGCCGGCGCGCTGCGCGCGGCCGATCCGAAGCAGTTGCAGCGCGTGCGTACCAAGCTGTCGATGGTGTTCCAGCACTTCAATCTCTGGTCGCACATGAACGTGCTCGAGAACGTGATGGAAGCGCCCGTGAACGTGCTCGGCATCCCGAAGAAGGAAGCCGAGGATCGTGCGCGCGCGTATCTCGAGAAGGTCGGCCTCGCGCCGCGCGTCGAGAAGCAGTATCCGTCGCACCTGTCGGGCGGCCAGCAGCAGCGCGTCGCGATCGCGCGCGCGCTGGCGATGCATCCGGACGTGATGCTGTTCGACGAGCCGACGTCGGCGCTCGACCCGGAGCTGGTGGGCGAAGTGCTGAAGGTGATGCAGAAGCTCGCCGAGGAAGGCCGCACGATGATCGTCGTCACGCACGAGATGGGCTTTGCGCGCAACGTGTCGAACCACGTGATGTTCCTGCACCAGGGCCGCGTCGAGGAAGAAGGCGTGCCGGCCGAGGTGTTTGCCAACCCGAAGAGCGAACGCCTGCGCGGGTTCCTGTCGGGCAGCCTCAAGTAACGCACGTAACGTACGCAACGCACGACGTGCGAACGGGCGCCTCGCGGGGCGCCCGTTTTGCGTTTACGCGGCGCTCACCGGCGCGCCGTCGGCGAACGCGCGCAGTTCGTCGCCCGCGAGCCGGTAACGCACCCATTCGCTCTGCGGCGCGGCGCCGACGCTCTCGTAGAAACGGATCGCCGGCTCGTTCCAGTCGAGCACGCTCCATTCGAACCGCCCGCAGCCCGATTCGACTGCGATCCGCGCGAGCGCCTTCAGCAGGCGCAACCCGGCGCCCGCGCCGCGAAAACGCGGCGACACGTACAGATCCTCGAGATACAGCCCCTGCCGGGCAAGCCAGGTCGAATACGAGAAGAAATACACGGCGAAGCCGACCGGCTCGCCGTCGACCTCGCACATCAGCGCGCGCGCCGGCGATCCTTCGCCGAACAGGCTGCGCTCGAGCGACGCGGGCGTCGCGATCACTTCGTGCTCCGCCTTCTCGTAGACGGCCAGCTCGGTAATGAAGCGCAGGATCAGCGGCACGTCGGCGACGGTGGCGGTACGGATGTCGATTTGCACGGGTTGAGCCCTCCTCCGGCCCGGACTTGAAACGGAAAGCGACGCCGCGCAAGCGCGCTGGCGCCGATCAGACCGTCATGCTACGTTCGCGCCGTGCCGGCAGGAAGTGCAGTTTCTTCATCCGGACCTGAACATGATGCATCCCGACCTGCGTCGTCTCGACCTGAACCTGCTGCTCGCGTTCGACGCGCTGTACCGCCACCGATCGGTCGCCGCGGCCGCGCACGAGCTTGCAATGAGCCCGTCCGCGCTGAGCCACGCGCTCGCGCGGTTGCGCGACGCGATCGGCGACGCGCTGTTCGTGCGACTCGGCAACGAGATGCAGCCGACCGTGCGCGCCGACGACATCGCCACGTGGGCCGGCGACGCGCTCGACGCGATGTCGAAGGGGCTCGCCCGCGCGCGCCGCTTCGATCCCGCGCAAAGCGACCGCACGTTCGTGTTCGCCGCGACCGACTACACGGCGTTCGCGGTGCTGCCGGCGTTCCTCGCGCGCATCCAGCACGTCGCGCCGCGGCTGCGGATCCGCGTCGTGCATTCCGACCGGAAGATTTCCGTCGACGAGCTGGCGGCCGGCCGCATCGATTTCGCGCTCGGCTACCACGAGGAATCGACGGCCGACGCGCCGGGCATCGAGGATTTCGACTGGTTCTCCGACGACTACGTCGTGATCGCAAGCGCCGCGCATCCGGACATCCGCCGGCGGCTGACGCTCGACCAGTACCTGGCGGCCCGCCACGTGGTCGTCACGCCATGGAACGAAGCGCGCGGCGTCGTCGACTACGTGCTCGACCGGCTCGGCCTCGCGCGGCAGGTCGCCGTGCAGTTGCCGACCGTGCTCGCCGCGCCGTTCGTGATCGCGGAATCCGCACTCCTGATGACCGTGCCGAACCGCGCCGCGCAGGCGCTGCGGCACGCGGCGCCGATCCGCATCTTCCCCGCGCCGTTCGAGATCCCGCGCTACACGGTGAAGGTCTACTCGCACGCGAAGCATGCGCGCACCGATGCGCACCGCTGGATTCGCGCGCAGCTGCTCGACGCACGGCCGGGCCCCGGCTGAACTCGATACGCCGCAGCCGCACGCCTTATGCGGCGGGCGTTGCAGGCATGGGACAGCGGCATCCGGCGGCCGCCGATTCATTACGAAATACTTACCAATTTCACGTCTTTCGCGCTTACGCCCGCGCCCCTGCAACGTCAATAGTGGCAATCCTTGACCCATGTACGCGGAATTCATGTCTCCCTTGCGGGACAAGGGTTTTCCGGTAATTGCGAACCCTTATGGCACCTGTTGCGCACTGTGTTGCATGGCAAATTGGCGACAGGTGTTAGTCAAACAACGATTTCCATCGCCACAAAATTGTATTTTTGCTAAATTAGTAACCAAAGTAGCAAAACGAAGTTCGTGAAATGTAGTTTAGCTTCACGACAATACAAGGAGACCCCGCAGGCCGACCCGGCTGCGCGGGACCGCTCAACGGTTTTCCGTCTGCTTGCCCGCGTGCCGTGCTTACCGGCCCTGCACGAGGTCTCCCTGGTTATCCCGCTTTTGCCCGGCGCTCGCGCTCCGGGCATCTCGTGCAGTCTGGGTTGACTTTTTGACAGGGTATGGAGGAGATGATGAAGAAAGCTTTGGTCGCGGCCGCGCTGATGGCTGCTGGGGTGGTGACGGCGCACGCGCAGAGCAGCGTCACGCTGTATGGCCGTCTGGATGCCGGCATCGAGTACTTGAACGGCCTGCAAAACGGCCACCAAGTGCGCGCGGAAAGCGGCGACTGGGGCACGAGCCTGTGGGGCTTGAAGGGTAGCGAGGACATCGGCGGCGGCAACAAGGTCCTGTTCCACCTCGAAGGCGCGTTCAACACGATGAACGGCGGCCTCGGCACGTCCGGCTCGATCTGGGATCGTTTCGCGACGGTCGGCATCTCGAACGACCGCTACGGTACGCTGCTGTTCGGTCGTGAACTCGCGATCGCGAACGGCGTGTGGGACTTCGATCCGCTGGGCCAGTCGAGCTGGTCGTCGGCATCGCTCGTGCGCGGCCGCAACTGGAACAAGACCAGCAACAACGTGTCGTACCAGTCGCCGCAGTTCTACGGCTTCGACTTCTACGGCCAGTTCGCGTTCTCGAACTCGACCAGCTTCAACGGCAACACGACGGCCGGCCAGCCGGGCCGTGCAGCCGGCGCGCAGATCACCTACACGAACTCGCTGTTCCAGTTGCGCGGCATCTACGACGAAACGCGCGACAGCAACGGCCGCTTCTCGGACGTGTTCAACTACTCGCGTGAATACTTCGCGGGCGCGAACGTGTTCCTCGGCCAGTTCAAGCTGCAGGCCGCCTACCAGTCGTCGCACGCGGACGGCAGCGGCGGCCCGGCCGTCAACAACGGTATCACCGGCACCCAGCAGGTCTGGGGCGGCGTGACGTGGCAGGCCACGCCGGCAGCGGCGCTGATCGCGGCCGTGTATCACGTGAACGCGAACCACGGCGGCGGCAACGCGAACATCTACACGGTCGGCGGTTCGTACAACATCTCGAAGCGCACGCTGTTCGACGTCCAGGTCGCGACGGTGCGCAACAGCTCGACGGCCAACTTCGGCCTGAACGCGAACGGCGCGGGCACGGCCGTGTCGACCGGCAACCCGCATCCGGGCGGCAGCCAGACCGGCGTCTACGCCGGCATCCAGCACCTGTTCTGATCAGGCGCCGTCCAAAGAACGATTCGACAACACTTTCCACGCTGCTGCGAGAGGCGCGTATCGGTGCGGTACCCAACCGGGTATCGCACCGTTTTTTATTGGCGGGCCGGTTTCGCACGGCCCACTGACCACTGACGAATGCGGCGCTCAGACGGCCGCTTCGTTCTCTTCGCCGGTACGGATGCGGATCACGCGTTCGACGTCCGACACGAAGATCTTGCCGTCGCCGATCTTGCCGGTGCGCGCCGCGCCGATCACCGCGTCGATCACCTGGTCGACCTGCGCTTCCGCGACGACCACCTCGATCTTCATCTTCGGCAGGAAGTCGACCACATATTCGGCGCCGCGATACAGCTCGGTATGCCCCTTCTGGCGGCCAAAGCCCTTCACTTCCGTCACGGTCAGGCCCGTGAGACCCACTTCGGCGAGCGCTTCGCGGACTTCGTCCAGCTTGAACGGCTTGATGATGGCTGTAATGCGTTTCATGATGGTTGTCCCTCAATGCTCGTTTGGATGAAAAAGCGCGATCCCGATTGTAAGCCGTGCGGTAAGCCGCGCACGGGTCAGTCGAGACGCTCGGTAAAGCGTGACGTGATCGGGTAGCGCCAGTCGCGCCCGAATGCGCGATGCGTGACGCGGATGCCGATCGGCGCCTGGCGGCGCTTGTATTCGTTGATCTTGATGAGCCGCGTCACGCGTTCGACGTCGGCCTGCGCATAACCGGCCGCGACGATCTCGGCGAGCGGCCGGTCCTCTTCCATGTACATCCGCATGATCGCGTCGAGCACGTCGTACGGCGGCAGGCTGTCCTGGTCGGTCTGGTTCTCGCGCAGCTCGGCCGACGGCGCGCGCGTCAGGATCCGCTCGGGGATCACGTTGCGCAGCACGTAGTCGGCCGTCTCGTTGCGATAGCGGCAGAGCCGGTACACGAGCGTCTTCGCGATATCCTTGATCACCGCGAAACCGCCGGCCATGTCGCCGTACAGCGTGCAGTAGCCGACCGCCATCTCGCTCTTGTTGCCGGTCGTCAGCACGATCGAGCCGAACTTGTTCGACAGCGCCATCAGCAGCGTGCCGCGAATGCGCGCCTGGATGTTCTCCTCGGTCGCATCTTCCGCGAGGCCCGCGAACTCGCCCGCGAGCGACGCGCGGAATGCGTCGAACATCGGCGCGATCGCGATCTCGTCGTAGCGCACGCCGACGCGCCGCGCCATCTCCGCCGCATCGGTGGTCGAGATGTCGGCCGTGAAACGCGACGGCATCATCACCGCGCGCACGCGCTCGGGACCGAGCGCATCGCATGCGACGGCCAGCACCAGCGCGGAATCGACGCCGCCCGACAGCCCGACGAGCACGCCGGGAAACCCGTTCTTGCCGATGTAGTCGCGCACGCCGGTCACGAGCGCGCGGTACACCTGCGCATCCGTCGATAGCTCGGGCGCGATCGCGCCGGGCAGCGGCTGCGCGCCGTCGAATTCGACGATCGCGTGCCCTTCGTCGAACTGCGGCATCTTCGCGACCAGCACGCCTTGCGCGTCGAGCACGAACGAGCCGCCGTCGAACACGAGCTCGTCCTGGCCGCCGACGAGGTTCACGTACACCATCGGCAGCCCGGTCTCGCGAATCCGCGCGCGCAGGATCTCGATGCGCACCGCTTCCTTGTTCATGTGGTACGGCGAGCCGTTCGGGATCAGCAGCACCTGCGCGCCGGCCGCCTTCGCGATCTGCGCGGCCGACGCGTGCCACGCGTCCTCGCAGATGATCACGCCGTATTTCACGCCGTTCAGCTCGAACACGAGCGGCTCGGCGTCCGTCGCGAAATAGCGCTTCTCGTCGAACACCTCGGCGTTGGGCAGATCCTGCTTGCGGTAGGTGCCGACGATCTCGCCGCCGACGATCAGCGACGCCGCGTTGAAGGTGTCGGTAGGCGGCACGCCGCGCTCGATCGGGCGGTTTGCATTACCATCGACGGCTGGCGCGATCGGATCGCCGCCCACGCCGCGCATCGGATGGCCGACCAGCACCGCAAGCCCGTCGAACGGCTTCAGCGCGTCGGCGAGCGAGTCGAGCGCGGCGGCGGCCGCCGCGTAGAACGCGGGCCGCAGCAGCAGGTCTTCCGGCGGATAGCCGGACAGCGCGAGTTCGGGCGCGACCATCAGGTGCGCACCATCGTTGTGCGCGGCGCGCGCGGCTGCGACGATGCGCGCGACGTTGCCGGCGAAATCGCCGACGGTGACGTTGATCTGGGCGAGAGCGAGTCGGGTCTTCATGACGGGATCGGCGCAGCCCGGCGGCGCGCCCTGAACGGCTGACGAAATCGTCCCGGATGCGGGCCACGACGGCACGCATCCGGCAACATCCAACGGTACGGATTCACGCTTGAAACACGAACGCATCGATTATCGCACGG
This sequence comes from Burkholderia sp. IT-111MI5, assembly GCF_949752865.1. Taxonomy (NCBI): domain Bacteria; kingdom Pseudomonadati; phylum Pseudomonadota; class Betaproteobacteria; order Burkholderiales; family Burkholderiaceae; genus Burkholderia; species Burkholderia sp. IT-111MI5. Next base: position 411,515 of record NZ_CATKIF010000055.1, on the reverse strand, counting down.
GCATCCTGTCGTCCCCCGCGGAGGTGCCGGCCGAAGAGTGGAACGCGCTGCTCGCGCGCGACGCGCAGCCGACGCCGTTCCTGCGCCACGAATTCCTCGACGCGCTGCACGTCGCGCGCTGCGCGGTCGACGATACCGGCTGGTCGCCGCACTTCGTCACGCTGACCGATGCGGGCACCGGCCGCCTCGTTGCTGCCGCGCCCGTCTACGCGAAGCAGCATTCGTACGGCGAATACGTGTTCGACTGGGCGTGGGCCGACGCGTACCAGCGCAACGACCTGCCCTACTACCCGAAACTGCTGTGCGCGGTGCCGTTCACGCCGGTGCAGGGCACGCGCCTGCTCGCAGCCGACGACGATGCGCGCCGCCGGCTCGCGGCCACGCTGCTCGCATTCGCCGAGCAGAGCGACGTGTCGTCGCTGCACGTGCTGTTCCCGACCGGCGACGAAGCGCGGCTCCTCGAATCGATGGGGATGATGCTGCGCGAAGGCGTGCAGTTCCACTGGATCAACGACGGCTACCGCCACTTCGACGATTTCCTCGCCACGCTCGAGCAGAAGAAGCGCAAGAACATCCGCGCGGAACGGCGCAAGGTGCACGATGCGGGCGTGACGTTCCGGCGGCTCACCGGCGACCGGATCAGCGATGCCGACTGGCGCTTCTTCTCGCGCTGCTACCGGCAGACCTACCGCGAACACTATTCGAGCCCGTACCTGAACCTCGACTTCTTCCGCACGATCGGCGCGACGATGCCCGAGAACCTGCTGCTCGTGATCGCGGAAGCCGACGGCCAGCCGATCGCGAGCGCGCTCGCCATCTACCGGCGCGGCGAGCACGGCGGCGGCACGCTGTACGGCCGCTACTGGGGCGCGCTCGAGCACGTGCCCTGCCTACATTTCGAAACGGCCTACTACCAGCTGCTCGAATTCTGCATCGAGGCCGGGCTCGATACGTTCGAAGGCGGTGCGCAAGGCGAGCACAAGCTCGCGCGCGGTTTCCTGCCGACCGTCACGCACTCCGCGCACTGGCTCGCGCACCCGGCGTTCTCGGATGCGGTCGCGCGCTTTCTCGAACGCGAGACCGAGCAGATTCACGCGTACGTCGACGAGCTGCGCGAGCACGATCCGTTCCGGCGCGGCGCCGAGTAGCGCGAGTCGGCGCGTGCGCCGCCGGTCTGCATCGGGCACATTCGGCGCGGGGCCGGCCGGAGCGATGCTCCGGGTCTGCCCCGCGCATGACGCGGCCGGTCAGCGCGCCGCGAGCGACACCGCCTGCGACAGCGCCTGCGGATCGCGCGACGACGCGGCGGCCGTGAGCGTATAGCTGCCCGCGCTTACCCGCCATGCATGCGTGTTCACGTCCCAGGTCGCGAAACGCTGCGACGGAACCGCAATGCTGAGCGCGCGCGACTCGCCCGGCTGCAGCGCGACCTTGGTCCAGCCGACGAGCCGCTTCGGCGGTTCGCCGAGCGATGCGGGCAACGCCGCGTAGATCTGCACCGTTTGCGTACCGGCCCGCGCGCCCGTGTTCGTCACCGTCACGCCAACCGTCACGTTGCCCGATGCATCGGCCTGCGCGGTCATCCCGGCAAGGGCATACGTCGTGTACGACAGCCCATAGCCGAACGGGAACAGCGGCTCGATCGCCTTCGCGTCGAACCAGCGGTAGCCGTACGCGAGCCCTTCCGCATAGACCGATTGCCGGCCCGACGGGTCGATCGTCGGCTGAGGCAGGTCGGCCTCCTGCTTCGGGAACGTCAGCGGCAGCCGGCCCGACGGGTTCGCATCGCCGAACAGCAGGTCCGCGATCGCCTGGCCGCCCTGCACGCCCGGATACCATGCGTCGAGCACGCCGTGTACGTTCGCGAGCCACGGCATCAGCACGGGGCTGCCGTTCTCGAGCACGACGATCGTGCGCTTCGCCTTCGCCGCGACCGCGGCGATCAGCGCGTTCTGGTCGTACTGCTGGTTGTACGGATCGGCCTTCGCATCGGGCAGCGACAGGCTCGCCAGGTCGAGCCCTTCCGTCTGCCATTGCGTCGCGAACACGATCGCGACATCGGCCTGCGCGGCCGCGTTCGCGGCGGCGTTCGCATCGGTCCCGTCGAGATAGCTGACCGACGCGTTCGGCGCCTTCGCGCGGATCGCCGCGAGCGGCGCGGACTTGTACCAGGTCGCACAGCCTCCGAACAGCGTGTCGGCCGGCTGCTGGCAGGTCGTCACCGCATTGCCGTCGATCGCCGGCACCGCGCCCGAGCCGCCGCCCGACAGCACGCCCGCGTCCGCATGGCCGCCGATCACGACGACCGACTTGAGCACGCCGGCCGCCAGCGGCAGCACGGGCTGCGCATCGCCGGGCACGGCCGCGTTCTTCAGCAGCACCGCGGACTGTCGCGCGATCGCGAGCGCATCGGCGTTGCCGGCGGCTTCGTCGATCGCACCGCCCGGCTTCGGCGGCGCGTCCATCACGCCGATGCGGATCAGCGTGCGCAGCTTGCGCTGCACCATGTCGTTCAGGCGCGCGACCGATACGCTGCCGGCCTGCAGCGCCGCACGCAGCTTCGTGTTGAAGAACGAGCCGAGCGGCGCGTTGTTGTCGTCGGCCGCGCCCGGCTGTTCCTCGTCGAGCCCCGCCTGTACGGCCGCGACCGTCGAATGCGTCGCGCCCCAGTCCGACTGTACGACGCCCTTGAAGCCCCACTCGTTCTTCAGCACCGTCGTCAGCAGATACGGGTTCTCGCACGCATAGACGCCGTTCAGCTTGTTGTACGAGCACATGACGTTGCCCGGCTGGCCGTCCTTCACGCCGATCTCGAACGCGAGCAGCTCGGCCTCGCGCATGGTCCGCTCGTCGACGACCGAATCGATCGTCATCCGGTTGGTTTCCTGGTCGTTGAACGCGAAGTGCTTGATCGTCGCGATCACCTTCTGCGCCTGCGTCGCGTTCGTGCGCGCGGCGCTCAGCGTGCCCGCGAGCACCGGATCCTCGCCCATGTATTCGAACGTGCGGCCGTTGCGCGGCTCGCGCGCGAGGTTCACGCCGCCGCCGAGCCCTTCCGCGAAACCGAGCGCGCGCAGTTCGAGCGCGATGCGCGTGCCGTAGGTGCCCGCGAGCGCCGGATCCCATGTCGCCGCGAGCGCGACCGGCGCGGGCAGCGCGGTCACGCGCGCATTCTTCACGTTCACGCCGCCCGCCGAATCGGCGCTGCTGACGCCCGGGATGCCGAGCCGCGGCACGCCCGGGATGTAGCTCGCGCCGTTCAGCGCATCGGTCGGAAACGGCCCGCCCAGGTCGAGTGCGGGCAGGCCCGTGCCGTGCACGAGCTGCAGCTTCTCGTCGGTCGTCAGTTGCGCGACGAGCGAGGCCGCGCGCTGGTCGGCAGCGGCATCGGGGTCGGCCGGCGCGACGGGGCCCGGCTGAATGTCGTCGCCGCCGCACGACGCGAGCAGCACCGTGAGCGCGCACGCGGACGCGATCGTCGAACACCGGAACAGCGAAGTTTTCATTGATCCTCCTGAATCGATCTGTTGTACTTGTCGCCACACTCCAGCGTCCGAGTCTAAAAATCGACCGGTCACCACGCTTGACCGGCAGGAGCATGCGTTGACCTCTCGCAGCGGGGACAAACCCGAACGGCATGACGACAGGGAGACAGACATGGAGTTGCGACAGAAATCGGTATCCATCCGGATCTACCGCTGGCTGTGCGAAGACGCGCGCGCGAACGGCATCGACGTTGCTCCGCTTTACGAGGCGCTCGGCATCGGGCCGGCCGAGCTCGCCGACGACACGCGCCGCATCGCGGGCGACCGGCACGTCGCCGCGATGCGGCTGACGAGCGGATGGCCGCTGTCCTGGCACCGCTCGCCGCCTCAGGCCGTGCCGTGGCTCGTGCCGTTCCCGGAGCTCGCGGGCGTCACGTGCAACGCGGCGACGCTGCGCGACGCGCTGCACGGTTACCTGCACTATCGCGAGCTGATCGGCAACGTCGACTGGGTCTTCGCGCACGAGAACGGCGATGCGATCGCGCTCGAATACGTGAACGAAGGAGACGGCCGGCACGCGGGCAGCGCGCTCGCGAACCTCGCGATCCTCGCGGCGCTCGCGCGCCTGTACGATCCGCACGTGCGCGTCGACGACGCGGAATTCGCCGGCCGTGCGTTCGCGCCCGCGGCCGCGCTGCGCGACATGCTCGGCGCGCCGGTGTCGTTCGACGCTGCGCACAACCGCATCGTGCTGCGCTCTGCGCACTTCGACACGCCGTTCGAGCGCTACAATGCGCCGCTCGCCGGCATCCAGCGTCATGCGGCCGACGCCGCGCGCGACCGGGTTCGCGTGCGCTCGACGTTCGGCTCGTCCGTCGAGCAATGCGTGCGCGACTGGCTGCGTACCTCCGACGACGCCGACGTGCCGGCCGACACGCTGATGCAGCACGTGTGCACGCGCTTCGCGATGTCGCGCTGGACGCTGCGCCGGCGGCTGCATCGCGAAGCCGTCGGCTTCCACGCGCTCGTCGCGCAGGCACGGCTCGGCGAGGCGCGCGACCTGCTGCTGAATACGCAATTGCCGATCGGCGAGATCGGCGTGCGCGTCGGCTTCCGTTCGACGAGCGCGTTCACGCGCTTCTTCACGCGCGAACTCGGCGCGGCGCCGAGCCGCTTTCGCGACGGGCACGGCGACGGACTGCGATGACGCGCAACTTTTCTGAGACACTGGCGGCTTCGCATCCCGCCGCCCCGCCATGTCCTGGTTTCTGTATCTGATCGAATGCGCCGACGACAGCGTCTACACGGGCATCACGACCGACGTCGCCGCGCGCTTCGACGAGCATGCCGCCGGCAAGGGCGCGCGCTACACGCGCTCGCGCAAGCCGCGCGCGGTGCTCGCGTCGTTTCCGCTGCCCGACCGGTCGAGCGCGTCGCGCGCCGAATACTGGGTGAAGCGGCTCACGCCCACGCAGAAGCGCGAGCTGGCGGCCGGGTTGCGGACGCTGGAATCGGTGCTGCCGGTTGGTGTGACGGTCGACGGAAATGGTGAGGCTGCCGGGTTGAAGGCGGGTGCGCGCGGGCGGAAGAAGGTGAAGGCAAAAGCGGAGACCGTCGATAGCGCGACGAAGACGGCTGAAATTGAGCGGCCTGCCGCGAAGACCGGAAAAAACGGAAAAGCCGAGAAAGCCGAGAAAGCCGAGAAAGCCGAGAAAGCCATCAAGTCTGCGAAAACCGCGAAGACCCGACAAGCCGCCAATGCTCCAAAGGCGGCAAAAGCCGCGCCGGTCGCGAAGAACGCGAAGACCGACGGCGATGCGGTCGTGAAAAAGACCTCGTCGCGCGGCACGCCGTCGAAAAAAGGCCAACAGGCCGCGTCCTCATCGTCGAAAAGAAAAGCTCCGGCAACCAACGGCAAGCCCGTCACGAACGGACGCGACACCACCGGCCCCGCACCGGTTCGCCGCCGTCCGTCGGCCACGAAATCCGCCGAAGCCACCGAAATCTCCGTTGTCCGTCGCCGCACCAAACGCGCGAAGGACACACCGAATACCACCACCCCGCCCGCGCCCGCATCGCCTTCCGCACGCAAGAAAACCGCGCGCGCAAAACAAAACCGCGCGGCCTCCTGAGGAGACACGCGCGGTTTTGCGTTTCACACGAACCGGCCGTCGGCCGGCGCGCCGCTTACTTCTTGTAGTTCGCGGCGCCGTCGGTGATTTCCTTGTGCGCGGCTTCGATGCCGGCCCAGCCTTCGACCTTCACCCACTTGCCCTTCTCGAGCGCCTTGTATTGCTCGAAGAAGTGCTTGATCTGGTCCTTCAGGTACTCGGGCACGTCGTCGATCGACTTCAGGTTCGCCGTCATCGGGCAGATCTTGTCGTGCGGCACCGCGACCAGCTTCGCGTCGACGCCCGACTCGTCGGTCATCTGCAGCATGCCGAGCACGCGCGAACGCACGATCGAGCCGGCCAGCAGCGGGAACGGCGTGATCACCAGCACGTCGACCGGATCGCCGTCGCCCGACAGCGTCTGCGGGATGTAGCCGTAGTTCACCGGATAGCGCATGCCCGTGCCGATGAAGCGGTCGACGACGAGGAGGCCCAGCTCCTTGTCCGCCTCGTACTTCACCGGATCGCTTTGCGCGGGAATCTCGATGATCACGTTGAAATCTTGCGGCAGGTCCTTGCCGGCCGGAACATGATTGAAGCTCATGAGCGCTCTCTGTAGGTCGATGGGAATTCGGGACAGGGCGCCGCGGCCGATGCACCGCCGCAGGCGTCCCTCAACGGAATGCGCCATTATAGCCAATCGACCGGTGGCGTCCGGATGACGATCGGCGCGATAATCGTTCCGGATGTCCGGCCGTCGAACCACAAGCGGCGTTGGACGGGATCGACGTCGGCGCTGAAGCGCCGGCGCCGGTCGACCGCGAAGCATGGGACCAGAGTAAGCGCTGAAGCGCTAACGCTGTTCGACAGGAGCAGGCATGGAAGAGGCGAAGCACTTCATCGCGGGTGAATGGACGTTGCCCGCGCAACTGGAAACGATCGCGGTCATCGACCCATCCGACGGCCAGCCGTTCGCGACGATCGCGCGCGGCACCGCGCCCGACATCGAGCGCGCGGTCGCCGCGGCCCGCGATGCGTTCGCAGGCGCATGGGGCGCCGCGAGCGCCGCCGAGCGCGGCCGCGTGCTGATGCGGCTGTCGGCGCGCGTGGCCGATTCCATCGAGGAACTCGCGGCGATCGAGGCGCGCGACACCGGCAAGCCGCTGAAGCAGGCGCGCGCCGATGCGGCCGCGCTCGCGCGCTACTTCGAGTTCTATGCAGGCGCCGCCGACAAGCTGCACGGCGAAACCCTCCCCTATCAGGCCGGCTATACGGTGCTGACGGTGCGCGAACCGCACGGCGTCACGGGCCACATCGTGCCGTGGAACTACCCGATGCAGATCTTCGGGCGCAGCGTCGGCGCGGCGCTCGCGGCCGGCAACGCGTGCGTCGTCAAGCCGGCCGAGGATGCGTGCCTGTCGGTGCTGCGCGTCGCCGAACTGGCCGCCGAGGCCGGGCTGCCGGCCGGTGCGCTCAACATCGTCACCGGCTACGGCCATGAAGCCGGCGCCGCGCTCGCGCGCCATCCGGGCATCGACCACATCTCGTTTACGGGTTCGCCGGCCACCGGCAAGCTGGTCACGCAGATGGCGGCCGAGAACCACGTGCCGGTCACGCTCGAACTCGGCGGCAAGTCGCCGCAGATCGTGTTCGCCGATGCCGATCTCGAAGCGGCGCTGCCCGTGCTCGTGTCGGCGATCGTGCAGAACGGCGGCCAGACCTGCTCGGCCGGCAGCCGCGTGCTGATCGAGCGCGCGGTCTACGAGCCGCTCCTCGAGCGCCTCGCTACCGCGTTCAACGGGCTGCGCGTCGGCCCGAGCCGCGCCGACCTCGACTGCGGCCCGCTGATCAACGCGAAGCAGCAGCAGCGCGTGTGGGATTTCCTGTCCGACGCGCAGCACGACGGCATTCCGATGGCCGCGCACGGGCAGGTCGTCGCCGACGCGCCCGAAAGCGGCTTCTACCAGGCACCCGCGCTGTTGCGCGACGTGCCGCCGTCGCACCGGCTTGCGCAGGAGGAAGTGTTCGGCCCCGTGCTCGCCGCGATGCGCTTCGTCGACGAAGACGAAGCCGTCGCGCTCGCGAACGGCACGCCGTACGGCCTCGTCGCGGGCATCTGGACGCGCGACGGCGCGCGCCAGATGCGCGTCGCGCGGCGCCTGCGTGCGGGCCAGGTGTTCATCAACAACTATGGCGCGGGCGGCGGCGTCGAACTGCCGTTCGGCGGCGTCGGCCACTCGGGTCACGGCCGCGAAAAAGGCTTCGAGGCGCTGTACGGCTTTACCGCACTGAAGACGATCGCGATCCGGCACGGCTGAACGCGCGGCACGCGAAACGCGGCCGGCAGCGGCCGGCCGCATTGCGCAGCAAGACGACTCTCATAACCAGCACAGGAGACACACCATGCGGTTGAGCGGCAAGACGGCCATCGTCACGGGCGGCGGCTCGGGGTTCGGCGAAGGCATCGCGAAGACGTATGCGCGCGAAGGCGCGAACGTCGTCGTCAACGACCTGAACGGCGCGGCGGCCGAGCGCGTCGCGAGCGAGATCGCGCTCGCGGGCGGCAAGGCGATCGCGGTGGCGGGCGACGTGTCGAAGCAGGACGACTGGCACGCGCTGCTGCAGGCCGCGCTCGACGATTTCCATTCGGTGCAGATCGTCGTGAACAACGCAGGCACCACGCACCGCAACAAGCCGGTGCTCGACGTGACGGAAGCCGAGTTCGACCGCGTGTACGCGGTCAACATGAAGAGCCTGTTCTGGTGCGTGCAGACCTTCGTTCCGTACTTCCGCGAACGGGGCGGCGGCGTGTTCGTGAACGTCGCGTCGACGGCCGGCGTGCGGCCGCGCCCGGGCCTCGTCTGGTACAACAGCACGAAGGGCGCGATGATCACCGCGAGCAAGTCGCTCGCGGCCGAACTCGGCGCCGACCGCATCCGCGTGAACTGCATCAATCCCGTGCTCGGCGAGACGGCCCTGATGACCGAATTCATGGGCTGCGAGGACACGCCCGACAACCGCAGCCGCTTCCTCGCGACGATCCCGCTCGGCCGCTTCTCGACACCGCAGGACATCGCGAACGCGGCGCTTTACCTCGCGTCCGACGAGGCCGAATTCATCACGGGCGTCTGTCTCGAAGTCGACGGCGGACGCTGCATCTAGCCGCACCTGGCTGTTCGCGTGCCGCGTCGGGATTCACCGGCCGGCACGGCATTCATGTATTGCTTCGCACGACACCGGATCGGGTGCCGATGTATCGGCTCCGGTCAACCATAAAAACCGCAAAGCACGGGATCCAGGCAGGCGCTGAAGCGCCGACTTGGGTCGACCGCATAGCATGGGACCCAAGTAAGCGCTAAAGCGCCAACTTGGGTCGACAGGAGACAAAATGGCAACATCGACGCAGTCGCTGCCGGGTTCGTCCGGCGCATTCGAGGAAGCAACCTACCGCAAGGTGTCGTGGCGGCTCACGCCGCTCCTGCTGCTGTGCTACGTGGTCGCGTATCTCGACCGCGTGAACGTCGGGTTCGCGAAGCTGCAGATGGCGAGCGACCTGAACCTGAGCGACACCGTCTACGGGCTCGGCGCCGGGATCTTCTTCTTCGGCTATTTCCTGTTCGAGGTGCCGAGCAACATCATCCTGCACAAGGTCGGCGCGCGCGTGTGGATCGCACGCATCATGGCGACCTGGGGCGTGATCTCGATCCTGACGATGTTCGTCACGACGCCCGCGATGTTCTACGTGATGCGCTTCCTGCTCGGCGTCGCCGAAGCGGGCTTCTTCCCCGGCGTGATCCTCTACCTCACCTACTGGTATCCCGCGCACCGGCGCGGCCGGATGACAACGTTCTTCATGACGGCAGTCGCCTTGTCCGGCGTGATCGGCGGGCCGCTCTCGGGCTTCATCCTGAAGGCGTTCGACGGCATCAGCGGGTGGCACGGCTGGCAATGGCTGTTCCTGCTCGAAGGCATCCCGTCGGTGCTGGTCGGCGTGCTCGTGTTCTTCAAGCTCGACGACCGGATCGCGAAGGCGAACTGGCTGACCGACGACGAAAAGGCGCTGCTCACGCGCAACGTCGACGCGGAGGAAGCGACCAAGGAAGATCCACCGCTCGGCGCCGTGCTGGCAAGCCCGCGCGTGTTGCTGATGGCGCTCATCTACTTCTCGTTCGTGATGGGGCTCTACGGCGTCGGCTTCTGGCTGCCGACGATCATCAAGGCGACGGGCGTCACCGACACGTTCGCGATCGGCCTGCTGTCGGCGATTCCGTATGCGGCCGCGGTGGTCGCGATGATCCTGATCGCGCGCAGCGCGGACAAGCACCGCGAACGCCGCTGGCACCTCGCGATTCCGGCCGCGATCGGCGCGCTGGGGCTCGTGCTGTCGGTGATCTGGGCGCACCAGACCGCGCTCGCGATGCTCGGCCTCACGCTCGCGACGATCGGCATCCTGACGACGCTGCCGCTGTTCTGGAGCCTGCCGACCGCGTTCCTCGGCGGTGCGGCCGCCGCGGCCGGCATCGCGATGATCAACTCGATCGGCAATCTCGCAGGCTTCCTGAGCCCCTACCTGATGGGCTGGCTCAAGCAGGCGACGGGCGCCAACGACGCGGGCATGTACATGCTTGCGGGGTTCCTCGTGCTCGGCGGGCTGCTCGCACTGTCGGTGCCGAAGCGGCTGGTCGACAAGTGATGCGCGGGGCATGACGATCATGTCGACGGAGCCAACCCTCATGCCCCACCGCATCGTTCAGGCGGCCGACAGCCGCGTACTGGTCCTGGATCCTGCCGCCGGCCTCGTGCAGCGGGAAAGCGATGCGCTCGACCTCGTCGCGCTCGCGCACGAGCATGAAGCCGACTGGGTCGCAGTCCCCGCCGACGCACTGCACGACGACTTCTACCGGCTCGACAGCGGACTGGCCGGCGCGGTGCTGCAGAAACTCGTCAACTACGGCGTGCGGCTCGGCGTGGTCGGCGACATCGACCGCTGGCTCGCGCGCAGCGAAGCGCTACGCGCGCTCGTTCGCGAGTCCAATCGCGGGAAATCGGTGTGGTTCGTCGCGAACGAGGACGACCTGCTGCGCAGGTTCGGCGCGTAGCGGATAACGCGTCCGGCGCCGGCGCGCAGCGGACAAGAAAATGCCCCGAAGGCCATCCGGCGTTCGGGGCATGTTGCGCAGCGCAGCGGGCCGCCGGCAGCAGGCGGCCGCGGCTTGCGTCAGACCACGGTAATCGCGAGCGCGCTTTCGCGGTAGTGCTTCGCGGCCTTGTCGGTTTCGCCGAGCTGCTCGAACAGACGCGCGAGCGCGCGATGCGCACGCACCTTCAGCGCCTCGTTGTCGGCCAGCTTCAGCGCCGCTTCGAGGAACGCTTGCGCCTTGCCCCACAGTTGCTGCTGCTGGCAGAGACGGCCGAGCGCGAACAGCAGGTCGGCATCCTCCGGGTGATCCTTCTTCCACCCTTCCGCCTTCTGGATCAGCGGCAGCGCATCGGCGCCGGCCGTGTCCGGGTAACGGCGCAGCAGACGTGCATCCCAGTTGTGCGCGAGCGCTTCCTCGACGATGCGGCGCGCTTCGTTGCGACGCTCGAGCGGCACGAGCAGGTCGGCCGCGAGATCGGCAAGACGCGGCGACTGGCGCTCGACCGGCGACAGCGACTGCCACACCTCGAGCAGCGCGTCCGGATCGTGCCGGCGTTCGCGCAGCAGGTTTTCCGCGGCCTGCTGGCGCAGCCGCACGGCCGCGGCCGGATGCAGCGCCTCGCGCTTCTCGAGCGCCTTCGCGAGCTTCAGCACCTCGGCCCAGTTCTTCAACTGCTGCTGCGCGCGCAGCGCAACCTGCTGCGCATGGATGCGCTTGCCGCCCGCCTGCATGTCGGCCAGCGCGGCAAGCGCGCCGTCGGCATCGCGCGCGTCCGCGCGCATGTCGGCCGCGGCGAGCAGCCGTGCGTCCTGCCATTCGGGCGCGTCGACCTTCGACAGCCAGTCGTCGCGGCGCGTGTACTCGTGCATCCGGTGCGCGGCAGTGGCCGCGACGAGACTCGCGGCACCCAGGTTCGCGTCGACCGACAGCGCGTCGCGCGCGGCCTTCTCCGCGCGCGAGAACCGGCCCGCGTACAGGTTCGAGATGGCATCGCGCAGCGACGCCTGTGCCTTCTCGTTGCGCGAACGCGCACGATACGCGGCGACCCGCTGCGGCATGCGCCAGATGTTGCGCACGATGCGCAGCAGCGCATACACGACGATGAAAAGCACGACGATGGCGATCACGAACAGGTTCAGCGACACGTCGATCCGGTACGGCGGATAGACGAGCAGCACCTGCCCCGCGTCGAAACGGCCGAAGGTGGCGAGCGCCGCGGCGATCGCGAACAGGACCGCGAGCCAGACGATTCCTCGAAGCGTCATCGTTACCCCCGGCTCTTGAACTGCTGAACGGCGTTCAGGCTGGTGTTCAGGTTCGGCACCGCGACCGTCAGCGATGCGCCGTCAACCTGCTTGAGCAGATCCTCGACGGTCTGCGTGTCCTTCGACGCCTGATCGAAATACTTCCCGAGCGACGCCTGCGCGGCGTGCAGGTCGGCCTTCATCGCACTGTCGTTGCGCGCGAGCAGCGACAGCCGTGCGGTGAGCAGGCGCAGCTTCACGTTCTCGCGCACGAAGTAGCCCTGGTCGGGCGACGCGAGCATCGCGTCCGCGTTGTCGATCCGGCGCACCTGCACGAGGCCCTTCAACTGCTGACCGAGGCCGGCCGAGAAGTCGTGCCACCAGACCTTCCAGCGCGGCGCGCCGGCCACGGCCGTCGATGCGGCGTCGGCCGGCGCGGCCTTCGGCGCCGCATGCGGCACGATCGCCTCGCCGGACAGCGGCAGCGCGTCGATCTTGGCGATCGCGTCGTCGAGCTTGATCGCGAGGCCCGTGAGATCGGCCGCCGGCGCGGCCTTCAGCTTCTCGATGTCCAGCGCGAGCGCCTTGCGCACCGTGACGGCCTGCGCGCTCTGCGACGTCGCGAGACGCGCGTCGGCGTTCTGCAGCGCGATCAGCGCGAGCTGCGTGTTGCCCGTCAGCTGAAGCTGCTGGCTCGCGCTCGACAGCATCTGGTCGACTTCCTCGAGCATCCACGCATCGCGGTTGCGCGACAGGTCCTGATATTGCTGCTGCAATGCCTGCTGCGCGCTCTGCGCGTCGGCGAGCTTGCCGTCGAGCTGCGCGAGCTGCGTGTCCACCTGGTGCGTGCTCGCGAGCGCCTGCTCGGTCTTCATGCGCGTCTCGGCCGTCTGCGCGTCGAGCGCCTTCTGGCGCGCGACGAACGTGCCGTCGAGCCGGTCGATCTTGCGGTTCAGCGCATAGCCGCCGACGCCCGCCGCGCAGCCGACCACGACGACGACGAACCACAGCAGCGCACTGCCGCCGCGGCGCGCGCGCGGCTCGGGCGCAAGATAAGGAGGACTGGACGGCGGTGCGGATGCAGCGGCCGGCTGGGAAGCGACGCTTTTGGAATCGTTGGTATCTGTCATGCGTTTAGTCACCGGTGCGGCTGTCGCCGGTTGGACGGCCTCGTCGGCCATCGTTCGAAACGCGCGGACGATGCGCTCATCGCCCGCGCCGGTCAGCGTAATCCTATCAAAACCCAATGCGCGCGCGGTCTGCTCGATCCGCGGGTGCGGCGTCACGAGCGGCGCATGCTTCAGCGCGTCGATTTCGGCATCGTTCAGGTGCGCCCGCGCGAGTTCGTGCAGGTTGCGCACGCCTTCCGAGCTCGTGACGAGCCACGCATGCGGTGCGCCGTCGAGCAGCGCATGCACGCGCTCCCATGCGCCGACGCGCGGCTCGGGCACGACGCGCCGGTACGCGGCGACGAGCGTGACGTCCGCGCCGGCCTCGCGCAGCCGGTCTGCAAGCCATTCGCGCCCGCCGTCGCCGCGCACGATCAGCACGCGCTTGCCCGCCAGCGCCTGCGCGCCGCCGAACGCGGCCTCGATGCACGCGAACAGGCTTTCCGAATCGTAACGGGGCACGCCGCCGTCGGCCGGCGCGTGCGGCGCGATCACGCGATGCGCGGGCGCGGCGATGCCGTGCCGCTCCAGCGCCGCGACGCTGCCGGGCCCGACCACGCCGACCGGCAGCGCGTTCGGCCAGATCGCGCCGTACTGCGCGAGCGCGCGGTCGATCGCGTTCGGCGACACGAAAATCACGAGCGCGTAGTCGGCAAGCGCCGCGAACGCGGCGTCGAGCGGCGCCGGATCGTCGACCGGCGCGATGTCGATCAGCGGGAATTCGAGCACGTCGCAGCCGGCATCGGCCAGTTGCGACGCAAGCGCGTCCGACTGGCCGTCCGGGCGCGTCAGGACAGCGGTGAACGCGCGCGCGCCGCCCGCCATCAGGCGTCGCCCTTGCCGGCCTGCGAGCCGGCGAGCAGCGCCTTGACGATGTCGAGCGCGCCTTGCGCCTCGAGCTCGTCGGACACCGCGCGGCCGAGCGCGAGCGCATCGGCGACGGTCATGACGGCTCCGCACTCCTCGGCCGTCAGCACACGCTTGCCGTCGGTCGTCGACACGCGGCCCGTCAGATACAGTTCGCCCGCGCGCCACACCGCGTGCGCGGCAAGCGGCACCTCACAGCTGCCGCCGAGCGCGCGCGACACCATCCGCTCGGCCTCGACCGCGAGCGCGGTCCGCGGGTCGTGCAGCGGCGCGAGCCATGCGGCGACGTCGTCGCGGTGCGCGGCGATCTCGATGCCGAGCGCACCCTGCCCGGCCGCGGGCGGGCTGGTCTCGACGTCGAGCAGTGTGCGGATCCGCGCTTCGAGGCCGAGGCGCTTCAGGCCGGCGGCCGCGAGAATGATCGCCGCGTAGTCGCCGCGGTCGAGCTTCGCGAGGCGCGTATCGAGATTGCCGCGCAGCGGCAGCACGTCGAGGTGCGGATAGCGCGCGCGCAGCATCGCTTCGCGGCGCAGGCTCGACGTGCCGACGACCGCGCCGGCCGGCAGCGCGTCGAGCGACGCGTAGTCGTTCGACACGAACGCGTCGCGCGGGTCCTCGCGCTCCATGATCGCGGCAAGCGAGAAGCCGTCGGGCAGCGCCATCGGCACGTCCTTCAGCGAATGCACGGCGAGATCGGCGCGGCCGTCGGCCAGCGCGCTCTCCAGTTCCTTCACGAACAGGCCCTTGCCGCCGACCTTCGACAGCGTGCGATCGAGAATCTGGTCGCCGCGAGTCGTCATCCCGAGGATTTTCACGTCACAAGCTGGATATAATTTGCGCAGCGCATCACGCACATGTTCGGCTTGCCACATCGCCAGGCGGCTCTCGCGCGAAGCAATCGTCAACGTCGCGGGCGGCTGTGCCTGTTGCGGCCCGGCCGCAAGGGTCTCGGAATTCATTGCTGGAACATCGAAGGACGGGATTGAAGACCGAACAATGGTAGCACGCACGCCCCGGCCCGCCCGGGCCCGGAGCCTGCGCCCGGCCGGCCGCCGAGCGGGTCGCGGCGCCGATGCGCGGATGTGCCGCACGTAGCTGGTTGCTTGACCGCAGTTCCCGCAGTTTCGCAGTTCCTTTTGACTCGAGCTTTCCCAAGGAAACCCATCGTGAAGTCTTCCGGATCGGCGCGTACGGCGCGCCGCAATGCTGCCCTGTCCTCCTCCGACGCCCCGACGGACACCGTCGCCACCGCCGCGAACGGCCGTGCGAAAACGGCAACGAAACCGAAAGACCCGATACGTCAGACAAAACGCACGACGAAAGCCGCCGGCCCCGCTGCCCGCAAGGCCGGCGCGCCGAAGTCCGGCACGCGCACGCGCGAGGACAAGGACGGCCCGCTGTTCGAGGACATCCGATTCCTCGGCCGCCTGCTCGGCGACGTCGTGCGCGAGCAGGAAGGCGACACCGTGTTCGACGTCGTCGAGACGATCCGCCAGACCGCGGTCAAGTTCCGCCGCGAGGACGACAGCGAAGCCGCGCAGACGCTCGAGAAGAAGCTGCGCAAGCTGACGCCGGAGCAGACGGTGAGCGTCGTGCGCGCGTTCAGCTATTTCTCGCATCTCGCGAACATCGCGGAAGACCGCCATCACAACCGCCGCCGCCGCATCCACGCGCTGGCCGGCTCCGCGCCGCAGCCCGGCACGGTCGCGTACGCGCTCGATCAGCTGAAGACGACCGGCAACGCGTCGAAGCGCCTGCTGCAGCGCTTCTTCGACGATGCGCTGATCGTGCCGGTGCTGACCGCGCACCCGACCGAGGTGCAGCGCAAGAGCATCCTCGACGCGCAGCACGACATCGCGCGCCTGCTCGCCGAGCGCGACCAGGAGCTGACCGCGCGCGAGCGCCAGCACAACGAATCGATGCTGCGTGCGCGCGTGACCGCGCTGTGGCAGACGCGCATGCTGCGCGACGCGCGCCTGACGGTGGGCGACGAGATCGAGAACGCGCTGTCGTACTACCGCGCGACCTTCCTCGACGAGCTGCCCGCGCTGTACGGCGACATCGAGGCCGCGCTCGCCGAGCACGGCCTGTCCGCGCGCGTGCCCGCGTTCTTCCAGATGGGCAGCTGGATCGGCGGCGATCGCGACGGCAACCCGAACGTGACGGCGCCGACGCTCGACGAGGCGATCAACCGCCAGGCCGCGGTGATCCTCGAGCACTATCTGGAACAGGTGCACAAGCTCGGCGCCGAGCTGTCGGTGTCGAACCTGCTGGTCGGCGCGAGCGATGGCGTGAAGGCGCTCGCGGCCGCCTCGCCCGACCAGTCGCCGCACCGCGTCGACGAACCGTATCGCCGCGCGCTGATCGGCATCTACACGCGCCTTGCCGCGAGCGCACGCGTGCGCCTGGGCGAAGGCACGGTGCCCGTGCGCAGCGCGGGCCGCGGCGCGCCGCCCGTGCGCGCGATCCCGTATGAGGATTCCGAAGCGTTCGTCGCCGACCTGAAGGTGCTGACCGCGTCGCTCGACGAACACCACGGCACGTCGCTCGCCGCGCCGCGCCTCGCGCCGCTCGTGCGCGCGGCCGAAGTGTTCGGCTTCCATCTCGCGAGCATCGACCTGCGCCAGAGCTCCGACATCCATGAAGCGGTGGTCGCCGAGCTGTTCGCGCGCGCGGGCGTCGAGGCCGACTACGCGGCGCTCGCCGAGGAAGACAAACTCCGCGTGCTGCTCGCCGCGCTCGCCGATCCGCGCCCGCTGCGCTCGCCGTACTTCGAATACTCGGCGCTCGCGCAGAGCGAGCTCGGCGTGTTCGAGAAGGCGCGCGAGGTGCGCGCGCAATTCGGCGCGCGCGCGGTGCGCAACTACATCATTTCGCATACGGAAACCGTCAGCGACCTCGTCGAGGTGCTGCTGCTGCAGAAGGAGACGGGGCTGCTCGAAGGCGCGCTCGGCGTGCCCGGCGGCCATGCGAGGAACAGCCTGATGGTGATTCCGCTGTTCGAGACGATCCCCGACCTGCGCGACGCGTCGCGCATCATGCGCGAATACTTCGCACTGCCGGGCGTCGACGCGCTGATCGCGCACCAGGGCGCCGAGCAGGAAGTGATGCTCGGCTACTCGGACAGCAACAAGGACGGCGGCTTCCTCACGTCGAACTGGGAGCTGTATCGCGCGGAACTCGCGCTCGTCGACCTGTTCCGCGACCGCAAGATCACGCTGCGGCTGTTCCACGGCCGCGGCGGCACGGTCGGCCGCGGCGGCGGCCCGACCTACCAGGCGATCCTGTCGCAGCCGCCGGGCACCGTGAACGGCCAGATCCGCCTGACCGAACAGGGCGAGGTGATCGCGAGCAAGTTCGCGAACCCCGAGATCGGCCGGCGCAACCTCGAGACGGTCGTCGCCGCGACGCTCGAGGCGTCGCTGCTGCCGCAGTCGAACGCCCCTGCGCAACTGCCCGCGTTCGAGGCTGCGATGCAGACGCTGTCCGACTCGGCGATGGCCGCGTACCGCGCGCTCGTCTATGAAACGCCGGGCTTCACCGACTACTTCTTCTCGTCGACGCCGATCACCGAGATCGCCGAGCTGAACATCGGCAGCCGCCCGGCTTCGCGCAAGCTGCAGGATCCGAAGCAGCGCAAGATCGAGGATCTGCGCGCGATTCCGTGGGGCTTCTCGTGGGGCCAGTGCCGGCTGCTGCTGACGGGCTGGTACGGCTTCGGCAGCGCGGTGAGCGCGTATCTCGACGGCGCGCAGGATGAAGCCGAGCGCACGAAGCGCGTCGCACTGCTGAAGAAGATGAACAAGACCTGGCCGTTCTTCTCGAACCTGATGTCGAACATGGACATGGTGCTGGCGAAGACCGACCTCGCGGTCGCGTCGCGCTACGCGCAGCTCGTCTCCGACCGCAAGCTGCGCAAGCACGTGTTCGAGCGGATCGTCGCGGAATGGGAACGCACGTCGAACGCGCTGGCGGAAATCACCGGGCAAGAAGGCCGCCTCGCGACCAACCCGCTGCTCGCGCGCTCGATCAAGAACCGCTTCCCGTATCTCGATCCGCTGAACCACCTGCAGGTCGAGCTGATCAAGCGTCACCGCGCGGGCGACACGAACGCGCGGCTGCGCCGCGGGATTCACCTGACGATCAACGGGATCGCGGCCGGCCTGCGCAACACGGGCTGATCCGCATGCGGCGCGGGCCCGTTCCGCGCCGGCCGGCATCGCAAAAGCCGCGCTACGCCACCGTACCCACGGTGCGTAGCGCGGCTTTTTTCATCGGGAGGCCGCACGGCACCGGCGTGCCGCGCCGGCCGGCCCGGTCAATGCGCGTCGATCAGCAGCGCGTCGTGTTCGAACGAACCGTCGGGCCGCACCGCGTAATAGCCGCGCACCTCGTCGGGTGCATGTGCCCACAGCGCGCGAATGCCGGCGACGCTGTCGGCCGGCGTACGGATGCGCGCGACCCACGTGTCGAAATCGATCGGCAGCCGCCAGCGGCTATGCACGTGCGCGTCGAAACCGGCATCGCGGAACATCGCGAGCCATTCGTCCGCGCGGTAGTCGCGCACGTGCGACGCGTCGCGCAGCACTTCGGCGGCCTGCAGGTACGTGTCGAGCAGCGGATGGTCGTTGCCCGCAATGTCGATCATCAGCACGCGGCCGCCCGGTTTCAGCACGCGGCGCACCTCGGCGAGCGCCGCGCGCATGTCGTGCCAGTGGTGCGCGCTCATCCGGCTCACGACCCAGTCGAACGTCGCCGTGTCGAACGGCAGCCGTTCCGCCGGGCCCTGCTGCGTGCGGATGTTCGCGAGCCCGCGCTCGCGCGCGGCCGCATCGACGGTCGCGAGCATCGGCGCGGCGAGATCGTATGCGACCACGTCGCGCACGTGCGGCGCGACCGCGAAGCTCGCGTGGCCGGCACCGCAGCCGAGATCGAGCACGGCGGCATCGGGCGTCGCGCGCACCGCGTCGGCGAGCGTCTGCAGATCGGCGCCCGTCGCGTGGACCGTGCTGGTCAGATAGGCGGCGGCCGTCGTGCCGAATGCGTCGGCGACCTGGTCGTGGTGTTTCATCGTTCGCTCCTCTGTGCTGTCGACCGGAGTGGGCGCTTCGGCACTTGTGTCGGCTGGAGTAAGTGCTTCAGCACTTACTCCAGCCCCATGCTTCGCATCCGGCCCCTGCAACGCGTTTTGTGGGACGCCCGCTGCCTGCCAGCGCGCGAGCCGCTACAATAGGCTTGCGTTTGTACCAGTACAAGTTAAGCAGTTATTCTGGTATTCGATACACCTGTCTGATCGTTGCCGCATCCTCGCTTCCACTTCGCCGTTTCCGCATGAACCAGCCGTCCTCTGCCCCTGTCCCGCCGCTCGACGCCACGCCCGCCCGCGCGCTCGGCGAATTCATCCGCGCCCACCGCGAGCGGCTGTCTCCGCAGGCCGTCGGCCTGCCGCCCGGCCCGCGCCGCCGCACGCCGGGGCTGCGGCGCGAGGAAGTTGCGCAACTGTGCGGCGTCAGCCCGACCTGGTACACGTGGATCGAACAGGGTCGCCCGGTGTCGGCGTCGGCCGACGCGCTCGCGCGGATCGCCGTCGCGCTGCAGCTGTCGAAGGCCGAGCGCGCGTACCTGTTCGAACTGGCCGCGCAGCGCGATCCGGCCGAGCCCGACGTCGCTGGCGGCGACCTGCCGCCGACGCTCGCCGCGACCGTCGCGGCGATCGCGACACCCGCGTACGTGCTCGACCGGCAATGGAACGCGCTCGCGTGGAACGCGCCGGCCGCCGCGCTGTTTTCCGGCTGGCTCGACGGCGAGCACGACCGCAACCTGCTGCGCTTCACGTTCATGTCGCCGGCCGCGCGCACGCTGATCGTCGACTGGGAAACCCGCGCGCGGCGGCTCGCGGCCGAATTCCGCGCCGATTCGATCCGCCACCTGGCCGACGCGCCGACCCGCGCGCTGATCGACGCGCTGACTGCCGGCAGCGACGCGTTCGCGCAGTACTGGGCGTCGCAGGACGTGTTCGAGCGCGAAGGCGGCCTGCGCGAATTCGACCATCCGGCCGACGGCCGCCTCGTGTACCAGCAGATCACGCTGAAGCCCGCGCACCGCGAGGACCTGAAGCTGGTCGTACTGGTGCGCGACTGAGCCGGCTCAAAAACTGATCGTCGCGGTGATCGTGTCGCTGTAGTTGCCCGGCGCGGGCGTCGCCTGCGCGGGCACGCGACCGTAGACGGTGAGCGCCTGCGCGAACCCGCTGCCGGTGCCGGTCGCCATCGACGTGCCGCCGGTGCCGTCGCCCCATGGCGTCGTCAAGCCGCTGTCCTGGTAGAGCTGATAGCCTACCGAGCCGCCGCCGCCCGAGCGCTGCATCGTGCGGGCCGCGACGTTGCCGCTGCTGCCGCCGTTCAGCGCGATCTGGAACGCATCGCCGTTCGTGCATTGCGCGCTGATCGAGCCGCTCGCCGTCAGCGCCGACGCGAGCACGCCCGTTGCGGGAAACGCAACATTCGTCGCACTGATGAAGCAATTGTTCACGATGGTCGCGTTCGTCGAATACGCGAACGTGCCCGCCGACGCCTGCGACGTGCATGGCACCAGCTGGATGCCGAGCAGTGCGAAGTTGTAGCTGTACGACGCCTGGTTCCCGGCGAACGTCTGCGAATAGAGCGTGCTGCTGTTGTTCACGCTCGGCACGGTCGGCTGGTTCGGCGCGATGCGGCCGTAAACGGTCAGGGTCGCGTTCGCGCTCGTGCCGATCCCCGGTTTCGCCAGCGTGACCGACATCGGCGTCGTGCCGCTGGCGACCGCGCCCCAGACCTGCGTATAGCCGTTGTCCTGGTACAGGTCGTACTGCATCTGGTTGGCCCCGTTCGTCATCGCGCGCGGGCTCGTGGCGCCGAGATTCAGGCAGACCAGCACGGTCGTGTTGAGACTCAACGTATCCCACGTGCACGTCACGCCCACCGTGCTGGTCGTCGTGTACGCCGCCTGCGTGATCGGGCTGACCGAACCGAAGCTCGTCGTCTGCGCGCTCACCGTGCAGCTGTCCGCCTGCGCGGACAGCCACGGCCCGCACAGCAGCGCGGCCAGCAGCCAGCACGCCACCCGACGCAGATACCGGTACGCCCGCGCGACCCGCCGCTCCGCCATGGTTTCCCCCAATAGAAAAGCATTCGTTCCGGTCGCTGCCCGGCTGCCGCCCCAACCGTTGATCCAGATCAAACCGGCCGCCCGCACAATATTCAGACAATGCAAACTAGTCCGTATTTCTACCATTGCATGCAACCAAATGCGTAGAGTAATCTAGTCAGACGAATGTGCGGTTCGGTCGACACGGCGAATCACGCGGTTCGGGCACTGCAGGCCGGGGCGATACGCCCGGAACGGCTGGAGACCATCACAATGAACGCCATCACGCGTCACGCGCTGTCCACCGCCATCGCGGCGACCATCGCACTCACCCCGGCCTGGCGCCCTGCCGCCGCCGCCGTCTATTCCAACGGCACCGCCACCGCGCAATTCAACGTCACGCTGACCATCCAGGCGAACTGCTCGGTCAACGTGAACCCGCTCGCATTCGGCACCTCGGGCGTACTGACGGCCGCGATCAACCAGCAGACCACGCTCTCCATCACCTGCAGCAACACGACGCCGTACAACGTCGGGCTCGACGCGGGCGGCGTCTCCGGCTCGACGGTCAGCGCGCGGCTGATGGCCGGCACGACGAGCGGCAACACGGGCACGACGGTCGGTTTCCAGCTGTTCCAGGACAGCGGCCACACGACGATCTGGGGGAACACGCAGGGCACCGACACCGTCGGCGGCACCGGCAACGGCTCCGCCCAGACACTCAACGTATACGGCCAGGTGCAGACGCAAGCCACCCCGAAACCGGACACCTACCAGGCCACCGTCACCGCGACCGTCTACTTCTGACCCGCCGTGGCGATCGGCCCCTGTTTTGTCGCCGCACTGTGCGCCGCGTCGGCTGCAACCGCGACGGCCGCGACGCTGCAGATTTCGCCGGTAACGCTCGAGCTGTCGCCGTCGGTCACGGCGGCGGGCGTCACGCTCAGCAATTCGGGCGTGCAGCCGATCTACGGCCAGGTGCGCACGTTCCGCTGGACGCAGGAGAACGGCGAGGACGTGCTGACGCCGACCGATTCGCTCGCCGCGTCGCCGCCGTTGCTGCAGATCAGCGCGAACGCCGAGCAGCTGATCCGCCTCGTGCGCACCACGCGCGCGAGCCCGGTCATGGAGGAAAGCTATCGCGTGCTGATCGACGAGCTGCCCGCGCCCGGCACACCGGCGCAGAACGGCATCACGATCCGCGTGCGCTACTCGGTGCCGGTGTTCGTCGAACCCGCCGCACCGCCCACCCCGCCGCAGCTTGACTGGCGCATCGAGGCCGATTCGCAGGGCCTGCGGCTGTCGGTCGCGAATCTCGGCGGCCGGCGCGCGCAGCTCTCCGCAGTGCAGCTCGTCGATGCGCACGGCAACGCGCATGAAGTCGCGCGCGGGCTGCTCGGCTACGCACTGGCCGGCAGCGTGCGGCACTGGCCGCTCAAGCTCGACGCGCGCCCGTCGCCGTTCGTGAAAGTCCGCGCGACGGTAAACACGCAACCCGTCGAGGCCCGGCTGACGCCGCGCTGAATCCGGCGCTGGCGCCCTCCCGCCCCGTTGCGCGTGCCGACGACGCGACATGCCCATCGAACGACGCCTGCCAGGCGCTACGCGTGGCTCGCCGCCCTCACGCTGGCGCTGCGCGCGGGCACCGCAGGCGCACAGCCGGCCCCCGAGCTGCCCCCTTCCGCGGCCCCGGAGCCCGGCGTGCTGTACCTCGACGTGTCGATCAACGGCGAGCCGACCCGCCGGATCGCGCGCTTCCGGCAGGCCGACGGCCACCTGTTCGCGGCGTCGGCCGACCTGAACGACCTCGGCATCGCCAGCGGCGACCGCGCGCAGCCGCTGTCGAACACGCCGGTCGCGCTCGACGCGCTCGCGGGCCTGCGCTACGACTACGATCCGGGCCGCCAGACGATCGACCTGCACGTGCCCGACGCGCTGCGCATTCCGCACACGTTCGACGCGCGCGGGCTCGCCGCCACACCGCCCGCGACGTCCGGCCGGGGCATCGTGCTGAACTACGACGCATACGCGCAGACCGCCGCGCATGCGCCGCTCGCGGTGTGGACCGAGGCGCGCTACTTCGATCCGGCCGGCGTGTTCAGCAACACCGGCATCGGCTACTTCCGTCGCGACGGGCAGCGCTACATGCGCTACGACACGTCGTGGACGGTGTCCGACCCGCGCACGCTCACAACGACCCAATTCGGCGACACCATCTCGTCGTCGCTGTCGTGGACCCGCTCGCTGCGCATCGGCGGCGTGCAGTGGCGCAGCAACTTCGGCCTGCGCCCCGATCTCGTGACCTTCCCGGTGCCGGCGCTGTCGGGCAGCGCGGTCGTGCCGTCGGCGGTCGACCTGTACGTGAACAACGTGCGCCAGTTCAGCGGCAACGTGCCGGGCGGCCCGTTCGTGATCAACAGCGTGCCGGGCATCACCGGCGCCGGCAACGCGACGGTGATCACGCGCGACGCGCTCGGCCGCACGATCGCCACGTCGATCCCGCTCTACGTCGACACGCGCCTGCTCGCGCCCGGCCTCGCCAGCTATTCGGTGGAGGCGGGCTTCCTGCGCCGCGCATATGGCCAGGACGCGTTCGACTATGCGCGTACGCCGGCCGCGAGCGGATCGGTGCGCTACGGCGTCACCGAGCGGCTGACCGCCGAGGCACACGCCGAGGCGACGAGCGGCGTCTATAACGCCGGCGCGGGCGTGCTCGCGCGCATCGGCGGCGGGGGTGTCGCGAACGCGTCGCTGGCCGTCGGCGCCGGGCGCTTCTCCGGCGCGCAGGCCGGCCTCGGCTACCAGTACGTGACGCCGCGCTTCTCGGTCGACGCGCAGACGCTGCGCGCGTTCGGCGGCTACGGCGACCTCGGCGCGCGCGAAGGCACGCCGGTCGCGACCGTCAGCGACCGCGTGACGGTGTCGTTCCCGTTCCTCCGTGCGCAGACGCTGTCGTTCAGCTATCTCGGCCTCAAATACCCGGGCGCGCCTGCATCGCGGATCGGCTCGGCGGCGTGGTCGGTCAACGTCGGGATGCTCGCGTCGATGACCGTCAGCGCATTCCAGGATTTCCGGCAGCACAACGCGCGCGGCTTCTTCGTCAGCCTGAGCGTCGGCCTCGGCGACAACACGTCGGTCGCGGCGAGCGTCGGCCGGCAGAACGGCGAGTCGACCCGCGCGGTCAGCGCGTCGCGCGCGCCCGACTACGACGGCGGCTTCGGCTGGAACGTGCAGGCCGGCGAGAACGGCCCGCTGCGCTACGGCCAGGGGCAGCTGCAATACCTGGGCCGTGCGGGCCAGGTCACGCTGCTCGGACAGTCGTTCGGCGGACAGCACGACGCGTCGGTCGACGTGACCGGCGCGCTCGTGCTGATGAACGGCCAATTGCTGACGTCGCGCCGCATCGACGACGGCTTCGCGCTCGTGTCGACCGATGCCGGGCGCGTGCCGGTGCTGCACCAGAACCGGCCGATCGGCGAGACCGACCGCACGGGCTACCTGCTGGTGCCCGATCTGAGCGCGTACCAGCACAATCGCGTCGCGATCGACGGCACGACGCTGCCGGCCGATGCGCGCATCGCGGACACGACGCTCGACGTCGTGCCGCAGGCCCGCTCGGGCGTGCTCGCGCGCTTCCCGGTCACGCGCTACCGCGCGGCGTCGATCGCACTGCGCACGCCGGACGGCGCGCCGCTGCCGCCCGGCCTCGACGTCGTGCACGTCGAAAGCGGCCAGCGCACGATCGTCGGCTACGACGGCCTCACGTTCGTCGACGGCCTCGTCGCGAACAACCGCCTGGAAATCTCCGGCGGCGGCCACGACTGCGTCGTCGTGTTCTCGTACCGGCGGCCGGACGACGGCACGCTGCCGCGGATCGGCCCGCTGACCTGCACGCCCCGCTAGCCCGCGCCGGCCGCCAGGCCCGCGAATGTTAGAATTGCGGGATTCCCTCGGCGGCGCACGCCGCCCAACTCCCCTTCGAAGAATCGCCATGACGTCCCAACTGCACAAAAAGGGCGAGGCCTGGTCGGCCCGCTTCTCGGAACCGATGTCGGAGCTGGTCAAGCGCTACACGTCGTCGGTGTTTTTCGACAAGCGCCTCGCGCTCGTCGACATCGCCGGCTCGCTCGCGCACGCGAACATGCTCGCCGCGCAGAAGATCATCAGCGCCGACGACCTGGCCGCGATCGAACGCGGGATGGCGCAGATCAAGGGCGAGATCGAGCGCGGCGAATTCGAATGGCAGCTCGACCTCGAGGACGTCCACCTGAACATCGAGGCGCGCCTGACCGCGCTGATCGGCGACGCCGGCAAGCGCCTGCACACGGGCCGCTCGCGCAACGACCAGGTCGCGACCGACATCCGCCTGTGGCTGCGCGGCGAGATCGACCGCATCGGCGGCCTGCTGAACGACCTGCGCGGCGCGCTGCTCGACCTCGCGGAACAGAACGCCGCCACGATCATGCCGGGCTTCACGCACCTGCAGGTCGCGCAGCCCGTCACGTTCGGCCACCACCTGCTCGCGTACGTCGAGATGTTCTCGCGCGACGCGGAGCGCATGCGCGACTGCCGCACGCGCGTGAACCGCCTGCCGCTCGGCGCGGCCGCACTCGCGGGCACGAGCTACCCGATCGATCGCCACGCGGTCGCGAAGACGCTCGGCTTCGACGGCATCTGCGCGAACTCGCTCGACGCGGTGTCGGATCGCGACTTCGCGATCGAATTCACGGCCGCATCCGCGCTCGTGATGACGCACGTGTCGCGCTTCTCCGAAGAACTCGTGCTGTGGATGAGCCCGCGCGTCGGCTTCATCGACATCGCCGACCGCTTCTGCACCGGCAGCTCGATCATGCCGCAGAAGAAGAACCCGGACGTGCCCGAGCTCGCGCGCGGCAAGACGGGCCGCGTGAACGGCCACCTGATGGCGCTGCTGACGTTGATGAAGGGCCAGCCGCTCGCGTACAACAAGGACAACCAGGAAGACAAGGAACCGCTGTTCGACACGGTCGACACCGTCGCCGACACGCTGCGGATCTTCGCCGAAATGGTCGCGGGCATCACCGTGAAGCCGGACGCGATGCGCGCTGCCGCGCTGCAGGGCTTCTCGACCGCCACCGACCTCGCCGACTACCTCGTGAAGCGCGGCCTGCCGTTCCGCGACGCGCACGAAGCCGTCGCGCACGCGGTGCGGATCTGCGACGACCGCGGCATCGATCTCGCCGACCTGACGCTCGACGAGATGAAGCAGGAACTGCCGAACGTCGCGCACCTGATCGGCGACGACGTGTTCGGCTACCTGACGCTCGAGGGTTCGGTCGCCAGCCGCAACCATCCGGGCGGTACCGCACCCGACCAGGTGCGCGCGGCGGTCAAGGCCGCCCGCGCCGCGCTCGGCCGGTAAGCCCGTTGTCCCGGACGGACGCCTTCGGCGTCCGTTTTTCATTCGGGCGGCCGTTGCGCCGCCCATTGCCTGCCCTGCTTCCCCGATGTCGCCGATGACCTTTTCCGCCGCACTCTTCGACATGGACGGCCTGCTCGTCGATTCCGAGCGGACCATCATGAACACGTGGATCGACGTGTCGAACGCACACGGTGTCGCGCTGACGGCCACCGACTACCTGCAGATCGTCGGCCGCTCGTTCGCCGAGGGCCAGGTCATCCTGGCGCGGCTGATCGGCAATCCCGATACGTTCGACGCCGTGCGCATCCGCGTACGCGAACAACTCGCGGCGCCCGAACCCCATCCGAAGTTCCCGTTGAAGCCCGGCGCGTTCGCGCTGCTCGACACGCTCGCACAGGCCGGCATCCCGTGCGCGGTCGCGTCGTCGTCCGCGTGCGACGTGATCCGCGCGCGGCTCGACGCAGTCGGCGTGCTGCCGTTCTTCCGCGCGATCGCGGGCGGCGACGAAGTCGCGCGCGGCAAGCCCGATCCGGCCGTCTACCGGCTCGCGGCCGAACGCCTCGGCGTGCCGGCACATACGTGCGTCGCGTTCGAGGACAGCGACTTCGGCGCGCAGTCGGCCGCCGGCGCGGGCGCGTCGGTCGTCACCGTGCCCGACCTGAAGGCGCCGACGCCCGAAATCGTCGCGCTGAGCCTGCACGTGCTCGCGTCGCTCGACGATGCGGTCGCACTCGTGCCGTCGTGGTTCGGCCGGTACGACACGCAGAAGCCGGCGTAGGACACGCGAGCGCGAAACACGGTGCGCTGCGCACCGCCAAATGCAAACGGGCACCCAAGGGTGCCCGTTTTGTTGTGCCGCCGAACGACCGGCGTCGCGACGGCTTCTACTTGTTGCCGGCCGTCTCCGACAGCCGCTTCATCGTCGCGATGCGCGCGCCGATCAGGTCGACGCGACCGTCCTCGCCGACGAGCGGCGCCGTCGCATCGCGGAACGCGACCCACGCGCGCTGCGCGCGCACCAGCGTCGCGGCCGAATGCGCAGGCATCTTGCGGCGCAGCTTCTGGTAATAGCGGTTCAGGTCGAACAGCGCGTGCTCGCACGCGGCATCCTGTTCGCACGGCCGCACGCGCCGCACGGCCGGATCGCGCGACGCGTTCGCCGCCGGCTTGCCGTTCGACGCGGCCGCGCCCTCGGCCACGCTCGTGCCGCTCGTAGCCGCGACCGGTACGGCAGCGGGCGGCGGCGCAAAACGATCGGCCGCGCCGCGCAGCGCCAGCGCGCGATCGCGCACGGGCTGCAGCTGCATGTCGGCGCTCGACATCGTGTACGCGGTGCCACGCGTCGTGTCGTACACGGCCTTCAGCAGAAGGATTTCATCCTTGCGCCACGTGACCCAGCGGCGCTGACTGTCCTGCCAGCCGCGCTTCGCGTCGGCCGGCGCATCCTTCAACAGGCGCTGGTACGCGCCGTCCATCACCGTCTGCCACTGCTGCTGCGCTTCGCCCATGCACTGGATCTGGCCGGCCGTCGACGACCGGTCGCGCCGCGCGAGGCATTGCCGCATCGCGACGTCGATCGGGTCGGCCGCCGCGACTTCCGCGTGCGCGACGCCCGACCCCGCCAGCCCCGCCGCCCCTGCCGCCCAGACGACGAGCGCGGCCACCGCCGCGCGCATCGCCCGGAATCGTCCGTGCGTCGCCATCAGTCGCGCACGCAGTCGACGTAGTACTCGACGCGGCCGTTCACCTCTTCCGCGACGAGGCCGTGGATGTCGGTGTGGAAGCCCGGGAAACGCTCGTTGAAGTCGCGCGCGAACCGCAGGTAGTTCACGATCGTCTTGTTGAAGCGCTCGCCCGGGATCAGCAGCGGAATGCCCGGCGGGTACGGCGTCAGCAGGATGCTCGTCACGCGGCCTTCGAGCTCGTCGAGCGGCACGCGGTCGATCTTGCGGTGCGCGAGCTTCGCGAACGCGTCCGACGGCTTCATCGCCGGTTCCATGTCCGACAGGTACATCTCGGTCGTCAGGCGTGCGATGTCGTTCGCGCGGTACACGTCGTGGATCTGCGTGCACAGGTCGCGCAGGCCGACGCGCTCGTAGCGCGGATGCTGCGCGACGAATTCCGGCAGCACGCGCCACAGCGGCTGATTGTTGTCGTAGTCGTCCTTGAACTGCTGCAGCTCGGTCACCATCGAGTTCCAGCGGCCCTTCGTGATGCCGATCGTGAACATGATGAAGAACGAGTACAGGCCGGTCTTCTCGACGATGATCCCGTGCTCGGCCAGGTACTTCGTGACGATCGCGGCCGGAATGCCCGTCTCGCCGAACTCGCCGTCGACGTCGAGCCCCGGCGTGATGATCGTCGCCTTGATCGGGTCGAGCATGTTGAAGCCTTCCGCGAGCGGGCCGAAGCCGTGCCAGTGGTCGTTCGGCTTCAGCATCCAGTCGTCGCGCGAACCGATGCCCTCTTCCGACAGGTTGTCCGGGCCCCACACGCTGAAGAACCAGTCGTCGCCGTATTCGGCGTCGACCTTGCGCATCGCGCGGCGGAAGTCGATCGCCTCGGCGATCGATTCCTCGACGAGCGCGGTGCCGCCCGGCGGCTCCATCATCGCGGCCGCGACGTCGCACGACGCGATGATCGCGTACTGCGGGCTCGTCGACGTATGCATCAGGTACGCCTCGTTGAAGCGGTGCTTGTCGAACGTGCGGTTCTCCGAATCCTGCACGACGATCTGCGACGCCTGCGAGATGCCGGCGAGCAGCTTGTGCGTCGAGTGCGTCGCGAATACCAGCGCGCCCGTGCGCGGGCGGCCGTCGCCGATCGCGTGCATGTCGCGGTAGAAATCGTGGAACGTCGCGTGCGGCAGCCACGCTTCATCGAAGTGCAGCGTGTCGAGCAGGTCGCCGAGCAGGTCCTTGATCATCTCGACGTTGTAGACGACACCGTCGTACGTGCTCTGCGTGATCGTCAGGATCCGCGGCTTCATGTCCGGGTTCTCGCGCAGCGCCTCGCGCGCGAACGGGTTCGCCTCGATCTTCTTGCGGATGTTCTCCGGCTTGAATTCGTCGCGCGGGATCGGCCCGATGATGCCGAAATGGTTGCGCGTCGGCGTCAGGAACACCGGAATCGCGCCCGTCATCGTGATCGCGTGCAGGATCGACTTGTGGCAGTTGCGGTCGACCAGCACGATGTCGCCCGGCGCGACCGTCGCGTGCCAGACGATCTTGTTCGACGTCGACGTGCCGTTGGTCACGAAGAACAGGTGATCGGCGCTGAAGATGCGCGCCGCATTGCGCTCGGACGCCGCGACCGGGCCCGTGTGATCGAGCAGCTGGCCGAGTTCGTCCACCGCGTTGCAGACGTCCGCGCGCAGCATGTTCTCGCCGAAGAACTGGTGGAACATCTGGCCGAGCGGGTTCTTCAGGAACGCGACGCCGCCCGAGTGGCCCGGGCAGTGCCACGAGTACGAGCCTTCGTCCGCGTACTTGACGAGTTCCTTGAAGAACGGCGGCGCGAGCGAGTCGAGATAGACCTTCGCCTCGCGGATGATGTGGCGCGCGACGAACTCCGGCGTGTCCTCGAACATGTGGATGAAGCCGTGCAGCTCGCGCAGGATGTCGTTCGGCAGATGCCGCGACGTGCGCGTCTCGCCGTACAGGAAGATCGGGATGTCCGCGTTGCGGCGGCGCACTTCGGTGACGAACGCGCGCAGCTCGATGATCGCGGTCGCGAGCTCGGGCAGCTCGCCGTCCGGGCCGGTTTCGCCGAGCATGAGTTCGTCGTCGTCGATCGACAGGATGAAGCACGACGCGCGGCTCGACTGCTGCGCGAACGACGTCAGATCGCCGTAGCTCGTGAGGCCGAGGACTTCGACGCCCTCTTTCTCGATCGCTTCGGCCAACGCCCGGATGCCGGAGCCCGAGATGTTCTCGGAGCGGAAATCTTCGTCGATGATGACGACGGGGAAACGAAACTTCATGGGCGATTCTCCAAAAAGAACGACCGCGGCGCGTCACGCGCAGCGGTCACCCGGAAACTGGTGAGACGATATGCAACCAGATCAGGTTTTCGGCAGCGTGACACCGCGCTGCCCCTGATACTTGCCGCCGCGATCGGCGTACGACACGTCGCACACTTCGTCGCTCTCGAAGAAGAGCACCTGCGCGACGCCTTCGTTCGCGTAGATCTTCGCGGGCAGCGGCGTGGTGTTCGAGAATTCCAGCGTGACGTAGCCTTCCCACTCGGGCTCGAACGGCGTCACGTTGACGATGATCCCGCAGCGCGCATAGGTCGACTTGCCGAGGCAGACCGTCAGCACGGTGCGCGGGATGCGGAAATATTCGACGGTGCGGGCCAGCGCGAACGAGTTCGGCGGGATGATGCACACGTCGCCCTTGAAATCGACAAACGAACCCTCGTCGAAGTTCTTCGGATCGACGATCGTCGAGTTGATGTTCGTGAAGATCTTGAATTCGTCTGCGCAGCGGATGTCGTAGCCGTAGCTCGACGTGCCGTAGCTGACGATCCGGCGGCCATCCTCGGACGCGCGAACCTGATCGGGCACGAACGGCTCGATCATCTTGTGCTCTTCGGCCATGCGCCGAATCCACTTGTCGGACTTGATGCTCATGTCAGCCTCCGCCGGGCCGTCCCAAGGAGGCTGACCGCCCCCTCGGGGGGCAGCGAACAAAGTGAGCGTGGGGGTCGTGTCATATCGGGGCGCCAGGAAACGCTGCGTGACGGAAAACGAAAGCCGCCGATACGAGGCGGCGGCGGGGAAAGGCGGACATTTTACGCGATCATCGGCCCGCGCACGCGGCAGCCGTCAGCGGATCACGCCGCAGGCGAGCGCAGGCCCCGCGCCATGCTGCGGAAACGCGGGATCGCTCGGCTCGCGGTGCACCAGCGCCGCGCGGCTCATCGCCGAGCGCACGCCATCGAGGGCCAGATCTGGAGCGACGATGAAGCCGGCCGCGACGCCGTTCGCATCCGCATGGATGTTGCCGAGGTCGCCGGCGACGCGGGCGCCCGCGCGCAGACGGTCGGCGGCCGGCGCGAACACCTGGCCGGCGCTCGAGCCGTCGCCCGCGTTGCAGTCGCCGCGCTCGTGCACCTGCAGCGCGTGATCGCTGTTCGGCGGCAGGCCGACCAGGTTGTAGGTGACCTGGACGCCGTCCGGACGCTCGACGAACGTCACCGCGCCGCGCGCCTGCGAGCCGACCGTCGGCTGCAGCTGTGCGTCGGCCCGTTTTTCGTGCGACGAGGAAAAGGAGGTGCAGCCGGCCAGCAGGCCCAGCGCGGCGACGGCCAGCAGCGCGTGCCGCGCGCGGCCGGCGCGCACCCCGTGATGTCGTTGTTTCATTCAATCCTCATGCCGGCTGACGGCCGTTTGACACGGCGGCCGTGCCGGGCGGGTAAAGGGACCCGGGAAAAGTCGCCATGATACCGCGCCTCGCGGCGCCGTAAACAGCGTGAGGCCCCGCCCCGCAAGGGTTTTACGTATTTTGAACAACGATGGTCGGGAACTTCGACGTCATGTCGCGCGCGCGCTCGGCGATCGCCAGCGCGACCCCGCGCGCGATGTCGCGGTAGCGCCGCGCCAGCGCACCGTCCGGATCGGCCGCGACCGTCGGCGTGCCGCTGTCGGCCCGCTCGCGGATCGCGATGTCGAGCGGCAGGCTGCCGAGCACGTTCACATCGTAGTCCTTCGCCATCCGCTCGGCCCCGCCGGCGCCGAAGATGTGCTCCTCGTGGCCGCAGTTCGAGCAGATGTGGATGCTCATGTTCTCGACGATGCCGAGGATCGGAATCCCGACCTTCTCGAACATCTTCAGGCCCTTCTTCGCGTCGAGCAGCGCGATGTCCTGCGGCGTCGTGACGATCACCGCGCCCGTGACCGGCACGCGCTGCGCGAGCGTCAGCTGGATGTCGCCGGTGCCGGGCGGCATGTCGACGATCAGGTAGTCGAGCTCGCGCCAGTTGGTCTGGCGCAGCAACTGCTCGAGCGCGGAGGTCGCCATCGGGCCGCGCCACACCATCGGGTTGTCTTCCTCGATCAGGAAGCCGATCGAGTTCGCCTGCAGCCCGTGGCCGACGAGCGGGTTCATCGACTGGTTGTCGGGCGACTCGGGGCGCTGGCCGTGGATGCCGAGCATCGTCGGCAGCGACGGGCCATAGATGTCGGCATCGAGAATGCCGACCGATGCGCCTTCCGCGGCGAGCGCGAGCGCGAGGTTCACGGCCGTCGTGCTCTTGCCGACGCCGCCCTTGCCCGACGCCACCGCGACGATGTTCTTCACGTTCGGCAGCAGCTTCACGCCGCGCTGCACCGTGTGCGCGACGATCTCCTGCGACACGGCGACGCGCGCGTCGCGCACGCCCGGCACGGCCTGGAGCGCTGCCGCGACGCGTGCGCGCACGTCGTCGTGCTGGCTGCGCGCGGGATAACCGAGCACCACGTCGAGCGCCACGACATCGCCGTCGATCGCGACGTTGCGCACGCCCTTGTTCGCCGCATACGGCCGGCCGGTATTGGGGTCGACGACAGCCGCCAGTGCGGCGTCGACTTGTGCCCGGTCAATGCTCATCGAAACTCCGTGAAAACGTTTTTCTCGCGCGCAAACGTCAAAAAATATCAAATTACGCTGCGAAAATCGGGAAAAGTGAAAGAATCTGTTGCATGCCATTGCGCGAACGCGCGACCCGGCGCACTCTTCGCGTGCGGCACGCTATGGGGCCAAATCGGCCACTAACCGCCTATATTGTAGAGGCTGACGCGTCGCGCTGTCCGAACAGCCATGTTGACGGACAGGGCATGCAACCGCCTCGGCGGCTGCCGCTAGCGCCAGGCCCGCCCTCCTTTTTCGGGCGGCCTGTGCGGGGAGCCGTAACTGTAGTTGTCGTTGTCGACTCGTTCAACCAAGAGAGGAATCCAAGATGAACATGAAAATCGCGACTCGCCTGTCCGTCTTCGCCCTGGCCGGTGCAGTGCTGGCCGGCTGCGCATCGCCGCAAGGCACCAACACGGCCGTCGGTACCGGCACGGGTGCGGCGCTGGGTGCAGGCATCGGCGCTCTGGCTGGCGGCGGCAAGGGCGCGGCGATCGGCGCGGGCGTCGGCGCGCTGGTCGGCGGCGTGACGGGTTACAACTGGCAGGCGATCAGGAACAAGCTCGCGCCGTCGGCAGCGAAGACGGGCACGCAGGTGACCGAGCAGCCGGACGGCTCGCTGAAGCTGAACGTACCGAGCTCGGTGACGTTCGCGACGAACCAGTACGCGATCACGCCGGCATTCACGCCGCTGCTGAACGACCTGGCGACGACGCTGAACCAGAACCCGCAAGTGACGGCATCGGTCGTCGGCTACACGGACAGCACGGGCTCGGCGCAGCTGAACCAGACGCTGTCGCAGAACCGCGCGCAAAGCGTCGTGAACGCGCTCGCGCAGCGCGGCGTCAACGCCGGCCGCCTGTCGGCGCAGGGCATGGGCCCGTCGAACCCGATCGCGGACAACGCGACCGAAGCCGGCCGCGCACAGAACCGCCGCGTCGAAATCTACCTGCGCGCAGCGCAGGCGCAGTAAGCGCACGACGAGGAGAAGGCGCGGGCACGCCGCCCGCGCAGCCCCGCCGGACAAGGCGTCCGTCGGGGCCGGTAACAAATCGAAAAAATTTTCGAACTTCCGTCGCGGGCCGTGGTCAGTATTTACGGTACGCGGCTGGTAGTTGCCGGCGCGTCACCATTCTCCTCTTGTCGTTGTTGCTCCGGGGCCGTATCCGCCCCGGTTTTTTTTGCCTGCAGAATTCGTGCTGCAACGCAGCAGCACCGCCGGGCACGCCGTTTGCCCGACTCCGCCCGTTCCAGCGCCCGCCACGCGGCGCCGTGCCTCCCCGGCCCGCGCCCCTGCTAGAATCGCAGTTTCCCGTCGTATTTCCGCCGTTCCTCTACAGACCTTATGTCCGCAACCGACCTCACTTCCGTGCAGGCTGCGGCGCCGCAAGGCGCGCGCCAGATCCTCGTTACGTCCGCACTGCCCTACGCCAACGGGCAGATCCACATCGGCCACCTGGTCGAGTACATCCAGACCGACATCTGGGTGCGGACGCTGCGAATGCACGGTCACGAGGTCTACTACATCGGCGCCGACGACACGCACGGCACGCCGGTCATGCTGCGCGCGGAGAAGGAAGGCCTGAGCCCGAAGCAGCTGATCGACCGCGTCTGGACCGAGCACAAGCGCGACTTCGACAGCTTCGGCGTGTCGTTCGACAACTTCTACACGACCGATTCGGACGAGAACCGCGTGCTGAGCGAGCAGATCTACCTCGCGCTGCGGGAAGCCGGCCTGATCGCCGAGCGCGAGATCGAGCAGGCGTACGATCCCGTCAAGGAAATGTTCCTGCCGGACCGCTTCATCAAGGGCGAGTGCCCGAAGTGCCACGCGAAGGACCAGTACGGCGACAACTGCGAGGTGTGCGGCTCGACCTACCTGCCGACCGAACTGCTGAACCCGTATTCGGTCGTGTCGGGCGCGACGCCGGTGCGCAAGACGTCGAAGCACTACTTCTTCCGCCTGTCCGACCCGCGCTGCGAGACGTTCCTGCGCGAATGGGTGAGCGGCCTCGCGCAGCCCGAAGCGACCAACAAGATGCGCGAATGGCTCGGCGACGCCGGCGAGGCCAAGCTCGCCGACTGGGACATCTCGCGTGACGCGCCGTACTTCGGCTTCGAGATCCCGGGCGCGCCCGGCAAGTATTTCTACGTGTGGCTCGACGCGCCGGTCGGCTACTACGCGAGCTTCAAGAACCTGTGCGACCGCAACGGCATCGATTTCGACGCATGGATCCGCGCGGGCTCGAAGGCCGAGCAGTACCACTTCATCGGCAAGGACATCCTGTACTTCCACACGCTGTTCTGGCCCGCGATGCTCGAGTTCTCGGGCCACCGCACGCCGACCAACGTGTTCGCGCACGGCTTCCTGACGGTCGACGGCGCGAAGATGTCGAAGTCGCGCGGCACGTTCATCACCGCGCAGAGCTACATCGACACGGGCCTGAACCCGGAATGGCTGCGCTACTACTTCGCCGCGAAGCTGAACGCGACGATGGAAGACATCGACCTGAACCTCGACGACTTCCAGGCACGCGTGAACAGCGACCTCGTCGGCAAGTACGTGAACATCGCGAGCCGCGCGGCCGGCTTCCTGCTCAAGCGCTTCGACGGCCGTGTGCAGGACAGCGCGATGAACCATCCGCTCGTCGCGAAGCTGCGCGATGCGATTCCCGCGATCGCCGCGAACTACGAAGCACGCGAATACAGCCGCGCGCTGCGCCACACGATGGAGCTCGCGGACGACGTGAACGCGTACGTCGACGGCGCGAAACCGTGGGAGCTCGCGAAGGATCCGGCCAACGCGGTCGCGCTGCATGAAACCTGCAGCGTGAGCCTCGAGGCGTTCCGCCTGCTGTCGCTCGCGCTGAAGCCGGTGATGCCGCGCGTCGCCGAATCCGTCGAGTCGTTCTTCGGAATCGCGCCGCTCACGTGGGCCGATGCCGCGAAGCCGCTGTCGTCGGAACAGCCGATCAAGGCGTACCAGCACCTGATGACGCGCGTCGATGCGAAGCAGATCGGCGCGCTGCTCGCCGCGAACCGCGATTCGCTGCAGGCCGACGCGGCCGCTGCAAGCGCGAACGCCGCGAAGGACTCGAAGGATGCGAAGAACGCCAAGGCGAACGCGAAGCCGGCCGTCGTAAACGGCGCCGACGACGCCCCCATCTCGATCGACGATTTCGCGAAGATCGACCTGCGCATCGCGAAGATCGTCGCGTGCCAGGCCGTCGAAGGCTCGGACAAGCTGCTGCAGCTCACGCTCGACATCGGCGAGGAAAAGACCCGCAACGTGTTCTCGGGCATCAAGTCCGCGTACCAGCCCGAGCAGCTCGTCGGCAAGCTGACGGTGATGGTCGCGAACCTCGCGCCGCGCAAGATGAAGTTCGGCCTGTCCGAAGGGATGGTGCTCGCGGCGTCGGCAACCGACGAGAAGGCCGAGCCGGGTCTCTACATCCTCGAGCCGCACAGCGGCGCGAAGCCCGGCATGCGCGTGAAGTAAGCCGCGCCGAGCGCGCCGCCGCTTGCACGAAAAAGGCCCCGCACGATGCGTGCGGGGCTTTTTTATGCCCGCGCTGACGGGATCGCGACGCGGCGCGTTCGACGCGCGGATTCCGCTACCATATCGGCTTGCGCGGCAGCCGCTCGCACAGGCCGATGCTCTCGCAGCACCGGAACCCGCCGGATTCCGAAGGTCACCACGCGTGGCCAGCCGTGAGCTGTGGCGGCGGGTGCCGCACACGGAACAACGCCATGAGAACGCACCCCACGCCTGTTCGGCCGCACGGACGCGCACGTCGCGCCGCATGAGCCGCACCCGCTCCCCGCTGACGATCCCGCTCGTGCCGATCGCCGACGCGAACGGCGTCGCACCGCTCGTCGCGCGCAGCCGCGCGTTCGGCGCGCTCGCCAATCGCTTCGCCTGGCTTGCGCTGCGCGAGCCGCCCGCCAGCAACCATGCGCGCTGGCACGAGCATGTGCTCCGCGCACGCACGATCCGCTTCGCGCAGCCGCTGACCTTCACGCCGTACGCCGCCGCCCGGCCGTGCTCCGCGCGCTGCAGGTTCTGCTCGGAAACGCTCGTCGACGAGACCGCATCCGGTCCAATGGCGGCCAGCCTGCGCCCACCCGCCGCTCATTTCGACCGGCTCGCCCGCGCGCTGCGAGCGCTGCGCGGCGTGCCGCTGTCGTATTCGCTGTCCGGACTCGAAAACACCGACGATCCCGGCTGGCTGCTGTCGCTCGTCGCAACGCTCGACGCGGCTGGCGACGACGGCCCCGACGTCGGCGGCAGCGTGCTGTACACGAACGGTGCAGGCCTCGTCGAGCATGGCGACGCGCTGCTGCCCGCGCTCGCCGCGTTCGGGCTGTCATGGCTCGAATGGTCGCGCCATCACGACCGTGACGACGTGAACCAGTCGATCATGCGCTTTCGCCCTGGCCAGCCAGTGATGCGCGACGCCGCGTTCGAGACCGCGTTCGCCGCCGCGCGTGCCCGCTTCCCGGTCAAGCTCGTCTGCATCGTGCAGCGCGGCGGCATCGAGACGCCGTCGGATGTGCTCCGCTACCTCGATCGTGCCCGCACGCTCGGCGCGAGCACGGTGATCTTCCGAGAATTCTCGGTGCTGCCCGACACGTACCGACACAACGCGACGCGCCGCTACATAGACCGCGCACGCATCGCGATCGACGCGTTGCTGCTCGCGTGCGTCGCGGACCCGGTGTTTTCCGCGCACTGCGGGCCGATCGCGCTGACGGGCGGCTACTACTTCTGGAATGCGCGCTGGGCGCATCGTGACGGGTTCGAAGTCGTGTTCGAGACGTCCGACTACGGCGAGATGCGCGAGCACGAACTGCGCGACGCCGTGTACAAGCTCGTCTTCCATCCGAACGGCAACCTGTGCGCGGGCTGGCAACCGACGCGCGACATCCTGTGGAGCGACGATGACCGCCGTGACTAGCTGGCTGCACCTGACCGACGAAGCCGCCGACACGACGCTGCCCGCCGACCTGCGCGCACGGGATTCATTCACCGCGCGCGATTGCGGCTGGGTCGAACAGATGACGCCGTTCATCGGCAGCCACGCGACGCCGGACGGCTGGATCGTCGATCCGTTCTGCGGCTTCGGCACAACGCTCGTCGCGGCTGCGTGCTGCGGCGTGCCGGCGCTCGGCGTCGAGATCGATCCAGAGCGCGCGGCGTTCGCACGCGAGCGGCTCGCGCGGGCCGGCACGACGGCCAACCGCCATCCGGTGCTCGCGGGCGACCTGTCGCGCGCCGCGACGCAGGCCGCCGCGCGCGACGCGGGCGGCCCGTTCACGCTGTGCCTGACGAATGTGCCGTACTTCGGCTGCGACGCGTTGCCCGGCAAGCCGGCCGACGGGCAGTTGTACGGCGTCGCACACTACGCGCCGTATCTGGAGCGGATGCGCAACGTGTTCGCGGGCGTCCATGCGCTGCTCGAACCGGGCGGCTGGTGTATCGCGATGGCACAGAACCTGCGGCTCGGCGGCCGGTTCGTGCCGCTTGCGTGGGATGTCGCGCGGCTGCTCGGCGAACGCTTCGTGCTGCACGAAGAGCGCGTGCTGATCTACGAACGCGCGGACGGCCCCGCACTGCACGGCAACGGGCCGACCGACCGCACGCATGAATACGCGCTCGTGTGCCGCAAGGCACCGCTCGCAAGCGATGCCGACGCGGCCCGCGTATTCGTTGCCGCACTGGCACGCGACGGCTTCGCGTTCGCCGTGTTCGGCGGTTTCGCACGCCGGCTCGCCGCCGGCGCGAGCGACACCGGTGCCGAAGCGCCGCTGAACGACGTCGACCTCGTCGTGCCGCCCGACGACGCGGGCGTGTCGCGACTGCTGCAATGGCTGGACGCCGGCGGCTTCTCGATCGAATCGTGGAATTCCCGGATCACGCCGCCGGTCGCGGCCGCCGCGCTGCGATACCGCCACTACTTCCGCGCGCGGCGAATCGATGCGTGCGGCCGGCTGCTGCAGGTCGACGTCACGGTCGCCGAAACGCACGAAGGATTCGCCGCGTGCGCGGCAGCGAACCCGGCATGACGACTGCGGCGAGCGGTCGCTGAATCGCCAGCCCTGTCGCCGTCGCCGCACACAACGACGGGCTCACATGCACGCCACACCGCGCCATCTGCCGCGAGCGACACGCGACGCCCGCCGTCACCGCTGCCCGAACCAGCGATCGAAGCGCCGCGTGTAGTTCAGGTCGACGCCCTGGAACGTGCCGCCGTACGCGGACACCGACCAGAAGCGCGTCAGGTTGATCGTCGCCTTGAACGCGTTGCTGGCCGACTGCAGCCCCTGCTCGTAGCCGAGCACGAAGCGCTCGTTGATCGCCTTCGACACCTGCACGACTTGCGGATCGGTCAGGCCGACGTCGCTGCGGCCGATCGAGAATTCGTCGAGGCCGATGGTCTGCGCGACGCGCTTGCCGGTCGCGCTGCCGAGCAGCGCGAGCGCGGCCGTCATCGCGCCCTGCTGGCCGACGTTGTTGCCCTGGTCGGTGCCGTGCCCGAACAGCAGCCACGACAGCTTCTCGTTGTCGGTGACGTTCGGCTCCGACACGAGCTTGACCGTCGGCGACTGGATCGTGCCCGTCACCTGCACGCCGGCCTCGACCTCCTGGTTGCGCCGCATCGCGAGGATGTTGACGCCGGGGTTCGACACGGGCCCGTTGAACGTGAAGAAGCCGTTCTCGACCGCGAGCTTGCGGCCGAACGACGTGTACGTCGACCCTTCGGTCACGCGCACGTTGCCGACCGCGCGCAGCGGCACGCCCGGCGCGCTCATCACGGTGATCGTGCCGCGCAGCCCTAGATCCGCGCCGTGGCCCTTGAAGCGGAAGTTGTTGCCGAGGCCGATGTCGATGTTCGCGCGCGGCGCGAGCGACGGCGCCGGCTTGTCCGTGGCCGGCGGCGGCTTCGCCACCGCGGTGCCGGTCGGCGTCTCGCCGCGCACCGTGCCGTCCGGCCGCACGATCACGACGTCGTCGGACAGGTGCGGCGCCGATTCCTCGGGCAGGTCGAACAGCGCGCGGTCGACGACGAACTTGCCGTCGATCGACAGCGCGCCGCGCGGCCCGTCGTTCGCGACCGTCGCCTTGCCCGACAGCGACAGCTTGCGGTCCGGCGCCGCGAACAGTTCGAGCTTGTCCGCGACGATGCTCGCGGTCAGGTCGGGCGCCTCGCCGTCGAGGCGCACGCGGCCGAGCGCGCGCAGCGTGCCGTCGCCGCCGTGGAACTCGACCTGCTGGAATTCGACGAG
Source organism: Burkholderia sp. IT-111MI5 (assembly GCF_949752865.1). Taxonomy (NCBI): domain Bacteria; kingdom Pseudomonadati; phylum Pseudomonadota; class Betaproteobacteria; order Burkholderiales; family Burkholderiaceae; genus Burkholderia; species Burkholderia sp. IT-111MI5. The sequence continues at coordinate 371,074 of NZ_CATKIF010000055.1, read as the reverse complement.
GTTTTCCGAGAGCTTCACGCGCACGATGCCGTCCTTCAACTGCACGCCCTGGTCGACGAGCGTCGCGGACAGGTCGTCGCCCGTCAGCATCCCCGACAGGTTCGGCTTCACCGGCGTGCCGGCGACCGTCAGCTTCAGCGCCGCGCGCCCGCCGAGCAGGTAGCTCGGCCCGAACAGGTTGCCGGTCGCTTTCAGCGACGGGATGTCGGCGTCGATGCGGCCCGACAGCGGGCCGTCGTCGACGACCCCGAACATGCCGTCGCGCAGCGCGAACGGCACCGTGACGTTCGCATCGAGCGTGCCGATCCGGTTCGCCTTCGCGAGCGCCGTCACGTTGAGCCGGTTGCCGGGCGCGAAGCTCGCGCGCGCGGACAGGTCAGTCAGCCCGAGCGACGCGACGCCGCGCCCGCTCTCGATCGTCACGTCGCCGCCGCGGCGCTTCACCTGCACGTAGCCCGTCGCGTTCGCGCCGAGCGAGAAATCCCAGTCGGCATCGAGCACGACGTCGGTACGCACCGGCGGCCGCTGGCCCGTCAGCTCCTGGCGGACCTCGAAGAAGCGTGCGACCGATGCGCCTCTCACCGAGCCCGCCGAGCGCATCTGGCCGTGATCGAACACGAACGACTTCAGGTCGATCGCCGCGCCTTCGAGCGTGAGCCGCGTCGCGCCGAGCGTCACGCGGCCGGCGCCGGCCGACACGGTGAGCGGCGCCTGCAGCGCGACGGCCGGCGTGCCGCGGTTCGCAAGGCGCGTGACGGTGCCGTCCCAGCGCATTCCGTCGCGGTTCTCGACCACGCCGCCGTTCGCCGCGAGCGTCGCGTCGATCACGCGGCCGCCGGTCGTCCCGACCGCCGATGCGTCGAGCGTGTGCTTCGCGCGCGTGCCGTTCAAATTCGCGCGCAGCGATTTCAGCTTCAGCGAGCCGAGCGCGATGTCGGTCGCGTCGGCCGTGAACACGAGTGCGCCGTGCGCGCCGTCGCGGATGTCCGCGCGGCCCTGCGCGGCGCCGATCCGGTTCGATCCGACGACGACGCGCTCGGCCTTGTAAGTGGCCGTCACGTTCGGATGCGCGAAGCTGCCGGTCAGGTCGCCCTGCGCCTGCACGAGCCCTTCCACGCCGAAGCCGAGCCGGTCGAGCTGCGGCGCGTCGACGACGAAGCGCAGCCGGTCGCCGGGCGCGCCGAAGCTGCCGCGCAAATCGACGTGGTTGCCCGCGATCGACAGGTTCGCATTGCTCGGCAGGATCCGCGAGCCGGCGAGCTGCACGACGCCGGCACCGGTCAGCGGCACGCCGTCGTACAGGCTGTCGCCGAGCTTGAAGGTCGCCTTCGTCGACACCTGCGGCGCAAACGCGCCCGACGCGGTCAGCGTGCCCGACACGCGCGTCTCGCCGCGCGTGGCCGGCGCCTTCGCCTTTGCCGTGGCGGCCGCCTTGCCGCCACCAGCCTTCGGCGCCCTCATCGCGGCGAGCAGCAGCGGATCGAACGCCGTCAGCGTCGCCTTCGCGTCGTAGCTCGAATGCGCGTCGTGGCGGAACACGCCCGTCAGGTCGATACGGCCCTTGGCCGCCGTCACGCGCGCGTCGGTCAGCACCGTCTGCTGCGACGTCAGCGCGACCTTCGCGCGCGCGCCAAGCGCGAGCTTCGGGTCGTTCAGGTTGAAGTCGACGGTCGTCACGTCGCCCGCGAGCGTCACGCCGACCGGGCCGCCCAGGCGCATCGGCCGCAGCTCGGCGACGAATGCGTTCAGGTCGAGGTTCGCGACCTTCAGGTCGAAGCGGCCCTTGCCGCCCGTCAGCGTGCCGTTGCCCGTCACGCTGCCGTCGCGGATCAGTTTCAGCGCGAGATCGTCGATCCGCTGTGCGTGCGCGTCGAGATGCACGTTCGCGTGCGCGTCGATCACCGGCAGCAGGTGATCGCCGAGCGTGCCGGGCTTCGCGTTGACGATCGACACGGGGCCCGTCACCGCGAAACCCTTCGCAGGTGCGGTGCCGGCAGGCGCGGTCACGGGCGCGAGTTCCGCGCGCACCGCGAGATCGGCGGCCGGTGCGCCGGGTGCGAGCGCCTGCGGATTCACGTGATCGAACGCGAGCGACGCGCGCGTGAGCGGCACCGCGCCGAACGGCGCGGCCTCGACGTGCGCGCGCCCGCTCAGCTTCATCCCGCTCGCATCGACGTCCGCGACGAGCGCCTCGAGCGAGCCCGACACACGGGCCCGCGCGTCGACCGGCTCGTCGGACAGCTTGCCCGAGTAGGTAGCTTCGCCCGTCAGCGCGAACGGCTTCGCGCCGTCGAGCTTCGCGTGCGCGGTCAGCGCGCCGTACGGCGTATCGACGCCGCCGAGCACGAGTTCATGATGACGGCCGTCGCTGCGGCCGTTCAGCGCGAGATGGTCGAGCTGCGTCGTCGAACCGCCTTCGTGAATCGCGAGGTGATCGACGCGCAGGTCGTCGATCCGCAACTGCAGCGGCAGGCTCAGATCCTGCGGCGTCGTGCTCGGCGTCGACGGCCCCGGCGCGATCCGCACGTCGATCGTGCCCGCGCGAAGATAGGCGATGGACAGCCGCCACGGCGCGCGGGTCAATTCCCAGCGGCCGTCGAGCCGGTCGATGCGGACCTCGGTGCCGGTGCCGTCGGGGCTGGTCCACGCGAAGCCTCGCAACCGCACGCCGGTCGCAAGCGAGCCGCCTTCGAGCGTGCCCGCGAGCCGTGCGTCGAGCACGCGCCCGGCCACCTGCCATGCGAGCCGCGTGCCGCGCTCGGTCGTCGCCGCGGCCAGCACGAGCCCGGCAGCCAGCACGACGAGCAGCACGGCCGTCGCGAGCGTCCACGCGACGACGCGCACCGCGCGTCCGCGGCGCGGCGCGCGCGGCGGCGCGTCGGGTGCGCCGTCGGGCGAGTCCGGATCGTGAGGCGGCGGCGTGTCGTTCGGGTCCTTCGTCATGCGGTTCGTCGTGGATGAAGCGGTACGTTCAGAAAGCGATGCCGAGCGTCAGGTACGGGCGCACGCTGTGGTTGCGCAACCCGTACGCGACGTCGACGTTGATCGGGCCGACCGGGCTGCGCCAGCGCGCACCGATGCCGACGCCCGGGTAGAACACCTTCTCGCCCCACGCATCGGTCGCGGTGCCGATGTCGAAGAACGTCGCGGCGCCCCAGTCGCGGTTGAACCAGTGCTGGTATTCGGCGGTGCCCGTCATCAGGTACTTGGTCGGCAACACGGAGCCGGCGACGCTGTTGCCGATGCTCTGGTAACCGTAACCGCGCACCGAGTTCGAGCCGCCCGCGCGGAACAGCAGCGACGCCGGCACGCCGGTCGAGCTGCCGCTCGTGAACACGCCGCCGAGCTCCGCGCGGAACACGAACAGGTCGCGCTTGCCGATCGGCAAATACTGCTGGCCGCGCGCGTAGCCGCGGATGAAAGTCTGGTCGGTCGCCACGCCCTTGATCGCGAAGCCGGCCTCCGCGTGGATCAGGTTGCCCGAGCGCGGAAACAGCGGATCGTCGACGTTGCGGCGCGTCCAGGCCCATTGCGGCACGAGCGCGCGGCTCGTGGTCGGCCCCGCGCCGTTCTGGTCGAGCCGGTCCTGGTAGAACATCAGCGAATACGCATAGTCGATGAACTGGCCGGTGCGCGTGCGCTGCACGCCGACCCGCGCGCTGTAGATGCGCGTGTCCGACACGTTGGTGTTCGTATACGACGCGAGCACGCTGTTGGTCCACCCTTTCTCGCCCGGCGGCATCGACAGCTGAACCTGCCCGTACTGCTGGATCTGGTCGAGCCGGCCCGACACGGTCAGCGGCCACGCGGCGCCGAACGTGTCGAGATACGTATAGGAGCCCTGCACGTGCGGCCCGGTATCGGTTGCGAAACCGACGCCGCCGCGGATGTTGTTGTACGGGAACTCGCTGACCTTCACGTGCACGGGCGTGCGCTCGGGCTTCGTCGTATCGTCGCCGACGTCGATCGCGACGCTCGCGTAGTACGGCGTGTTCTGCAACTGCCGCTGCAATTCGGTGATCCGCTGCGCGTCGTAGATCTCGCCTTCCGACAGCGGATTGACGTTCGTGACGATCTTCTCCGGATAGCGGCGCACGCCGTCGACATCGACCTTGCCGATCGTAAACGTCGGCCCGCTGTCGAACGTGACCGCGAGCGTCGCGCGCTGCGTGCGCGGATCGACGCGCGCCTCGGACGACGTGATCTTCGCGCCGAGATAGCGGCGCGACTGCAGTTGCTTGAGCGCCGCGCCCTTCGCGCCGTCCCAGTCGGACTGCGTGAACGGGTCGCCCGGCTTCAGCGAGAACGCGAAGCGGGTCGCGGCCTCCTGCTTCGGATCTTCGGTGTCGACGGGGCCCTTGAACGTCAGGTCGACCGTCGACACGACGGTCTGCGGCCCCGGATCGACCGCGATGCGCACGTCGCGCTTGCCGTCGCGCATACGCACGTCGGTGCGCACGACCGGCGAGAAATAACCGGCCGTCGCGGTCAGGTCGCGCACCTGCTGCGGCGTGGCGGTCACGAGGAAGTCGAACTGGTCGTCGCTGATGTCGTCGCGCTTCGCGAAGCGCGCAATATCGAGATGCGACTTGAGCAGCTTGCGGACCGAGCGCGGCGCGTCGATGTCGACGTCGTACTTCGCGTGGGCCGGCAACGCGAACAACGCGGCGACGCACCCCGCGAAGGCCGCCCGTGCGGCGCGGGCCGCGGCGCCGGCGCGATTGCGTGCCGCGCGCGGGCCCGGGTCATGCGCCATGTATGCTTGCTGGTTCGACTGCCCCGCCAAATATGACCTCGCCCTCGGTTGTCACGGTTTCGTGGAAACCCTGTATTTGACCACAGGGCAGCGGCCATGCCCGCACGCGCGAGGCTTTGACGCTTGCGCGCAACGACGCGCGCACGGGCCCGGGCCGCGTCGCCGCAGGTGCGGGCCCGCGGATTCGACGCGCGATTGGCGCCGGTCGTTCCCGCGATGCGGTAAAATCCCGCCAACGCGAATCCGGCGCATCGTGCGCCGCCCGAAACGGAAAATCCAGCCATGCCGTACCAGTCCGACGTCACGCAGTTCCTGAACCAGCTCAAGCAGCAGAAGCCGACGCTCGAGGAAGAGCAGCGCAAGGGCCGTTCGCTGCTGTGGGACAAGCAGCCGATCGACCTCGAAGAGCGCGCCGACCAGCAGGAATCGCGCGTGAAGCAAACGTCGTACGTCTACTACCAGAACTTCTGACGACGTGAGCGCCGCCGACGAGGCCAGCGCCGCCCGGCAGGACGACGCGATCGCCGCGCCCGCGGGCGCCGATTCGACGCCCGACACGGTCGACGGTGTCGCGGCGTTCGCTCGCCTGTACGGCGAGCCGCTCTTCAAGCTGCCGCAGGATCTCTACATCCCGCCCGACGCGCTCGAGATCTTCCTCGAGACGTTCGAAGGCCCGCTCGACCTGCTGCTGTACCTGATCCGCAAGCAGAACTTCAACGTGCTCGACATCCCGATGGCGCAGGTCACCGCGCAATATCTGGGTTATGTCGACCAGATCCGCACGTCGAACCTCGAGCTGGCCGCCGAATACCTGCTGATGGCCGCGATGCTGATCGAGATCAAGTCGCGGATGCTGCTGCCGGTCAAGAAGGCCGACACCGGCGACGAAGCGGAAGATCCGCGTGCCGAACTCGTGCGCCGCCTGCTCGAATACGAGCAGATGAAGCTCGCCGCGCAGCGCCTCGACCAATTGCCGCAGCTCGGCCGCGACTTCCTGCGCGCCGAGGTCTACATCGAGCAAAGCATCACGCCGCGCTTCCCCGACGTGAACTCCGACGACCTGCGCGCCGCGTGGGCCGACGTACTCAAGCGCGCGAAGCTCGTCCAGCACCACAAGATCTCCCGCGAGGAGCTGTCGGTGCGCGAACACATGAGCCTGATCCTGCGCCGGCTGCAGAACGCGCGCTTCATGGAGTTCGCCGACCTGTTCGACACGTCGCGCGGCGTGCCGGTCGTCGTCGTGAACTTCATCGCGATGCTCGAACTCGCGCGCGAATCGCTCGTCGAGATCACGCAGCCGGAACCGTTCGCGCCGATTTACGTGCGCCTCGCGTACCTGCCTGCTTAAGGCCCGCGCCCGCCCTTCCCGTTCTCCCGATTCACCCCGACGCTCGCCGCGTCGCCGCGGCGGGTGGCCGCAGCCCAAGCCGCGGCTCGTTTCCGGCACGCCCGATTAAAAAGTGAACGATCGTTCTCTTTTCGATGCGTTTGGCGGCCAAATCCTCTACAATCCGCCGACGCCCGATGCGCCGCCCGCGCGCCGGCGTTCTCCGCTTCGACCCCGACGCCGCTGCCGCGGCGCCAACGCGCGCATGCGCGAGGAACCCGCTACCCGATCATGAAAGTCATCAGCTCGATCCAGGAACTGCGCGACCAGCTGCGCGGACAGAACCGCACGGCGTTCGTGCCGACGATGGGCAACCTGCACGAAGGGCACCTGTCGCTGATGCGCCTCGCGCGCCAGCACGGCGACCCGGTCGTGGCGAGCATCTTCGTCAACCGGCTGCAGTTCGGCCCGAACGAGGATTTCGACAAATACCCGCGCACGCTGCAGGACGATATCGAGAAGCTGCAGAAGGAAAACGTCTACGTGCTGTTCGCGCCGACCGAGCGCGACATGTACCCGGAACCGCAGGAATACCGCGTGCTGCCGCCGGACGATCTCGGCGGGATCCTAGAAGGGGAATTCCGGCCCGGCTTCTTCACCGGCGTGTGCACGGTCGTGTCGAAGCTGATGGCCTGCGTGCAGCCGCGCGTCGCCGTGTTCGGCAAGAAGGACTACCAGCAGTTGATGATCGTGCGCCGCATGTGCCAGCAGCTCGCGCTGCCGGTCGACATCATCGCGGCCGAAACCGTGCGCGACGAGGACGGCCTCGCGCTGTCGTCGCGCAACCGCTACCTGTCGGCCGACGAGCGCCGGGAAGCGCCCGAACTCGCGAAGACGCTGCAGCGCATGCGCGAAAGCGTGCTCAGCGGCGAGCGCGACCTCGGCAAGCTCGAGCAGCAGGCGCGCACGCACCTGGCCGAGCGCGGCTGGGCGCCCGACTACCTGTCGATCCGCCGCCGCGCGAACCTGATCGCGCCGAGCGCCGCCGAACTCGAAGCCGGCGAGCCGCTCGTCGTGCTCGCGGCCGCGAAGCTCGGCGCGACGCGCCTCATCGACAACCTGGAAATCTGACGGGCCGCCCGCCCGCGCCTCTCACGACGCATCACGGAGACACCATGCAGCGCCACATGCTCAAATCGAAGATCCACCGCGCGGCAGTCACGCACTGCGAGCTGCATTACGAAGGCTCGTGCGCGATCGACGAAGACCTGCTCGAAGCGTCGAACATCGTCGAAAACGAACGGATCGACATCTGGAACATCAACAACGGCGAGCGCTTCTCGACGTACGCGATCAAGGGCGAGCGCGGCAGCGGGATGATCTCGCTGAACGGCTCGGCCGCGCGCCGTGCGCAGCTCGGCGACCTCGTGATCATCGCGGCGTTCGCGATGGTCGACGAGGCCGAACTGCAGGCCGGCTGGAAGCCGAAGCTCGTGTTCATCGACGACGGCAACAAGATCAAGGGCCACCGCGATCACGTGCCGACGCAGAACTGGACGTAATCTGACTGACCGGCCGCCCGCGTGCCGTGGCGCGCGGGAGCGGCTGCGCCGCCTGCGGTCGAAGGGCCGGATCCCGTGCGACACGGAATCCGGCCCTTTCTCATTTCGGCGCGCGCCGGCCTCGTGGCCGCGCGATCGGATCAGGACGCCTTGGCGGCCTTCTCCGCCTTCGGCGCACTGCGCTCGGCCCATTCGACGATCGGCCGCCACTGTTCGAGATCCTTTTCGACCCGGCTCTTCGCGACGTCCCACAGCGTGAGGCCGTGCGCGGCGATCTGCACGTAGTTCTGCGTGTCGCGCACGTAGCCGAGCACCGGCAGGCCGAGCCCTTCGACGAAGCGGTGCAGCTGGTCCGACGAGCGCGTGCGCGCATCGACCCGCATCCCGACGATCCCGACCTCGACGCCGCCCTTGCGCACGGCCTTTTCGCCGGCGAGGCGCTCCAGAAACTGCTGGGTCGCGAGAATATCGAACATCGACGGCTGCAGCGGCACGATCACCTTGTCGGCCAGTTGCAGCGCGACGCCGAGCCGGTTGCCGTGCAGGCCGGCCGGCGTATCGATCACCGCGTATTCGAGGCCGCGCGGAGGCTTTGACGGCGCGTCCGGATCGAGATCCCACGACTCGATCGCCGGCAAGCCGGCCGGCCGGAGGTCGAGCCACGCATGCGCGGACTGCTGCCGGTCCAGGTCGGCGAGCGCGACCCACGCGCCCTGCGCCGCGAAATAGCCGGCAAGATTGGTGGACAACGTGCTCTTCCCCACGCCGCCCTTCGGATTCGCCACCACGATCACCGTCATGAATTCCCCCGAAAAAGCCACGCGGCGCCGGCCGCATGGCTGGCGCCGCTCGATTGCGGATACAGGGAGCGATGATATCGGCAAACGGGGGATCACCGGAACGGGTTGCGCCGAACCGCGCGCCCCTGATACTTCCTTACACGCGCTGAACCGCGGCCTCCCGGGCGCCGATCGCGAACGCGCCGCCGCCCAGCAGCGCCTGCACGGCAAGCGTGACGGCCCAGAACGCCGGATATTCCCAGCCGCCGTGCGGCGACGAGAAGCTCCAGCCGTTCGGCAGATGCGCGGCCGTCGCGCCGAGCATGAACGGCAGCAGCGCGAGCGCGGCGACCCGCACGCGGAAACCCGCGAGCAGCGCCAGGCCGCCGGCCAGTTCGACGAATGTCGTCAGGTATGCGAGCCAGCCCGGCAGGCCGATCGACGCGAAGAACTGCGCGGTGCCGGGCAGCGTGAAGACGAACACCTTCTGCGCGACGTGCGCGAGGTACAGCACGCCGAGCGCGACGCGCAGCAGCGTCGCGGCAAAATCGTTCAGGCGATTGGGGTTCATGGCGGATTCCTTCGTGAGTGGATCAGAATGGATCGCACTCTATTCGAATCGATTCAGCCGATAAACACGCCAATTCGCTTTAACTGATTCCCAACAGGAACGAATAAGGCCATAAAAAGGGGCATGATCGATCATGCCCCGATACCTGCGTCAGTACCCGCTTTTGCCTTGTGTGGCGTCGCCGGACCCGGACTGGCTGCCGCCCGGTGTGTACGAATCGCACGCGGGTGCAACCGCCGATGCGCCCAGCAGCGCCGCGAGCAGCACGCTCCACCACCATCGAACCTTCATCGTCGCACTCCTCCAGGCGGACCTCCGCCCTCCTTGTGTTGTACGCGATCCGGCGGAAAAAGCGAGGGCGGCCCGGCGCCGCTTCAGCGAAACTCGGCGTACAGCGCGTCGAGGTCGAGATGTTCGGCGAATGTATCGGCCAGCCGCTCCAGCGATGCTTCGCGCAGCGCCGGATAGTCGATGCGCTCCGCGCCGTCGAGCCCGGCCCACGCGAGCAGCGCCGCGCACGCGTCGGGCGCATCGAACAGCCCGTGCACGTAGGTCGCGAGGATCTGGTTGTCGGCCGAAACCGCGCCGTCCGGGCGCGCGCCGTCCTGCGCGGCGTCGGCTGCCAGCGCCAGCGCGGGCGCGGAGAGCGCGGGCCCGCGCGTGTCGCCCATGTGGATCTCGTAGCCGCGCACGGCGGCCCCGCCCGGCAGCGCGAGATGTCCGGTCACGTTCTTCAGCGTCTTGTCGGGCTGCAGCGTCGTGTCGAAATCGAGCAGCCCGAGCCCCGGCACGCTGCCGGGCACACCTTCGAGGCCGAGCGGATCGTCCAGCGTGCGGCCGAGCATCTGCATCCCGCCGCAGATGCCGATCACCTTGCCGCCGTAGCGCAGGTGACGACGGATCATCGCGTCCCAGCCCGCGTCGCGCAGCCATTCGAGATCGCGCTGCACGCTCTTCGAACCGGGCAGGATCAGCAGGTCGGCATCCGGCACCGGGCCGCTCTTCCAGTATGTGAACTCGACCTGCGGATGCGCGCGCAGCGGATCGAAATCGGTGTGGTTGCTGATGCGCGGCAGCGCGGGCACGACGACGCGCAGTACGCCGGCGTCGCCGCGTACGGCGGCGCTGCGCGCCTGCGCGGGCAGCATGTCCTCCGCATCGAGCAGCAGCCCGTGCAGGTACGGCAGCACGCCGAACACCGGCTTGCCGGTCTGCGCACGCAGCCAGTCGAGCCCCGGTTCGAGCAGCTTGACGTCGCCGCGGAAACGGTTGATCACGAAGCCGCGCACGCGCGCACGCTCGCTGTCCGACAGGCACGCGAGCGTGCCGACCAGGTGCGCGAACACGCCGCCGCGGTCGATGTCGGCGACGAGCACGACCGGGCAGTCGACGCGTTCGGCAAAGCCCATGTTCGCGATGTCGCCGTCGCGCAGGTTGATCTCGGCCGGGCTGCCGGCGCCCTCGACGATCACCGTGTCGTAACCGGCGCGCAAGCGCGCGTACGACTCGAGCACCGCGTCGAACGCGACCGGCTTGTAGTCGTGATATGCACGCGCGTCGAGGTTCAACCGCGCCTTGCCGTGAATGATCACCTGCGCGCCGCGATCGCTCGTCGGCTTCAGCAGCACGGGGTTGAAATCCGTATGCGGCGCGACGCCCGCGGCCAGCGCCTGCAGCGCCTGCGCGCGGCCGATCTCGCCGCCGTCGGCCGTCACCGCGCTGTTGAGCGCCATGTTCTGCGGCTTGAACGGCGCAACGCGCGCGCCGGCACGGCGCGCCAGGCGGCACAGGCCCGCGACGAGCGTGCTCTTGCCCGCGTCGGACGTCGTGCCCTGGATCATCAGCGTACCGCGCGGCCGCGGCTCGGGTGCATTCATCGTGTTAAAGGTCGTCGCGAAGCAAAGGCCGCATTATCGCCCGCGCCGGTACGCGTGCGCCGTTACAATCACGCGATGATTCCGCACGACCTCACCTTCGTCCTCGGCGGCGCGCGCTCGGGCAAGAGCGCGTATGCCGAGCGGCTCGCCGCCGACAGCGGCCGCCCCGTCACCTACATCGCGACCGCGACCGCCGCCGATGCCGAATTCGCGCAGCGCATCGCGAATCATCGCGCGCGCCGGCCGGCCGAATGGGGGTTCGCCGACGCGCCCGTCGACCTCGCCGGCACGCTCGCGCGGCTCGACGATCCGCACGCATGCCTGCTGGTCGACTGCCTGACGCTGTGGCTCACGAACCTGCTGTGCCCGGCCGACGGCGAACCGCTCGACGATGCGCAGTACGCGGCGCAGGTCGAGCGGCTCGAACATGCATTGCGCGGCGCGCGCGCGAAGGTGATCGTCGTCAGCAACGAGATCGGGCTCGGCGTCGTGCCGCTCGGGTCGATCACGCGCCGCTACGTCGACGAACTCGGGCGCCTGAACCAGCGCGTCGCCGCGCTCGCGACGCGCGTGACGCTGCTCGTCGCCGGGCTGCCGCTCGACCTCAAGACGGGAGCGCCGTCATGCTGATGCTGTCGCTGCCCGTCGTCGCGATGCTTGCGGTCGCGGCCGCGATCGTCGACCGCGCGATCGGCGAACCCGCCGGCTGGCATCCGCTCGTCGCGTTCGGCCGGCTTGCCGCGCGCATCGAAGGCGCTCTGAATACGGGCCGACGCGGCCGCGTGGTCGGTGTCGCCGCGTGGGCCGCGGCCGTCGTGCCGCCGGTGGCCGTCGCCGCATGGCTCGTGGCCGTGCTGCCGTGGCCGCTCGCGGCCGCGCTGCACGTCACGCTGCTGTGGTTCGCGCTCGGCGCGAAAAGCCTCGCCGACCACGTCGCGCCGATCGCAGCGGCGCTGCTGCGGCGCGACCTCGACGCCGCGCGTAAGTTGACCGCGCGCATCGTGTCGCGCGACACGAGCGACGCCGACGAAGGCGCATTGTCGCGCGCGGCCGTCGAATCGGCGCTCGAGAACGGCAACGACGCGATCTTCGGCGCACTCTTCTGGTTCGTCGTCGCGGGCGGCCCCGGCGCGCTGCTGTTCCGGCTCGCGAACACGCTCGACGCGATGTGGGGCTACCGCACGCCGCGCTTCCTGACCTTCGGCTGGGCCGCCGCGCGCCTCGACGACGCGATGAACTGGATTCCCGCGCGCCTCACGGCCGCGAGCTACGCGCTGCTCGGCGACACGGCCGCCGCATGGCGCTGCTGGCGCACGCAGGCGCGCCACTGGGACAGCCCGAACGCGGGCCCGGTGATGGCCGCGGGCGCGGGCAGCCTGAACGTGCAGCTCGGCGGCCCGGCCGTCTATCACGGTGAAATCGAGGATCGTCCGACGCTCGGCACCGGTGCAACGGCGACCGCCGTCCACGTCGTCGCCGCGCTGTCGCTCGTCACACGCACGCTCGCACTGTGGCTCGCGCTGCTGGTCGCGAGCGGCGCTCTCGTCATGGCCACTCATCATGTCTGACACACGCATCGCGCACGGCGGCAACCTGCATGAAGCCGCACGCCGCCACGGCATTCCGTACGACGCGTGGCTCGACCTGTCGACCGGCATCAATCCGGTCGGCTATCCGGTACCGCCCGTCCCGGCCGACGCGTGGCGCCGGCTGCCCGACGACGGCGACGGCCTCGCGGCCTGCGCCGCGCAGTACTACCGCGCGCCCGATCCCGCGCACGTGCTGCCGGTTGCCGGCAGCCAGGCCGCGATCCGCGCATTGCCTGCGTTGCTGCCGACCGGCGACGCCGGTGTCGCGTCGCTCGCGTACGGCGAATACGCGCCCGCGTTCGCGCGTCACGGCCATTGCGTCGTTCCGCTCGACATCGGCACGGATACGCTGCCGGCGACGCTGCGCCACGTCATCGTCGGGAATCCGAACAACCCGACCGCCGAATTCGTGCCGGCCGAGCGCCTGCTCGGCTGGCATGCGCAGTTGGCGGCGCGCGGCGGCACGCTGACCGTCGACGAGGCGTTCGCCGATACGGGCGCGACGCAATCGCTCGCGCCGCAGGTTAATCGGCCGGGGCTCGTCGTGCTGCGCTCGGTCGGCAAGTTCTTCGGTCTCGCCGGTATCCGCGCGGGCTTCGTGCTCGCATGCCCCGAACGGATCGTCGCGCTGCGCGACATGCTCGGCGCATGGACGGTCGGCGGCCCCGCGCGTCACGCAGTCGCCGCGGCGTTCGCGGATCGGGCATGGCAAGCCGCCGCCCGCGAACGGCTCGCGGCCGACGGCGAGCGGCTGGCCGCACTGCTGCGCGCGCACGGCTTCGCGGTTCGCGCGACGCCGCTGTTCAACTGGACCGACGACCCGCGCGCCGCGGCGCTGCATGCGGCGCTCGCGGCACGCGGGATCTGGACGCGATACTTCGCGAAGCCGTCGAGCGTGCGCATCGGCCTGCCGGGCAGCGAAGCCGAGTGGCAGCGCCTCGATGATGCGCTCGCGCACTGCGTGCCGACGCTGCAACAGGAATCCGCATGAGCCCGCGCAAGTTCCGCCGGCTGGCGCCGGTCGCGACACTGGCCGCGCTCGCTCATGCACCGCTCGTCCATGCCGATGTCACGACACGCGACGACGCCGGCAATACGGTTACGCTGCCCGCGCCCGCGCAGCGCGTGATCAGCCTCGCGCCGCACGCGACCGAGCTCGTCTACGCGGCCGGCGGCGGCGCGAAGCTCGTCGGCACCGTCACGTACAGCGACTATCCGCCCGCCGCGCAAGCGGTGCCGCGCGTCGGCGACAACAAGGCGCTCGACCTCGAACGAATCGCAGCGCTGAAGCCCGACCTGATCGTGGTCTGGCGGCACGGCAACGCCGAGCGGCAGACCGACGCGCTGCGCGCGCTGCATATCCCGCTGTTCTTCAGTGAACCGAAACATCTCGACGATGTGTCGTCGTCGCTGCGCCGGCTCGGCACGCTGCTCGGCACGCAGCCGGCAGCCGATGCGGCCGCGGCGTCCTTTGCGCACGACATCGCGACGCTGCGTGCACGCTACGCCGCGCGGCCGCCCGTCACGATGTTCTTCCAGGTCTGGGACCGCCCGCTGACGACGCTCAACGGCGAGCACCTGGTCAACGACGTGATCGCACTATGCGGCGGCCGCAACGTGTTCGCGTCGCTCAAGCCGCTCGCGCCGAGCGTCACCGACGAGTCCGTGCTCGCCGCGAATCCGGAAGCGATCGTGACGACGAGCGCCGGCGCGACGCGCTCGAACGAACCGCTGCCGAGCCTTGCACGCTGGCGCGCGTGGCCCGCGCTGACGGCCGTGGCGCGCAACAACCTGTTCGCGATCGACGGCGATCTGCTGACGCGGCCGTCGCCGCGGATCGCGCAGGGTGCGGCCGCGCTGTGCGAGGATCTCGATGCCGCGCGTGCGCGCCGGCCGGCGCGCTGATTTCCACTGACTTGCGCGTTGGCCGCGCACCTGCCTCTGCTGCGTCCGGTGCTTGAGATGGTTCGACCGCGCGTCGTGTCGTTCACATGCAGACGCGAGCGACCCTATTCATCCCAGTGCACGACTTCCCATGTTCGCGCCGCATCGTCCGCACGCAGCCAGACGACACCGCCTGTCGGCACCGGCCGCGACAGCAGCGTATCGAGCGGCACACGCAACACATGCGATGCGAACGCGCGGATCACGCCCGCATGCGTGACCGCCCATTGCTGCCGATCGACCTGCGCTACCGCATCAGCCTGCCGCGCAACCCGCGCGGCGAACCGCGCGACGCTTTCGCCGCCATGCGCGCACGCATGCATCAGGTCGGCCGCCCACGCATCGAGCGCTGCACGGTCGATATCGTCCCAGCGCCGCATTTCCCACGCGCCGAAATCCATTTCCTGCCAGCCGGCATCGCGCTGCAGCGGCACATCGAATGCGTGCGCGAGCCGTTCGGCGATCGACGCGCATCGCGTCAGCGGGCTCGTCCAGAGCTGTTCGGGCGGCGGCGCGCCGAGAGCCGACAGATGCGCACGCACGGCATGCGCGCCGGCGTCGGCCGGCGCGGCGAGCGGCACGTCGCTGCGTCCGTAACACATGCCCGGCTCGACGGCGACGGCCGGATGACGGATCAGGACGACGTCCATCCGAGCACCACGAGATAGATCGCCAGTTCGCTCAGTTGCTGCGCGAAGCCGAGACAGTCGCCCGTATAACCGCCGATCCGTTTCACGAAGTAGCGGGCCGCCCACGCGCGCACGAGCACGAGCGCGACGCACGCGGCGACACCCGTGCGCCAGTCCGGCCAGAACAGCCACGGCAACCCGAATACCGCCGCGACGCACGCCGCGCGTGCGCCCATCCGTTGCGCGACCGGCTTCGCCTTGCCTTCGGGCCGCACATAGTCGAGCGACATCAGCAGGCTGACGGCCGCCGCGCGGCTCGCCGCATGCGCGGCGATCATCGTCCACGCGGCGCGCAGCGGCGGCATGGCCGCGAGCGCCTGCCATTTCAGGCCGAGCGCGATCACGAGCGCGACTGCGCCGAACGTGCCGATCCGCGAGTCGTGCATGATGCGCAGCACGTCGTCGCGCGTATAGCCGCCGCCGAACGCATCGCAGCTGTCGGCGAGGCCGTCCTCGTGGAAAGCGCCGGTCGCGAGCAGCGTCGCAGCCATCGACAGCCCGACCGCGATCGACGCGGGCAGCACGCGCAGCGCGGCGAGATAGACGAGCGCACCCCACGCGCCGACGCATGCGCCGACGAGCGGGAAATAGCGTGCGGCCTGATCGAGATCGCCGGCCGCGTAGCCGATCGCGCGCGGCACGGGCACGCGCGTGAAGTAGCCGAGCGCGACGAAGAAGTAGCGCAGTTCGGCACGCACGCCGGGCCCGCGATCAGGCGTCACGATCGTCGACGCCGGCAGACTCGAAGCTCGCCATCTCGCTGAGGAACGCGGCCGCCGCACGCACGAGCGGCAGCGCGAGCGCCGCGCCCGTGCCTTCGCCGAGCCGCAGGTCGAGCGCGAGCAGCGGCTTCGCGCCGAAATGCTCGAGCATGCGCCGGTGCCCGGCCTCGTGCGACGTGTGCGAGAACACGCAGTAGTCGCGCACGCCGGGTGCGATGCGCTCGGCGACGAGCAGCGCGGCAGTCGCGATGAAGCCGTCGACGAGGATCGTCATCCGCTCGCTCGCGGCCGCGAGATACGCGCCCGTCATCATTGCGATCTCGAAGCCGCCGAACGTCGCGAGCACGTCGAGCGGCGCGATCGCGTGCGAGTGCTTGACGAGCGCGCGGCCGAGCACCGCGCGCTTGTGCGCGAGGCCCTGGTCGTCGAGGCCGGTGCCGCGCCCGACGCACGCGTCGATCGGCACGTCGAGCAGGCGGCTCATCAGGCATGCGGCCGACGACGTGTTCGCGATCCCCATCTCGCCGAAGCCGATCACGTTCGTGCCGAGCGACGCGTGCAGGCGCACGCGCGCCGCGCCGGCCGCGAGCGCCGTCATCGCCTCGTCGCGCGTCATCGCCGGCTCCGCCGCGAAGTTGCGCGTGCCGCGCGCGACCGGTAGCGACACCAGCCGGTCGGACAGCGGCAGCGGCGACGCAACGCCCGCATCGACGATCTCGAGCGTGCTCTGCGCGACGCCCGAGAACGCGTTGATCGCCGCGCCGCCGGCCAGGAAGTTCGCAACCATCTGCGCGGTCACCGCTTGCGGGTAAGGACTCACGCCCTCGGCCGCGATCCCGTGATCGCCTGCGAACACGATCATCACGGGGCGCTGCACGACCGGCCTCTCGGTGCGCTGAATCAGGCCGATCTGCAGCGCGAGCGCCTCGAGCTGGCCGAGGCTGCCGGGCGGCTTGGTCTTGTGGTCGATCACATGCTGCAGGCGCTTGCGCAGCGCGTCGTCGAGCGGCGCGATCGCGGGCGGGAAGTGGGTCGGAGTCGTCATCGGGAAGCCGTGTCGTTGGCGCGGCCTGCGCCGCGCATCGGAAAGGAAAAGGTCATTGTCGCTCGGGCCACGCAGGCAGCAGCGCGTCGCGGCCATGCTCGCGGATCAGCACGAGCGGATAGCCGAACGCATCGCTCGCACGCTCGGGCGTCAGCACGTCGTGCACGGGGCCGGCCCATGCATGGCTGCGGCCGTCGAGCAACAGCGCATGCGTCGCGAAACGCCGCGCGAGATTCAGGTCGTGGCACGAGAACAGCACCGTGCGCGGGCCCGCGTCGAGCCATGCGGCCAGCGCGGTCAGGCAGTCGATCTGGTGATGCAGGTCGAGATGCGCGAGCGGCTCGTCGAGCAGCATCAGCGGCGCGTCCTGGCACAGCGTCGCGGCCAGCGCGACCCGCTGCCGCTCGCCGCCCGACAGCGACAGCACGTCGCGCGACGCCAGTGCGGTCAGGTCGAAGGTCGCGAGCGCATCGTGCGCAGCCGCGCGGTCGCCGTCGCGCTCCCAGCCCCAGCCGCCGAGATACGGAAAACGGTTGAGCAGCACCGTGTCGAACACGGTCGCGCTGAATGCATCGTGCAGTTGCTGCGGCATCAGCGCGCGGCGCTGCGCGAGCTGCGTGGGCGGCCATGCGGCGAGCGGCCGGCCGTCGATCTCGACCCGGCCGCCGGCCGGCGGGTGCAGCCCCGCGAGCGTCGCGAGCAGCGTCGTCTTGCCCGCGCCGTTCGGCCCCGCGACGCACCAGATTTCGCCGGGACGGAAGGCCTGCGTGAAGCCGTCGAGCAGCGTGCGCGCGCCGGCCCTCAGCGTCAGGTCCACGCACGTGCAGGCCATGTCGTTGCCGGAGGTGGCAGCGTGCTGCGCAGTGCCTGTCATCGCATCGGCCTCCTCAGCAACATCCACAGGAACACCGGCACGCCGATCAACGCGGTCATCACGCCGACCGGCAGTTGTGCGGGCGCGATCGCGGTGCGCGCGAGCAGGTCCGCCGCCATCACGCCGCCGCCGCCCGCGAGCATCGCGGCCGGCAGCAGCATGCGCTGGTCGTTGCCGAACGCGAGCCGCAGCGCATGCGGCACGACGAGGCCGACGAAGCCGATCGTGCCGGCCGTCGTTACCGCAGCTGCCGCGGCCAGCGACGCGACGAGATAGATTCGCACGCGCAGGCGCGCGACGGGGACACCGAGCGCGAGCGCGGTCGCGTCGCCGCGCAGCAGCACGTTCAATTCCGGCGCGGCCGGCAGCGCGACACATGCGGCCAATAGCAGCGCGCCCCACGCGAACCACGGTGCGGTCACGCCGTTCAGGTCGCCCGTCAGCCAGAAGATGATCCCGCGCAACCGCGCATCGGGCGCGAGCGACAGCAGCAGCGTGACGACCGCGCCCCACCCTGCCGCGATCACGACACCGGTGAGCAGCAGCCGCGGCGACGCATCGCGCGAATCGCCGCGCCACAGCTCGCGGCGCGCGAGGCCGAGCACGAGCGCGACCGACACGAGCGCGCCGGCGAACGCCGACGCATCGACGAGCCACCACGCACCGCCCGCGATCATCGCGACGAGCGCGAACCCGGCCGCGCCGCCGGACACGCCGAGCACGTACGGTTCCGCGAGCGGGTTGCGCAGCAGCACCTGCAGCAGCGCACCGGCAAGCGCGAGCAGCGCACCGCACGCGAAACCCGCAAGCGCGCGCGGCAGGCGCAGCGTGCGGACGATGTCGGCGAACAGCGCGTCGCCGCCATGCGGCACGAGCGACGCGAGCGCCTGCCACGGCGACATCGGCACGCTGCCGATCGACAGCGATGCGACGAACAGCAACGCGGCCACGGCGGCCAGCGCGGCCCAGATCGCGGCGGCGCGCGCGGCGCTCATGCCGCGCACGGCCCTGCGCACGACGCGCAGCGCATCCGCTTACTGCTGCTGCCAGCCGAGCGTGACATAGGCGCCTCGCTTCGGCGTGTTGTAGGCATATGCAAGCTCGTAGTCCTTGTCGAGCAGGTTGTCGATGCGCGCGCTGACGTACCACGACTTCGTGATGTTGTAGCGCGCGGAAAGGTTGACGATCCCGTAGCCGCCGAGCCGCCCGCCGCCCGAATCGTTGCGCGCGCCGCTCACGAGCCATTCGCCGCCGACGCGCCACGCGCCGAATGCGCGGTTCACAGCCATCGACGCGAAACGCCGCGCGCGGCGGTCGAGATCCTGATTCTGCGTTTCGTCGACCGGGTTCTGCAACGTGGCGGCAACCCGTACGTCGGTCGCGCCGACATGCCCCTGCCACGACCCTTCGAGCCCCTGCACCTTCGCGCGGCCGACGTTCTGCGCAATATAGTAGAAACCGCTCCCGTCGGGCCGATAGTTGATCAGGTTCGCGTAGCGCGTCTGGAATGCGGTGAGCCGCATCACGCCCACCGCATCGGACGCATACTGCAGCGCGGCTTCGATCGAATGGCTACGCTCCGGCTGGATCGACGGATTGCCGGCCATCGGGTAATAGAGGTCGTTGAAGCTCGGCGCGCGGAACGCGTCCGAATAGCTCGCGGTCACCTTCCAGCGATCGGTCAGTTCGAGGCCGTAGCCGAGATAGTAGGAGTTGGCGCCGCCGAAGTCCGAGTACTGGTCGCGGCGCAGGTTCGCCTGGAACTGCTGGCGGCCGAAGCGCCCCGAATAACCGATCCAGCCGGAATTCACGTGACGCTGCGGCGCGGCATACGCATTCGACATGAACTGCTGGTCGAGCCGCTCGTAGCCGGCCTGGATCAGGTGATCCGGCGCGATGCGGAAATCGTTCTGCCACGTGTACTGGCGGTTGTCGGTATTGAAGTGATCGGTATAGACGCCGTTCAGCGCCGACTGGCTGCGATCGTTGCCGGTCGACACGCTCACGCGAGCGGTCCACCAGTCGGTCAGCTTGCCGTTCGCGAACGCACGCACCTGCTGCACGCGCGAATAGAGGTTGTTCAGGTCGGTCGGCACGCCCCACGCGTTGTCGTAGCTGTTGTTGCCGTTCGACTGGAAGTAGCTGACGCCCGCATCCCATCGATCGTTGAAGCGGTGGCGCAGCGCCGCGGTGATGCTCTCGTTCAGGTAGCCGTTCGCATTCGGGTTCGCGTTCGGCTTCTTCGCCGGGTCGAGCGCGGAAAAGCCGTTGTCCTTGTCGCGTGCGATCGACACGCTGAACGTCGTCTTCCCGTCGCCGTCGAGCCGGCCCGATACGCCCGCCTGCTGCGTCTGCGTGCCGTAGCTGCCGACGCCGACCGCGAAGTTGAAGCGCGGCGGATGATTGCCGCCGTCCTTCGTGAACACCTGCACGACGCCGCCGATCGCGCCCGAGCCGTACAGCGACGACACATTGCCGTTCACGATCTCGACGCGCTCGATCTGGTCGAGCGGCAACTGGCTCAGTTGCGCGGCACCGAGACTCGCGGAATCGACCCGCACGCCGTCGATCAGCACGAGCGACTGCGTCGACTCCGCGCCGCGCAGAAACATCGTCGTACTCGCGCCCGGGCCGCCGTTGCGCACGATCTGCGCGCCGGGCGCGAGCGCGAGCAGCGTCGGCAGGTCGGCGCCCGGATGCGCGGCGATATCCTGCGCGTCGAATACGGTGGTTTGCGGAATCGTGTCGGCCAGCGCCTGCGGCGCGCGCTGCGCGGTGACGACGACCGGTTCGAGCATGGTCGCAGCGGCAGGCCGGGCCGCGGGCACGGCGGACGTTGCCGCGGGTACGGCGGGTGCCGCGGCATCGGCATTCGCCGCGGTCTGCGCGGCGGCGGCAAGCGGCAATCCGCAGAGCGCGCCGAGCGCCGTGCGGACGATTGGGGTCAGCATGAAGATAAATCCCGTGAAGCACTGCGCGCCCCGCCTCCCCGCAGGCCGCGCGTCACGAAGCCCGTACGGGCTCCCCGCCTCGGCCGGTATCCGGGCTGGCGGCGTACCGGCTCGCCTTCCCGCGCGATGACGCGCAGTGGCCCGCGCCCGCGTGCGAAACCTGCACGCGGAACGCGCCCGAGCCGGCCTGCGTCACCGGACGCGGCCGCTTACCGTTGCGGGGGCAGCGCAGGTTGGCGGCCTCCTGGCGGAGCCCGCTCCCTGCTTCCCGTTTAACCGCGCGTTCCACGCGCGAGCACCGAGGCGGCGCCAGTTTAGGAGCCGCTCGCGCGAGCGTCAAGGAAGCGTTCGGACACGCGCGGGACGTGCCTATTCGCGGCAAGAAGCGGGGGTGTTACGACTGGAAACGTTACAGATGTCGGATTGCGCGTTATTCCGCGCTAAAATGCTGGGTCTTTAGAGGACGCAGCAAATGCTCAACGAACTCGAAACCCTATCTCAAAATATTGGCCGTCTGATTTCGCTGAACAAGCGCTATCACTCGGAACGGCTCGCGCTCGAGGAGCAGGTCGCGCAATTGCGCGCGGAAGCGGACACGGTCCGCGCGGAACTCGCGCAGCTGCGCGATGAACGCAATGCGCTCGCGGCCGAGCGCGACACGCTGTCGGCAAAGATCGACGACGCACAGGTGAAACTGAACGCGATTCTCGAAAAGCTGCCGCGCTCGAAAAGCGCGGAGCAAGCCGACAACCAGCTCGACCTGCTGGATGCGCAGGCGCGTACGGATGGCGATGACGCGGCCAGCCA
Organism: Burkholderia sp. IT-111MI5; assembly: GCF_949752865.1. NCBI lineage: Bacteria > Pseudomonadati > Pseudomonadota > Betaproteobacteria > Burkholderiales > Burkholderiaceae > Burkholderia > Burkholderia sp. IT-111MI5. The sequence continues at coordinate 349,581 of NZ_CATKIF010000055.1, read as the reverse complement.
CGGAGAACATGCATGAGCACCAAGCAGATCGAAGTCTCGATTCTCGGTCAGGCCTATCGTCTCGCCTGTTCGGCCGAGACCGAAGCGGCGCTGCTCGAGGCGGTCGCGCGTGTCGACGCCGAAATGTCGAAAATCCGCTCGAACAGCTCGGTACGCGGCACCGATCGGATCGCGGTGATGGCGGCACTGTCGCTCGCATCGGAATTGCTGCGGCTGCAAACTAGCGTGCGGCACGGTGAAGCATTTCCGGCGGAAGAAATCCGTCGTACAATGCACCAGATGAACGAACAGCTCGGCGCGGTGCTCGCACAGCACGAGACGCAGTAACGTTTTAATCGATGCGTCGATTCCCCTTGATCTCGGCGATCAACGGTGGTCAAATTGGCGCATCGAAACACAGTTCAGTCAGCTTCCCTGCCTGGTTCGCCAAGGTCATATATTCCTTGAACCAATGCCATGTGCACGGTTGCGGAAATTTGTAGCACGGGCGCGCGCGTCACTCTGTCTGATGTACCCGAAGTGCTGCTAACTGCGACCAATTCTGAACCTCAGGTTCAGGATGCCGGCCTAGCGGCCAAGGCGGGGGCCTATCCAACGGCATCGGGCGAGTCCCGGTGCCGTTTTCTTTTTCAGGGTCTGTTTGCACGCGGAACGCGCATGCAAACAGACCATCATGCCTCCTGCTGCGTCGATTACGATCCATGCAATACTGGCTGATGAAGTCCGAACCGGACGAAGCAAGCATCGACGATCTCGCCAACGCACCGCAGCGCTCGCTGCCGTGGACCGGCGTGCGTAACTATCAGGCGCGCAATTTCATGCGCGACACGATGAAGATCGGCGACGGCGTGCTGTTCTATCACTCGAGCTGCCCCGAGCCGGGCATCGCGGGCCTCGCCGAAGTATCGTCGACGCCCTACCCCGATCCCACGCAGTTCGATCCGAAAAGCCCCTATTACGACCCGAAGTCGACGCAGGAAGCGCCGCGCTGGCTGCTCGTCGACGTGCGCTATGTGAAAAAGTCGCCGCTCGTGCCGCTCGCCGCATTGCGCGAACACGACGAACTCGCCGACATGCGCGTGCTCGCACGCGGCAACCGGCTGTCGATCACGCCCGTTACGCGCGCCGAATGGCGGTTCATCACCGAAAAGCTGATGAAGTAGGCGCACGCAGTAGGCGCACGCAGCAGGCGCGCGCGCCAAACGTCAAATCTGGTCAGCACGCGCTGCCGCCACGGAACTCGCGGGTCTTTCGCGCAGCCTAAGCAACCGCTGTCGGTCAATCGGGCCGGCTGTTTTTTCGTTGCGCGGTACGCCCGCGTCGTGCACGCGTGATCCGCGTGCGCGCCCTCGCACAAGGAGTCCAACAATGACCAAAAAATCCGCACTCGCGCTGTCGCTCGCCCTCGCCGCCGCCGTTCCCGTCGCGCTGACGCTCGCGTCGCCCGCCGCGCACGCGCAGGCCGCGAACCCGCACTTCCCGGAACCGGCGGGCGTGCTGTCGCTTTCGTCGCAGGCCAGCGCCGACGTGCCGCAGGACATCATCCACATCACGCTGTTCTACGAACAGCAGGCAAAGGATCCAGGCAGCCTCACGTCCGCGCTGAACCAGCGCGCCGATGCAGCGCTGTCGCAGGCGAAGGGTGTATCGGGAGTCACCGCGCACACGGGCGCGTTCTCCGTGTATCCGAGCACCGATCGCGACGGGAAGATCTCCGCATGGCGCGGCCGCACCGAGGTCGCGCTCGAATCGCGCGATTTCGCCGCGGCGTCGAAGCTTGCAGGCCAGTTGTCGAACCTGATGCAGGTCGCGAACGTCGAGTTCTCGCTGTCGCCTGAAGCGCAGCGCACGGCCGAGCAGAAGCTCACGACCGAAGCGATCAAGTCGTTCCGCGCCCGCGCGGACGAAGCCGCGAAGGCGTTCGGCTACGGCAGCTACACGATCCGCGACGTCAACGTCGGCAGCGGCCGCAACGTGCAGCCGTACCCGCGCATGATGGCGATGGCCGCGGCGCCGATGGACAGCGCGAAGATGAGCGCGCCGATCGCGGTCGAAGGCGGCAAGGCCACCGTGTCGGTCACCGTCAACGGCTCGGTGCAGATGAAGTAACGCGCAACGCGCGGCTGCCAGAAACGCAAAACGCCGACCCGAGGGCCGGCGTTTTTTCATGCGAGTTGCCGATGCACGCGCCAGTTGCGCGCGCATCGATATCGCATCACGCAGTCGCATTCGCCGCGCGGCGACGATACGCCCAGACCATCAGCGCGATGCCCGCGAGGATCATCGGCAGCGACAGCCACTGCCCCATCGACAGGCCGAGCGCAAGCAGGCCGAGGAAGTCGTCGGGCTCGCGCGCGAACTCGACCGTGAAGCGCGCGAGACCGTAGCCGATCAGGAACAGCGCGGACACGGCGCCCATCGGCCGCGACTTGCGCGAGAAGAAGAACAGCGCGAAAAACAGCGCGATGCCTTCGAGCGCGATTTCATAGAGCTGCGAAGGATGGCGCGGCAGCATCTGGTACTGCATGAACACGTCGGCGAGATGCCACTTCTCGACGAGCGCCGGATGTTTCGGCAGCCAGGCCGCATCGTCGCGCATCGCGCCCGGGAACAGCATCGCCCACGGCGCCGTCGGGTCGGTCACGCGGCCCCACAGCTCGCCGTTGATGAAGTTGCCGAGCCGCCCGGCCGCGAGCCCCGTCGGCACCATCGGCGCGACGAAATCGGTGACCTGCAGCCAGTGGCGCTTGCGCTGCCACGCGAACAGCACCATCGCGAGCGTCACGCCGAGGAAGCCGCCGTGAAACGACATGCCGCCCTCCCACACCTTGAACACGTCGAGCGGATGCGAGAAGTAGAAATCGGCCTTGTAGAACAGCACGTAGCCGAGCCGGCCGCCGAGCACGGTGCCGAGCACGCCGTAGAACATCATGTCGTCGATGTCCTTCGCGGTCCAGCCTTGCGCCGCGACGTGCGGCAGCTTCAGGCGGACCCGGCCGACGACGATCGCCGCGATGAAGCCGACGAGATACATGAGGCCGTACCAGCGCACGGCCAGCGGCCCGAGATGGATCGCAACGGGGTCGAAATTCGGGTGAATGATCATGGGTTAGCGAAGAAGTTTTCGAATGCGGTACGGCCATCGCGAACGCGCAGCACCGCGCATTGGACGGCACCGGCGCTCCATCGTTCACGTCATGCCGCGAGGCCCTGCGCACGCACGACGTCGATGAAGCCGGCGAGCACGGGACTCACGTCGCCCGTGCGCCACACGAGGCCTGTCTCGACGACCGGTGCGTGACCGGCGAGCGGCCGGTAGACCACGCCGGTGCGCCGCAGGTTACGCATCGATTGCGGCACCAGTGCGACGCCCATGCCGGCCGACACGAGGCTGACGATCGTCTGCATCTGGATCGCCTCCTGGCCGATGCGCGGAGTTTCCCCCGCCGCGCCGTAGCAGCCCGTAATGATGTCATAAAAGCCGGGCGCCAAACGACGCGGAAAGATCACGAGCGGCAATGCGGCGACCTCGGCGAGATGCACGGGTTCGTCCTCTGGCGCGTCGGACGTTGCGGTCGGCATCGCGACCACCAGCGGCTCGCGCACGACGGGCAGGTACGACAGCCCGGCCGCGTGACGCGGCGGCACGGGCGGAATGACGAGCCCCGCGTCGATGCGGCCGGCGACGAGTTCGTCGATCTGCACGTCGCTCGTCGCCTCCGCGAGCTGCAGGCGTACCTGCGGATAGCGCGCGCCGAACGCGCGCAGCAGCGACGGCAGCAGCCCGTAATCGGCGGTAGACACGAACGCGAGCGACAGCGAGCCGGCCTCGCCGCGCGCGAGCCGCCGCGCGAGCGGCGGCAGCGCATCGGCCGACGCAAGCAGCCGGCGCACGTCGGGCAACAGCGCCGCGCCGACCGCGGTCAACGCCACCGACCGCTTGGTGCGCACGAACAGCGCGACGCCGAGCGCATCCTCGAGCGCCCGGATCGCCTGCGACAGCGGCGGCTGCGTCATCGACAGGCGCTCGGCCGCGCGGCCGAAATGGCGCTCGTCGGCAACGGTCATGAAATAGCGCCACTGGCGCAGGTCGGGTGTCGGATCGGCCATACGTTACTCATTCGCAAAACGACTTAATAGGCGACAAATAATATATTGGACATCCCAATCCGGACACTCCATTCTTGTTTCATCCGAACCGGCGCGCCGCTCACGGGCGTCGCCCAGACAACGATGGAGTCCCCCATGCCATACAACCGTCGCTCGAAGCACATCACGCAAGGCGTGGCCCGTTCGCCGAATCGCTCGATGTATTACGCACTCGGCTACCAGAAGGACGATTTCGACAAGCCGATGGTCGGCATCGCGAACGGCCATTCGACGATCACGCCGTGCAATTCCGGCCTGCAGCGCCTGTCGGACGCGGCCGTCGCGGCCGTGAAGGCGTCCGGCGCGAACCCGCAGATCTTCGGCACACCGACGATTTCGGACGGCATGTCGATGGGCACCGAGGGCATGAAGTACTCGCTCGTGTCGCGCGAGGTGATCGCCGACTGCATCGAGACCTGCGTGCAGGGGCAATGGATGGACGGCGTGGTCGTCGTCGGCGGCTGCGACAAGAACATGCCGGGCGGCATGATCGCGCTCGCGCGCCTGAACGTGCCGGGCATCTACGTGTACGGCGGCACGATCCGCCCCGGCCACTGGAAGGGCCGCGACCTGACGATCGTGTCGTCGTTCGAGGCCGTCGGCGAATTCACCGCGGGCCGGATGTCGCAGGAGGATTTCGAAGGCGTCGAGCAGAACGCGTGCCCGACGTCGGGTTCGTGCGGCGGCATGTACACCGCGAACACGATGAGTTCGTCGTTCGAGGCGCTCGGGATGTCGCTGCTGTACTCGTCGACGATGGCGAACCCCGACCAGGAGAAAGTCGATTCGGCGGCCGAATCGGCGCGCGTGCTCGTCGAAGCCGTGAAGCGTGACCTGAAGCCGCGCGACATCATCACGAAGGCGTCGATCGAGAACGCGGTGTCGGTAATCATGGCGACCGGCGGCTCGACCAATGCGGTGCTGCACTATCTCGCAATCGCGCATGCGGCCGAGGTCGACTGGACGATCGACGACTTCGAGCGCATCCGCAAGCGCGTGCCCGTGATCTGCGACCTGAAGCCGTCGGGACGGTACGTCGCGACCGACCTGCACCGGGCCGGCGGGATTCCGCAGGTGCTGAAGATCCTGCTCGATGCGGGGCTGCTGCACGGCGACTGCATGACGATCACCGGCCGCACGATCGCCGACGAACTGAAGGACGTGCCGAGCGTGCCGCGCGCGGACCAGGACGTGATCTTCCCGATCGACCGCGCGCTGTACAAGGAAGGCCACCTGGCGATCCTGAAGGGCAATCTCGCGGAAGACGGCGCGGTCGCGAAGATCACCGGCCTGAAGAACCCGGTGATCACGGGCCCCGCCCGCGTATTCGACGACGAGCAGAGCGCAATGGATGCGATCCTCGGCGACCGGATCCACGCCGGCGACATACTCGTGCTGCGCTACCTCGGCCCGCAGGGCGGCCCCGGCATGCCGGAAATGCTCGCGCCGACGTCCGCGATCATCGGCAAGGGACTCGGCGAATCGGTCGGCTTCATCACGGACGGCCGCTTCTCGGGCGGCACGTGGGGCATGGTGGTCGGCCACGTCGCGCCCGAGGCGTTCGTCGGCGGCACGATTGCGCTCGTGCAGGAAGGCGACTCGATCACGATCGACGCGCACCGGCTGCTGCTGGAACTGAACGTCGACGATGCCGAACTCGCGCGCCGTCGCGCCGCGTGGAAACAGCCGGCGCCGCGCTACACGCGCGGCGTGCTCGCGAAATTCGCGGCCCTCGCCCGGCCGGCGAACCAGGGCGCCGTCACGGGTTGACGCGATATCGCCGCACCATGCGACCCCAATGGAAACGGCCGCCGGGGGAACGCGCAAAACGTGCGTTCCCTTTGCTTTTATAATGCGCGGACCATGAAGCCGGCCGTCCCCGCCGGCGGAGAACCGCATGAAACAGACGATATTGCGCGCGCTGCTCGTGATGCTGCTGACAGGCGGCGCAGCGGCGGCGCGCGCCGAACCGGCCGACGGGCTCGCGCTTGCGCAGCGCAAGAACTGCATGGCCTGCCACGCGGTCGGCAAGCCGCTGATGGGCCCGTCGTTCCGCGACATCGCCGGCAAGTATGCGGCGCGCGGCGACGCCGTCGATTACCTTGCCCAATCGATCGTGAAAGGCAGCGTCGGCGTGTGGAGCGGCGTGCCGATGCCCGCCAATACGCAACTGACGAGCGGCGAAGCCCACGCACTCGCGCAATGGGTGCTGTCGCTGCATTGAACCGGATGCCCCGGACGGGGCACAACCGTTGTGCTGGGTGCCGCCGACAGGCGGGCTTGCCCGTCGCCGGCAGCTTCGCCGGCACTTACTGGAACCGCCCCTCTTTTCTGTCACCGGAACGGCCGGGGGTTCAGCCCGAAGTTCAGCCCGAATGACCGGCGCGGCGGCGCGCGATCTCTTCGTCGACCGCGTCGCGGACCCAGTCCATGACCTCGGTTTCCAGCGTCAGCGCCACCTCGCGCGTGACCTGGCCGACCAGCCAGGCCGAATGCTCATGCAGTGCGTCGCGACAGCGGGCCTCGATGGCCTCGCGCCCTGCTCCGGTCAGATAGCTCGTCAGCCGATTGCGCAGGCGCTCGGCGATATGCTGCGCATCTTCAGGCGTCAGCCCGACGGCTGCCTGCACATCCGGCTGCGGCACCGCGGCCGGTACGACCGCCTCCGGCATGACCGCGTCAGACGCGTGCCCGGCCGCGTCGCGCGCCACCGCAGCGAACGCATGCTGCGACGCATCGTCGTCGGCCAGCGACGTCTTGAGCGGCGCATTCATGGCCGCTGCGTGCTCGGCGACCACATGCTCCGCGGCGCCCGGTTCGGCCGGCGCATCGGTCTCGCCCATCGCCGCCGCGGCAGCCGTCGCGACGTCGCCCGGCAGCTCGACCGCCGGCACGTGCAGCGTCGGCACAGGTTCGATCACGACGAATTCGGGGTCGCCCTCGGCTTTCGTGGAATCGGCCGGCGCGATCACGTCGGTCAGCACCGGAATCGCCGCGCCGGCGTGCGGCTGCGGCGCGTCGGGCGCGGGCGAGCGCGCCGGCACCGGCTTGCCCGGCACCAGCACGTCGGTCAGCGTCGGGATCGAGGATGAATCGGCTTGTGTCACGGCAACACTCCGTCGACGGTTGCGGCTAGCTGCCCTGCTTGTAGTTGTTCAGCGCGTAGCCGCGATCGCGGTAGAAGCGATAGCGGTCGCGGCCCGCGGCCAGTTCGTCCGGCGCGTTGCCGACCACTTCGAGCAGGCGCTCGAAGCGGGCGAACTGCGCGGGCACGGTCGCGCCGAGGTTCAGCAGCACGTGATGATGCGGCGCCTTGTCGAGATCGGCGGCCAGCACGATCGGCGTGCCGGCCGCGTGCTCGCTGTCGACGCCGCAATGCGGAATGAAATCGAGCGGCGAGAACGTCCAGAGCCGCTCGTCGAGCGCGCGCAGGCGCGCGGGCTCGGCGAGCACGACAACCGGCTGCCCGGCCTGGTAGGCCTTGCGCAGCAGCCGGCACGCATACGCGAGCGAATCGCCGACGTTCGAGTGGAAATCGATCCGCGTCATTGCCCGCGTACCCGCATCGTCGTCAGCACCGCCATCACTGGCCGGCGCGGTCGATCAGGAACTGCGCGAGCAGCGGCACCGGGCGGCCCGTCGCACCCTTCGCGGCACCGCTCTTCCACGCGGTGCCCGCGATGTCGAGGTGGGCCCACAGGTAGTTCTCGGTGAAGCGCGACAGGAAGCACGCGGCCGTCACGCTGCCGGCCGGACGTCCGCCGATGTTCGCGAGATCCGCGAAGTTCGACTTCAGCTGATCCTGGTACTCGTCGTCGAGCGGCAGGCGCCATGCCGGGTCGCCCGCCTCACGCGACGCGTCGAGCAGTTCGCCCGCGAGCGCGTCGTCCTTCGAGAACAGGCCGCTGTTGTGATGGCCGAGCGCGATGATGCACGCGCCCGTCAGCGTCGCGACGTCGATCACCGCCGCCGGCTTGAAGCGCTCCGCATACGTGAGCGCGTCGCACAGGATCAGGCGGCCTTCGGCGTCGGTGTTCAGCACCTCGATCGTCAGGCCCTTCATGCTCGTGACGATGTCGCCCGGCTTCGTCGCGTTGCCGCCCGGCATGTTCTCGCAGGTCGGCACGATCGCGACGACGTTGATCTTCAGGCCCATCTCGGCAACCGCGCGCATCGTGCCGAGCACGGAACCGGCACCGCACATGTCGTACTTCATCTCGTCCATGCCCTCGCCCGGCTTCAGCGAGATGCCGCCCGTGTCGAACGTGATGCCCTTGCCGACCAGCACGACCGGCGCGGCCTTCGCGGCGGCGCCCTGGTAGTGCAGCACGATGAACTGCGGCGGCTCGACCGACGCGCGCGCGACCGACAGGAACGAGCCCATCTTCAGCGCCTGGATCTGCTTGAGCCCGAGCACTTCGGCCTTCAGGCCCCAATCCTTCGCGAGCTTCTTCGCGGTGTTGCCGAGATAGGTCGGCGTGCAGACATTGCCGGGCAGGTTGCCGAGGTCGCGAGTGAGATCCATCCCGTTCGCGAGCGCAACGGCCTGCTTGACCGCGACCTTCGCGGCCTTTTCATCCGACGGATCGACGCTGAACACGACGCGCTTGAGCGTGTGCGACGCCGGTTCCGGCTTGCTCTTCATCTGCGTGAAGCGGTAGGTCTCGTTGCGCAGCGCGAGAATCGCCGCGCGCACGCCCCAGTCGGAGCTGCGCTCGTCGACCGGCAGTTGCGCGAGCGTGAACGTGACCTGGACGACCTTGGTCGCCAGCAGCGCGCGCCAGGCGGCCGTGGCTGCATCGTTATAGGCTTTCTGATTGAAAGCATCCTGCTTGCCGAGACCGACGAGCAGCACGCGCGACGCGCCGATGCCCGACACTTCGTGCAGGAACAGCGTCTTGCCGCGCTTGCCGTCCATGTCGCCGGCCTTCACCACGCGCGAAATCAGTCCCTTGGTGGCCGTGTCGATGTCGAGCGCCGCGCCGGAAAGCGTCTGCGCCTCGAAGATGCCGAGCACGATGCAGTCGGACTTCCCGGTCAGGAACCCCTTGGCCTCGCCTTTGCTCCAATCACAGCCTTTTATGCTAAAGTCCATCGCGCTTGTCCTCGGATAAAATCTGGGCTAAGGATGAAAGCCGCAATTATCCGCTATTTTTCCCGTGGCGGCGCGAGCGCTCCACCACGCGTGCGCAGCCTCCCGCCCTCTTCTCATCAAGAATGATCTTCGAACGCTCCCTCCAGCGCGAGCTTGCGTATACGGCTGGCGCCGTGTTCATGGTGCTGCTCACGATCATGCTCACGACGATGATGATCCGCATCGTCGGTTACGCCGCGTCCGGTGAAATCGACCCGCGGGACGTGCTCGTGCTGATCGGCCTGACCGTGATCGGCTATCTTGCCGTGATGCTCGTCGTCACGCTGTTCGTGTCGATCCTGTTCGTGCTGACCCGGTGGTACCGGGATTCCGAAATGGTGGTGTGGCTCGCGTCGGGCGTGAGCCTCACGCGCCTCATCAAGCCGATCGGCGTGTTCGCTACGCCGCTCATCCTGCTGATCGCGTTCTTCGCGTTCGTCGGCTGGCCGTGGTCGAACCAGCAGAGCAAGATGATCAAGGCACGCTTCCAGCAGCGCGACGAGATCTCGCTGCTCGCGCCGGGCCAGTTCCGCGAGTCGGCGTCGAACCATCGCGTGTTCTTCATCGAGAAGATGACGCCCGACCAGAGCAAGGTGCAGAACGTGTTCGTGACGTCGACCGAGAACGGCAAGGTCAACGTCGTCGTGTCGCAGACGGGCCATACGGAAACGTCGAAGGACGGCGACCGTTTCGTCGTGCTGGAAGACGGCCGCCGCTACGACGGCACGCCCGGCCAGCCGAACTTCAAGATCATGGAGTTCGAGCGCTACGGCGTGAAGATCACCAGCAAGCCGGTCGTGAACGTGCAGACCACCAACAGCACGCCGACGCCCGAGCTGCTGCGCAACCCGACGCGCGACAACCTCGCGGAATTCGCGTGGCGCGCGGGGCTGCCGCTGATCGCGCTCAACCTGATGGTGCTCGGCATCCCGCTCGCGTACCAGAACCCGCGCCGCAGCCGCACGATCAACCTCGTGATGGCCGTGCTGATCTACCTCACCTACTCGAACCTGCTGAACGTCGTGCAGGCGCAGATCGAGCAGGGCAAGATGTCGTTCGGCGTCGGCCTCGTCGGCCTGCACGCGCTCGTCGCGGCGATCGTCGCCGTCATCTTCTGGTTGCGCGTGCGCAATCGTCCGCTGTTTACACGCGCGCTGTTCGGCCGCTCGGGAGCATGATCGATGCGGCTCTATGAAAAGTACTTCGCGCGACAGATCTACGTCACGTTCGTCTTCATCCTGTTCGCGTTCTCGGGTCTGTTCTTCTTCTTCGACCTGATCAGCGAACTGAACTCGGTCGGGCACGGCAACTACAAGTTCGGCTACGCGGTGATGCGCGTCGCGCTGCAGACGCCGTCGCGCTTCTACGAGATCATCCCGGTCGCCGCGCTGATCAGCGCGATCTACGTGTTCGCGCAAATGGCCGCGAATTCGGAATTCACGATCTTCCGCGTGTCGGGCCTCGCGACCAACCAGGCGCTGCGCTCGCTGCTGAAGATCGGCGTGCCGCTCGTGATCATCACCTACCTGATCGGCGAATTCGTCGGCCCGTACGCCGACCAGTTGTCCGAACGCGTGCGGCTGCAGGCGCTCGGCGCGTCGGTTTCGTCGAATTTCCAGTCGGGCGTGTGGGTGAAGGACACGCTCGCGGCCCGCGAAAACGGCGAACAGGTCACGCGCTTCGTCAACGTCGGCAGCCTGTCGCCCGATTCGACGATCAGCAACGTGCGCATCTACGAGTTCGACTCGAAATTCCAGCTGCAGAACGTGCGGATCGCGCAGACGGGCCGCTACGAGCCGCCCGGCCACTGGCTGCTGACGGGCGTCACCGAAACCGAGCTCACGCCGATCAAGCCGATCAGCGGCCAGCCGGCCGATGCGCTGAACCCCGTCTACCGGTCGCAGCAGGTGTCGCTGCCCGAATACCGGCTGCGTTCGGACCTGACGCCGCAGATCCTGTCGGTGCTGCTCGTGTCGCCGGAGCGCATGTCGATCATCAACCTGTTCCGCTACATCCAGCACTTGCGCGAAAACCAGCAGGACACGCAGCGCTACGACATCGCGCTGTGGCGCAAGCTGCTGTATCCGTTCGCGGTGTTCGTGATGCTCGTGCTGTCGCTGCCGTTCGCGTACCTGCACACGCGCGCCGGCGTGGTCGGCGTGAAGGTGTTCGGGGGCATCATGCTCGGCATGAGCTTCCAGCTGCTCAATACGCTGTTCTCGCACATCGGCACGCTGAACACGTGGCCCGCACCGCTCACCGCCGCGACGCCGGGCCTGATCTATCTCGCGCTCGGCCTGTTCGCGCTAAAGTGGGTCGACCGGCACTGAGCGCCGCATCACGACGGAGACTTCGACATGAGCTCGCACGGCATCGTCCTGTTCGGCCACGGCGCCCGCGATCCGCGCTGGGCCGAGCCGTTCGAGCGGCTCGCCGCGCGGCTGCGCGGCGCCGGCTCCCCTGCGTCGCACGTGTCGCTCGCGTTCCTCGAGCTGATGACGCCGCCGCTCGGTGAGGCCGTGGCCGCGCAAGTCGCCGCCGGCTGCACGCGCATCACCGTGGTACCCGTGTTCTTCGGCCAGGGCGGCCATATCCGCCGCGACCTGCCGCAGCTCGTCGATGCGTGCCGCGCCGCGCATCCGGGCGTCGAGATCCGCTGCGCGACGGCTGTCGGCGAAGACGACGGCGTGCTCGACGCGATCGCACGCTATTGCATCGACCGGATCGGCGACGACGCGTAAGCGCAACGGCGGCTCCAAATAAAAAAGCGCTGGCTTCCGCCAGCGCTTTTTTGTTTCGGACTGCGGCCGGATTCCGCTCAGGCGGCAGTCCGCAACGAATCGCCCTCTTTCGCGTGCCGTGCGCGCTCGGCGAACGCATCGCCGATCATCAGCAGGCTCGGTTCCGCGGGATCGAGCCATGCCTGCGCGTCGCCAGCCGCCATCTGCGCGAGCGTCAGCGTCAGCGAGCGCTCGCGCGCGGTACTGCATGCCTCGACGATCGCCACGGGCGTCGCCGGCGCACGGCCGGCATCGATCAGCTCCTGCGCGATGCCGGGGGCACTGTCGCGGCCCATGTAGTAGACGATCGAATCGGCGCGCGCGGCTTCGCGGATCTCGTCGCTGCCCGGCGCACGGCTGTGCGTCGCGAACGCGACGCTGCGCGACACGCCGCGCAGCGTCAGCGAACGCTTCAGCGTCGCCGCGCCGGCCAGCGCTGCGGTGATGCCCGGCACGACCTCGTAGTCGATGCCGGCCTCATCGAGCGCGCGCATTTCCTCTTCGGCGCGACCGAACAGCATCGGGTCGCCGCCCTTCAGCCGCACGACGCACGCATGCTCGCGCGCCGCATCGACGATCTGCTTGTTGATGAAGTGCTGCGCGGTCGAGCGCTGCCCGCAGCGCTTGCCGACCGCGATCCTGCGCGCGTTCGGCGCGTAGTCGAGCATCGCGGGCTCGACCAGCGCATCGTGCAGCACGACGTCGGCCTGCGCCAGCAGCCGCGCGCCGCGCACCGTGATGAGGTCCGCTGCGCCCGGCCCCGCTCCGATCAGATATACCTTGCCCATGTTTGTCGCTTCGCTTGTCCTGCGGACGGCGGCGTCCGGTCCGCGCGCCGCATGGCGGCGCGGTTCGCCGGTTGTTACGCCGAGAACGCCCGGATCATGCCTGCGGCGACCGTGTGGTGCGTCGCCTCGTCGATCAGCACGAACGCGCCCGTGCCCGGATGCGCATCGTACGTGTCGCAGACGATCGGCTTCTGCAGCGTCAGCGCGACGCGGCCGATGTCGTTCATCTTCAGTTCGTGACGGTCGATCGCGTGCGACAGCGTATGCACGTCGAGCACCTGCTTGACCGCGCCGATCTTCGCGAACACCGTGCTCGTGGTCTGCTTCAGCAGGTACTTGCGCTGCTGCGACAGCGGCGCTTCGTCGAACCAGCACAGGTCGGCCTCGAGCTTCTTGGCCGGCTCGACCGGCTCGGCGGTCGTGACGAACATGTCGCCGCGCGACACGTCGACATCCTGTTCGAGACGAATCGTCACCGTCTGGCCCGCGAACGCCTGCGCGACGGACGCGGTGCCGCCGGGCACCGGCGCGACGATCTCGGCGACCGTCGCGGTGCGGTTCGACGGCAGCACGACGATCTCGTCGCCGACCTTCACCTCGCCCGACTCGATGCGGCCCATGTAGCCGCGGAAATCGTCGGCCGAGCTGCCGTCCTGGCGCGCGACCCACTGCACCGGGAAGCGCAGTGCGTCATGCGCCTGCGTCTCCACCGGCAGCGCCTCGAGCACGTCGAGGAGCGGCTCGCCCGCATACCACGGCATGCGCTCGCTCGCGCCGACGATGTTGTCGCCCTTCAGCGCCGACACCGGCACGAAGCGCACGTCGTCGAGGCCGAGCTGCTTCGCGAGCGCGACGTACGCGTCGCGGATCTCGTTGAAGCGCGCCTCGCTGTAGTCGACGAGGTCCATCTTGTTGATCGCGACGATCACGTGCTGCAGCGCGAGCAGCTTGACGATCGCGCTGTGGCGTTTCGTTTGCGGCAGCAGTTCGGCAACGCCGTTCTCGACCGTCACGCGCGTCGCGTCGATCAGGATGATCGCCGCGTGTGCGGTTGACGCGCCCGTCACCATGTTGCGCGTGTACTGCTCGTGACCCGGCGTATCGGCGATGATGAACTTGCGCTTCGCGGTCGCGAAGTAGCGGTACGCGACGTCGATCGTGATGCCCTGCTCGCGCTCGGCTTCCAGGCCGTCGGTCAGCAGCGCGAGGTCGAGCTCGTCGCCCACCGTGCGCTTGTTCTTCGCGCGCGACAGCGCGGACAGCTGGTCGGACAGCACGGCCTTGCTGTCGTACAGCAGGCGGCCGATCAGCGTGCTCTTGCCGTCGTCGACGCTGCCTGCGGTGATGAAGCGCAGCACGCCGAGGTCTTCGTGATTTTCGATGATGCTCATGATGTGAATGTCCTCGTGTGCTTCAGAAATAACCTTGCTTCTTGCGCTGTTCCATCGCGGCTTCGGAGGTCTGGTCGTCCATCCGCGTCGCGCCGCGCTCGGTGATCTCGGTCACCGCGGTCTCGGCGATGATCTTCTCGACGTCGTCCGCGTCGCTCTCGACCGGGCACGTGCAGCTGATGTCGCCGACCGTGCGGAAGCGCACCTGGGCGACTTCGCTCGTCTCGCCGTCGCGCATCGGCGTCAGCGGCGTGACGGGCACGAGCAGGCCGTTGCGGCGCACGATCTCGCGCTGGTGCGCGTAGTAGATCGACGGCAGCTCGAGGTTCTCGCGCGCGATGTACTGCCACACGTCGAGCTCGGTCCAGTTCGAGATCGGGAACACGCGCAGGTGCTCGCCTTTATGCAGCCGTGCGTTGAAGAGGCTCCACAGCTCCGGGCGCTGCGCCTTCGGATCCCACTGGCCGAATTCGTCGCGGAACGAGAAGATGCGCTCCTTCGCCCGCGCCTTCTCTTCGTCGCGGCGCGCGCCGCCGATCAGCGCGGTGTAGCCGTGCTGCTCGATCGTCTCGAGCAGCGTGACGGCCTGCGCGGCGTTGCGCGAATCGGTTTCGCGGCGCAGCACGACCGTACCGCGCTTGATCGAATCCTCGACGTGACCGACCACCAGCTCGGCGCCGAGCTCCTGCGCGCGGCGGTCGCGGAAATCGATCACTTCGTCGTAGTTGTGGCCCGTGTCGATGTGCACGAGCGGGAACGGCAGCGTCGTCTTGCGGTTCGCGCCGAGGCCGAACGCCTTCAGTGCCAGATGCAGCACGACGACCGAATCCTTGCCGCCCGAGAACAACAGCGCCGGCTTGCTGCATTCGGCGACCAGTTCGCGCAGGATGTGGATCGACTCGGCTTCGAGCCAGTCGAGGTGGCCCATGCGGCTGTCGCCGCCGGTGGCCGGGGCAAAGGCGGATTGCTCGAGCGTCGTGCTCATGGTTTCAGTCCTTCTCTTCTGGGTTCGTGCCGCCCGCTGTCGCAGGCGGCGCAATATTCAGTTTCTTGTGACGCGTTCAGTGCGCGGCGCCGGCTTCGGCACTCGCGGGAATCGGCGTGATCGTGATGTGCAGCCCGCATTCCTTCGTGTCGCGCGATTCCCACCACCAGCGGCCCGCGCGGCTGTCCTCGCCGGGGCGGATCGCGCGCGTGCAGGGCTCGCAGCCGATGCTCGGGTAGCCGCGCGCATGCAGCGGGTTCACCGGCACGTCGAACGCGCCAAGGTACGCCCACACATCGGCTTCCGTCCAGTCGGCGAGCGGGTTGTACTTCGCGATCCCGCGCGCTTCGTCCTGTTCTTCCTCGTGCAGCTCCGCACGCGTGACCGACTGCTCGCGGCGCTGGCCCGTGACCCACGCGCCGACATCGGCCAGCGCGCGGTTCAGCGGCTCGACCTTGCGGATGTGGCAGCACGACTTGCGCAGCTCGACACTCTCGTAGAACGCGTTCAGGCCGTGCTCGGCGACGTACTGGTCGACCGCATCCTGCTGCGGATGGAACTGCTCGATCTCGTAGCCGTAGCGCTCGCGCACGCGGTCGATCATGCCGAGCGTCTCCGCATGCAGGCGGCCCGTGTTCAGCGAGAAGATGCCGATCGACACGCCCTTCGACAGGATCGCGTGCGTGAGCAGCATGTCTTCCGCGGCGAGGCTGCTCGCGAACTTCACCTTCTCGTGACGTGCGCCGATCTGCGCGAGCAGCGCGTCGAGGCGCTCGACCTTCGCGGCGAGTTCCGGCGTCAGCGCGGTAGCGGTACTCATGCGCCCACCTTGGCGTCGGCCGCGGCGGCGCGGCGGCGGAACAGCGGCGCCGGCTCGTCGAACGCGCCCTGATAGCGCTGCGTGAATTCCGTGAACGCATTCAGCGCGTCGTGGATGTCCCGGTCGGCGCGCACCGCGAATGCGTCGAAGCCGCAACGCGACATGTACAGCAACTGGTCGCGCAGCACGTCGCCGATCGCGCGCAGCTCGCCCGTCCAGCCGTAACGCTCGCGCAGCAGGCGCGCGATGCTGTAGCCGCGGCCGTCCGCGAAGCGCGGGAAGTCGACGGCAATCAGCGAAATCGCGCCGAAATCGGCCGCGAGATCGGCCGGCTCGCTGTCCGGCGCGAGCCACACGCCGAGTTCGTCCTTCGTCTTCGCGGCGACGAGCGCCGCGCGCTCGGCCTGCCACAACGCGAACGGCACCAGCACCTTGCCGGCCGGCAACGCGTCGACCGCGGGCAGCGCACCGTCTTCCGCCGCGCGCACGACCTGCCATGCATCGTCGATCACTGCGCGGTTCTTGATAATCGAAGCCATCTGCAAATTCCTTGTACCCGGTTGGTTACGCGTTCACTGCCTGGCGCGCCGCATACACGCGCTCCTTGAACGGCGCGATGCCGATGCGGTCGTACGTGTCGACGAAGCGCTCGCCGTCGATGCGTGCTTCGACGAACGTGTCGATCAGCTTCGCGATCACGCCCGGCACCTCTTCCGCCGAGAACGACGGCCCGATCACGCGGCCGAGGCGCGCGCCGTTGTGGCCCGTGCCCTGCTCGCCGCCGAGCGACACCTGGTACCACTCGGCGCCGTCCTTGTCGACGCCGAGGATGCCGATGTTGCCGACGTGGTGATGGCCGCACGAGTTCATGCAACCGGAAATGTTCAGCGACAGGTCGCCGAGGTCGTACACGTAGTCGAGATCGTCGAAACGCTGCTGGATCGCCAGCGCGATCGGGATCGACTTCGCGTTCGCGAGCGAGCAGAAATCGCCGCCCGGGCACGCGATGATGTCGGTCAGCAGGCCGATGTTCGGCGTCGCGAAACCGGCCGCCTTCGCCTTTTCCCACACCGCGAACAGGTCGCGCTTCTTCACGTTCGCGAGGATCAGGTTCTGCTCGTGCGACACGCGCAGTTCGCCGAACGAGTATGCGTCGGCCCAGTCGGCGACCAGCTCCATCTGCTGGTCGGTCGCGTCGCCCGGCGCCACGCGGTGATCCTTCAGCGACAGCGTGACGGCCGCGTAGCCGGACACCTTGTGCGGCGCGACGTTGCGCTCGACCCAGCGCGCGAACGCCTTGTTCTCGAGCAGGTGCTGTTCGAACGATGCGTCGGTGTCGGCCAGCTTCTCGTAGACGGGCGGCTTGAAATACTGCGACACGCGGTCGACTTCCGCCTGCGTGAGCGTCGACGGGCCGTCCTTCAGGTGCTGCCACTCTTCCTCGACCTGCTGCGCGAACTTCGCGGGCGACAGCGCCTTCACGAGAATCTTGATACGCGCCTTGTACAGGTTGTCGCGGCGGCCGAAGCGGTTATACACGCGCAGCACGGCTTCGCAGTAGGTGAGCAGGTGCTGCCACGGCAGGTCTTCCTTGATCACCGCGCCGATGATCGGCGTACGGCCGAGGCCGCCGCCCGCGAGGATGCTCGCGACCACCTCGCCCTGCGCGTTCTTCTTCAGGTACACGCCGAGATCGTGGATCTGCACGGCCGCGCGGTCGTGCTTCGAACCCGACACCGCGATCTTGAACTTGCGCGGCAGCCACGCGAATTCGGGATGGAACGTCGACCACTGGCGCAGGATTTCCGACCACGGACGCGGATCGATCTCCTCGTCCTGCGCGACGCCCGCGAACTGGTCCGCCGTGATGTTGCGGATGCAGTTGCCCGAGGTCTGGATGCCGTGCATCTGCACCGACGCGAGCTTCGCGAGGATCTCGGGCGTGTCTTCGAGCTGGATCCAGTTGAACTGGATGTTCGAGCGGGTCGAGAAGTGGCCGTAGCCGCGATCGTGTTCGCGGGCGATGCGCGCCAGCATCCGGAGCTGGTCGCTGCGCAGGTTGCCGTACGGAATCGCGATGCGGTGCATGTATGCGTGGCGCTGCATGTACAGGCCGTTCTGCAGACGCAGCGGACGGAATTCGTCTTCGCTCAACTCGCCCGACAAGCGGCGGCGCACCTGATCGCGGTACTGCGCGACACGCTCGTCAACGATCGTCTGGTCGTATTGGTCGTACTGATACATTCGGGGACCCCAGGGGTTTTCGTGGTGACCGCGCGACGTCCTAGCCACGTCGCGCCCGAATCTCCGTTCCACCGTCACTGCCACCGGCCATCCGCTGCCCGGTGGATTGCTAATGACGAAAACAGATATCCATATTTGAAAAACTCCGGTGAATCGTAATAAACTCGCCTTATATTTCAAACGACTAAAAAATTCTGTTGATATGCGGAAGGGTTATAAATGAACCTGCACCAATTTCGCTTCGTGCGCGAGGCCGTCCGGCAGAATTTCAACCTCACCGAGGCCGCCAAGGCGCTCTACACGTCGCAGCCGGGGGTGTCGAAGGCGATCATCGAGCTCGAGGACGAGCTGGGCGTGGAGATCTTCACGCGGCACGGCAAGCGCGTGCGCTCGCTCACCGAGCCGGGCAGGATCATCCTCGCGTCGGTCGAGCGGATCCTGCAGGAGGTTGAAAGCCTAAAAAGGGTCGGGAAGGATTACGCCGCGCAGGACCAGGGCAACCTGACCATTGCGGCCACCCACACGCAGGCCCGCTACTCGCTGCCGGCCGCGATCGCCGAATTCAAGAAGCGCTTCCCGAAGGTGCACCTGTCGATCCTGCAGGGCAGCCCGACGCAGGTGGCCGAGATGGTGATCCACGACCAGGCCGATCTCGCGATCGCGACCGAGGCAATCTCCGACTACAAGGAACTCGTGTCGCTGCCCTGCTTCCAGTGGCACCACGCGGCCGTCGTGCCGGCCGATCACCCGCTGCTCGAACGCAAGCCGCCGTCGCTCGACGATCTCGCGCAATATCCGCTGATCACGTACGACGACGCGTTCGCCGGCCGCAAGAAGATCAACCAGGCGTTCGCGCTGCGCGGGCTGTCGCCGGACATCGTGCTCGAGGCGATCGACGCCGACGTGATCAAGACCTACGTCGAGCTCGGCCTCGGCGTCGGGATCATGGCCGACATCGCGTTCAACCCCGAGCGCGATCGCAACCTGCGCCTGATCCCGGTCGGCCACCTGTTCGGCAGCAACGTGACGCGCGTCGCGCTCAAGCAGGGTGCCTACCTGCGCAGCTATGTGTATACGCTCGTCGAACTGCTGTCGCCGACGCTGAACCGCAAGCTGATCGAGCAGGCGCTCAAGGGCGAATCCGAATCGTACGAACTGTAAGCGCCCTCGGACCTGTCGCTTCGCGCCAAGCCTCCCCAAAGGGGTCAAGAAAACCTGGGGCGGCCCGGCGTTTTCCTGAAATCGGCGTGTATAAATACAGGGGCGCATATCGCGCCCCTTTTTGCTGCCCGACGGAGATTCCCGCATGACGCTTTCCGCCCTGCTGCGCCGCGCCGCCGGCGCCGCCCTCGTGCTGGCCTGCGCGGCCGCGCAGGCCGACCTGAAGGTCGGCGTCGACCTGTCGTCGACCGGCCCTGCCGCCGCGATCGGCATCACGAGCAAGAACGCCATCCTGATGTGGCCGAAGACGATCGCCGGGCAGCCGGTGCAGGTAACGGTGCTCGACGACGCGTCCGACCCGGGCACCGCGGTGCGCAACATCCGCAAGCTGGTCGACGAGGATCACGTCGACGTCGTGGTCGGGCCGAACATCACGCCGGCCGCACTCGCGGCGCTCGACGCGGTGGCCGCCGGGCAGACGCCGATGGTCACGCTGGTCGGCTCCGGCGCGATCGTCGAGCCGCAGGAAGGCGCGCGGACCTGGGCGTTCAAGATGGCGCAGAGCGACCGCGCGATGGCCGACGTGATGACACGCGCCATGTCGAACCGCGGCGTGAAGACGGTCGGCTTCATCGGCTTCGCGGACAGCTACGGCGACAGCTGGCTGAACGAGTTCACGCGCTTCGCCGACCTGCGCAAGATCCGCGTCGTCGCGACCGAGCGCTTCAACCGCACCGATGCGAGCGTCACGGGCCAGGCGCTGAAGCTGATCGCGGCGAAACCCGATGCGATCCTGATCGCGGGCTCGGGCACGCCGGCCGTGCTGCCGCAGCGCACGCTGATCGAGCGCGGCTACAAGGGCGCGATCTATCAGACCCACGGGATCGCGACGCCGGAATTCATCAAGCTCGGCGGCAAGGACGTCGACGGGACGCTGTTCCCGACCCAGCCGGTCGTCGTCGCGCGCACGCTGCCGGCCGACCATCCGGCGCGCAAGGCCGCGCTCGCGTTCGTCGACGCGTACGAGGCGAAGTACGGCTCAGGCACGGTCACGCAGTTCGCGGGCGACGCGGCTGGCGTCTACCCGCGCCTCGCCGACGCGGTCGGCCGCGCACTGAAGAGCGCGCAGCCCGGCACGCCGGCGTTCCGCGCGGCGCTGCGCCGCGAACTCGAACGCGCGCATGAGCTCATCGTGCCGAACGGGGTCGTCAACACCAGCGACAAGGATCATGTCGGGCTCGACCAGCGCGCGAGCGTGATGGGGATCATCAAACATGGCCAGTTCGTGTACCTGAGCCAGTAGTACTCGGCCGGTCGCCGGGCTGCTTGCCCGGTGCCCGGTTTTCCGCCATAATTCGCGTTTCGCCGCGCACAATCGCATGCGCGGCCAGGAACAAGCCCAGGTGGTGAAATTGGTAGACGCAGGGGACTCAAAATCCCCCGCCGCAAGGCGTGCCGGTTCGATTCCGGCCCTGGGCACCAGCATTTCGCAGCATCATGCGCTGCACCTGTCGAAACCCGCGCAAGCTCACAGCTTCGCGGGTTTTTTGTTTTTCGCCGCGCGCAACCTGCACCGCAACGCGTGACCTCGCCCGGCAGTCCAAGCATCAGGGAATGCAGCACGGAGGCCGGCCATGTGCACGCGCGCCATTTCAAGCCCGATTTGCCGCGGCGTGCTCGCCGCGGTTCTGTCGCTCATGCTGGGCGGATGCGACGTGTTGAGCGCGCCGCCCGTGCCCGACTGGCCGGGGCCGCATGCGCCCTATCCGTTCCCGGACAACATCCCTCATCGCACCGAATGACCCGACGGCCGCCCAGCCGCCTTTCGCCGCCGCGCAACCTCAGGCCATCAGCTCGCGGACGAAGTCGAGAAACACCCGCACCTTCGCGGAGACGAGGTTCGACGCGTGGTGATACGCATAAAGCGGGAACGTCTCGTCCGCCCATTCCGGCAGCAGCAGGACCAGCCGCCCGTCGGCGAGGATGTCCCGCGCGTAGAGTTCCAGCAGCTGCGCGACGCCCGCGCCGCCGAGGCAGGCGCCGAGCAGCGCGCCCGTGTCGTTGACCATCAGCCGGCCGCCCGCATCGAACGGCACCACCTCGTTGCCGCGATGGAAGACCCATTCGAACGGCCGCCCCGTTACCGGATCGCGGATCAGCACGCACCGGTGACCGTCGGCGAGATCCCGAGGGTGCCGCGGTTCGCCATGATGCGCGACGTACGCGGCCGACGCGCAGGTGAGCACGCGCGTCTCGAGCAGCAGCCGTGCGCGGTATGACGACGGCTCCGGAATGCCGAAGCGCACCGCCACGTCGAAGCCGTCGGCGACGAGATCGCCCATCCGGTCGCGCACGCTGATCTCGACGGACAGTTCAGGGAAGCGGTCGAGGAATTCCGCCATCCGCGGCGCCAGCACGTAGTGGCCGAACGTACCGTCCACGTTGACCCGCAGCCGCCCCCTGACGCGCGCCCTGGAACGGCCGGCGTCGACCGCCGCCTCCTCGATGCCGGCCAGCAGCGGCGCGACCGCCTCGTAAAAGCGCCGCCCTTCGTCGGTCAGCGTGATCGCGCGCGCCGTCCGGTTGAAGATCCGGATGCCGACACGTTCTTCCAGCCGCGCGACGGCGCGGCTCACGGCCGGCTGCGTCAGCCCCATCGCCTCGCCCGCGCGCGCGAAGGTGCCGGCCTCGATCACCGCCGAGAGCACGCCGATACCGCTCAGGAGCCTGCTGTCGAATGCCATGAGACATACTTTTAGTCATTCTTGATCTGATCATTATTCATTATTTTTATTGATCGAGGAAGCCTACATTAGTCCTGTCGCCGGCTCGTACGGCACTCACGAACCAAGGAGCAAGGACATGAGCACATCGGAAAAGGTCGCCCTCGTCACGGGTTCTTCGCGCGGCATCGGCGCGGAAATCGCCCGCCGTCTCGCCCGGGACGGTTTCAGGGTCGTCGTGAATTATGCCGGCAGCGCCGGCCCCGCGCAGGAAGTGGTCGACGCGATCGTCGCCGACGGCGGCGAAGCCGTCGCGGTGCAGGCGGACGTCGCCGACCCGGCGGCGACCGCCGCGTTGTTCGACACGGCCGAGCGCGCGTTCGGCCGTGTCGACGTGGTCGTCAACAGCGCGGGCGTGATGAAGCTCGCCGCGATCGCCGACGTCGACGACGCGGACTTCGACCAGATCGTCGCGATCAACCTGAAGGGCGCATTCAACGTCAGCCGCGAGGCGGCGAAACGCCTGCGCGACGGCGGCCGCATCGTCAACCTGTCGTCGAGCGTGATCGGCATGCGCCTGCCGACCTACGGCGTGTACATCGCGACCAAGGCGGCCGTCGAGGGCCTGACGCAGGTTCTCGCGCAGGAGATGCGCGGCCGCGGTATCAGCGTGAACGCAGTCGCGCCGGGGCCGGTCGCGACCGAGCTGTTCCTGCAGGGCAAGAGCCCCGAACTCGTCGACCGGATGGCGAAGATGAACCCGCTGGAGCGGCTCGGCCAGCCCGCGGACATCGCCAGCGTCGTCGCGTTCCTCGCCGGCCCCGACGGTGCGTGGGTCAACGGCCAGGTCCTGCGTGCCAACGGCGGCATGTGCTGACGCACCGCACGCCGCGCCCGCTCCCTCACACTTGCAGGAGATCGATCATGAAGGAAGTCATTCTCGTCACCGGCGCGTCCAGCGGCTTCGGCCTGCTGGCCGCCCAGGCACTCGCCCGTGCCGGCCATACGGTCTACGCGTCGATGCGCGAAAGCGCCGGCCGCAACGCGCCGCGCGTCGCGACTATCGCCGCCTATGCGCGGGAACACGATGTCGACCTGCGCACCGTCGAACTCGACGTCGGCGACGACGCGTCCGTCGACGCCGCAATCGACCGCGTGATCGCCGACAACGGCCGCCTCGACATCGTCGTCCACAACGCCGGCCACATGGTGTTCGGCCCGGCCGAGGCGTTCACGCCCGAACAGCTGGCGCAGCTCTACGACATCAACGTCGTGTCGACCCAGCGCGTGAACCGGGCGGCGCTGCCGCACCTGCGCCGCCAGGGGCGCGGCCTGCTGGTGTGGGTGTCGTCCTCGTCGGCGCGCGGCGGCACCCCGCCGTTCCTCGCGCCCTACTTCGCCGCGAAGGCCGCGATGGATTCGCTCGCGGTGTCGTATGCGGCCGAGCTCGCCCGCTGGGGCATCGAAACGTCGATCGTCGTGCCGGGCGCGTTCACCCGGGGCACGAATCACTTCGTCCACGCGGGCAAGCCGGCCGATACCGTCGTGCAGGCGGCCTACGACAGCGGGCCGTACGCGGGCGTCGCCGAGCAGGCGCTGCAGGGCCTCGCCGCGCTCGAACCCGCGGACGCCGATGCCGGTGCCGTCGCGACGGCGATCGCCGACCTCGTCGCCGCGCCGGCCGGCAAGCGCCCGTATCGCGTGTTCGTCGATCCGTCGCAGGACGGCGCGGAGGAAGTGTTCCGCGTCGGCGATCGCATCCGCCGCGAGATGTTCCGGAACATCGGCCTCGCCGACCTGCTCGCGCCCCGCGTCGGCGGTTGATTCCCTGCGCGTCGGGCCGGCCGACGCGCGTCAGTCGCGCTCGCAGAACCCGAGGATCGCGTCGGCGACTGCCGCCGGCGCCTCGCGCTGCGGAAAATGCCCCACGCCGTCCAGCACCTGCCGCGCGTAGCGCCCGGTGAAGAACCGTTCGCGCCCAGCCGAGCTGTCCGGATGATTGCAGGTATCCGCGCCGCCGTGCAGCACGAGCGTCGGCACCGACAGCACGGGTGCCGGATTC
Source organism: Burkholderia sp. IT-111MI5 (assembly GCF_949752865.1). Classification (NCBI taxonomy): domain Bacteria; kingdom Pseudomonadati; phylum Pseudomonadota; class Betaproteobacteria; order Burkholderiales; family Burkholderiaceae; genus Burkholderia; species Burkholderia sp. IT-111MI5. Next base: position 325,344 of record NZ_CATKIF010000055.1, on the reverse strand, counting down.
AGCCGCGCGTTGTCGTCGGCATAGACCGGCGCGCTCGGCGCGAACCCCCAGCGATGCCGGTACGAATGCAGCACGACGTCGATCCAGTCGGGCCCGTCGAACGCGGCGGCGGCCGCATCGAAATCGCCGTCGCGATACCAGCCGGGCGGCGACCACGTGTCCCACATCACGCGAGCAAACGCGCGGCGATCGTCGCGCAGTGCCTGCTCGCCGCGCGGCGTCGCCATGAACCAGTGATACCAGTAGTTGCGCGCCTGCTGCAGCGACAGCGGCTGACCCGGATCGTTGGTGCCGTACCCGACCGACAGCATCACCAGATGCGATGCGACGCCGTCGCGCAGCCCGCACGCGTTCGCGACCGCGCGGGCGCCCCAGTCGTGCCCGACCAGCACGGGCCGCTCGACGCCGAGCACATCGACGAATTCGAGCAGGTCACGCCCGAGCGCCGCGAGCTCGCCGCTGCGCGGCACGGATGCGTCGCGAAAGCGCGTCGGCGCAAAGCCGCGCAGCGCGGGCGCGAGTACGCGGTAGCCGCGCGCGGCAAGCGCCGCCGCTACGGGCTCCCAGCCGACCGGGCTGTCCGGCCAGCCGTGCAGCAGCACGGCCACGCGCTCGCCGCGCGGGTTCCATTCGAGATAGGCGATATCGAGCGACGCGGTCGTCGCATGCGCATAGGCAGTCATCGTGTTCTCCGTCGGGTCAACTTGAGCAGACGATGGTAGGCCGGCCTTTCATCACGATTCACGGAGTATCATGATTCATTCATCGAATATCGCGTTGAATTGCCCCATGGAACCGCTGACCGATCCCGCGTCGACCTCGCTCGACATCGCGCTGCTGCGCACCTTCCTCGAAGTCGTCGACAGCCGCGGGTTCGCGCCGGCAGCAGAACGCCTCGCGCTGACGCCGTCGGCCGTCAGCGGCCATATCAAGCGGCTCGAGCAGGCGGCCGGCACCGTGCTGCTCGCGCGCACGACGCGCCGCATCGCGCTGACGCCGGCGGGCGACACGCTGTACGCATACGCGCGCAACATCGTCGACATGGAGCGCGAAGTGCGCGCGAGGCTGCGCGGCGCGCCGGCGCACGGGCGGCTGCGCGTCGGTGCATCGGAGGATTTCGCGGGTGCGTGGCTGCCTCACGTGCTGCGCACGTTCCGCGACCGCCATCCGCGTACGGCGATCGAGCTGAAGGTCGGGATCACCGCGTCGCTGCTGCGCGAGCAGGCGCTCGGCCGGCTCGATGTCGTGTTCGGCAAGCAGTGCCGACAGGTCGACGCGTCGGGCGAACTGCTGTGGGAAGAACCGCTCGTATGGGCATTCGCGTCTGACCGCACGCTCGACGCCGGCGGCGAAGTACCGCTCGCGCTGTTTCCGGAACCGTGCGTCTATCGTGAAGCCGTCGTATCGGCGCTCGCCGCCGCGCTGCGGCCGTTTCGCGTGCTGTTCGAGAGCAGCAGCATGGCCGGCTGCGTGTCGGCCGCGCTCGCGGGCTTCGCGGTCACCGCGCTGGCGCGCAGCCAGCTGCGCGACGGGCTGCGCGCGTGCGGGCCGCAGGACGGCCTGCCCGCGCTGCCGGCCGCGCGTTTTTATGCGTTCGCGTCGAAGCCGGACGGCGCCGGCGCGGCACTGATCGAAGCGGTGCGGGAAGTCGGGCGCAACCGGCGGTTCACAGCGCCGGCCGACTGAAACACGCGCGACGGCGCACGACGCCAACGGGCCACCCCGGTCAATCGCCTTCCGCGCCCTTCCCGGCCGCCGCCCCCGTCAACGCATCCGCCATCAGCTCCCCAAACCAATCCACGAACGCGTTGAGCCGGCGCGACCGGTGCCGCCGGTGCGGATACACGGCCGACACGTCCATCGGCTCGGCGCGGTGGCCGGGCATCACGTCGACGAGCGCGCCGCTGTCCAGCAGATGCTCGACGTCGAACCGCGGAATCTGGATCAGCCCCATCCCGGCGATGCAGCCGGCGATATAGGTTTCGGCGTTGTTGACGATCACGCGGCTCGGCAGCGTCAGCGTGTGCCGCTCGCCGTCCACGCAGTATTCCCAGCCGAGCTCGCGCCCCGTCGTCGGCGACGCATAGCCGATCGCCCAGTGCCCGTGCGCGAGCGCATCCGGATGCTCGGGCACGCCGCATTCGCGCAGATAGTCGGGGCTCGCGCAGTTGATCAGCGTGAACTGCCCGAGCGGCCGCACGACGAGGCTGCTGTCCGCAAGCCGCCCGACGCGGATCGCGCAGTCGACGCCCTCCTGTACGAGGTCGATCGAGCGGTCCGTCGAGCCGAGCGACAGTTGCAGCTTCGGGTAGCGGCGAAACAGCGACGGCAGCGCGGGCGCGACCACGCGGCGCGCGATCCGGCTAGGCACGTCGACGTTCAGCCGCCCGACCACGTCGCGGTCGCGGCGGCGGAACAGTCGGTCGAGTTCGTCGGCCTCGGCGAGCAGGCGCCGGCCGCGCTCGAGCAGCAGCGCGCCGTCGGCGGTCAGCTGCACCTGACGCGTCGTGCGGTGCAAGAGGCGCGTGCCGAGCCCCGCCTCGAGCTGCTGGACGGCCGCCGACACGGTCGCGCGCGGCACGTCGAGCGCATGCGCAGCCTTGATGAAGCTGCCCATCTCGGCAACCTGCAGGAAGATTCTGACCTGATCCAGCTTGTCCATTGGCGGGGAACATGGGTTCGGACGGCCGTCGCCGGCAGCCGTCGCGCATCGCGGCAGGGTCCGGCGGCACAGAGAAAACGGGCGCGCGGCCTCGCGGCTGCGCGCCCGTCCATTGTCCACGCAATCGGCACATTGCGGTGCACGGTGCGCCGCGCGCCGGAAGCGGCCGGCGCGGCCCGGTATGTGACCGGCTGTCTGGTTGGTTACTTGGTCGTATAGCCGCCGTTGATCAGGATCGTCTGGCCCGTGATCCACCAGCCGTCGGTCACCAGATGGCGGATGAACGGCACGACGTCCTCGATGTCGGTCAGGCCCGTCTTGCTGAACGGCGACAGCGCGGCCGCCGTCTTGTGATACGCGACCGCATCGGCGCCCTCGGCCGGATAGAAGAACGGCGTGTCCATCGGGCCGGGCCCGACGGCCGTCACCGAGATCCCGCGTGCGCCGTACTCCTTCGACGCCGCGCGCGTGAAGTGCTCGACCGGCGCCTTCGACCCTTCGTACGCCGCATAGAACGGCGTGAACGCGCCGAGCAGCGACGTCACGAGCGTGACGAGCTTGCCGTGATCCTCGAGGTGCCGCCCCGCTTCCTTGATGAAGAAGAACGCCGACTTGCTGTTGACCGCGAACATCTCGTCGTACTCGGCTTCGCTGATCTCGGTGAACGGCTTCTTCAGCACCTTGCCGACCGTATTGATCGCGATGTCGATCTTGCCGAAGCGCTGCTTCGCATCGTCGAACAGCTTCTCGACCGCGGCGGCCGTCGTCAGGTCGGCCTGGAACGTCGCGGCTTCGGCGCCGGCCGCGCGCACCGCGGCGGCCGTCTCCTCGGCCTGCGCCTGCGACGCCGCGCTGTTGTAGTGAATCGCCACCGCCTTCGCGCCGTGGCCCGCCAGGTCCCGCGCGATCAGGCCGCCGAGATTCTTTGCGCCGCCTGCGATCAGGACGACCTTGTCTGCGAGCGTGTGAGTAGCCACGGTTGACTCCTTTTTCCGTTGAACGAAGCTAGGAGTGTAGGCACGCGGGACGCGCAGGTCAGCCGGCCGCGGCTGGATGAATTATCCAGAAAATCGATCCAATCGGAACGTCGCAGTGTACTCTGCCGCACCGACGGCGGCGCCGGAATCCGCTCGCGGCGGCGCGAGCGCCGGCCGGTTCAGCGTGCGTACAGCGCCGCGTCGATCTTGCCGAGCAGCCACTGCATGCCGGCCAGATGCTGCTGGTCGTGGCTGCACAGGTAATGGACGAGCCCGCGCACGGTCAGCGACCCGTAGCCGTCGAACTCGCCGATACGCTCGAACTGTTCGGGCGTGAGGCGCGACACGAGGTCCAGCGTCTCGCGTCGCGCTTCGCGGATCGCCGCGAGCACGTCGGACGCATAGGCATCGTTGTAGCGGCGCTCGATCGCGAGCGCATCACCGTCGATCGACACGAGCAGCGGCCGATCTTCGTCGAGCATCCGCCGCAGCCGCACGTGATAACCGTCGATCTCGATGTCGCGCACATGGCAGAGCTGCCCGAGCGGCGAGAAGTGCTCGCTCGGGATCCCGGCCCAGTCGTCGGGCGTCCAGCGCGCGTAGCCGTCGGGCACGGCCGCGAAATGGGCTTCGAGCAGACGGGGGAAATCGGCGAGTGCATCGAGCGTCGTCGGATTCATGCGGGAAACTCCCTGTCGGATAAGAGCGGCGGCAACCCTGGCACGGGCCTGCCTCCGCTGTTGCGTCACTTCACGCCGAAGCCGTACGCACCTTGCGTGCGGTGCCCGTCGGTCGCGACGGCCACCCATTTCACCGTATAGGCGCCCGTGCCGATCGCCGTGAGCGGCACCGTCATCCGCTTGCGGTTCGACGCATCGATGCGCGCGCTGCCGTTCGACACCGTCTTGCCGTCGCCGTCGACGACGACGATCGAGCTGAACGCCGGCTCCAGCGGCTCGGTGAAGTCGATCGTGACGGCGGCCGGTGCGGCGGCCAGCGCCGCGCCCGCCGCCGGATCGCTCTTCGCGAGATGCGCATGCGCGAACGCGGCCGACGAAACGGTCGCGGCAACGATGACGGCGGCAGCCTTGCGGCCGAACGGGAACGAATCGAAGTGCATGGTCCTTCCGTGAAAAATGAACGAGCGCCGCGCGGCGCGTTTCGGCAGCTTACCAGCGCAGCGTATTCATGCCGACCGCGCGCCGCTTGATAGAATGCGCGCGCTATGGATCTCGAAAGCATTCTCTACACCCAGGGCTTCGGCTCGCGCCGCCAGTGCCGCGGCCTGATCGAAGCGGGCCGCGTCGCCGTCGCGGGCGCCAGCGCGACCGACCCCGACGCCACGTTCGACACCGACGGCCTCGTCTTCTCGGTCGACGATACGGCCTGGCCGTTCCACGCGCGCGCGTATCTCGCGCTCAACAAGCCGGCCGGCTACGAGTGCTCGCGCGATCCGCAACATCATGCAAGCGTGTTCAGCCTGCTGCCCGCGCCGCTCGTCGCGCGCGGCGTGCAGTGCGTCGGCCGTCTCGACCAGGACACGACGGGCCTGCTGCTGCTGTCCGACGACGGCCAGTTCGTGCACGCGTACACGTCGCCGAAGCGCAAGGTGCCGAAGACTTACGTCGCGACCGTGCGCCACCCGCTCGACGATGCGCAGCTGCACGCGCTGCGCACCGGCGTGCAGCTCCACGGCGAGCCGAAGCCGATCGCGGCGATCGCCGCCGACGCGCGCGACACGCACGCGCTCGCGCTGACCGTCCTCGAAGGCAAGTATCACCAGGTGAAACGCATGGTCGCGGCGGCGAGCAACCGCGTCGAGTTGCTGCATCGCGAAAGCATCGGCGGCTTCGCACTGCCGGACGACCTCGAACCCGGCGCGTGGCGCTGGCTCGATGACGCCGACCTTTCAGCGTTGCGCAATCCGGTCAAAACCCTGTAAGGGAAAATCCGCACGACCGTTCGGTGTCCGGCCGCATCTCGGCCGTACGATCCCCCGCTATACTCGAATCACAAGCTGTACGAGCAGCGATGCAGGGGGAGACATCATGAACATCAACCATTCTTTCGAACTGTCGTACGTGATGATCGCGTTCGCGGTCGTCGGTGTCATCGTGATCGGCGGGCTGCTGGCCGCGATGCACATGAAGCACAAATATCATCCGAACCTGATCGGCGCGCTGATCGGTGCGCTGCTGTGCTTCCTGCTGATCGAGGCGTTACCGGCGCTGACCTGACGCGCTGCCCGGCGCGAGCGTTTGAAGGAAATCGTCTACGGTCGGATAACGCAACGTCACGCACAATTCGGCCTTGAGCCGTGCGTTGGACAGGCGCCGCGACTCGCGCATGAACGACAGCAGCGTCGGTTCGAGCTGGCGCTCGGCGTCCGCGCGGCTGACGCGCGGCGGCAGCGGCAGGCCGAGCGCCTGCGCGACCCGGTCGAAATACTCCCCCATCCGCAGTTCGCTGTCGTCCGACGCGTGCACGGCGCGCGCCGGCCTGCCGCGCTCGGCCGCGCGGCGCAGGATCGCCGCGAGATCGTCCGCGTGGATATGGTTCGTGTAGACGTCGTCGGCCGGCTCGAGCGCCGGCGTGCCGCGCTCGAGCCGCGCGACCGGCAGACGGTTCGCCGCGTAGATGCCGGGAATGCGCACGATGCGCGCGGACAGCACGCCGCGCACCGTCGCCGCGCGCAGTTGCCGCTCGGCCGACACGCGCCGGAACGCGCGCGGATTCGCGGGACGCAGCGGGTGCGTTTCGTCGATGCGCGCGCCGCCGCAATCGCCGTATACGCCCGTCGTGCTCGCATAGACGAGCCTCGGCGCGCGAAGACCGTCGGGTACAATATGCGCTGCCCGAACGGGCGCGCCGGCCTGCCGGGCAGCGGCGCGCAGCGTTCGGAGCCGGCCGACCGCAGGTGCCGGCGGTGCCGCCGGGCGCCGCGCGGGCACGGTCGTTGCGGCGATCAGCGCACGCGTGCGCCGGTCGTCGCGGCCGTCGGACTGCGGCGGCGCGAGATGCAGGATCGTGCGGGCAAGGCCCGCGAGGCGGCCGAGCGTCGCCCGGCGATCGAGGTCGCCGACGATCGGCGTCGCGCCCGCGGCACGCAGCTCGTCGCGGCGGGCCGGGTGGCTCGTCAGCGCGAAGATCCGCAGGTTGCGGCGCGTGTCGCGCCATTGCGCGACGCAGCGCATGCCGACGTCGCCGCAGCCGACGATCAGTGCGCGCGGCCGGCGCAGGATTCGTGTCGCGATCATGTTGGTTGCGAAATCAGTAGCCACCGCTGCGCGACGCGCAACGGGTTTGCATTGTAGCTGCCGTGCTCGACATGCACGGTCCCCACATTTTGTTCTAGTTTGGTTCTATGGCATTCAACGTCACTCTCAAGCAAAGCGGCCGGCAATTCCAGGTCGAGTCGGACGAAACCGTGCTGGCGGCGGCGCTGCGCCAGAACGTCCATCTGCCGTACGGCTGCAAGAACGGCGCGTGCGGCTCCTGCAAGGGCCAGATCGTGTCGGGCCAGATCGAACAGGGCCCGCATGCAGCGTCGGCACTGTCCAATGACGAGCGCACGCGCGGCCTCGCGCTGCTGTGCTGCTCGAAGGCGCAGTGCGATCTCGAGATCGACGTGCGCGAAATCGCCGGCGTCGACGGCGTGCAGGTCAAGAAGCTGCCGTGCCGGATCGCCGCGCTCGAGCGCAAGGCCGACGACGTGATGGTCGTGAAGCTGCAGTTGCCCGCCAACGAGCGCCTGCAATACCTCGCGGGCCAGTACGTCGAGTTCATCCTGAAGGACGGCTCGCGCCGCAGCTACTCGATGGCGAACGCGCCGCACGAGGAAGGCCCGATCGAGCTGCACATCCGCCACATGCCGGGCGGCAAGTTCACCGACCACGTGTTCGGCGCGATGAAGGAGCGCGACATCCTGCGCTTCGAAGGCCCGCTCGGCACGTTCTTCCTGCGCGAGGATTCCGACAAGCCGATCGTACTGCTTGCATCGGGCACGGGCTTCGCGCCGATCAAGGCGATCATCGAGCACGTGAAGCACCGGGGCATCACGCGCCCGATGACGCTCTACTGGGGCGCACGCCGCAAGAAGGACATCTATCTCGGCGAGCTCGCCGAGCAGTGGGCCAGCGAAATCCCGAACTTCAAGTACGTGCCGGTGCTCTCCGAGCCCGACGACGGCGACCAGTGGACGGGCCGCACGGGCTTCGTCCATCGCGCGGTGATCGAGGACCTGCCCGATCTGTCGGGTCACCAGGTGTACGCGTGCGGCGCGCCGGTGATGGTCGAATCCGCGCAACGCGACTTCACGCAGCACCACGCGCTGCCGGCCGACGAGTTCTACGCGGACTCGTTCACGAGCGCCGCCGATCTCGCGCATCCGGTCTGAGTAAGGCACACCCGCGCTCCGCGTCGCGATGTCACATCCATGGCATCGCGGCGGTTTACAGTGGGGCGCGGGATGCCTTATGCTTGCGCACATGAACCGCTTCCTGTCCGCCCTTCGACGTCGCCGCTCGCCGCTCCGCCCGGATGCCGCAGGCTCGTCACGGACTCGCGCGTAACCCCCACACTGCTTCACCGGTTACGCACAAGCTGTTCGAACCCACCAGCCACGGCCTTCCGTGGCTTTTTTATTGCCCCGTTTCCCTTTCAACGTCCGCTGGAGTCTGCTGCCATGCCCTTGAACGATTACCCGATCGACTCGCTGATGTACATCACGAACCGCCCCGACATCGTGTTTACGCACGGCAAGGGTTCGTGGCTCTACGATCACACGGGCAAGCGCTATCTGGACTTCATCCAGGGCTGGGCCGTCAATAGCCTCGGCCACTGCAACGACGGTGTCGTCGAAGCGCTGAAGACGCAGGCCGAAAAGCTGCTGAACCCGTCGCCGGCGTTCTACAACGAGCCGATGGCGAAGCTTGCGGGCCTGCTCACGCAACACAGCGTGTTCGACAAGGTGTTCTTCACGAACAGCGGCGCCGAGGCGAACGAAGGCGCGATCAAGCTCGCGCGGAAGTGGGGCCGCAAGTTCCGCAACGGCGCGTACGAGATCATCACGTTCGATCACAGCTTCCACGGCCGCACGCTCGCGACGATGTCGGCCAGCGGCAAGCCGGGCTGGGACACGATCTACGCGCCGCAGGTGCCGGGCTTCCCGAAGGCCGAACTGAACAACATCAACTCGGTCGAGAAGCTGATCACCGACAAGACCGTCGCCGTGATGCTCGAACCGATCCAGGGCGAAGGCGGCGTGATCCCGGCAACGCGCGAGTTCATGCGCGAACTGCGCGCGCTGACGAAGCAGCACAACCTGCTGCTGATCGTCGACGAAGTGCAGAGCGGCTGCGGCCGTGCGGGTACGCTGTTCGCGTACGAGCTCGCCGACATCGAGCCGGACGTCATGACGCTCGGCAAGGGCATCGGCAGCGGCGTGCCGCTCGCGGCGCTGCTGTCGAAGGCCGACGTCGCGGTGTTCGAGGCCGGCGACCAGGGCGGCACGTACAACGGTAACCCGCTGATGACGGCGGCCGGCTATTCGGTGATCTCGCAGCTCGTCGCGCCCGGCTTCCTTGAAGGCGTGCGCGCACGCGGCGAATACCTGAAGCGCAAGCTGCTCGAGCTGTCGGAGGAGCGCGGCTTCGAGGGCGAACGCGGCGAAGGCCTGCTGCGCGCACTGCTGCTCGGCAAGGACATCGGCCCGCAGATCGTCGAGAAGGCGCGCGACATGCAGCCCGACGGCCTGCTGCTGAACGCCGCGCGGCCGAACCTGCTGCGCTTCATGCCCGCGCTGAACGTGACGACCGACGAGATCGACCAGATGATGGCGATGCTGCGGTCGATCCTCGACACGCTCTAAGGAGACCGCCGCGATGGATGCCGCCGCCGATGCTGTCGCGATCCGCCCGTTCGAACGCGCCGACACCGATGCCGTGCTCGCGGTATGGCGCGACGCGTTCCCGCAGTACGACGAAGCCGGCGCGCCGCCGCACCGCGATCCGCTGCGATCGATCGAGCTGAAGCTCGCGACGCAGCCCGAGCTGTTCTTCGTCGCGACCAGCGGCGCGCGCATCGTCGGCACGTTGATGGCGGGTTTCGACGGACATCGCGGCTGGCTCTACTCGTTCGGCGTCGCGAACGACGCGCGGCGGCTCGGCGTCGGCCGTGCGCTGATCGCGCACGCGGAAAGCGCGCTCGCCGCGCGCGGCTGCATGAAGATCAACCTGCAGGTGCTGCCCGGCAACGACGATGCGTGCCGCTTTTATGCGGCGCTCGGCTATCGCGTCGAGGAGCGCATCTCGTTCGGCAAGACGCTGCCGGCCGCGTGATGCCGCCGGCCGCGACAGCGGCCGGCCTCAGCGCGTGATCGGCCCCGCGTCCGGCAGCGGATTGCCGAGCGCATCGGTCGGCACGGCCTGCTGTTCGAACGCCGCGAAATACGCGGCCCACTGCGTATCGCTCACGCGCACGATCAGCGCGCCGTCCTGCCAGACGTCGTTGTGGTCGTTATGGTCGTCGCCTGCGCGATGCAGGTAGTTCGGGCCCGTCGAACCCTGGTTCATGTGCGTGTCGTGAATGCCGTTGCCTTCCGCATAGGTGCGGCCGAACACGACGACGTCGAGGCCCTGCGACTGCGCGGCGCTCACGAGCCGCAGCAGCGACGGGATCGGCTCCGGGTTCTCGGTGCCGTCCATCACCGCGCTCGCGCGCCACGCGCCCGTCTCGTTCAGGATGTCGCTGCGCAGGTAGTCGAGCGCGGGCAGCGCGGCCTGCCCCGTGAGGTCGGTGTAGCCTTCCGCCGCGGCCGCAAGCGTCTGCGTGACGGGATGGTGGAAATCGTAGACGAGCTTGTAGTTCAGCAAGTCGTCCGCATCGCTGGTGCCGACGTTGATCGCGACATCCCAGTCGCCGGCCGGCAGCGCCAGCGTCAGGTGGATGTGATACTGGATCTCGCTGCCGTGCGGCGAGCCCTTCAGCTTCGCCACCGATGTCACCTTCGCCTTCACGAAACCGTAGTCCAGACTCATGCGTGTTCTCCGTGTGCCGATGGGCTGTCGATGCCACGCGGCCCGTGTGTCGGTTTGCGGGCAACCGGCTGCGGGCGACCGGCTGCGGGCGACCGGCTGCGGGCGACCGGCGTCGGGTGGCCTGCCCTGTCGTTTCCCGCATTGCGTGCGTGGTGCAACAGTCGAATGGAGTCGCCTCCGCACGCACAGTTCAGTTCAGTTCAGTTCGACACGAATCGCACGACACGAAAAAAAGGCTGTCACGGCATCCCGTGACAGCCTTTCGAAAGCCCTTGCATGACGCACGCGGCATCTGCCGCCGCGCGTCACCGGGCCCGCTCATTCATCCACTTACTCGCCGAGATACGCTGCGCGCACCTTCGGATCGTCGAGCATCTGCTTCGCGTCGCCTTCCATCGTGACCATGCCCGAGTCCATCACGTAACCGCGGTCGGCCGCCTGCAGCGCAAGGCGCGCGTTCTGCTCGACGAGCAGCACCGTGATGCCCTCCTTCGAGATCTCGCGCACCACTTCGAAGATCTTCTCGACCATGATCGGCGACAGCCCCATCGACGGCTCGTCGAGCAGCAGCAGCTTCGGCTTGGACAGAATCGCGCGCGACATCGCCAGCATCTGCTGCTCGCCGCCCGACAGCGTGCCCGCGAGCTGCGATGCACGCTCCTTCAGCCGCGGGAAGAAGCCGAACATCCGGTCGACGTCCTTCTTGATCTGCTCGGTGTCGTTGCGCAGGTAAGCGCCCATCTGCATGTTCTCGACGATCGACATCCGCGCGAAGATCCCGCGGCCTTCCGGCACCATCGCGAGGCCGCGCTTGAGCAGTTCGTGCGCCGGGATGCCCTTGATCGACTTGCCGTCGTACTCGATGTCGCCCGCCGAATACGGCTTCAGACCCGTGATCGCCTTCATCGTCGTGGTCTTGCCCGCACCGTTCGCGCCGATCAGCGTCACGAGCTCGCCCTGACGGACTTCCATGTCAACGCCCTTGACGGCCTGAATGCCGCCGTAGTTGACCTGCAAGCCCTTGATTTTCAACATTGCCGCTGCCATCAGTGCACCCCTGCGCCGAGATATGCCTCAATCACCTTCGGATTCTTCTGCACGTCCTGCGGCAGACCCTCGGCGATCACCTTGCCGTAATCGAGCACCGTCATCCGGTTGCACAGCCCCATCACGAGCTTCACGTCGTGCTCGATCAGCAGAATCGTGCGGCCGTCCGAACGGATCTTGTCGAGCAGGCGCGTGAGTTCGACCTTCTCGGTCGCGTTCATCCCGGCCGCCGGCTCGTCGAGCGCGAGCAGCTTCGGGTCGGTCGCAAGGGCCCGCGCGATCTCGAGACGGCGCTGGTGGCCGTACGACAGGTTGCGCGACGTGTAGTCGGCGTACTGCAGCACGCCCACGTATTCGAGCAGCTCGATCGCGCGTTCCTTGATCTCGCGCTCTTCCTGGCGTTCGGCCGGCGTCTGGAACACCGCGCCGAGCAGGCCGTGCTTGGTGCGCACGTGGCGGCCCACCATCACGTTCTCGAGGGCCGTCATCCCGCCGAACAGGCGGATGTTCTGGAACGTGCGCGCGATGCCCGCCTTCGCCACCTGGTGCACGGCCGTCGGCGTGTAGTTCTGGCCGTCCAGCTTGAAGTCGCCGGAGTCCGGCGTGTAGAGGCCCGTGATCACGTTGAAGAACGTCGTCTTGCCGGCACCGTTCGGGCCGATCAGGCCGTAGATCTCGCCTTCCTTGATCTGCAGGCCGACGTCGGACAGTGCCTGCAGGCCGCCGAAGCGTTTGTTCACGCCCTGCACGGACAGTCGGATTTGCTTGTCGCTCATGTGTGTATCCCCTAGTCCGTTCGTTACGCGCGCACCGGCTTCTTGCTGGCGCGCTTCGCCAGTTTCGCGATCTTGTCCTCATGCTTCGGCGCGGGCCACAGGCCTTCCGAGCGGTACAGCATGATGATCACCATCGCGAGGCCGTACAGCGCCTGACGGATCACTTCCGTATCGACGATGTCATGACCGAACAGCGCATGCTGCAGCGGGCTCATCGTCGAGCGCAGGAATTCCGGGAAGATCGCGAGCAGCACCGCGCCCAGGATCACGCCCGGGATATGGCCCATGCCGCCGAGCACCACGCAGGCGAGCACGACGATCGATTCCCAGAACGTGAACGATTCCGGCGACACGAAGCCCTGGAACGCGCCGAACATCGAGCCCGACAGGCCGCCGAACGACGCGCCCATCGCGAACGCGAGCAGCTTCACGTTACGGGTGTTGATGCCCATCGCCTTCGCCGCGATCTCGTCCTCGCGGATTGCCGCCCATGCGCGGCCGATACGCGAGTGCTGCAGGCGCGTACACACCCAGATCACCAGCAGCGAGCACAGCACGAACAGGTAGTAGTACATGTAGACCGACGGCAGCTGGAAGCCGAACAGCGAGTGCGTCTGCGACAGGTTGAAGCCGCCGACGTGCACCGGATCGATGCCCGTGATCCCCTTCGGGCCGTTGGTGATGTTCACCGGACGGTCGAGGTTGTTCATGAAGATCCGGACGATTTCACCGAAGCCGAGCGTCACGATCGCCAGGTAGTCGCCGCGCAGGCGCAGCGTCGGCGCACCGAGCAGGATCCCGAAGGTGGCCGCCAGCGCCATCGCGATCGGCACGATGATCAGGAACGGGATGTGCAGCCCGCCGGGCGCGATGGCCGCGATCCACTCGAACTGCGAGGTCAGGTGCGGCGAAGACAGCAGCGCCGCCGTGTACGCGCCCACCGCGTAGAACGCGATGTAGCCGAGGTCGAGCAGGCCGGCGAAGCCGACCACCACGTTCAGGCCGAGCGCGAGCATCACGTACAGCATCGCGAAGTCGAGCACGCGGACCCAGTAGTTGCCGCCGGCCGAGCCGATGATGATCGGCGCGGCGATCACGAATACAGCGGTCAGGATGCCGATGACGACGGTCTTGGCGGTGTTGCGCTCTTCGACGAGCGACGTCGAGGATTCGATCGGTTGAATGGATGTCATGTTGTTTGCTCCCTTCCGTTACGCGCGATCCGCGACCCGTTCGCCCAGCAGGCCCGACGGACGGAACACCAGCACGATGATCAGCACGATGAAGGCGAACACGTCCTGGTAGTTACTGCCGAATACGCCGCCCGTGAGGTTGCCGATGTAGCCGGCACCGAGCTGCTCGATCAGGCCGAGCAGCACGCCGCCGACCATCGCACCGCCGAGGTTGCCGATCCCGCCGAGCACCGCCGCCGTGAACGCCTTCATGCCGGGGATGAAGCCCATGTAGAAGTGCACGTTGCCGTATTCGGACGCGATCATCACGCCGGCCAGCGCGGCGAGCGCGGAGCCGATCATGAACGTCGCGGAAATCACGAAGTTCGGGTTCACGCCCATCAGGCTTGCCGTGTTCGGGCTTTCGGCGATCGCGCGCATCGCGCGGCCGAGCTTGGTCTTGTGCACGAGCAGCAGCAGGCCGCCCATCACGATGAACGCCACCGCGATGATCACGATTTCAGTCACCGAGATCACGGCGCCGGGCGTCGTGTCGGTCGCCTTGATCACGTTGATCGGATCGGTCGGCAGCAATTGCGGGAACGGCAGCGGGTTGCGCGACCAGATGATCATCGCGGCCGTCTGCAGCAGGATCGACACGCCGATCGCGGTGATCAGCGGCGCGAGACGCGGCGCGCGGCGCAGCGGCCGGTACGCGACACGCTCGATCGTGAAGCCCACGAATGCACAAACGACCGCGGCAATGCCCAGGCCGATCGTCAGCGTGGCGATGTTGCCGAGTCCGGGGAAGTGGTTCTGCAGCACGGTGATGGCCGACAACGCGACCATCGCGCCGATCATCAGCACGTCGCCGTGCGCGAAGTTGATGATGCCGAGAATGCCGTACACCATCGTGTAACCCAACGCGATGATGGCGTACACACTGCCGAGCACCAGCCCGTTGAGAACCTGCTGGACGAAAATATCCATTTAAAGCTCCTTGGCCCGTGCTGCCGGAGGACGTTGCGCCCCGCGGGTAAGCGAGGAATCGCGCCTTCTCGGCGACACTGCGGGTACTAGTCGATACCGGTAAGGGTGTGGATCGTCCCGGCGCGCGCCGCCCGGCCTGTACGGCCGGACCTGCCGCCGGAGCGGATACAAAAACGGCACCGCACTGTTCCGGTGCCGTCATGAGTCCCGTCGCTAAATCGTCACGACGTCGAGGACGGTGTTCGTAGCCTCCTTGAAGTCGTAGGGCAGCATGCCGGGACGGCCATCGTCCGGTTGCCCGGCATCCGTGCCTTTTACCGTCCGGTGCGAGGCAAGCCCCGCATCCAGGCGGATCGGATTCCGTGCCGCGTCGCCTGGCAAGGCATCGCGAAAGCCGCGCCCGACATGCGTCGGGGCTGCGTGGGAATCCATCGTACGAACCAGGCCGCGCACCACGACACCACCGCTCGCGGCGACACGCTGTTTCGTCGAATCGAAATGAAAGGGGGCCGGTGACATCCCCGCGCTGCCCGCATCGCCGGGCGCCATAGCCGGCATCCGTCGATCGGCGCGCACGGTCGTTGTCACACCGCGACCGGCGGCTTGTTGCAATGCAACCTGCATGCCCGCTGCCCGACCGTTCGCCAGGCCAAGCGCGTTGATTTCCTCGATCGCCAAACGTGCCCCGTTTTCCTTGTCCTTGCCCAATTGCTGCGCAATGCGGCACACCGATGGTGCCGCACGACCGGTTCCGGCGACGCGCACGCCGCTGGCCGGCGATGCCGCGAACACCGCAGCCTCCCTGCCCGCCCCGTCGTCGCTCTTTTTGCTGCAACCGGCACGCATTGCAACCGGTGCGGCGACGGACACGGCGTAAGCCAACTTCACATGCATTGAATGGTCTCCCGCGCCTTGCCAAAATCCGATTTCAAAGCCATTCAGGCTTGAAAACGGGCGCATTGTAACTCCATTTATAGGACGCCAATAATCCTGATTCGATGGGGTTTTCCTGCATTGCAACCAATTTTGAGAGACGGTTACGAACATCCGGAGCAACCGGGTTGCACCATGATCGCGAATAATGGTTGCGATCTCGATTTCGACGTACAAAAAAAAGCGCGCCGGGAGGCGCGCTTCGGTGTTCCGCGGGTGCGATGCGGCAATCAGGCAGCGGGCGGCAGGTTCAACCCGCGTGGCAGCGGAAACGACACGTTTTCCTCGATGCCGTCGAGCGCGCGAACGTTGCGCACGCCGAGTTCGCGCAGTCGCGCGATTACGGCCTGGGCGAGCACTTCGGGTGCCGACGCGCCGGCCGTCACGCCGATGCGGCGCTTGCCTGCGACCCATGCCGGATCGATCTGGTCGGGCGCATCGACCATGTACGCGTCCACACCGCGCTTCTCGGCCACTTCGCGAAGCCGGCTCGAGTTCGAGCTGTTCGGGCTGCCGACGACGATCACGACGTCGCACTGCGGCGCCATGAACTTCACCGCATCCTGGCGGTTCTGCGTCGCGTAGCAGATGTCCTGCTTCTTCGGCTCGCGGATCTTCGGATACTTCGCCTTCAGCGCGGCGATGATCTCGGCCGCGTCGTCGACGGACAGCGTCGTCTGCGTGACGAGCGCGATGCGCTCGGGATCGGCGAGCTCGAGCTTCTGCACGTCCTCGACGCTCTCGACGAGATGCATGCCGCGCTCGACCTGCCCCATCGTGCCTTCGACTTCCGGGTGGCCCTTGTGCCCGATCATCACGATATCGACGCCGTCCTGGCGCATTTTCGCCACCTCGACGTGCACCTTCGTGACCAGCGGGCAGGTTGCGTCGTAAATGCGCAACCCGCGCACGTCGGCCTCGTCGCGCACGGCCTTCGACACGCCGTGCGCGCTGAAGATCACGGTATTGCCGGCCGGCACTTCCTCGAGTTCCTCGACGAAGATCGCGCCTTTCTTCTTCAGATCCTCGACCACGTACTTGTTGTGGACGATTTCGTGACGGACATAGATCGGCGCACCGTGCATCGCGATCGCGCGCTCGACGATCTCGATCGCACGGTCGACGCCCGCGCAGAAGCCGCGCGGCTGGGCCAGCAGGATTTCGGCGTCGGCGGCGACGGTCTGCCCGGACAGCGTATCGGTGGTGCTCATGATTACAGGATTCCGATGATTTTCACTTCGAACGTGAGCGCCTGGCCCGCGAGCGGATGGTTGAAGTCGAACAGCGCCGAGGTTTCACCGACTTCCTTCAGCACCCCCGCATACCGGCCGCCGTCCGGCGCATTGAACTCGATCAGCTCGCCCGGCGTGAAATCGTCGCCGACCATCCCGTTCTCGCGCAGCGTCGACAGCGTCACGCGCTGGAGCATGTCGGGATTCCGGGGACCGAACCCCTGTTCGGGCGTTAGCTGAAAAGTCGAGTGGTCTCCAACCCTGAGCCCGAGCAGAATCTGTTCCAGCGACGGCGCCAGTTGTCCCGCGCCGAGCAGCAGCGTGGCCGGCTTGTCGGTGAAGGTGTTGACGATGTCGGCGCCGTCGGCCAGTGCGAGCCGGTAATGCAACGTGACGTGGGAACCGGGCTTCACTTCGGATAGATCGATGAGGCTCATGAATTACTCGTTCAGTCGGCGCCCGATACGGCCGAAAAGGCCCGGCGCAAAACCAATATTGTAAGTCACCTGAGCGCGCAAGGCGGAAAGTGCGACGACGTCGCGCAGACCGCCCGCCGCCAATGGAGTTTCGAGCATGCTGTCACCCTGTCTCGCCCTGCCGCCGGTCGAATGCCGCGACGGCGCCGATGCGCCGACCGATCCGCCCCGCCGCGTCCTCCCGATCCGCCGGCGCAAGCACCGCCCGGTGGACTGGCGGCCCGAGCGGCCGCGCGAGCGAATGCTGGAGCGCGGACCGGCCGCGCTGACCGACGACGAACTGATCGCGCTGCTGCTCGGCACCGGCAAGCCCGGGCACGACGTATTCGTCAGCGCCCGCGCATTGGTCAAGCAGTTCGGAACGTTGCGCGGGCTGCTCGAGGCGACGACCGACGATTTCGAAGCGCACCCGGGCATCGGCCCTGCGCGCTCCACGCGGCTGGCCGCGGTCACCGAGATCGCGCGGCGCATGCTGAAGGAGAAAGCATCCGAACGTACGCCGATCGATTCGCCCGGCGCGGTCGAGGATTATCTGCGGCTGAAGATCGGCTCGCACCCGCACGAAGTGTTCGTCGCGGTGTACCTCGACGCCCGCCACGGCCTGATCGAGACGGAGGAAATCACGCGCGGCTCGCTGACGCGCATGGCCGTCTACCCGCGCGAGATCGTGCGCCGCGCGATGACGCATAACGCCGCGGCGCTGATCGTCGCGCACAACCATCCGTCGGGCGCGGTGCAGCCGAGCGCGGAGGACCGCCGCCTGACCCGCGTGTTGCGCGACGCGCTCGAACTCGTCGACGTGCGGCTGCTCGATCACGTCGTCGTCGGCACCAGCGACACTTTCTCGTTCGCACGTGCCGGTTGGCTGTAGACTGTGGCGCGGCGGCCCGCCTCGGGGTGCCACAACGGCGAAGCGAAATTAGGTTTGATTTTCCTGAACTTTTTCTGCTAGAATCGCCGTCTGTCTTTTTTCCAACCAGTTCTAGCCATCGAAGGGCCTTGTCTGCAAGGGCTACGGCGTTCTGAGAGTGCGGCCATGGATCACGTGGCGGTGCGATGAGAACCTTCATCGGCGATCGAACCCCGAATTTAGCGTATTAGGAGTGCTCTCATGGCACGCGTATGCCAAGTAACTGGGAAAGCGCCGATGAGCGGCAACAACGTTTCCCACGCCAACAACAAGACCAAGCGTCGCTTCCTGCCGAACCTGCAAAACCGCCGGTTCTGGGTAGAGAGCGAAAACCGCTGGGTGCGCCTGCGCGTTTCGAACGCCGGCCTGCGCCTGATCGACAAGAACGGCATCGATTCCGTGCTCGCTGACCTGCGCGCACGCGGCGAAGCCTAAGCCCAAGGAGCACAATCATGGCAAAAGGCGCACGCGACAAGATCAAGCTCGAGTCGACCGCTGGTACGGGTCACTTCTACACGACCACGAAGAACAAGCGCAACATGCCGGAAAAGATGGCGATCAAGAAGTTCGATCCCGTCGTCCGCAAGCATGTGGAATACAAAGAAACCAAGATCAAGTAATCTCCGGTTTCTGCCAGCCTGACGGCGACCGAAAAGCCCCGCGCATGCGGGGCTTTTTGTTTTGCGCGCACGCTCGGGCCCGACGCGGTATGCTCTCCCCTTTCCGCGGCCGTGGCCGCCGGAACGCACAAGATCAAAAGCGTAACGATGGAGATGCAGCATGAAATTCGACGTGGCGATCGTCGGCAGCGGCCTGGCAGGGCTGTCGGTCGCACTCAATCTGGCCAGCACGCGACGTGTCGCGCTGATCGCGAAACGTTCGATGATGGAGGGCGCAAGCGATAACGCGCAGGGCGGCATCGCGGCGGTCCTCGATTCGGCGGACAGCATCGAGAACCACGTCGACGACACGCTGGTCGCCGGTGGCGGCCTGTGCGACGAAGGCGCGACGCGCTATATCGTCGAGCACGGCCGCGAAGCGATCGAATGGCTGATCTCGCAAGGCGTGCCGTTCACGAAGGACGACGCAGCCGAACTCGGCTTCCACCTGACGCGCGAAGGCGGCCACAGCCACCGCCGGATCATTCACGCGGCCGACGCGACCGGCCATGCGGTGCTTGCGACGCTGTCGGAGCGCGCGCGCCAGCATCCGAACATCACGTTCTTCGAAAATCACCATGCGATCGACCTGATCACGTCGGACCGGCTCGGCCTGCCCGGCCGCCGCTGTCACGGCCTGTATGCGCTCGACGTCGACAACGACCGCACGATCACGATCGAGGCACCGCACACGGTGCTCGCAACGGGCGGCGCCGGCAAGGTCTATCTGTACACGACGAACCCCGACACGGCGACCGGCGACGGCATCGCGATGGCATGGCGCGCGGGCTGCCGCGTGTCGAACATGGAATTCATCCAGTTCCACCCGACCTGCCTGTTCCATCCGTATGCGAAATCGTTCCTGATTTCGGAGGCCGTGCGCGGCGAAGGCGGCCTGCTGAAGCTGCCCGACGGCACGCGTTTCATGCCCGCGCACGATCCGCGCGCCGAGCTCGCGCCGCGCGACATCGTCGCGCGCGCGATCGACTTCGAGATCAAGAAGCGCGGGATCGACTGCGTGTATCTCGACATCAGCCACCAGCCGGAAGCGTTCCTGCGCGAGCACTTCCCGACGATCCACGCGCGCTGCCTCGAATTCGGCATCGACATCGCGAAACAGCCGATCCCCGTCGTGCCGGCCGCGCACTATACATGCGGCGGCGTCGTGACCGATCTCGCCGGGCGCACCGATCTCGCGGGCCTGTACGCGGTCGGCGAAACGTCGTACACGGGGCTGCACGGCGCGAACCGGCTCGCGAGCAACTCGCTGCTCGAATGTCTCGTGATCGGCCGCGCGGCGGCCGAAGCGATCGAGGCGGCCGGCTTCGATTCGGAAACGCCGGCCACGCTGCCCGCATGGGACGAAAGCCGCGTGTCGGATGCGGACGAGGAAGTCGTCGTCGCGCACAACTGGGACGAGCTGCGCCGCCTGATGTGGAACTACGTCGGCATCGTGCGCACCGACAAGCGCCTCGAACGCGCGAAGCACCGGCTGTCGCTGCTGCGCGACGAGATCCACGAGTACTACGCGAACTTCCGCGTGACGCGCGACCTGCTCGAACTGCGCAACCTCGTCGACGTGGCGACGCTGATCGTGAAGAGCGCGCAGTCGCGCCGCGAAAGCCGCGGGCTGCACTACAGCCGCGACTGGCCGCACACGCTGCCGAAGGCGCTGCCGAGCGTGCTCACGCCGCGCGCGCGTCGCTGAGCGGCGCCCCTCCCGGTTGCGGCCGCACAGGAAAAAAGCCGTTGGCGTTTGCATGCCAACGGCTTTTTTGTCTGATCGTATGACACTCGATCAGTCGACGATCCGCATCGAATAATCCGTCGCGCGCACGTCCTTCGTCAGCGCCCCGATCGAGATGCGATCGACGCCCGTCTCCGCGAACGCGCGCACCGTGTCGAAATTGACGCCGCCCGACACTTCGAGCACGGCCTTGCCGGCCGCCACGCGCACCGCTTCACGCATCATGTCGAGCGTGAAGTTGTCGAGCAGCACCGACTGCGCGCGATGCGCAAGCGCCGTGTCGAGCTGCGCGAGCGTCTCGACCTCGACCTGCACGGGCACGCCCGAATCGAGTGCGAACGCCGCGTCGAGCGCCTCGCCGACACCGCCCGCCGCTGCGATGTGGTTCTCCTTGATCAGGATGCCGTCATACAGCGCGAGACGCTGGTTCTCGCCGCCGCCGACGCGTACCGCGTACTTCTGCGCGAGCCGCAGGCCCGGCAGCGTCTTGCGCGTATCGAGGATCTTCGCGCGCGTGCCTTCGACGCGGTCGACGTAACGGCGCGTCGCGGTCGCGACACCCGACAGCAGTTGCAGGAAGTTCAGCCCGTTACGCTCGGCCGTCAACAGCGCGCGCGCCGGCCCTTCGAGTTCGCAGACGGTCGAATCGGGCGTCATCCGGTCGCCTTCGCGATAGCGCCATTGCACGGTGATCGCCGGATCGATCCGGCCGATCACGGCCTCGAACCACGGCACGCCGCACAGCACGGCTTCCTCGCGCACGATGATGCGCGCGCGACGACGCCCGCCGGCCGGCACGAGCCGCCCGGTCTGGTCACCGGTGCCGACGTCTTCCGCGATCGCATCGGCAACGTTGCGCGCGATCGCGTCGTCGAATGCCGCGCCGTATTGCTCGCGAACGATGTCGTAAAGCGGGGAGACTGCACCGGTCATGCCGCCCCCACGTTCGCAAACAGTTGCTGGTCGCGCTGCAGGTCGCCGCTCGCCTGCACGCGCTTCTTGTGCGCGGCCGCGAAATCGAGCATCCGGTCGATCGGCAGGCGCGCACGTTCGCCGATCGCCGGATCGACGAAGATCTCGTTGTGACCGCGTTCGAGCACGTCGGCGAGGTTCGCGAGGCCGTTCATCGCCATCCACGGGCAGTGCGCGCAGCTCTTGCAGGTCGCACTGTTGCCGGCCGTCGGCGCCGCGATGAAGGTCTTGCCGGGCGCCGCGAGCTGCATCTTGTGCAGGATGCCGAGATCGGTCGCGACGATGAAGCGCGTCGCGTCCAGCTTCACGGCCGCATCGATCAGCTGCGTGGTCGAGCCGACCACATCGGCCTGCGCAACGACGCTTTCCGGCGATTCCGGATGGACGAGCACCTTCGCGTCCGGATATTCGGCGCGCAGCAGGTCGAGCTCGATGCCCTTGAACTCGTCGTGGACGAGGCACGAGCCCTGCCACAGCAGCATGTCCGCGCCGGTTTTCTTCTGGATATAACTGCCGAGATGGCGATCGGGCGCCCAGATGATCTTCTCGCCGCGCGCGTGCAGGTCGGCCACGATCTCGAGGCCGATCGACGACGTGACCATCCAGTCCGCGCGGGCCTTCACGGCCGCGCTGGTGTTCGCATAGACGACGACGGTGCGATCGGGATACGCATCGCAGAACGCCGAGAATTCATCGACCGGGCAGCCGAGATCGAGCGAACAGGTCGCATCGAGATCGGGCATCAGGATCCGCTTGTTCGGGCTCAGGATCTTCGCGGTTTCACCCATGAAGCGCACGCCGGCGACGACCAGCGTCTGCGCGTCGTGATCGCGGCCGAAGCGGGCCATTTCGAGCGAATCGGCAACGCAGCCGCCGGTTTCGTCGGCGAGTTCCTGCAGTTCGGCATCCACGTAGTAGTGCGCGACCAGCACGGCCTTTTCACGCACGAGCAGCGCCTTGATGCGCGCCTTCAGCGCAGCGCGTTCCTCGGGGGACGGTGCATCGGGCACCTTGGCCCATGCCTGCCCCACGCCGCACACGGTCCCTGCTGCGACGGGCCGGTCGTACTCGACGGGTTTGATCGTCGATTGCATCTCCATATCTCCTGTCGGTCCGAGTGAGCGCTTTAGCGCTTACTCGGACCCCATGCTTCGCGGTCGACCGGAGTTATCGCTTTAGCGCCTACCCCGATCCCATGCTTCGCGGTCAACCAGAATCAGCGCTTCAACACTACTCCGATCCCATCCTCTACGCTCGCCCCGGGGCACCATTGCGCCGCTGCCCCAAGCCTCATACAAATTCGGGCCGATCGCTTCCGTCAAAAAACGGTGGCCCAAATGAAAAAACCCCGCCAACGCGGGGTTTTTGACGTCCTGAGATTCTAATCGATTTCGAATCAGGCGTAGCGACGCAGGCGTGTCGCGAATTCCTGCAGCGCCTTGATGCCGCTTTGTTCCGCGCGATGGCACCAATCCTGCAATTGCGCGAGAAGCTGTTCGCGCGACGCGGTCGAACGATCCCAGATCGCGGCGAGATCCTGGCGCAACTGGAAGTACGTGTGCAGCTTCTGGCTGTTCGCGAAGATTTCCGGCAGCAGCTTCTTCTGCGGCTCGTCGAGGCCGTCGGCGTCCTTGTGGAACCACTTGCGCGCGCCGCGCATCAACTGGTACTTCTCGCTCGAACCGAGCTCCTTCAGGTGCGCGAGCTCCTGGCGGTACGCACGCTTCACGGCCTTGCCGTAGCGCGCCATCACTTCGTAGCGGTTCGACAGCACGGCCTGCAGCGTTTCCTGGTCCAGCACCGTCTTCGGCTTGTTCAGGCGCGGCGTCGGCGCGACCTTCTTCACCTTCGCGAGACCGAACGCCGACATGATGCGGATGTACATCCAGCCGATGTCGAACTCGTACCACTTGTTCGACAGCTTCGCCGACGTCGCGAACGTGTGGTGGTTGTTGTGCAGTTCTTCGCCGCCGATCACGATGCCCCACGGGAACAGGTTCGTGCTCGCGTCGGCCGAGTTGAAGTTGCGGTAGCCCCAGAAGTGGCCAAAGCCGTTGACGACGCCTGCCGCCCAGAACGGAATCCAGACCATCTGCACCGCCCACACGGTCAGGCCGAGCACGCCGAACAGCGCGACGTCGATCACCATCATCAGGCTGATGCCGAGAATCGGGTACTTCGAGTAGAGATTGCGCTCGATCCAGTCGTTCGGCGTGCCGTGGCTGAACTTGCGCATCGTCTCTTCATTCTTCGCTTCCGCGCGATACAGCTCGGCGCCCTCGAGGAACACCTTCCAGATGCCGCGCGTCTGCGGGCTGTGCGGATCTTCCTCGGTCTCGCACTTCGCATGGTGCTTGCGGTGAATCGCGGCCCACTGGCCGGTCAGCATGCCGGTCGTCATCCACAGCCAGACGCGGAAGAAATGGCTCGCGATCGGATGCAGTTCCAGCGCGCGGTGCGCCTGGCAACGGTGCAGGTAGACCGTCACGCCGATGATCGTGACGTGCGTGACGGCGAGCGCGAACAGCGCGACCTGCCACCACGAAAAATGCAGGAGCCCGTGGGAAAGAAAATCGAGCAGGGAATTCAACAAGGCAGTTACCTGTGATGAGATGAGAGCGATGCCGGCTCGCGCAGGCGTCAGAAAAATGAAAGCATACCGCGAATAGACTTGGATTTTACTTCAACCGTTCCAAGTCTTTGTAAAAAATGAATATTTTCTTGCCCTGGCACAACTGGAACAGTCCACGGGCGGACTTGGAAAGGCCCGCGATCCGGTTCCGACCGCGGGGTCGATACGATCGACGACCGACGCACGCTATGCAGCCGACGCGCGCCCGTCCGCCGCACCGTTGCCGGCCGCCGGATCATGCCCCGCCACCGCGCCCGCGGCGGCAAAACCGTCCGGCAGCCCGACGACGCGCACTTCGCGCTGCGGAAACGGAATCGAAATCCCGTGCTCGTTGAACAGCCGCCAGATGTTGCGGTTCACGGCCGAGCGCACGCCCGACGTGCCTTTCGCCGAATCCTCGATCCAGAAACCGAGCTCCAGGTCGATCCCGTCCGCGCCGAAGCTCACCAGATAAGGGGTCGGCGCCGGCTCCGCCAGCACGCGCGGCACGTCCTTCGCGGCGTCGGCGAGCAGCACGAGCGCGTGCTCGACATCGCTCGTGTACGCGACCTGCACCGCGACCTTCGCATAACCGCGCGTCAGGTACGACGACTGGTTCTGCACGACGTCGGTGATCAGCTTCTCGTTCGGGATCAGCGTCTCGTTGCCGTCGAGGCCGCGCACGACCGTGTAGCGTGTGCGGATCTGCGTGACGACGCCCTGCAGCCCGCCGACGCTGATCGCGTCGCCGAGCCGCAGCGAGCGGTCGAGCAGGATGATGAAGCCCGACACGTAGTTGCTCGCGATCTTCTGCAGCCCGAAGCCGAGGCCGACACCGACCGCGCCGCCGAACACGCCGAGCACCGTCACGTCGATGCCGACCAGCGACAGCCCGATCAGGATCGCCGCGAACACGAGCAGCGCGCGGCCGACCCGCGACAGCACGACCTTCAGGTTCGCATCGAGCGTGCTCGCGCGCGTCAGGCGATCCTCGAGCACCGAGCCGAGCCACATCGCGACCATCAGCGTCACGCAGACCCACAGCGCGCCGGAGATCAGCGACAGCAGCGTGAGGTGCGCATTGGCGACGCGGAACTGCACGCTGTCGAGCCAGCCGAGCACGTCGTGCTGGATGCCGAGCACGGTCAGCACCATCGCGGCCCACACGACGGTCGACACGATCTTCTCGACGATCGACAGCCACGCATGCGTGTGGCCGTCGCGCGCGAACACGCGCCGCGCGAAGAAGAACAGCACGTAGATCAGCCCGATGCCGAACAACGGCACGAGCGCGAGCGACAGCAGCGCCGTCGACATGAACGGGTCGAACGCAAGCTGCGCGACGCCCACGAAGATGCCGCCGAACAACGGAAACAACGCGCGCTTCAGGCTATGCGCACCCGCGCCGGGCGCGCGTCCGGCCGTCCGCCGGCGCGCATCGATCCGGCCGTGCACGAAGCGTGCGGCCACCCACGCGAAACACAGCGCGCCGACGAGGATCGCCGCCTGCCAGATCATCACCGGCTGGTGAAAGTCGCGAATCACCGATGCCAGCCGGTGCGACAGCAGGCGGCTCTGCAGATTCTCCATCGTCCGTCCGTGCCGCCGTTACTGCGCGCGCCGCTCGAGCACCGCGGCGAAGAAGCCGTCGGTCGCGTGACGGTGCGGCCACAACGACAGGTAGTCGCCCGTCTCGAGTTCGATGCGCTGGTCGGCCAGCACCTTCTGCGCAGGCACCAGCACGAACTCGGGATGGTCGGCCAGGAACTGCTCGACGATGCGCTCGTTCTCGGCGTCGAGCACGCTGCAGGTCGCGTAGACGAGCCGGCCGCCCTTCTTCACGAGGCGCGCGGCGCTCGCGAGGATCGACGCCTGCTTCGGTGTCAATTCGTCGATCGACGTGCGCGACTGGCGCCACTTCAGGTCCGGATTGCGGCGCAGCGTGCCGAGGCCGCTGCACGGCGCGTCGACCAGTACGCGGTCGATCTTGCCGGCGAGCCGCTTGATCTTCGCGTCGTGCTCGCTGTCGATCAGCACGGGGTTCACGTTCGACAGCCCGCTGCGCGCGAGGCGCGGCTTCAGCTTCGCGAGGCGCTTTTCCGACACGTCGAACGCATAGAGGCGCCCGGTCGAGCGCATCATCGCGCCCAGCGCGAGCGTCTTGCCGCCCGCACCCGCGCAGAAATCGACGACCATCTCGCCGCGGCGCGGCGCGACCAGCGAGCACAGCAACTGGCTGCCTTCGTCCTGCACCTCGATCTCGCCTTCCTCGAACAGCTTCAGGCGCGTCAGCGCCGGCTTGCCGACCACGCGCACGCCGAACGGTGCGAACGGCGTCGCACCCGCATCGATGCCATTCGCGCGCAGCGCGTCGATCACCTGGTCGCGGGTCGCCTTCTGCGCGTTGGCGCGCAGGTCGAGCGGCGCCGGGTAGTTCAGCGCGGCGGCGAGCTGCGCGAGCTCATCGGCGTCGAATCGGGCCGACAGTGCCTGGTGGATCCAGTCCGGCAGGTTCGTGCGCACGCGCACCGGCAGGCTCGCGGGATCGATCTTCGACACGTGCTCGAGCCATGCGGACTCGGTGTCGGACAAGAACGGCTTCAGCGCATTGCGGCCGGCCGTCTGCATCAGGCCGAGCAGCGTGAGGCGCCGCGCGGGCGTGCCCGTGCCGCTCTCGGCGAGATGCGAAAACTCCATCTTCCGGCGCAGCACCGCGAACACGGCCTCGGCGATCACGCCGCGCTCGGCATGCCCGAGCTTCGGGTGCGCGCGGAAGAACCGGCTCGTCGTCGCGTCGGCGGGGCCGGCGAACTTCAGCACCTCGGCCAGCAAAGTCTCGGTCTGGCCGATCAGGAATCCGTGCAGCTTCATACGCCCTCACTCGTTTCGGTATGCGGTTGATCCGCGAAAATCCAGCGCGCCTCTTCCGGCGCCACCACTGCCCGGCCGTTCTCGAGGCGCAAACGCCCGTCGACGAACCAGCGCACCGCGCGCGGATACAGCACATGCTCGACCGTCAGCACGCGCCGCGCGAGCGCGGCCGCGTCGTCGCCCGCGCGCACCGGCACCGCGCCCTGCGCGACGATCGCGCCGCTGTCGAGCTCGGGAATCACGAAGTGCACGCTCGCGCCGTGCAGCGCGACACCCGCGTCGAGCGCCTGCTGGTGCGTGTGGATGCCCTTGAAGCTCGGCAGCAGCGACGGGTGGATGTTCAGCAGCCGGCCTTCGTATCGTCTGACGAATGCCGGCGTGAGGATGCGCATGAAGCCCGCGAGGATCACGAGATCGGGGGCAAAGCGGTCGATCTCGGCGGCGAGCGCCGCGTCGAAGCTGTCGCGGCCGTCGAACGACCGATGGTCGACCACCGCGGTCGCCACTCCGTGCGACGCGGCAAAAGCCAGGCCGGCCGCATCGGGCCGGTTGGCGATCACGGCAGCAACCTCGGCCGGCCAGCGTTCCTGCGCGCACGCGCGAACGATGGCCTCCATGTTGCTGCCGCGACCGGAAATCAGGATCACGAGTTTTTTCATCCGCGAATTTTACCATTCGCCCCCGCGTTTCCCGCCTTCTCGGCCGCCGGCCCGCCCGAACGTTTATAATCTTCTGCTTTGCGGCATCCCACCGCCCATCCCCCGACGCTGCATCCGCTATCGTGAAAGTCTTCCGCGGCCTGCCCAACGCCGAGAGCCGCGCCCCGTGCGCGCTGACGATCGGCAACTTCGACGGTGTCCATCGCGGCCACCAGGCCCTGCTCGCGCGCGTGCGCGCGGCAGCGGACGCGCGTGGCCTGCCCGTGTGCGTGATGACTTTCGAGCCGCACCCGCGCGAATTCTTCAACCCGGCCGGCGCGCCGCCGCGCATCGCGATGCTGCGCGACAAGCTCGAGGCGCTGCGCGAGCACGGCGTCGACCGCGTGGTCGTCGAGCACTTCAACCACACGTTCGCGAGCCAGTCGCCGCAGGCGTTCGTCGAGCGCACGCTGGTGAACGGGCTGCACACGCGCTGGATGATGGTCGGCGACGATTTCTGCTACGGCGCGAAACGCGCGGGCACCTTCGACACGCTGAAGGCGGCCGGCGAGCAATACGGTTTCGAAGTCGAGCAGATGGGCACGGTGGCCGGCAGCGACGGCACGCGCATCTCGAGTTCGGGCGTGCGCGCCGCGCTCGCGGCCGGCGATCTCGACGCAGCCGCGCAGGCGCTCGGCCACGGTTATGCGATCAGCGGCCACGTCGCGCACGGGCTGAAGCTCGGCCGCGACCTCGGCTTCCCGACGCTGAACCTGCCGATCGCGCACAAGCGGCCGGCGCTCGCGGGCATCTTCGTCGTGCAGGTGCACGGCCTCGGCCCCGACCCGCTGCCGGGCGTCGCGAGCCTCGGCCTGCGCCCGACCGTCGACGATTCGGGCCGCGTGCTGCTCGAAGTCCACCTGCTCGACTGGCACGGCGATGCGTACGGCAAGCTCATCCGCGTCGAATTCCTGAAGAAGCTGCGCGACGAAGCGAAATTCGACGATCTCGAGGCGCTGTCGCGCGCGATCGCACTGGACGTCGCGAATGCGCGCGCGTATTTCATCGAGCGCGATCGTGCGCCGGGCAGCCGCGCAACGGGCTTCTCGACGTCGGCAACCGACCGAATTAGCTGATCCGGACGGCGGCGCCCCGCGCCGCACCCACGCGCCGCCCAGTCGCGCGCATACCCGATTCACGACGCACGAGCGTCCCCCGATTTGATAGCGATCCCATCATGAGCAACAAGAAAGCCGATTCGAAACCGCAGGCCAAGTATCCGGTCAACCTGCTCGACACGCCGTTCCCGATGCGCGGCGACCTGCCCAAGCGCGAGCCGCAATGGGTCAAGGAATGGGAAGAGCGCGGCATCTACGACAAGATCCGCGCGGCCAGCAAGGGCCGGCCGAAGTTCATCCTGCACGACGGCCCGCCGTATGCGAACGGCGACATCCACCTCGGCCACGCCGTCAACAAGATCCTGAAGGACATCGTCGTCAAGTCGCGCAACATGGCCGGCTTTGACGCACCGTACGTGCCGGGCTGGGATTGCCACGGGATGCCGATCGAGATCCAGATCGAGAAGCAGTTCGGCAAGTCGCTGCCGGCGGCCGAAGTGATGAGCAAGGCGCGCGCGTACGCGACCGAGCAGATCGAGAAGCAGAAGGTCGGCTTCAAGCGCCTCGGCGTGCTCGGCGACTGGGCCAACCCGTACAAGACGATGAACTTCGTCAACGAGGCGGAAGAGCTCCGCGCGCTCGGCAAGATCATCGAGAAGGGTTATGTGTATCGCGGGCTGAAGCCGGTGAACTGGTGCTTCGACTGCGGCTCGGCGCTCGCCGAAGCGGAAGTCGAGTACAAGGACCGCACCGATCCGACGATCGACGTGATGTTCGCGTTCGCGGAACCGGAAAAGACCGCGCAGGCGTTCGGCCTGCCGGCACTCCCGCGCGCCGAAGGCGGCATCGTGATCTGGACCACCACGCCGTGGACGATCCCCGCGAACCAGGCGCTGAACCTCCATCCGGAAATCGTCTACGCGCTGGTCGACACCGAGCGCGGGCTGCTGATCATCGCGGAAGAGCGCGTCGCCGCGTGCATGGAAGAGTTCAAGCTGACGGGCCGCGTCGTCGCGACCACGCCGGGCGTGAAGCTCGCGAACCTGCGCTTCCACCACCCGCTCGCACCGGCCCACCCCGGCTACAAGCGCACCGCGCCCGTCTACCTCGGCGACTACGTGACGACCGACACGGGTACCGGTGTCGTGCACTCGTCGCCCGCGTACGGCATCGAGGACTTCATGTCCTGCAAGGCGCACGGGATGACCGATTCGGACTTCATCAACCCGGTGATGGGCGACGGTCGTTATATCGAATCGCTGCCGCTGTTCGGCGGCCTGTCGATCTGGGATGCGAACCCGAAGATCGTCGAAGCGCTGAACGCGGCCGGCTCGCTGCTGCGCAGCGAGAAGTACACGCACAGCTACATGCACTGCTGGCGCCACAAGACGCCGATCATCTATCGCGCGACGTCGCAATGGTTCGCCGGCATGGACGTCACGCCGCGTGCCGGCGGCAAGACGCTGCGCGAAACGGCGCTCGAAGGCGTCGATGCGACCGCGTTCTACCCGTCGTGGGGCAAGCAGCGCCTGTTCAGCATGATCGCGAACCGTCCCGACTGGACGCTGTCGCGCCAGCGCCAGTGGGGCGTGCCGATGGCGTTCTTCGTGCACAAGGAAACCGGCGAGCTGCACCCGCGCACGCTCGAACTGCTTGAGGAAGTCGCGAAACGCGTCGAGCAGTCGGGCATCGAGGCGTGGCAGACGCTCGATCCGCGCGAGCTGATCGGCGACGACGCGAACCTGTACGAAAAGAACCGCGACACGCTCGACGTGTGGTTCGACTCGGGCACGACGCACTGGCACGTGCTGCGCGGCTCGCACAAGGATCAACTTCAGTTCCCGGCCGACCTGTACCTCGAGGGCTCGGACCAGCATCGCGGCTGGTTCCACTCGTCGCTGCTGACCGCGTCGATGATCGACGGCCGCGCACCGTACAAGGGCCTGCTCACGCACGGCTTCACGGTCGACGGCGAAGGCCGCAAGATGAGCAAGTCGCTCGGCAACGGCGTCGACCCGCATGAAGTCGCGAACCGCCTCGGCGCGGAAATCATCCGCCTGTGGATCGCGTCGACCGACTATTCGGGCGAGCTCGCGATCTCCGAGGAAATCCTGAAGCGCGTGACCGAAGGCTATCGCCGCATCCGCAACACGCTGCGCTTCCTGCTCGCGAACCTGTCGGACTTCGACTACGCGCAACACGCGGTGCCGGTCGGCGAATGGCTCGAGATCGACCGTTATGCGGTCGCGTTCTCGGCGCAACTGCAGACGGAACTGCTCGGCCACTACGAGAAGTACGAATTCCACCCGGTTGTCGCGAAGCTTCAGACGTACTGCTCGGAAGATCTCGGCGGCTTCTACCTCGACGTGCTGAAGGATCGCCTGTACACGAGCGCGGCCGATTCGCGCGCACGCCGCTCCGCGCAGACGGCGCTGTACCACCTGACGCACGGCCTGCTGCGTGTGCTCGCGCCGTTCCTGTCGTTCACGGCGGAAGAGGCATGGAAGGTGTTCCAGCCGGCCAGCGACACGATCTTCACGGAAACCTACTACGCGTATCCGGAAGTCGCCGGCTCGGCCGCGCTGATCGACAAGTGGGCGCTGCTGCGCGACGTGCGCAGCAACGTGACGAAGGCGCTCGAGGAAGCGCGCACCGCGAACCGCATCGGTTCGTCGCTGCAGGCCGAAGTGACCGTGCACGCGAGCGGCGCGCGCTACGACGCGCTCACGAGCCTCGGCGAAGACCTGAAGTTCGTGCTGATCACGTCGGCCGCGACGGTCGTCAAGGTCGACGACGAAGCGCAGGAAAGCGTCGACGTGGCCGCGTCGAAGTACCAGAAGTGCGAACGCTGCTGGCACTACCGCGAAGATGTCGGCGCGCACGCCGATCATCCGACGCTGTGCGGCCGCTGCTTCTCGAACCTCTTTGAAAACGGCGAAATCCGGAGCGCTGCTTAACTATGGCGAAAACCCTGTCGAAACCGGCCAGCGGCGCGCTTGCGCCCTGGCTCGGCATTTCGCTGATCGTGATCCTGTTCGATCAACTGTCGAAGATCGCGATCCTGAAAACGTTCGCGTACGGCGCGCAGCATGCGCTGACGTCGTTCTTCAACCTCGTGCTGGTGTACAACCGCGGCGCCGCGTTCGGCTTCCTGTCGACCGCGGGCGGCTGGCAGCGCTGGGCGTTCACAGCGCTCGGGATCGGTGCGACGCTCGTGATCTGCTTCCTGCTGAAACGCCACGGCCACCAGCGGCTGTTCAGCCTGTCGCTCGCGCTGATCCTCGGCGGCGCACTCGGCAACGTGATCGACCGGCTCGTCTACGGTCACGTGATCGACTTCCTCGATTTCCACCTCGGCGCCTGGCACTTCCCGGCGTTCAACCTCGCCGATTCCGCGATCACGGTCGGCGCGGTGCTGCTGATCTACGACGAACTGCGTCGCGTGCGCGGCTCGCGCTAAGCGCGCATACTCGGCGTCGACGGCCGGCCTCGCGCCGGCCGTCCCGTTTGACCCTTGGAGGCCTGAGTTGGCACACGCAGAACTCGCAGGAAAACACCTCGTTCTCGGCCTGACGGGCGGTATCGCCTGCTACAAGATCGCCGAGCTCACGCGGCTGCTCACCAAGGCCGGCGCGACCGTGCAGGTCGCGATGACCGAAGCCGCCACGCAGTTCATCACGCCCGTCACGATGCAGGCGCTGTCGGGCCGGCCCGTCTATACGAGCCAGTGGGACGCGCGCATCGACAACAACATGGCGCACATCGACCTGTCGCGCGAAGCCGACGCGATCGTGATCGCGCCCGCGTCGACGGATTTCCTCGCGAAGCTCGCGCACGGGTTCGCGGACGACCTGCTGTCGACGCTGTGCGTCGCGCGCGATTGTCCGCTGCTCGTCGTTCCCGCGATGAACCGCCAGATGTGGCAAAACCCGGCCACGCAGCGCAACGTCGCGCAACTGCGCGCGGACGGCGTGTCGGTGCTCGGCCCGGATTCGGGTGCGCAGGCGTGCGGCGAAGTCGGCGACGGCCGCATGCTCGAACCCGACGCGATCTATGAAGCGATCGTCGCGCACTTCGCGCCGAAGGTGCTCGCGCACCGGCGCGTGCTGATCACGGCCGGGCCGACGTTCGAACCGCTCGACCCCGTGCGCGGCCTCACGAACCGCTCGAGCGGCAAGATGGGCTTCGCGCTCGCGCGCGCCGCGCAGCAAGCCGGCGCCGACGTGCATCTCGTCGCGGGGCCGGTCGCGCTCGACACGCCGTGGGGCGTGACCCGCCAGGACGTGCAGACCGCGCAGCAGATGTACGACGCGGTGATGCAAGCGGTCGCCGATGCCGACATCTTCATCGCGGTGGCCGCGGTCGCCGACTGGCGCGTCGACCAGCCAGCCGAACACAAGATGAAGAAGACGGCCGACCGCAAGATGCCGGCGCTCGCGTTCGTCGAGAACCCCGACATCCTCGCGTCGGTCGCCGCGCTGCCCGATCCGCCGTTCTGCGTCGGGTTCGCGGCCGAAAGCGGCGACCTCGACGTGCACGGCGACGAGAAGCGCAAGCGCAAGAACGTGCCGCTGCTCGTCGGCAACCTCGGCCCGCTGACATTCGGCCGCGACGACAACGAAGTCGTGCTGTTCGAAGCCACCGGCCTCACGCGCCTGCCGCGCGCACCGAAGGACGAACTCGCGCATGTGCTCGTCGCGGAAATCGCGAAACGCCTGCCCGACAATCGCCTGATCTGATCTCCCGCGCGGCGGCCCTCGCCGCCGCGCCCTTCCCGACCGATTCGACGACCGCATGAAACTCGACCTGAAGATTCTCGACGCGCGCATGCGCGACTACCTGCCCGCCTATGCGACCACCGGCAGCGCGGGCCTCGACCTGCGCGCGTGCCTCGACGCGCCGGTCACGCTGCAGCCGGGCGAAACGACGCTCGTGCCGACCGGCCTTGCGATCCACCTCGCCGACCCCGGCTATGCGGCGCTGATCCTGCCGCGCTCGGGCCTCGGCCACAAGCACGGGATCGTGCTCGGCAACCTCGTCGGCCTGATCGACTCCGACTATCAGGGCCAGTTGATGGTCTCGACGTGGAATCGCGGCCAGACCGAGTTCGTGCTGAACCCGTTCGAACGGCTCGCGCAGCTCGTGATCGTGCCGGTCGTGCAGGCGCAGTTCAACATCGTCGACGACTTCGCGGAAAGCGATCGCGGCGCAGGCGGCTTCGGCAGCACCGGCCGTCACTGAACGACGCAACGCACAAAAAAAGGGCCGCGAGGCCCTTTTTTCGTTCGCCGTCGATCGCCGTCATTCGCCGGCCGGCTGCGCGATCCGCGCGGGTACCGGTTCGCGTCGCCGCGCCTGCGCGATGCTCGCATGGATCACCAACGCGACCAGCACGCCGAGCAGCACGGCCGACGAGCCGACCGTACCGAGCGCGAGCCCGCCCTTCGCGACCGGCTTCGTCAGCAGGTCGCCGACCGTCGCGCCGAACGGGCGCGTGAGCACGAACGCGGCCCAGAACAGCAGCACGCCGGAAATCCGCGTGAAATAGTGCGCGAGCACGATCACCGCAAGCAACCCACCGATCAGCAGCGCGCCGCCGCCGAAACCGAGGCCCGAGCTATCCGCGAGGAAATCGCCGAGCGCGGTGCCGAGCGTGTTCGAGAACAGGATCGCGATCCAGTACAGCAACTCGACCTTGCGCGTGCGGATCAGGTCGACCGACAGCGATTCGCCGCTGAGCCGCCAGACCGCGAAGATCGCCAGCAGGATCGCGACGAGGATCGACGAGCCGGCCGCATAACCGAGGCCGAGCGTGCGGTCCATGAAGTCGGACATCGTCGTGCCGGCCGTGCTCGTCGCGACGATCACGGCCCAGTAGACCGCCGGGCGATAGGCCGTCGTCTTGAGCTGCGTGCCCAGCGTCACGAGAAAGAAGCCGAACAGCAGGATCGAGCTCACCGCATAACCGACGTTCAGCGTCATCGACAGCAAATCGCCGCCGGTTTCGCCGAGCGTCGTCGCGCAGATCTTCATGATCCAGAACGCAAGCGTGATTTCGGGAAGTTTGTTCATTCGAACCCCTTTTGCACGAAAGCGGCGAGCCGGCGCGTGCCGGCCCGCGTTGCAAACAGGATCGAATGTAGTCGCCGTCGGCTTAACGGAACCTTAGCGAATGTGAAGAGCGGGATGGTCGGCGGGCGCGGTCGTCGTGACGGCGCCGTCAGCGTGCGTGCTGGTGCCGGTAGTGCAGCGCATACGCGAGCGTCAGCAGCACGACGAACACGACGCCGACCACCATCGTCATCCGGAATTCGCGCGTGAACGCGGTCGTGAACAGGATCGCCGCGACGAGCCCCGCGCCGAGCAGGCTGCCGAACGGGTGACCCCACATCCGGAACGCGAGCACGGGGCCGCGATACCGCAAACGGAAGCGCAGATGCGTGACGAAGATCATCAGCCACGTGAACAGCGCGCCGAACATCGCGATCGCCATCATCACGGTGAACGCCGTGTCGGGCGCCAGCGCGACCAGCACGGCCGCCACCGCGACGCCGCTCGTCGAGATCCACAGCGCCGCACGCGGCACGCCGTTCGTGCCTAGCCGGCCGAATACCGCGGGCGCGAGCCGCGCACGCGACAGGCTGAACATCATCCGCGTCGTCACGTAGAGCTGGCTGTTCATCGCCGACAGCGCCGCGATCAGCAGCACGAAGTTGATCACGCCCGCCGCGTACGGCACGTGCGTCGCGGCCATCACCTTCACGAACGGGCTTTCGTCGGTGCCGGCCTGCGTCCACGGCACGATCGCGAGCATCAGAGACAGCGTCAGCAGGTAGAACAGCACGAGCCGGAACACCGTCGAGCGGAACGCGCGCGTGACCGCGTGCTGCGGATCGCGCGCTTCGCCGGCCGCGATCGCGACGGCCTCGATGCTCATGTAGCTGAAGATCGCGACGATCACGGCGACCCAGGTGCCCCACGGCCCCTTCGGCATGAAGCCGTCGTGCGCGGTGTAGTTCGCGAACCCGATGCCCGATGCGGCCGGCGCCGACCACACGAAATACGCGCCGAGCACGATGAACACGACGATCGCCGCGATCTTCAGCAGCGAGAACGCATACTCGACCGAGCCGTACAGCGTGACGCTCGCGAGGTTCACGGCGATCAGCAGCGCGGAGAAGCCGATCACCCAGTACCAGCCGGGCACGGCCGGAAACCAGTACTTCATGAACACGGCGATCGCGCTGATTTCGGTGCCGATCGCGAACACGACCGCGAACCAGTACGCATAGCGCACCAGAAAGCCCGCGAGCGGGCCGACGTAGTGTTCGGCATACGCACCGAACGAGCCGGCCGTCGGATGCGCGACGGTCATTTCCGCGAGCGCGCCCATCAGCAGCAGCGCGATCAGCGCGCCGATCGCATACGAGACCAGCACGCTCGGGCCGGCGAGCCCGATCGCGAACCCGCTGCCGAGGAACAGCCCCGTGCCGATCGCGCCGCCGATCGCGATCATCGCCATTTGCCCCGACGTCAGCGCGTGGCGCAACCCTTGTTCGCGCGCGACGATGTTGTCGAACGATCGTTGTTGTTGTGTCACTGCGTTACCACTCCCCTGCACCACCATTGCGCCGCCGGCGCCGGATAAAACGAAACGGCGCGGAGAACTTCCCGCGCCGTTCGCATGAACAACGAATTATCGCTTACTCGACTTCGACCGTCTCTTCGTTCGGCTTGTGCGGCGGATTCGCCAGCTTGTCGAACGACAACTGCACCTTGTCGTTTTCGTCGACGTCGACCGTCACGTGGCCGCCGTTGACGAGCTTGCCGAACAGCAGCTCGTCGGCCAGCGCGCGACGGATCGTGTCCTGGATCAGCCGCTGCATCGGCCGCGCGCCCATCAGCGGGTCGAAGCCGTGCTTCGCGAGATGCTTGCGCAACGCGTCGGTGAAGAGCGCGTCGACCTTCTTCTCGTGCAGCTGCTCCTCGAGCTGGATCAGGAACTTGTCGACCACGCGCATGATGATTTCCTCATCGAGCGAGCGGAAGCTGATGATCGAATCCAGGCGGTTGCGGAACTCCGGCGTGAACAGGCGCTTGATGTCGGTCATCTCGTCGCCCGTTTCGCGGCGCGTCGTGAAGCCGATCGTCGCCTTCTGCATCGATTCGGCGCCCGCGTTCGTCGTCATGATGATGATGACGTTGCGGAAATCCGCCTTGCGGCCGTTGTTGTCCGTCAGCGTGCCGTGGTCCATCACCTGCAGCAGCACGTTGTAGATGTCCGGATGCGCCTTCTCGATTTCGTCGAGCAGCAGCACGCAATGCGGCTTCTTCGTGACGGCTTCGGTCAGCAGCCCGCCCTGGTCGAACCCGACATAGCCCGGCGGCGCGCCGATCAGGCGGCTCACCGCATGACGCTCCATATACTCCGACATGTCGAAGCGGATCAGCTCAATGCCGAGCGTGAACGCGAGCTGGCGCGCCACTTCGGTCTTGCCGACGCCCGTCGGGCCGGAGAACAGGAACGCGCCGATCGGCTTGTCCATCTTGCCGAGGCCCGCGCGCGCCATCTTGATCGATGCCGCCAGCGCGTCGATCGCCGGATCCTGGCCGAACACGACGCTCTTCAGGTCGCGATCGAGCGTCTGCAGCTTGCTGCGATCGTCCTGCGACACGCTCTGCGGCGGCACGCGCGCGATCTTCGAGATGATTTCCTCGATCTCGCTCTTGCCGATCGTCTTCTTCTGCTTCGACTTCGGCAGGATGCGCTGCGCGGCGCCCGCTTCGTCGATCACGTCGATCGCCTTGTCCGGCAGGTGACGGTCGGTGATGAAGCGCGCCGACAGTTCGGCCGCGGCCGACAGCGCACCCGACGAATACTTGACGCCGTGATGCTCCTCGAAGCGCGACTTCAGCCCGCGCAGGATCGCGACCGTCTGCTCGACGGTCGGCTCGCTCACGTCGACCTTCTGGAAGCGCCGCGACAGCGCCGCATCCTTCTCGAAGATGCCGCGATACTCGGTGAACGTGGTCGCGCCGATGCACTTGAGCGTGCCCGACGACAGCGCCGGCTTCAGCAGGTTCGACGCATCGAGCGTGCCGCCCGACGCGGCGCCCGCGCCGATCAGCGTATGGATTTCGTCGATGAACAGGATCGCGTGCGGGCGCTCCTTCAGTTCCTTCAGCACCGTCTTCAGGCGCTGCTCGAAATCGCCGCGATACTTGGTGCCCGCGAGCAACGCGCCCATGTCGAGCGAATAGACCTGCGCATTCGCGAGGATGTCGGGCACTTCGCCGCGCGTGATGCGATAGGCGAGCCCTTCCGCGATCGCGGTCTTGCCGACGCCGGCCTCGCCGACGAGCAGCGGATTGTTCTTGCGGCGGCGGCACAGCACCTGCACGACGCGCTCGACCTCGGGCTCGCGCCCGATCAGCGGATCGATGCGGCCGTCCTTCGCCATCTGGTTCAGGTTCTGCGTGAACTGCGCGAGCGGCGTTTCCTTCTGCGCATTCGCGTCTTCGCTTTCCGCGTTCGCATCGGTCGACTTCGCGGCCTCGCCGCTGTTCGTCTTCGCGATGCCGTGCGAAATGAAGTTCACGACGTCGAGGCGCGTGACGCCCTGCTGCTGCAGGTAGTACACGGCGTGCGAATCCTTCTCGCCGAAGATCGCGACCAGCACGTTCGCGCCGGTCACTTCCTTCTTGCCGTTCGACGTCGACTGCACGTGCATGATCGCGCGCTGGATCACGCGCTGGAAACCGAGCGTCGGCTGAGTATCGACGTCGTCGGTGCCCGGGACGGTAGGCGTGTTGTCGTGGATGAAATTGCGCAGGTTCTGACGCAGGTCCTCGATGTTTGCCGCGCACGCGCGCAACACCTCGGCTGCCGTCGGATTATCCAGCAGGGCCAGCAGCAGATGCTCGACCGTAATGAACTCATGGCGCGCCTGGCGTGCTTCCATGAACGCCATGTGCAGGCTGACTTCCAATTCCTGGGCAATCATGCTTCCTCCATCACGCACTGCAGCGGATGCCCGGCCTGCCGCGCATGGGTAACGACTTGCTCAACCTTGGTCGACGCGATGTCCCGCGTATAGACCCCACAAACTCCTCGCCCTTCGCGATGGACCTTCAGCATGATCTGCGTGGCCGTCTCGCGATCCTTCTTGAAATACTCCTGGACGACCATCACGACGAATTCCATCGGCGTGAAGTCGTCGTTCAGCAGCACCACCTTGTACATCGAAGGCGGCTTGAGCTTCTGCTGCTTGCGTTCCAGGACGGTACTGTCCTGCTTGTCCGGGATAATCGCCATACACCCATTCTAAACAACTCGGACAGGCCCGCAATCCTGCCATTACCCGACCGACCGGCCGGCGCCCTCCCCGGTATCCCGGAACACGCGATCTTCTTCGTGCCATACGAAAGCCGGCTGCGGTGCCGGCTTTCACGCGTGGCGCGGAACACGAACCGTCAGGGGAACCGCACCGGAACGTCGTATCCGCATCCAGTATCCCACAAGCCGGGACGACTCGAACGCGTGTCACTCGAGCCTGGTATATGAGCCGATTATGCGGCTTTTCAAGTCCTCGCGCTTGGCCGCATGCTGCGAAGCAAAGCCGGAAAAACCCTGAAAATGGGTTCTTTACAACGGCCCTCCAACCGTCTAAAAATTCCACTTGACACTCCAATAAAGAGCGCCAACAATCAAGCTGGCACTTTTTTCATATCGCCGGTTGGTGAAATGAAAGAGGCCGAGGTGAGCTTGTGAGGGGGGAACGGCTGCATTTTCCGGTCGTTTAGCTTTTCGAGCGTGCTCGTGGTAAGTAGCAGCGACTGTGTGACAGGGGAAGTAGGTATGGCAACTGGTATCGTTAAGTGGTTCAACGACGCGAAGGGCTTCGGTTTCATCACTCCCGACGAGGGCGGTGAGGATCTGTTTGCGCACTTCTCGGCTATCACCATGAATGGCTTCAAGACGCTGAAGGAAGGCCAGAAGGTGAGCTTTGACGTCGTTCAAGGACCGAAGGGCAAGCAAGCGTCGAACATCCAGGCCGCATAAAGGCATCGGATATCGGACGAAGAAACCCGGCGCATTGCGCCGGGTTTCTTTTTTTTTCAGGCCGGCCAATCGATAATCGATTGGCCGGCCTTTTCGTTCAATCCCGGTAATTGAACATTCATTGTCTTGTCACGCATGCAGATCGAATACCGATCCGGCATGTGAAACACATTCACCGTTTCGTTACACGACCTTCAGCGTGCCCATCATGCCGAGATCCTCGTGTTCGAGAATGTGGCAATGAAACATGCGCTCGCCGGGCATGTCTTGCGTGACGAGAATCGTCACGGTTTCGCCGCTGCGCACATTCACGGTATCGCGCCATGCGCGGAACGGTTCGCTCGTGCGCGAGCCGCCCGACGCACGCTCGATCACCTGGAACTGCGTGCCGTGCAGGTGGAACGGGTGATCCATGTCGGTGGTATTGCGAATCTCCCACCGCTCGACGTCGCCGCGGCGGCTCGTCAGCGTCGCGCGGTGCGGCGCGTAGGTGTCGCCGTTGATCGTGAAGCGCATGCCCGCCGGGCGGCCGTGCGCCGCGCCCTTCATCATCGCGTCCATGTCCATTTCCTCGCCGAACTCGACCGTCTTGTGCGCAACCGGTTCGCCCAGCGGCGGCACCGCGCGCAGCACGGCGGGCAGCGCGCGCGCCGCGGCGGGCGCAAACGCGACATCGGCCAGCGCCAGCGCCGGATCGGGCGGCAGGCTGCCGTGGCCGTCGTCGTGCGACATCGCCATCTTGCGCCGGTCGTATTCGGCCGCCTGCAGCACCGCGCGCGACGCACGATCGCCGGCGCGCACCAGCAACTCCGCGCGCTCGCCCGGCGCAATCAGCAGCGACGTCACGCGGCGCGGCGCGTCGAACAGCCCGCCGTCGGTGCCCGCATGCTCGAACGCACGGCCGTCGTCGAACGCGACGCGCAGGTAGCGCGCGCTGCACGCATTCCATACCCGCCAGCGCTCGTCGCCGGCGACGTCGATCCGCGGCCGGCGTGCGCCGTTGACCAGCACGAACTGACCTTCACGGCCGTTCATCCAGTCCATCATGTCGTTCGGTGCAATCGTGCCGTCACGCGCAAGCTTCAGGTCCGACACGAACAGGTTGCGCTCGGGCCAGCCGGCGAGCGGATCGTCCGCGGCGCGCACGACGAACGGGCCGGCCAGCCCGCGAAACACCTGCTCGGCCGTCATCATGTGCGGATGCGGGTGGTACCAGTAGGTGCCGGCGCTACCCTTCGGCAACGTGAAGCGGTACACGCGCGACGCGCCGGGCGCGACCGGATCGGACGGATTGCCGTCCTGGTCGGGCGGCACGGGCAGCCCGTGCCAGTGGATCGTCGACGGCTGCGGCAGTTTGTTCACGAACTTGATCTCGACCGTATCGCCCTCGCGCACGTCGATCAGCGGGCCGACGACGGGGCCCTGCGTGCCCGCGCCGAACTGCCAGAAGGCGGTCGGCCGCGCACCGTGCAGCATCGGCCGCGCAACGGGCTGCGCCACCAGCGTGGCCCGGAACGTGCCGGGCTCGCGGCTTTCGTTCGCGAGCGTGCGCAACGCCGCGAGCGGCGCGCCGGCCGGCAGCGCGTCGCCGGCCGCGAGCGCGGCCGGCGCGGGCTTGCCGTGCTGCGCGTGACCCGACATCCCCGACATGCCGGGCATGTCGTCCATCGAATCCATGCCGGCCATGCCCTCATGACCGGCATGCTGCGCCCACGCGGTGCGCGCGAACAGCGACGCGGCCGCGACACCGATGGCGCGCGACAGGAAAGTTCTCCGTATCATCAATCGTTCCTCGTTATCCATGCTGCGTCGCGCGGCAGCCGCGACGCCCGCGCCGGCCGGCTCGAATGCCGATGCGCGACGCGAAACCTGATGCCCGCGTCATCATAACCGCGAGCCCCATCGAAACGCGCCGCCGCCGGTCGGGCGGCAATACGCCGCAGCGCGCGATGGTGCCGCACCGAATTCGATACGCATCGACCGGCATCATCGAGCAGCGCTGTACACCGGTTCACCGGCAACCGCCGCCGCCACTCATCCGCTCCGATTACGGACTCCCGGCCACCGCTTGGCGCCTGCCGTTCCTCCCTGCTTTGGCGCTCGTCGCGTCATCCCCCGCGAACCCGTAAATATTTCACGATGTGGAACAAGTCTCTGCGTTGTAAAAATTCTTGGTGCAGGGCACAAATTCCCTGTTTCGC
The DNA here is from genome assembly GCF_949752865.1 of Burkholderia sp. IT-111MI5. Lineage (NCBI taxonomy): Bacteria > Pseudomonadati > Pseudomonadota > Betaproteobacteria > Burkholderiales > Burkholderiaceae > Burkholderia > Burkholderia sp. IT-111MI5. The sequence continues at coordinate 283,253 of NZ_CATKIF010000055.1, read as the reverse complement.
GATGCCAAAAAACGTTCCGCAATACAAAACGACAGAAATAACGCAATGTTTTTAAAATGGAATTTTTGTTTCGAGAAGCTGTTCTACACGCACCATCCGAGCGGGTCGCGGACGTAGACTTTGTTCCATGCACTGACGCTTCGCCACGACGTTCGATACGGAACCCGGCGCAAGCAGCCAGTCGGGCCATAGCCGGCCGAGCCGGCAGGCGGCACAACAGAATCGCTTGTGATCAGAAAGGGAGAACGGAAATGAAGGGATTTCGCTTTGGTTCAGCGCTCGGGTCGTTCTACATCCTGCCGGGTAACGGCGGCTGGGAAGCGACGTTCGGCAACGCCCTGCTCGGCGCGTTCTCGTGCCCCGAAGTGGCAGCCGACCACATCTCCCGCGGCGACTGCCCGCAACTGTCCGACATGGACACGGCGACGCTCGAAGTGCCGCACGAAATCGCCGAGTGGGAAATCGTTCACGTCTGAATGGCTAGCCTGCAACGAAAAACGCCCCGGGCGTCCGGGGCGTTTTTCTTTTGCGTAGAGCGGCGGACGGTGAAACCCGCCGCGCCGACTCCTGCATCGGCCCGCGCGATTGCGCGGCCGGCGTCAGGCGACCGCGTCGACGATGCCGTTCAGCGTCGCGCTCGGGCGCATCGCCTGGCTCGTCAGATCGACGTTCGGACGGTAGTAGCCGCCGATGGCCTGCGGCTTGCCCTGCGCGGCCGCCAGTTCTTCCAGGATGCGCGCTTCGCTGCCGGACAGCGCCTTCGCCACGCCTTCGAACTGCGCCTTCAGCGCGGCGTCCTCGGTCTGCTCGGCGAGCGCCTGCGCCCAGTACAGGCACAGGTAGAAGTGGCTGCCGCGGTTGTCGAGGCCGCCGACCTTGCGCGCCGGCGACTTGTTCTCGTCCAGGAACTTGCCGGTCGCCTGGTCGAGCGTCTTCGCGAGCACGACCGCCTTCGGGTTCTGGTACGCGTGGCCGAGGTGTTCGAGCGATGCAGCCAGCGCGAGGAATTCGCCGAGCGAATCCCAGCGCAGGAAGCCTTCCTCGACGAACTGCTGCACGTGCTTCGGCGCGGAACCGCCCGCACCCGTCTCGAACATCCCGCCACCGGCCATCAGCGGCACGATCGACAGCATCTTCGCGCTGGTGCCGAGCTCCATGATCGGGAACAGGTCGGTCAGGTAGTCGCGCAGCACGTTGCCGGTGACCGAGATCGTGTCCTTGCCCGCGCGGATGCGCTCGAGCGAGAAGCGGGTCGCGTCCTCCGGCGTCATGATGCGGATGTCGAGGCCGTTCGTGTCGTGATCCTTCAGGTAGCGTTCGACCTTCGCGATGATCTGCGCATCGTGCGCGCGCGCCGGATCGAGCCAGAACACGGCCGGTACGCCGGTTGCCCGCGCGCGGTTCACCGCGAGCTTGACCCAGTCCTGCACCGGCGCGTCCTTCGTCTGGCACATGCGCCAGATGTCGCCCGCCTCGACCGCGTGCTCGAGCAGCACGTTGCCGGCTTCATCGGTGACGCGCACGACGCCGTCCGACGGGATCTGGAACGTCTTGTCGTGCGAACCGTATTCTTCGGCCGCCTGCGCCATCAGGCCGACGTTCGGCACGCTGCCCATCGTGACCGGATCGAATGCGCCGTGCTGCTTGCAGTCCTCGATCACGGCCTGGTAGACGCCCGCGTAGCAGCGGTCCGGAATCACGGCCTTCGCATCGTACAGCTCGCCGTCCGGGCCCCACATGCAGCCCGACTCGCGGATCATTGCCGGCATCGATGCGTCGACGATCACGTCGCTCGGCACGTGCAGGTTCGTGATGCCCTTGTCCGAGTTGACCATCGCGAGGCGCGGGCGCACCGCGTATTCGGCCTTGATGTCGGCTTCGATCGCTTCGCGCGTGTCGGCCGGCAGGTCCTTCAGGCGCGCGTACAGATCGCCGATCCCGTTGTTCTGGTTGAAACCGATCTGCGCCAGCACGTCCGCGTGCTTCGCGAGCGCGTCGCGGTAGAACACCGACACGAAATGGCCGAACAGGATCGGATCGGAGACCTTCATCATGGTCGCCTTCAGGTGCACCGAGAACAGCACGCCCTGCGCCTTCGCATCGGCGATCTGCGCTTCGATGAAGCTGCGCAGCGCGTTGCGGCTCATCACCGATGCGTCGATGACTTCACCGGCCTTCACGGCGGTCTTTTCCTTCAGCACCTTCTTCGCGCCGTCGGTCGTCGTGAGTTCGATCTTCACGCTGCCGGCATCGGCGATCAGCGCCGACTTCTCGCTGCCGTAGAAGTCGCCTTCGCTCATGTGCGCGACGTGCGCCTTCGACGTGGCCTGCCACGCACCCATCTTGTGCGGATGCTTGCGTGCGTAGTTCTTGACCGACAGCGGCGCGCGGCGGTCGGAGTTGCCTTCGCGCAGCACCGGGTTCACCGCGCTGCCCTTGATCTTGTCGTAGCGGGCCTTGACGGCCTTTTCCTCGTCGGTCGACGGGTCTTCCGGATAGGCCGGCAGCTTGTAGCCCTGCGCCTGCAGTTCGGTGATCGCGGCCTTGAGCTGCGGCACCGACGCGCTGATGTTCGGCAGCTTGATGATGTTCGCTTCCGGCTTCAGCGTGAGCTGGCCCAGCTCGGCAAGATCGTCGGAACCCTTCTGCTCCGGCGGCAGGATGTCTGCGAATGCCGCGATGATGCGGCCGGCGAGCGAGATGTCGCGCGTTTCGACGGCGACGCCGGACGAACGCGTGAAGGCCTTGACGATCGGCAGCAGCGAATAGGTCGCGAGCGCGGGCGCTTCGTCGGTGAGGGTGTAGATGATCTTGGGCGAAGTGGACATGGTCGATGCGTTGCTACGTGAATATTGGAACTGAAGAACGCCGGCGGTAACCGGCGGAGGGGCGACCGGATCGGTCACGAATGGGGCCGCGCCGGCTCAGCCGGGCGGTGGTATTGCGAGGGCCGTCATGTTCTACCTTGCAGGGCATCCGGGCCGCATCGCGGCGCCGCGGCCCGCATGCCGGACCACCCTGCCAACAAACCTGCCATCCACGAAACGCCCCGGCGCCGACAGTAGGCGCCGGGGCGGCCGGAAACGCTCCGGCCCACCCCGGAAGGGGACTTACATGTTCTCGATCAGCACTTCGCCGAAGCCCGAGCACGACACCTGCGTCGCGCCTTCCATCAGGCGCGCGAAGTCGTACGTGACGCGCTTCTGCAGGATCGACTTCTCCATCGACGCGATGATCGTGTCGGCCGCTTCCGTCCAACCGAGATGGCGCAGCATCATTTCCGCCGACAGGATCTCGGAACCCGGGTTCACGTAATCCTTGCCCGCGTACTTCGGCGCGGTACCGTGCGTCGCCTCGAACATCGCGACCGAATCCGACAGGTTCGCGCCCGGCGCGATCCCGATGCCGCCGACCTGCGCGGCCAGCGCGTCGGAGATATAGTCGCCGTTCAGGTTCAGCGTCGCGATCACGTCGTATTCGGCCGGACGCAGCAGGATCTGCTGCAGGAACGCGTCGGCGATCGAATCCTTGATCACGATCTCGTTGCCCGTCTTCGGGTTCTTCACGCGCATCCACGGGCCGCCGTCGATCAGCTCGCCGCCGAATTCCTTCTGTGCGAGCGCATAGCCGGCGTCACGGAACAGGCCTTCCGTGAACTTCATGATGTTGCCCTTGTGCACCAGCGTGACCGACTTGCGATCGTTGTCGATCGCATACTGGATCGCCTTGCGCACGAGGCGCTCGGTGCCTTCGGTCGACACGGGCTTGACGCCGATCCCCGAGGTTTCCGGGAAGCGGATCTTCTTCACGCCCATCTCGTCCTGCAGGAACTTGATCACCTTCTTCGCCTGCTCGGAGCCCGCGGCCCATTCGATGCCCGCGTAGATATCTTCCGAGTTCTCGCGGAAGATCACCATGTCGATCTTTTGCGGCTCGCGCACCGGCGACGGCACGCCCTTGAAATACTGGACCGGACGCAGGCACACGTACAGGTCGAGTTCCTGGCGCAGCGCGACGTTCAGCGAACGGATGCCGCCGCCGACCGGGGTCGTGAGCGGCCCCTTGATCGACACCACGTATTCCTTCAGCACCTGCAGCGTTTCGTCCGGGAGCCACACGTCCGGCCCGTACACCTTCGTCGCCTTCTCGCCCGCGAAAATCTCCATCCAGTGGATCTTGCGCTTGCCCTTGTAGGCATGCGCGACCGCCGCATCGACGACCTTGATCATGACCGGCGTGATATCGAAGCCCGTACCGTCGCCTTCGATATAGGGAATGATCGGCTGATCGGAAACGTTGAGCGAGAAGTCCTTGTTGACGGTGATCTTGTCACCGCCTTCCGGAACCTTGATGTGCTGATACGGCATGATCGACTCCAGTGACGTGGCTGAGCAGGTGATGCTGGTCGAAGCTGCGCGCGCGGCGGGGGCGCGGCATGGCCACCCCGTGACGGCAACAGCGAGCCGCTATTCTAGCGCCCCAACCGGGCACTTCGGCATGAAGCGCGGCACTGCGTATCAAGACCTCACTTATGTCTTATATAAGACAGAGGACTTGCCGTTCCGTATTATGCATTAAGATTCCGCCATTTGCCATAGACCGCCCTGCCCGCTTCCCGCGGCCCGCCGGGCGGGCGCCCCGCCATGAACCTGATCGCCCTCAACAAGCCGTTCGGCACGATTTGCCAGTTTTCCGCGCACGAGACGCGGCCGTCGCTCGGCGACTGGGTAAAAACGCCCGGCGTCTATGCGGCCGGCCGGCTCGACGCGGACAGCGAGGGTTTGCTGCTGCTCACCGACGACGGCGCGCTGCAGGCGCGCATCGCGGAGCCGCGCCACAAGCTCGTCAAGCGCTACTGGGCGCAGGTCGAAGGTGCGCCCGGCCCCGCCGACCTGAAAGCGCTCGCGCGCGGAGTCGATCTTGGCGACTACGTGACGCGCCCGTGCCGCGCCGAATTCATCGAGCCGCCCGACGCGCTGTGGCCGCGCAACCCGCCGATCCGCTACCGCGCCGCGATCCCGACCACGTGGATCGAGCTCGCGATCACCGAAGGCAAGAATCGACAGGTGCGCCGGATGACGGCGGCCATCGGCTTCCCGACGTTGCGCCTGGTGCGCGTCGGCATCGGCGCGCTGGATATATTCGCGCTCGGCATTGCGCCAGGCGAAACAATCACACTGCCGCCGCGCGCGCCGTGGGACGGTTTCGCGCCCGCCGGATGACGGATTCGGGGCGCACGATTTTTTTCGTCGTCTTTTTCGTCAACCACCTGCAAAGATCGCGCGTTAAACCACGCAGATGCCACTCTGAGCTATCCGGTATCGGCAGCCGAACGTGTTTGCGTCACGAAAGCGACGTCTTTTTCGAATACGATTCGGCGCCCGCAGCGCAATGAGAAATTTCTCGAAGCGTCTGTCAACCGAAAGGTGGATGGCACCGTTAGACGTCATGACTCCTATGCCGGGTCATTTGGTTAATTAACTAAAGCTGAGGAACACAACATGAACAAACTGATCGCCGCTCTGGTCGCTGGTCTCTTCGCAACGGCTGCTTTCGCACAAGCTTCGGCTCCGGCCGCTCCGGCTGCTGCTGCTCCGGCAGAAGCTGCTTCGGCACCGGCTAAGAAGGCAACGCACAAGAAGCACCACGCAGCGAAGAAGCACCACGCTGCGAAGAAGGCAGCTAGCGAAGCCGAAGCCCCGGCAGCTGCTTCGAACTAAGCAAGCAAGTTGTAATAACGCAGTCAAGAACACGCAGTCTTGCCGTTCTTACGGCGTTGAAAGGCAGATCACCGCAAGGCGATCTGCCTTTTTCTTTTTGTGCCCGCCGGCGCGCATCGCGTACCATGCGGGTCTCGTTTTCCAGATAGGAGCCTTGCTGTGCAATTCTCCCTGCGCTCGTCGCTCGGCCGCCTTGCGCGCGCCGCCGTGTTTCCCGCCGCGCTCGCCGTCCTCGCGCTCGGCATGCAGGCCGCCAGCGCGCAGATGCCGCCCGGCGCCAAGCAGCCGAGCGAGTTCCCGCACGTGAAGCTGCGCGCCGGCATGTACGTGATCGACGCGGCCGTCGCCGCGAACGACGCCGACCGCGAACAGGGGCTGATGTACCGTTCGCAGCTCGCGCCAAACGAAGGCATGCTGTTCGTGTTCAACGAGAATGCCGTGCACTGCTTCTGGATGAAGAACACGCTGATCCCGCTGTCGATCGCGTTCATCCGCGCGGACGGCACGATCACCGACATCGACGAAATGAAGGCAGAGACGACCGACAACCACTGCCCGCGCAACAACGGCGTCTATGCGCTCGAAATGAGCAAGGGCTGGTTCGCCGCGAAGGGCATCAAGCCCGGCATGAAGCTCGAAGGCCTGCCGAAGGCCCAGTAACGGCGGTCCGCGGCCTCGCGCCGCGCCCCGACCGAAGCCGGCTGCCCGTTGCGCGCCGGCTTTTTTTTCGCCAGCCGGCGCCGCCGCCCGGCTTGACTCCGCCGGCGCCGGCCCCATCTGCAAAAGCCACGCGCAAGCGCTATGCTTTAAGTCTCGCTTGTTCCAAACCCGGGCCGGTCCAGCCTGCCCGCTTACGATCCGAACCACCAGGAGGTTCACGTGCCCCGCAAAACCCCCATCGAGCGCTATCGCAATATCGGGATCAGCGCTCACATCGATGCCGGCAAGACCACGACGACCGAGCGCATCCTGTTTTATACCGGCGTGAGCCACAAGATCGGCGAAGTGCACGACGGCGCGGCCACGATGGACTGGATGGAGCAGGAGCAGGAACGCGGCATCACGATCACGTCGGCGGCGACCACCGCCTTCTGGAAAGGCATGGCCGGCAACTATCCGGAACACCGGATCAACATCATCGATACCCCGGGCCACGTCGACTTCACGATCGAGGTCGAGCGCTCGATGCGCGTGCTCGACGGCGCGTGCATGGTCTACGACTCGGTCGGCGGCGTGCAGCCGCAGTCCGAAACCGTGTGGCGCCAGGCGAACAAGTACAAGGTGCCGCGCATCGCGTTCGTCAACAAGATGGACCGCGTCGGCGCCGATTTCTTCCGCGTGCAGCGGCAGATCGGCGAGCGCCTGAAGGGCGTCGCCGTGCCGATCCAGATTCCGGTCGGCGCGGAAGATCATTTCCAGGGCGTCGTCGATCTCGTGAAGATGAAGGCGATCGTCTGGGACGACGAAAGCCAGGGCGTGAAGTTCTCGTACGAGGAGATCCCTGCGAATCTCGTCGAGCTCGCGCACGAATGGCGCGAGAAGATGGTCGAGGCCGCGGCGGAGGCGAGCGAGGAACTGCTCGAGAAGTACCTGCACGACCACGAATCGCTGACCGAGGACGAGATCAAGGCCGCGCTGCGCAAGCGCACGATCGCGAACGAGATCGTGCCGATGCTGTGCGGCAGCGCGTTCAAGAACAAGGGCGTGCAGGCGATGCTCGACGCGGTGATCGACTACCTGCCGTCGCCGGTCGACGTGCCGGCGATCCTCGGCCACGACTTCGCCGATCCGGAAAAGCCGGCGGAACGTCATCCGAGCGACGACGAGCCGTTCTCGTCGCTCGCGTTCAAGATCATGACCGACCCGTTCGTCGGCCAGCTGATCTTCTTCCGCGTGTATTCGGGCGTCGTCGAATCCGGCGACACGGTGCTCAACGCGACGAAGGACAAGAAGGAACGGCTCGGCCGGATCCTGCAGATGCACGCGAACGAACGCAAGGAGATCAAGGAAGTGCGCGCGGGCGACATCGCGGCGGCCGTCGGCCTGAAGGAAGCGACGACGGGCGACACGCTGTGCGATCCGACCAAGCCGATCATCCTCGAGAAGATGGAATTCCCGGAGCCGGTGATCTCGCAGGCCGTCGAGCCGAAGACGAAGGCCGACCAGGAAAAGATGGGCCTCGCGCTGAACCGCCTCGCGCAGGAAGACCCGTCGTTCCGCGTGCAGACGGACGAAGAGTCCGGCCAGACGATCATTTCGGGGATGGGCGAGCTGCACCTCGAAATCCTGGTCGACCGGATGAAGCGCGAGTTCGGCGTCGAAGCGACGGTCGGCAAGCCGCAGGTCGCGTATCGCGAGACGGTGCGCACGACGGCGTCCGATGTCGAGGGCAAGTTCGTCAAGCAGTCGGGCGGCCGCGGCCAGTACGGCCATGCGGTGATCACGCTCGAGCCGAACCCGGGCAAGGGCTACGAGTTCCTCGACGAGATCAAGGGCGGCGTGATTCCGCGCGAATTCATCCCGGCCGTCGACAAGGGCATCACCGAAACGCTGAAGAGCGGCGTGCTCGCGGGCTACCCGGTCGTCGACGTGAAGGTGCACCTGACGTTCGGCTCGTACCACGACGTCGACTCGAACGAAAACGCGTTCCGGATGGCCGGCTCGATGGCGTTCAAGGAAGCGATGCGCCGCGCGAAACCCGTGCTGCTCGAGCCGATGATGGCCGTCGAGGTCGAGACGCCCGAGGACTTCATGGGCAACGTGATGGGCGACCTGTCGAGCCGGCGCGGCATCGTGCAGGGGATGGAGGACATCGCGGGCGGCGGCGGCAAGCTCGTGCGCGCCGAAGTGCCGCTCGCGGAGATGTTCGGCTATTCGACGTCGCTGCGTTCGGCCACGCAGGGCCGCGCGACGTACTCGATGGAGTTCAAGCACTACGCGGAAACGCCGGCCAACGTATCGGAAGGCGTGATCAACGCGAAAACGAAGTAAGGCGCCGGGCGCTTGCGCCCTGCCGCATCATGCAAAGCCCGTCCGGTTCCGCCGGACGGGCTTTTTTTGTCCGATGCGCACCCGTTCGCGGCTTTTTGATCGGCCCGCCACGCGTTTTTTTCGCATGCCACAATGCCATGCGATTCGTCTGATGGAACCGTCCCGATGCCGCCGCCTACCCCTGCCCTGCGCCGTCTGCTGATGCTCTACGCCGGCCTGATCGCCGCCAACGTCGCCGTCTGGCTGTGGGCGCTCGCGGTGCTGCGCGACCATCCGCTGCTGCTCGGCACCGCGGCGATCGCGTACGGGCTCGGGCTGCGTCATGCGGTCGACGCCGATCACATCGCCGCGATCGACGTCGCGACGCGCAAGCTGATGCAGGACGGCCAGCGTCCGGTGAGCGTCGGGCTGTTCTTCTCGCTCGGCCATTCGACGATCGTGATCGCCGCGACGCTCGGCATCGCGCTGACCGCGTTCGCGCTGCGCGACCGGTTCGATGCGTTTCGCGAGATCGGCGGCACGATCGGCACGGCGGTGTCGGCCACCTTCCTGCTCGTGCTCGCGTGCGTGAACCTGATGATCCTGCGCGACGTGTGGCGGCGTTATCGCGGCGCGCCGGAGCACGCGCACGGCGCGCCGCACGTGCACCGCCCGGCCGGACTCGTGTCGCGGCTGCTGCGCCCGCTGTTCCGGTTCGTGTCGAAAAGCTGGCACATGTATCCGGTCGGCGTGTTGTTCGGGTTAGGTTTCGATACTGCAACCGAAATCGGCCTGCTCGCGATTGCCGCCGCACAGGCGAGCCAGGGCCTGCCGGTCTATACGGTCATGCTGTTTCCCGCCTTGTTCACCGCCGGCATGACGCTGATCGACTCGACCGACAACGTGCTGATGATTCATGCGTACGGCTGGGCGATGGACGATCCGCAGCGCAAGCTGCTCTACAACGCGAGCATCACGTTCGTGTCGGCGGCCGTCGCGCTTGCGATCGGCGGGATCGAGGCGGCCGGACTGCTCGCCGACAAGCTGTCGCTGACGGGCCCCGTGCGCGACGCGCTCGATGCGCTCGGCGAACGCTTCGGCTCGATCGGCTACGGCATCGTCGCGCTGTTCCTCGTCTGCTGGATCGCATCGATCCTGTTCCACCGCTGGCAGCGCGCGGCCGACGCGCCGGCGCGCTGAGCATCGTTCAGACGTTTCATTTCGGAAACAAAACCCCCGCAACGACGTTTCATGCGCCGTCGCACGCATGCGTGCGCCTTGCGCCACGGGCATAAGCGGCCGATGGCACGAATCTCGCAGATAGGGCCTCGCACGGCGGGCCCGCGTGCCGATCCGCGTTCGCGGCTGACTTCAAGCGCCAGCCCGAAGGCAATCGGCAACCGAAAGGACAACGAATCATTGCTGGCCCCCTGCACCACACGTAGATAGCCGCGCGGCTACGAGGCTTCGCGCGCATTGGGAGGCCATAATGCTGAAGACAAAACAGCCGTTCCGCGCGGCGGGACGGTGCTATCGCGCGACCTTGATCGCCGCAGCCGCGTTTGCGTGCTGCTGCTCGTATGCAGTCGCGCAGAACGCGGTGCCTGACTCCGCGCCCGATGCGATCGCCAACGCCGACACCGTCATGATGCTGGTCGACGACGCTTCGTCGTGCGCAGCCAATCCAGCTGCGTGCGCGGCGCAGGTCTATGCCGGCGGTGGCATCGGCGGTCACGGCGCCGGCGCGAGCGGCAGTGGCGGTAACCCCGGCAGCGGCAGCGGGAGCGGGAGCGGGAGCGGGAGCGGCGGAAATAACGGAAACGGCGCTGTCGGACCAGCTGGTGTCGGCGGAGCGACAGGCGCAACGTCCGGCGGCGCGGGCGGCACGGGCCGCGGGGGCAATGCGTCCGGCACCGGCGGTTCGGGTGGCGGCACTTCAGGTGGCGGCACTTCAGGTGGCGGCACTTCGGGCGGCGGCACTTCGGGTGGCGGCACTTCGGGCGGCGGCACTTCGGGTGGCGGCACTTCGGGTGGCGGCACTTCGGGTGGCGGCACTTCGGGCGGCGGCACTTCGGGCGGCGGCACTTCGGGCGGCGGCACTTCGGGCGGCGGCACTTCGGGCGGCGGCACTTCGGGCGGCGGCACTTCGGGTGGCGGTACTTCGGGCGGCGGCACTTCGGGTGGCGGTACCTCCGGTAGCGGAGGCCATGGTGGCCATGGCGGCGGTGACGGAGGCGGCCAAGGCAATGGCGGTGGCCACGGCAACGGTGGTGGCCATGGCGACGGTGGCGGCAACGGTGGCCACGGTAATGGCGGTGGCAACGGAGGCGGCGCGGGTAACGGCGGTGGCGCCGGCGGCAACGGCGGCCACGGCAATGGCGGTGGCAACGGAGGCGGCGCGGGTAACGGCGGCGGTGCCGGCGGCAACGGCGGCCACGGCAATGGCGGTGGCAACGGAGGCGGCGCGGGTAACGGCGGTGGCGCCGGCGGCAACGGCGGCCACGGCAATGGTGGTAACGGCAGTGGCGGCGCGGGTAACGGCGGCGGTAACGGCAGCGGCGGCGGCAACGGTGGCCACGGCAATGGTGGTGGTAACGGCAGTGGCGGCACGGGTAACGGCGGCGGTAACGGCAGCGGCGCCGGCGGTAACGGCGGCCACGGCAATGGCGGTGGTAACGGCAGTGGCGGCACGGGTAACGGCGGCGGTAACGGCAGCGGCGCCGGCGGCAATGGCGGCCACGGCAATGGCGGTGGTAACGGCAGTGGCGGCACGGGTAACGGCAGTGGCGCCGGCGGCAACGGCGGCAACGGCGGCAACGGCGGCAACGGCGGCAACGGCGGCCATGGTAATGGCGGTGGCAATGGCAACGGCAACGGCAGTGGTGGCGCCGGCAATGGCGGTGCCAACGGTGTCGGCAACGGCGGCGGTCACGGCGGCGGCGGATCGTCCGGAGGCAACCACTGACCGGAAGCGTTGCCCGGCCGGGTGACGTCAGAGCATCTCGAGCGCGCGCTTGCTGCGCGGCGCACGGAAGTACGCGTCAAGCTGCGCGCGCTCGTCATCGCTCAACACGAAATCGAGCGCGGCACGGTTGTCGCGCACATGTTCGATCCGCGACGCCTTCGGAATCGCGAATACGCCCGGCTGCGCGAGCACCCATGCCAGCGCGACGCGCATCACCGACACGCCGCGCTGCCGCGCGATCTCGTCGAGCGGCGAGCGCTTCGGCAGCCGTCCGTGATCGACCGGGCTGTACGCCATCGCCGGCATCCGGTGTTCGGCAAGCCACGGCAGCAGGTCGAATTCCGGGCCGCGCCGCGCGATGTTGTAGAGGATCTGGTTGGTCACGCACGCGTCGCCGCCCGCGTCGTCGACGAGCTCGGCCATGTCGGCGGTATCGAAGTTGCTCACGCCCCAGTGACGGATCTTGCCCGCGCGTCGCAGCGCCTCGAAGCCCTCGACCGTCTCCTCGAGCGGTACCGAGCCGCGCCAGTGCAGCAGGTACAGGTCGAGCCGATCGGTACGCAGGCGCTTGAGGCTCGCGTCGCACGCGGCGACGACGCCGCGCCGGCTCGCATGGTGCGGGTAGACCTTGCTGACGAGGAACACGTCGTCGCGCAGGCCGGCGAGCGCCTCGCCGACGAGCGCCTCGGTCGCGCCTTCGCCGTACATCTCGGCGGTGTCGACCAGCGTCATCCCGAGTTCGACGCCTTCGCGCAGCGCAGCGATCTCGTCCGCGCGGCGGGCCGGCCGCTCGCCCATTTCCCAGGTGCCCTGGCCGAGCTTCGGAATCGTCTCGCCGTCCGGCAGGACGACCGTGGCGATCGTGTCTGTCATGCGCTCCTCGCTGCGGATTCGTGGCCGCGCACCGCGGCCGAAGCATGGAATACGACGCATCAGTGTAGTCAATCGGCGCGGCACCGGCCTATTGCAAGGCAAAAACCGGCTATAACGGCGCCGCATGATGACTTAGAATGGCCGCAACCTGATCGATACCCATTCCATGAAGTCACCCACGGACGACCGCTGGCAGGACCTGCGCCCCGACCCCGACAACGACACGCCGCTCTACCTGCAGCTCGCCCGCAAGCTCGGCGACGCGATCCACGAGAACCGCTGGACGGCCGGCGAGGCGCTGCCGTCCGAGCGCGTGCTGTCCGATGCGCTCGGCGTGTCGCGCATCACCGCACGCAAGGCGATCGCGCTGCTCGTCGAGCAGGGCCTGATCCGCCGCACGCAAGGCGCCGGCAACTTCATCCAGCCGCGCTACGAGGATCCGCTGTCGCGGCTGTCGAGCTTCAGCGAAATGCTCGAGCGCCGCGGCTTCAAGCCGAGTTCGCAATGGATCGCGCGCGAGATCCAGCCCGCGAACCGCGACGAGGTGATCCAGCTCGGACTGTCGCCGGCCGCGTCGGTTACGCGCCTGAAACGCCTGCGCCTCGCCGACGGCATCGTGATGGCCGTCGAGAACTCGACGTTCCCCGCGACGCTGATTCCCGATCCGCAGGCGATCGGCGGTTCGCTGTACAGCTATCTCGAAGCGCGCGGCACGCCGATCGTGCGCGCGCTGCAGCATTTCCGCGCGGTCAACGCGACCGACGAGATCGCCGAACAGATGGGCATCGCGCCGCACGACGCGCTGCTGCTGATCACGCGGATCGGCTATACGTCGGACCAGCGCGCGATCGAGCTGACCGATACCTACTGCCGCAACGACTACTACGACTTCGTCGTCGAGCTGCGCAAGTAACGCAAGCCGCGCCGCCGGCGCTCACAGCCAGCGCGCATCGTCGGTGCCGAGCGGCACGGGCGGCCGCGCGAACGACGGCGGCGTCGCCGACAACCGCTCGGCCGGCCGCACGGCATCGATCGTGCCGAACGGCGATGCGATGCGATCGATCCGGTCGCGCACGTCGGCAGCCGCGAGATCGAGCGCCTGCAGGCCGTCCGGCACGGCGCCGAACGACTGCAGCCAGCGCCCCGTCTGCGCGAGCGACAGCCGCACGTGCCAGCTTCCCCCTTCGCGCGCCCGGCGCGCAAGCGCAATCATCGCGCCGAACGCCGCGAGATAACCCGTCGCATGATCGAGCGCCTGGCACGGCAGATGGCGCGGTTGGTTCGCGTGCGCGGCCTGCTGCTCCTGCCATGCGATCCCGCTCGCCGACTGCACGAGGCTGTCGAAGCCGCGCCGCTTCGCCCATGGCCCCGCGTGCCCGTATGCGGACACCGACACGCACACGATGCCCGGCCGCAACTCCGCCAGCGCCTGCGGTGCGAAACCGCGCGCCGCGAGCGCGCCGGGCCGGTACGACTGCAGGAACACATCCGCGCCGCGCGCGAGTGCGTGCAGCGCATCGACGCCAGCCGCATCGCGCAGGTCGATCCACGTCGAACGCTTGCCGCGCCCGTTGTCGATCACGAGCGGCGCGATGTTCGGCAGGTGCGGGCCATTGACGAGCAGCGTCTGCGCGCCGTGCGACGCCAGCGTGCGGCCCGCGACCGGCCCCGCGATGATGCGCGTGAGATCGAGCACGCGCACGCCGGCGAGCGGATGGCCGGCTTCGCCGCGGCCGATCGGCTCGACCGGCGCGTCACCGATCCGCTCGATCTCGAACAGCGGCAGCGACGCAATCGCGCGCGCCTGCTCGTGCGCCGCCCATTCATCAGGTGTTCTGATCAATGCCGCGCACAGGCCGGCCTCGGCCAGCGCGGTATCGAGCGCCGCGCCATCCCACGTACGGATCGCCGCGGCGACGTCGGCCGGATGCGCATCGCAACCGAGCACGTCGAGGATCCCGCGCAGGTGATGCGGAAAATTCGCGTGCAACTGGATCCAGCGCCCGTCGCGCGTCTCGAAGAAGCCCGTCACCGGGTGACGCAACTCCGGCGGCGGGCCATCGTCCACGCGCAGGTAGCGTTCGCTGCGGAACGCGACGAGCGCGTCGCGCACCGACACGTCGACGGATTGCGCGACGCCCGTGCGAAGCCGGTGGCATTCGGCCGCCGCGAGCCCGGCGGCCGCGATCGTCGCCGCGGCGAGCGTGCCGACATGGAACGTCGACGGCAGCGTCGGGTCCCGGCCCGTCACGGTCGCACGGGCCAGCGCGTCGCGGTCGCCGTGCGCGAGTTGCCACAGATGTGTCAATGCGAGTTCGGGTGTCATGGTGAAGTGAGCGCCTCAGCGTCGGAGGGGAGACGGAATCGAGTCTAGAATTCGCGACAGGCGCGATCAATCTTGATTGCGAGAATCAATACATAACGAATAGTTGTAGCGGGGCCGCGCTTCATGCGCCCCGACAGGAGCGACCGGCATGACATCCCTCAGCGCGCAGGAAGCCGCCGGCACCCTCGGTGTCAGCGTGAGCACGCTCTATGCGTATGTGAGCCGCGGCCTGCTGCGCTCGCTGCCCGACGGCGCGACCAAGCGCCGCCGCTACGACGCGGACGAGGTGCGCCTGCTCGCGCGCCGCCGCGCCGACGCGAAACGCGCGGGCGGCGTCGCGGAGCGGTCGCTCGACTGGGGCGTGCCGGTGCTCGAATCGCGGATCACGCAGATCGCCGACGGCCGCCTGCGCTACCGCGGCGCCGATGCAATCGCGCTTGCCGACGAGGCGACGCTGGAACAGACGGCCGCCAGGCTCTGGGAGTGTTCGCCCGCGCGGCTTGCCGCAGCATCGCTCGCGTCGACCGGTTTCGACGCCGCGCAGTGGGACGACTGGGCGCGCCGCTGGGTGCATCTCGCGCCACTCGAACGCACGCTGGTGCTGCTGCCCGCCGCGGCCGCGGCGCTGCCGCGCCTGTGGGCGCAGGGGCGCGACGCGCAGCTCGACTCGGCCGCGCTGCTGCTGCGCGTCGCGACGGCCGCGCTCGCCGGCATCGCGCCGGGCGACGCGCCCGTGCACCGGCAGCTCGCTGCCGCCTGGCACCTGCGACGGCGCGACGAAGCCGACCTGCTGCGCCGCGCGCTCGTGCTGTGCGCCGATCACGAACTGAATCCGTCGACCTTTGCGGTGCGCTGCATCGCGTCGACCGGCACTCACCTGTTCGGCGCGATCGCGGGCGGGCTGGCTGCACTGTCCGGGCCGCGCCACGGCGGCGAGACGTTCCGCGCGGGCACGTTGCTCGACGAAGCGGCCCGCGCCGCCGACCTCGATCGCTACCTCGCGCTGCGGCTGGCGCATGACGAACGCGCGGACGGCGGCCGCACGGCACTGTCCGGTTTCGCGCACCCGCTCTATCCCGACGGCGATCCGCGCGCGCTGGCGCTGCTCGACGCACTGCACGCGGCGGTGCCCGCCCGCCCGGCGCTGCACCTGGCGCGCGCGCTCGCCGCGCGCGTCGAAGCGGCAACGGGCCTGCGGCCGGCGATCGATTTCGCGCTCGCGGTGCTGGAGCGCACGCTCGCGCTGCCGGACGGCGCGGCGTTCACGCTGTTCGCGGCCGGCCGCACGGCCGGCTGGATCGCGCATGCGCTCGAGCAATACGCGGACGGCAAGCTGATCCGGCCCCGGGCGCGCTACGTCGGCAGCGACGCGGCCGCGTGACGACGGCCGTCGCGCCACGCGACGAGCGGCCGCCACCACGCCTGCGCGGCGCGCACGGCCGGCACCGCGAGCGGGCCGAACGCGAACGTCGCGCCGTGCGGCCCCGCGCTGACCCATACGCGCATGCCTGACAGCAACGTCAGCGAATCGCCGGCAGCGAGCCAGTGGTCGTCGGGACGGCCCTCGACGGTCACCCAGACGTCGCCTTCGGCCACCTCGAGTACGGTGCGATCGACGATCCGCCACCGTCCTGCCGGCTCGTCACCGTCCATCACGTAGAGTCGCAGTTCGCGCATGGCAGCCTCCTGGTCGCACGGGTTCGATGCCTCCAGTATTTCGGACAGTGGCAGCACACGGACAGATACGGCTACAGACACTTTCGGCTGAACTGTACTGGTCAATCGACGGAGACGGGGATCCGCCGGCCGGACTTCGCGTTGCACCTGCACCGAACCTGCACGGCACGGCGGCTTTCCCTACAATGTCGGCTGTCCCGCGCCACCGCCACGCCTTCATGTTCCAAAGCCCGCCCGCCGCCGCTCCCGGCGAAAAGAACCTCACCGTGATGCTCTGGCTCGTTGCGACGGGCTTCTTCATGCAGACGCTCGATGCGACGATCGTCAACACGGCGCTGCCGTCGATGGCCGCGAGCCTCGGCGAATCGCCGCTGCGGATGCAGTCGGTCGTGATCGCGTACTCGCTGACGATGGCGGTGATGATCCCCGTGTCGGGCTGGCTCGCCGATACGTTCGGCACGCGGCGCGTGTTCTTCAGCGCGATCCTGGTGTTCTCGCTCGGCTCGCTGCTGTGCGCGAACGCGCATACGCTGACGCAACTCGTCGCGTTCCGCGTCGTGCAGGGGGTCGGCGGCGCGATGCTGCTGCCGGTCGGGCGGCTCGCGGTGCTGCGCACCTTCCCGGCCGAACGCTACCTGTCCGCGCTGTCGTTCGTTGCGATTCCCGGCCTGATCGGCCCGCTGATCGGGCCGACGCTCGGCGGCTGGCTCGTGAAGATCGCGTCGTGGCACTGGATCTTCCTGATCAACGTGCCGGTCGGCGTCGCGGGCTGCATCGCGACCTTCTATTCGATGCCCGATTCGCGCAACCCGGCCGTCGGCCGCTTCGACCTGAAGGGCTATCTGCTGCTGACGATCGGCATGGTCGCGATCTCGCTGTCGCTCGACGGGCTCGCCGATCTCGGCATGCAGCACGCAGCCGTGCTCGTGCTGCTGATCCTGAGCCTCGCGTGCTTCGTCGCGTACGGGCTGTACGCGGTGCGCGCGCCGCAACCAATCTTCTCGCTCGAACTGTTCAGGATCCACACGTTCAGCGTCGGGCTGCTCGGCAACCTGTTCGCGCGGATCGGCAGCGGCGCGATGCCGTACCTGATCCCGCTGCTGCTGCAGGTGAGCCTCGGCTACTCGGCGTTCGAGGCCGGGCTGATGATGCTGCCGGTCGCGGCGGCCGGGATGTTCTCGAAGCGGATCATCACGCGGCTGATCACGCAGCACGGCTACCGCAAGGTGCTGCTTGCGAACACGATCATGGTCGGCGTGATGATGGCGAGCTTCGCGCTGATGCGCGACACGGTGCCCGTCTGGGTGAAGGTCGTGCATCTCGCGCTGTTCGGCGGCTTCAACTCGATGCAGTTCACCGCGATGAACACGCTGACGCTGAAGGATCTCGGCACGGGCGGCGCGAGCAGCGGCAACAGCCTGTTCTCGCTCGTGCAGATGCTGTCGATGAGCCTCGGCGTCACGGTCGCCGGCGCGTTGCTCGCAACGTTCACCGGCATGCTGCGCACCGTGACGCCGAGCAACACGCTGCCGGCGTTCCACGCGACGTTCATCTGCGTCGGGATCATCACCGCCGCGTCCGCTTGGATCTTCGCGCAGCTCGCGCCCGAAATTCGCAGCACCGCGCGCAAGACCGACCCGTCCGAGCGCGCATAACGCGCGCGTTTCGGGCACCGCACCGCCACCGCGCGCACCATCGCGGTGCAGCCCGCCCCTGCGATGCGCGCTGCGATATCCCGTCCACCGGCCGCGACGGGCCGCCGCATGAGGCACGATGCCGTGCACGCTTCTTGCTCGCCTATTCTCTAGGTAAACTGGCAGTCTTCCTTCGGCCGACATCATGAGCATGATCGAAATCGATCCCCCCGGCTTTCAGCCGCCCCGCCCCGTCGCCGGCGACGACGGGAACCGGCGCACCGTGCTGTACGGCGGCTACACCGTGTTCAGCGTGTTCCAGCCCGTTTTCTCGGTGTCGCACCGCCGCGCGATCGGCTATCACGCATCGCTGCGCGCGCACGACGAGGAAAGCCGTCAGGTGGCGTCGCACGAGGTGTTCACGCAGGCGGCACGGCGCGGCGACCTGCTCGAACTCGGCCGGCTCGCCGAATCGCTGCATCTCGGCAATTTCCACGCGTTCGACAGTCACGACGAATGGCTCTTCCTGAGCCTGCATCCGGCCGCGCTGATGGACACCGTCTACGGCGACGCGCTGCTCGCGAACCTGAAGGCGCTCGGGCTGCCGCCGCACCGCGTGGTGCTCGAGGTGCCCGAGCAGGCGGGCGGCGAGACGCCGCGCTATGCGGCGATCGTCGACGGGCTGCGCAAGGCCGGCTTCCTGATCGCGCTCGGCGGGTTCGGCGCGAAGCATTCGAACATCGACCGCGTGTGGCACCTGCATCCCGACATCGTCACGCTCGACCGCGGCATCCTCGCGCAGGCGAGCGAGCACTCGCACCTCGAACGCGTGCTGCCGGGGCTCGTGTCGCTGCTGCACGAATCCGGCCAGCTCGTGCTGATGGGCGGCCTGTCGACCGAGCGCGATGCGCTGATCGCACTCGAGTGCAACGTCGATTTCGTGCAGGGCCAGTATTTCGCGGGGCCGAGCGTCGACCCCGTGCAACCGCAGGCTGCGGCGGGCTGCATGGATACGCTGTCGGCCGCGCTGCGGCTGCGCGTCGCGCAACGCGAGCGCACGCAGGCGCAACGGCTCGCACCGTATGTCGCCGCGCTCGAGGAAGCGAGCCGGAAGCTCGCTGCGGGCGAATCGCTCACCGATGCGGCCGCCGCCGTGCTCGGGCTGCCCGAGACCGCGCGCTGCTTCCTGCTCGACGCATCGGGGCGCCAGATCGGCGACAACGTGCTCGCACGCGGCAGCGTGTCGCAGCGCGCCAAGCGCTTCCGGCCGCTGCTGCATTCCGAAGGTGCGAGCTGGGAGCGCCGCCCGTACTTCATCGACGCGATGCGCGCGCCGGGCCGCGTGCATCTGACGCCGCCCTACCTGTCGATCAACGAGGCGCACCTGTGCGTGACCGCATCGGTCGCCGCGCCCGCCGCGGCCGGCATGCAGGTGCTCTGCGTCGACATCAACTGGGAAGCGGCGCTCAACCGCGAGTGAACGCGACGGCGTGGCGCCTTCACGCGGCGGCGGCCGCCTTGCGCACGATCAGCCGATGCACGCGCTTGCCGGACGACGCGCTGACGACCTCGTGCTCGTCGATCACGTGCATGCCGGCGCCGAGCGCCGCATGCATCCGCGCGGAGTCGAGCGGCGTATAGAGGCGGCCGCGCTCGTCGCGCAGCGCACCGTTTCCGGCCACCCGCCAGCTCAGGTACAACGTGCCGCCCGGCATCAGGAGATCGGCCAGCCGCGCGGCGGCGGCCGCCGCGTCCGCCTGTTCGAGGTGCATGACGACCGTCTCGCACAGCACGTTGCGAAACGCGCCCGATGGCACGCCGGCCAGCGCCGGCAGTGCGGCCAATTCAAAGATCAGGTCGGGGTGGCGCCGTCGCGCCTCGTCGAGCAGCGCGGCGCTCGCGTCGTAGCCGCGCGCGTCGAAGCCACGCGAAGCGAGCCAGGCGGTGTCGCGCCCTGCTCCGCAACCGACGTCGGCGGTCGGCCCCGGCGAGAAATGCTGTTCGAGCAGCGCGTACATGTCGTCGGGCGCGGCCTGGTCGAGCCAGTCCTGCGCATATTGCGCGGCATGGGCATCGTAGGCGTCGAGAGTCGGGCGATCCACCATGGCGATTGCTCCGCATAGGCGTCGTATGACGCATCCCGCATCTTAGCCGTTGCGCCCCGCCTGTGGCATCGCGCGCGGCCCACGCAACGCTGGCGCAAAGCCGGCCCTACGCGGCCCGCACTTCGGCCGCGCGCGGATCGCGTCAGACATGCGAGTGTGCGCCGCCGTGCACGGGCCCGGCCCGCCGCTCGACTTCGCGACGCACGTCGCCGCGCAGCCCCGCGAAGAACGCGACTTCGGCGACGACGAACAGCGGCCCGACCATCAGGCCGACCAGATCGTCGACGAATGCGGGCTTGCGCCCTTCGAACCAGTGCCCGACGAACTGCACGATCCAGCCGACGACGAACGCACCGATGCCGATGCCGAGCCATTGCGCGGTCGGCAGCAGCGCGAGCGCCTGCGCGGCCCACAGGCCGAGCGCGAACAGCGCGGTCATCACGATCCCGAACCGCAGGTCGAGACGCAGGTAGAACACCGCGAACGCGACGGCGAGCAGCAGCGCCGGCGACAGTGCTATGCCGGCCAGCATGCCGATTGCCGGCCGCGACAGCAGCACCTCGACCGCGAACACGATCATCGGAATGCCGACCAGATGCGTCGCGATGTTGCGCGCGTCGCGATGGTAGGCCGCATACTGGGAAAGATGGTCTTCGAGCGTCTTCATCGCGTCTCCTGGTCGGTCGTCGAGCGCTATGATGCGCGTCACGCCCGAGAACCTCTGTCAGCTACCCGACATCGCGTACCCATGCCCTCGTCGCTCGCCCCCTACCTGCCGCAGATCGAGGCGAACCCGTGGTTCGCCGCGCTGCCGCCCGCGTTGCGCGCGGACCTGCTCGACCGTGCGGCGCTGCGCCGCCTGCCGGCCGGCCAGCCGCTGTTCCGGCGCGGCGACCCGCCGTGCGGGCTGTACGCGGTACTGGCCGGTTCACTCACGATAGGTGCGGTCGATCCGCAGGGCAAGGAAGCGCTGCTGACGGTCGCCGAGCCCGTCACGTGGTTCGGCGAAATCGCGCTGTTCGACGGCCAGCCGCGCACGCACGACGCGATCGCGCTCGACGACGCGCTGCTGCTGCACGTGCCGCAGGCCGCGCTGCTCGCGCTGCTCGACGCGACGCCGCAATACTGGCGGCAGTTCGCGCTGCTGATGGCGCAGAAGCTGCGCCTGAGCTTCCTGACCGTCGAATCGATGAGCGTGATGCCGGCCGCGCAACGGCTCGCCGCGCGCCTGCTGATGATCGCCGAAGGCTACGGCGGCATCAGCGCCGGGCGCACGCGCGTGCGGCTGTCGCAGGAAACGCTCGCGTCGATGCTGTCGCTGACGCGGCAGACCACCAACCAGTTGCTGAAGGCGCTGCAGGCCGACGGCGTCGTGCGACTGCATGTCGGCGAGATCGAGCTCGTCGACATCGACGCGCTGCGCCGCGCGAGCGGGCTGGCCGGCGATACGCCCTGAACGTCGCGCAATGCCCGCCACGCGACACCCCGCCGTCGCCGCGTTGCGCTATCGTGTCGGCTCGCTCCGCCCATCGCGTGCCCCGTCTTGAACACATCGACCGTCCCCGTCCCTTCCCGTCATCCGTGGCCCGTGTTCGTCGCATTCCTGCGGCTCGGCCTTACGTCGTTCGGCGGCCCGGTCGCGCATCTTGGCTACTTCCGCGCCGAATTCGTCACGCGGCGCGGCTGGCTCACCGAGCGCACGTATGCGGATCTGGTCGGGCTGTGCCAGTTCCTGCCGGGGCCCGCGAGCAGCCAGGTCGGGATGGCGATCGGCCTCGCGCGCGCCGGCTATGCGGGAATGTTCGCCGCGTGGCTCGGCTTCACGCTGCCGTCGGCGCTGCTGATGATGCTGTTTGCGCTCGGCGTTCACGCGACGGGCGCGCCGATCGAAGCCGGCGCGCTGCACGGGCTGCGCATCGTGTCGGTCGCGGTGATCGCGCAAGCCGTCTGGGGCATGGCGCGCACGCTGTGCCCGGATGCGCGCCGCGTCACGCTGATGGCCGCGGCCGCGTGCATCGCGCTGCTCGCGCCGGCCGCGTGGACGCAGATTGCGGTGATCGTCGCGGCCGGTGCGGCCGGTCTCGTCCTGCTGCCGCAGCCGGCGCGCGACGCCCACGAGCCGTTGCCGCTGCACGTATCGCACCGCGCGGGCGTGCTGTGGCTCGCGCTGTTCGCGGCGCTGCTCGTCGCGCTGCCGTTCGCGGCACGCGTGCTCCGCTCCGATACGCTTGCCGT
Source organism: Burkholderia sp. IT-111MI5 (assembly GCF_949752865.1). Taxonomy (NCBI): domain Bacteria; kingdom Pseudomonadati; phylum Pseudomonadota; class Betaproteobacteria; order Burkholderiales; family Burkholderiaceae; genus Burkholderia; species Burkholderia sp. IT-111MI5. The sequence goes on along the minus strand of NZ_CATKIF010000055.1, from coordinate 260,748 downwards.
CGTCGATGCGTTCTTCCGCACCGGCGCGCTCGTGTTCGGTGGCGGGCACGTGGTGCTGCCGCTGCTGCAGGCGGCCGTGGTCGCGCCCGGCTGGGTCGGCGATTCGGCGTTCCTCGCCGGCTACGGGCTCGCGCAGGCCGTGCCGGGGCCGCTGTTCACGTTTGCGGCATTCCTCGGCGCTTCGCTGCGCGATGCGCCGAACGACTGGCTCGGCGGCACGATCGCGCTCGTCTCGATCTTCGCGCCGTCGTTCCTGCTCGTTGCCGGCACCGCGCCGTTCTGGGAACGCCTGCGCCGCAGCACGCGCATGCAGGCCGCGCTCGCGGGCGTGAACGCGGCCGTCGTCGGGCTGCTGCTCGCCGCGCTCTATCACCCAGTCTGGACCGACACGATCGTGGCGCCGCGCGACCTGGCCGCCGCGCTCGTCGCGTTCGTTGCGCTGGTGTTCTGGCGCGTGCCGCCGTGGGCCGTCGTGATCGCGAGCGCGGCGCTCGGTTGGGTGCTCGGCATGGTCGGCTGAGCCGGCAAGCGCGGCACGATCCTGCCGGACCAAAACAAAAAAAGCCCTCGTTACGAGGGCTTTTTCGTGGGTGCCGCGCGCCGCAGCGGCGCGCAGGCGCCGGACCTTACGCGAAGTTCTTCGCTGCGAAGTCCCAGTTCACGATGTTCCAGAACGCTTCGACGAACTTCGGACGTGCGTTGCGGTAGTCGATGTAGTACGCGTGTTCCCACACGTCGATCGTCAGCAGTGCCTTGTCGGCGGTCGTCAGCGGCGTGGCTGCGTTGCTCGTCGACACGATGTCGAGCGAACCGTCGGCCTTCTTCACCAGCCATGCCCAGCCCGAACCGAACGTGCCCACTGCAGCCTTCGTGAACGCTTCCTTGAATGCGTCGTACGAACCCCACTTCGCGTTGATCGCATCGCCCAGCGCGCCCGTCGGTGCGCCGCCGCCGTTCGGCGACAGGCTGTTCCAGAAGAACGTGTGGTTCCAGATTTGCGCGGCGTTGTTGAAGATGCCGCCCGACGACTTCTTCACGATCTCTTCCAGCGACAGGTTTTCGAATTCCGTGCCCGGGATCAGATTGTTCAGGTTCGTCACATAAGCCTGATGGTGCTTGCCGTAGTGGTACTGGATCGTCTCGAGCGAGATGGTCGGCGCGAGTGCGTCTTCAGCGTACGGGAGCGGCGGGAGCGTATGAGCCATGGCGATTCCTTCGTTGAGTATGTAGGGGGGCTTGTGTTGAATGCTGCCGAGCGTCCGATTGTAGGCGAGGACGAATAACCCCGCAAACTCACGGGCAATTTATCCGCGGTATGCGGAAAAGCGCTGTTTGCGCAACGTCCGGCAGGACCAACCGGCGATGCGCAGTATCCGTTCCCGCATGGGACGCGTCCGTTGCGGGACCTTCGTTTCGCTTGCGCCGGTTACGTCAGATCGTATCGGTCAACCTCGGCTGCACGTCGGCGAGCGACACGTCGGCCGAGCCTTCGGCGAGATGCACGGTCAGGCGCCGCTGCGGCTTCAGCGCGCTCGGCGCGCGCACCGCGCGGCCCGTCTGCGCATCGATGAGCGCCGCATAGCCGCGCTCGAGCGTGCGCTTCGGGCTCAGCACCTCGAGCCGCGCCGCACAGGCTGACACACGCGCCGTGTCGCGTTCGTGACGGCGCTGCAATGCGAGCGCGAGACGTTGCGACAGCCCCGCGAGCGCCTGGCGCGCCTGTGACGGATCGGGCCGCGCGCGCTGCCAGCGCAATTGCGCGAGCGCGAAGCGCGCGCGTGCGTCGCGCACCGGCCGCGACGCCGCCGACGCGAGCCGCGCCGCGAGCTGCTCGACGTGCGTGCGCTGCCGCTGCAGCCGCTCGGCCGGGCTCACGAGCCGGCGCGCGAGCCAGTCGAGTTGCTGCGCACGCTGTTCGAGCCGGCGTTCCATGCCGCGCGCGAGCGCACGCTGGCGGTCGCCGACCTCGCGCAGCAGCAGCGCGCGCTGCGGGCTCGCGAGTTCGGCCGCGCCGGTCGGCGTCGGCGCGCGCACGTCGGCCGCGAAGTCCGCGATCGTGAAATCGGTTTCGTGCCCGACGCCGCTGACGACCGGCAGCTCGCTCGCCGCGATCGCACGCGCCAACGCCTCGTCGTTGAACGACCACAGATCCTCGATCGAGCCGCCGCCGCGGCAGACCAGCAGCACGTCGACCTCGCGGCGCGCATTCGCGGCCTCGACGGCCGCGACGAGCTTTTCGGCGGAACCGGCACCCTGCACGGGCGCCGGATAGACGATCACCGGAATGTGCGGCGCACGGCGTGCGAGCGTAGTCAGCACGTCGCGCAGCGCGGCGGCCTGCAGCGACGTGACGATGCCGATCGCGCGCGGGTGGGCCGGCAGCGGCCGCTTGCGCTCGGGCGCGAAGAGCCCTTCGCCTTCGAGCTGCGCCTTCAGCCGCAGGAATGCCTCGTACAGGCGCCCCTGCCCGGTGCGCCGCACGGCCTCGACGTTGAGCTGCACTTCGCCGCGCGGCTCGTACATCGTGACGACCGCGCGGACCTCGATCCGGTCGCCTTCGCGCGGCGTGAATTCCGCGTATTGGGCGCGGCCGCGGAACATCACGCAGCGCATCTGCGCCTGCTGGTCCTTGATCGAGAAATACCAGTGGCCGCTCGCGGCGCGCGTGAAATTCGATACTTCGCCCGAAATCCACAGCAGCGGAAACGAGCGCTCGAGCATCGTCGAAATCGCGCGATTGAGCGCCGAAACGGGAATCACTTCGTCGCCGCCGCGGGTCGCGCCGGGTGCAGCAAAAGAGGAGTCGGAAGGCATGGACGGTCGGATGAATGCTGGCGGCGACACGATAGTCCGACACACGCGCGGCGTCCAGCACCGAGCGCATGCGTCGCGGCGCTCGAAAGGTGTCCACATTCTGGCAATCGTCCGCCTAAAACGCTTGGAAACCGCGAAAAAAACCAGACAATTCCCGATAACACATTGATTTTTATATATTTTTAAACCTTTCGGAATGATTCTCATCCGATTCGATGCCCACCGGGCGGGCGTTTGAGGCCATCGACCGGGGAGTTCTTCACAGAGTTATCCACAGCCCGCCGCGATCCGGCCCCGCGGGCTGCGTCGGCCGGTCGCGCTTGCCGCGTCCGCATGCGGCGCGCTAGAGTGCCGCCTTCCGCAGACCCCGCGGCATGCGCCGCCCAACGGAGAATCCGCCTTGACGAATCCGTCCCACGCCGCGGCGCACGACGCGCCGCGCCCGGTCCGATGAGCGCGCCCGGCGGCCCGCTCGCCCGGCTCGAAGCGCGCCTGACACGCGAATGGCAGCGGCGCGGCGCGCTCGCGTGGGCGCTCACGCCGTTCGCATGCGTGTTCGGCCTGTGCGCGGCGCTGCGGCGCACCGCTTACGCACAGGGCTGGAAGAAACCGGTCGACGTCGGCGTGCCCGTCGTCGTGGTCGGCAACGTGACCGTCGGCGGCACCGGCAAGACGCCGACCGTGATCGCGCTCGTCGACGCGTTGCGCGCGGCCGGCTTCACGCCCGGCGTCGTGTCGCGCGGCTACGGCGCGAACGTGAAAGCGCCGACCGCCGTCACGCCCGCGTCGCGCGCGAGCGTGGGCGGCGACGAGCCGCTGCTGATCGCGCGCCGCACCGGCGCGCCCGTCTGGGTGTGCCCCGACCGCGTGGCGGCCGCGCAGGCGCTGCGCGCCGCGCATCCGGACGTCGACGTGATCGTCAGCGACGACGGCCTGCAGCACTACCGCCTCGCGCGCACGGTCGAGCTCGTCGTGTTCGACCACCGGCTCGGCGGCAACGGCTTCCTGCTGCCGGCCGGCCCGCTGCGCGAGCCGCTGTCGCGGCACCGCGACGCCACGCTCGTCAACGACCCGTACAGCGGCGCGCTGCCGCCGTGGCCCGACACCTACGCGCTCGCGCTCACGCCGGGCGCCGCATGGCACCTCGACCAGCCCGCAATGCGCCGCCCGCTGTCGCAATTCGCGCACGAGCGCGTGCTCGCCGCAGCCGGCATCGGTGCGCCGGAACGCTTCTTCGCGACGCTGCGCGCGGCCGGTCTCGCGCCGGCGACGCGCGCGCTGCCCGACCACTACGCGTTCGCCGACAATCCGTTCGTCGACGACGCCGTCGATGCGATCCTGATCACCGAGAAGGATGCAGTAAAATTGGGCGCTTCCTGGCGCGACGCTCGACTCTGGGTCGTCCCTGTCGAAGCCGCGCTCGACCCTCGCCTCATTGCCCTCGTTGTGGAGAAACTCCGTGGACGCTCGCCTGCTTGAAATCCTTGTGTGCCCTATCTGCAAAGGCCCGCTCCACTATGACCGCGCCGCGCAGGAGCTGATCTGCAACGCGGACAAGCTCGCCTACCCGATCCGCGACGGCATCCCCGTGATGCTCGTCGACGAAGCGCGCCAGACCGTCGAAGGCACGCCGGTCGACCCGGCCGGCCGATAAACCGCCAGGCCGCTCGACCGGCGCAATCGCTTGAAGGCGACCCGGCCCCGGCCGGTCGCCGAACGCCGCCGGGCGACCGGCGCCGGACGCGCCACCCGCCCCGTCCCTCTCACCGTTCCCTCCGATGACTTACCCGCAACCCTTCATCGCCGTCATTCCCGCCCGGCTCGCGTCGACGCGCCTCCCGAACAAGCCGCTCGCCGATCTCGGCGGCAAGCCGATGGTCGTGCGCGTCGCCGAGCGCGCCCGCGAAGCGGGCGCGCAGCAGGTGCTCGTCGCATCCGACGCGCAAAGCGTGCTCGATGCGGCGCGCGATCACGGCTTCGAGGCGGTGCTGACGCGTGCCGACCATCCGTCCGGCACCGACCGGCTCGCGGAAGTCGCGGCGACGTTCGGGTGGAGCGACGACACCGTCGTCGTCAACGTGCAGGGCGACGAGCCGCTGATCGACCCCGTGCTCGTGCGCGACGTAGCGTCGCACCTGGCCGCGCATCCGGCCTGCGCGATCGCGACCGCGGCCCACCCGATCCACGATGCAGCCGACGTGTTCAACCCGAACGTCGTGAAGGTCGCGCTCGACGCGCAGAGCGTCGCGCTGTACTTCTCGCGCGCGCCGATTCCGTGGAGCCGCGACGCATACCAGCCGCACTGGCCAGACGTCGCGGCGATGCCGGCCCCTGCATTTCCGGTCTATCGGCACATCGGTCTCTATGCGTATCGCGCGCGTTTCCTGCGCACGTATCCGACGCTCGCGCAGGCACCGATCGAACAAGCCGAGCAGCTCGAACAGCTGCGCGCGCTGTGGCACGGCGAGCGCATCGCAGTGCTGATCACCGAGTCCGCACCCGAAGCCGGCATCGACACGCCGGCCGATCTCGCGCGCGTGCAGGCCCTTTTTCAGCCGGGTTCAAAATAACCCGTGGCATAATCAGGCGATTGTGCGAGCCGTCCGCGACCAGCGCGTCCTCGCTTGACCCCGCCCGCGGCCCTGCCGGCAGCCGCGCGTCGCCGAAGCCGACGCGCCGCATCAGACCGGTCCGCCGCGCGCCAGGCAAGCCCCGCGCACGTTGTCGCCGGCGCCTTAGCGTCTCGCCACACGAATCTACATACTTGGAGATATCACCATGCGTTTGATCCTGTTGGGCGCGCCCGGCGCGGGAAAGGGCACCCAGGCAAACTTCATCAAGGAAAAATTCGGCATCCCGCAAATCTCGACGGGCGACATGCTGCGCGCGGCCGTGAAGGCCGGCACGCCGCTCGGCATCGAAGCGAAGCGCTTCATGGATGAAGGCAAGCTCGTGACGGACGACCTGATCATCGGCCTCGTCAAGGAGCGTCTGAAGGAATCCGATTGCGCGAACGGCTATCTGTTCGACGGCTTCCCGCGCACGATCGCGCAGGCCGACGCGATGAAGGACGCCGGTGTCGCGATCGACTACGTACTCGAAATCGACGTGCCGTTCTCGGAAATCATCGAGCGCATGAGCGGCCGCCGCACGCACCCGGCATCGGGCCGCACGTATCACGTCAAGTTCAACCCGCCGAAGGTCGAAGGCCACGACGACGTGACGGGCGAACCGCTGATCCAGCGCGACGACGACAAGGAAGAAACCGTCAAGAAACGTCTCGAAGTGTACGAAGCGCAGACCAAGCCGCTGATCAAGTACTACGGCGACTGGGCGCAGCGCGGCGAGGAAAACGGCCTGAAGGCGCCGCAGTATCGCAAGATCTCGGGCCTCGGCAGCGTCGAGGAAATCCGCGAGCGCGCGTTCGACGCACTGAAGTAAGCACCGCATCGCGCACCGCAAGCCGCCCTTTCCGGGCGGTTTTTTTTCGCCCGGCCGAGATTCGCACGACCGTGCCTGTCTCGCCGCCGCGCGATGGCGCCCCGTACAATCGGTCGGATACGTGCGCGCTGCCAACCGGCGCACGGTTTTTCAACCGATCGCTTGGCATCGGACAGTACAACCGCCTTGCATGGGATCTCCCCAAGCGCCAAAGCGCCAAGGGCGGTCGACCGCTTTGCATGGGACCTCCCTAAGCGCTAAAGCGCTAAGGGCGGTCGACAAAGGAGACAGTCATGGAGATTCGCGGCAACGTCTTTCTGATCACAGGCGGCGCGTCGGGCCTCGGCGCCGGAACGGCGCGGATGCTCGCGCAGGCCGGCGGCAAGGTCGTGCTCGCCGACTTGAACGACGCGGCGGGCGTCGCGCTCGCGACCGAGCTGGGCGGCGAATTCGTGCGCTGCGACGTGTCGAGCGAAGCCGACGCGCAGGCAGCCGTCGACGCGGCGACGCACGCGGGCACACTGCGCGGCCTCGTGAACTGCGCGGGCATCGCGCCCGCCGCGAAGACCGTCGGCAAGGACGGCGCGCATCCGCTCGACGTGTTCGCGAAGACGATCAACGTGAACCTCGTCGGCACGTTCAACATGATCCGGCTCGCGGCGGCCGCGATGGCCGCAACCGAGCCGACCGCGGACGGCGAGCGCGGCGTGATCGTCAGTACCGCATCGGTCGCCGCATTCGACGGGCAGATCGGCCAGGCCGCGTACGCGGCCTCGAAGGCCGGCGTCGCCGGCATGACGCTGCCGATCGCGCGCGACCTGTCGCGCAGCGGCATCCGCGTGATGACGATCGCGCCCGGCCTGTTCGAGACGCCGATGCTGCTCGGCATGCCGCAGGACGTGCAGGACGCGCTCGGCGCAATGGTGCCGTTCCCGCCGCGGCTCGGCAAACCGGCCGAATACGCGATGCTGGTGCGCCAGATCGTCGAGAATCCGATGCTCAACGGCGAAGTGATCCGCCTCGACGGCGCGATCCGGATGCAGCCGAAGTAAGCGCGCATGCAAAACGCCCGCGATGCGGGCGTTCTTCATTCCGGGTTCCGGCCGTCGCGCGACCGGCTCAGTCCTCGTCGTCGCGCTGCATCCGCTGCCGCAATTCGGTCACCTGCGACTCGACGACGGTCGCATCGTCCGCCTCCGGCCGCTCGCCGAGATACTGCTCGAGATCCTCGAGCGCGGGGCGCAGGTAGTCGAGCCGCGCATACGCGAAACCGCGATCGCGCACCTCGTCGAGCTGCTCGGGCAACAGGATCACGAGCCGCTGCTGCACCGCGAGCAGCCGCTGCCAGCGTTCCGTCTGCAGATAGATCGTCTTCAGGTTGCGCAGCATCCGCGCGATGATCTCGCGGCTCGTCGCGGGCTGCAGCAGCGCGCGCAACGCGCTGTCGACCGCGCCGGCCGCGCGCGCGACGTACGGCTCGAGCATCTCGACCATCTCGGCTTCGGACAGCGAATGGCCGTTGGTCGGATCGATGATCAGGTCGCCGTCCGGCAGCGTGACGCGCAGCAGGAAATGGCCGGGGAACGATACGCCGCGCGCCGGCACGCCGACCTGCTCGGCGAGCTCCAGATACAGCACCGACAGCGAGATCGGAATCCCGCGCCGCCGTTTCAGCACGGCGTTCAGGTGGCTGTTATCGGGGTCGTAGTAATCGTTGTGATTGCACGCGAAGCCGAGTTCGCGGAAGAAGAAGTCGTTCAGCGCGGCGACGCGGCCTTTCAGGTCCGCATCGTCGGCGAGCCGCCGGCGCAGCCGCGCCGCCAGCATGTCGAGTTCGGCCAGCGTGCCCTGCAGGTCGAGGTCGGGATACGCGTCCTGCGCCAGCGACAGCGCGGTCTCCGTGACGGGCAGGCTGTCGTCGTCCGCCACGAGCGTGCTGAAGTAGTCGAGGACGCGGGTCATAGCGGTCGTCACTTGGCGCGCCTTCTGAAGTAAGCGTATTTGAAGCCCATCACCCACAACATACCGAAATATAGTGCAGCGAACAGCACCAGGCACGCGGCCATCAACGCGATGCGATCGAGCGGCTGCGTGCGCATCCCGGTCCAGTCGAAGCTGATCGAGAACCAGTGCATCACGCCCGCGAGCACGAGCGTCGCACCGACCAGCTGCATGAAGAAGCGCGGCCAGCCCGACGACGGCTGGTAGATGCCGCGCTTGCGCAGCCCGAGGAACAGCAGCAGCGAGTTCAGGCACGCGCCGACGCCGATGCTCAGCGTGAGGCCCGCATGGCCGATCAGCGGCACGAACACGTAGTTCGAGATCTGCGTGACGATCAGCACGCCGATCGCGATCTTCACGGGCGTCTTGATGTCCTGCTTCGCATAGAAGCCCGGCGCGAGGATCTTGATCAGGATGATGCCGACGAGGCCGATCCCGTAGGTCGCGAGCGCACGCGCGACCATCGTGACGGTATGCGCGTCGAACTTGCCGTAGTTGAAGAGCGTCGCGGTGAGCGGCGTCGCGAAGAAGAACAGCGCGAGCGCGCTCGGCGCCGCGAGCAGGAACGTGACGCGCAGCCCCCAGTCGAGCAGCGCCGAATATTCGGTCGAATCGGCGTCGACGTGCGCCTTCGACAGGCTCGGCAGCAGGATCGTGCCGAGCGCGACGCCGAGCAGCGCCGTCGGGAATTCCATCAGACGATCGGCGTAGTTGATCCACGACACGGCGCCCTGCCCGAGCCGCGACGCGATGTTGGTGTTGATGATCAGCGACAGCTGCGCGACCGACACCGCGAACGTCGCGGGCACCATCTTCGCGAGCACGCGCTTCACGCCGGGGTGCCGCAGCGCGCGCAGCGGGTTGAGGCCGATCAGCGGCACCATGTCGATCTTCTTCAGGCCCGGCAGCTGCACGAGGAACTGCAGCACGCCGCCCACGATGACGGCCCACGCGAGCGCGAACACCGGCACCTTCAGGTGCGGCGCGACGAACACGGCCGCGGCGATGAATGCGACGTTGAGCAGCACCGGCGCGAACGCGGGCAGCGAGAAGCTCTTGTACGTGTTCAGCACGCCGGACGCGAGCGTCGTCAGCGAGATGAACACGATGTACGGGAACATGATCTGCGTCATCGTGACCGCGAGCGGGAACGCCTGGCCGTCGGTGTGCAGGCCAGACGCGACCGCGAACACGACCCACGACGCGCCGGCGATCCCGAGGACCGACAGCACGGCAAGCGCCCACGCAAGCACGGTCGACATCGCGTCGACGAGCGCCTTCGTCGCATCGTGCCCCTGCTGGTTCTTGAACTCGGCGAGGATCGGCACGAACGCCTGCGAGAACGCACCTTCCGCGGAAAGGCGGCGCAGCAGGTTCGGAATGCGGAAGGCGACGTAGAACGCGTCGGTGTATTGACTGGCGCCGAACGCACGGGCGATCAGCGTCTCGCGGGCCAGTCCGGTCACGCGCGACAGCAGCGTGAAGCCGCTGACCGTCAGCAGGGCTCGGAATAGATTCATGGGGCGCTTATTATACGGACGTTGCGTGACCCGGCCACCGCCCGATGCCGAAAAGCGCGCCCGCTGCCGGCGCCCCGCCCGGCGGGTGTCACATCGATCTTGCCACTCGCTTGATTTTGTTGCTATAATCGCCCGTTTCTAGGCCTGTACATGTACGGCAACTGCCGTTTCCATGTTCCGGCCTCGGTTAAAATCACCGTTTTTTTATGCGCCCCTGGGCAATCGTTCTCAGGGGACGGATCGAAAAGCAGCGCTTGGCCGTCAGGCTCCAAGCTCTGGAAACAGGACAGGATAAGGAACCGTCATGGCTAACTCCGCACAAGCACGCAAGCGCGCCCGCCAGGCCGCGAAGGCAAACTCGCACAACTCGGCGCTGCGCTCGAAATTCCGTACCGCGATCAAGTCGGTTCGCAAGGCTGTTGAAGCCGGCGACCAGGCAAAGGCTGCCGAGCTGTTCAAGGCTGCCGTGAAGACGATCGACACGATCGCCGACAAGAAGATCGTTCACAAGAACAAGGCCGCTCGCAGCAAGAGCCGCCTCGCCGCAGCCGTCAAGGGCCTGCAGGCAGCAGCGTAAATCCGGTGTGACCGGCAAGGGCGCCCGCTCACGCGGGCGTTCCTGTTTCCTGCGATCGCAAAAAAACCCGCCTAGGCGGGTTTTTTTGTTGCCTGTCGTACGGCGATCGTGCCGACCGACGACAGCCAGGGCGGGCGCACCAGGCGCCCTCGCCCTTCGGCATCACCGCATCACTTCTTCGCGCCGTAGTCCGGCAGCTCGCACGCCTCGGTGACGACGAGGTTGTTGTCCTTCGCGAAATTCAGCACGAAATCGAAAGCCATCGGCTCGATGTCGCGCAGCCGCGAATCGAGGATCACGCATTTCAGGTCGCCGAGCATCGTCGGACGCACGTACAGCGAATACTTGAGACGTGCATTCGGCCCGCTCGCCCCCGGCCCGAAGCAGGCCATCACACCGGCCAGACGTTCCGACCAGTCGCTCGGGCGAAACTTTTTCCCGTCTTTCGTAATGCCCTGGATAAAGAATTCGGTCGGAGGGGTTTCAGCCATGTGGTTACCCAAGTGACGGCCCGGCGATGCCCAGGCGACGGCGCCTGGATACGCGAACACAAAGCTGGAATGGACGGCGGCACAAGCATTCCGATATCCCGAAAACAGGACGCCGACGCGTGCTGCCGGTGTGCCGCACCGGATTTGTGCAGCGCACAGCTTGTGTCCGGCAGAGCGCGAAGAGGCTTGCCTGCCGGGCTGGAGAAAACTTTTGGATTATACCGCAGCGCGCCATCGCGCGTCGTCCCGACGCCCCCTTCCCGTACCGCCGGCCGCGCGCGGAGATCGCGCCCCGCTTCTCTTCGCGGCTCGTCAAAGCACAGAAAATCCTTTATGCTGCTTTGAGTTATCCACACCCGACGGCGGCGCCGTCCGGCCTCGCTGCCGGGTGAAACCCGCCGTATTTCGCTTCATGACCGCCAAAACCATTCGTCACTACCTGCAGTTCAAGGATTTCTCGCTGGAAGACTACGAGTACGTGCTCGAACGCACGGGTATCCTGAAGCGCAAGTTCAAGAACTACGAGACCTATCACCCGCTGCACGACCGCACGCTCGCGATGATCTTCGAGAAGAGCTCGACGCGCACGCGCCTGTCGTTCGAGGCCGGGATCTTCCAGCTCGGCGGCCACGCCGTCTTCATGAGCACGCGCGACACGCAGCTCGGCCGCGGCGAGCCCGTCGAGGATTCCGCGCAGGTCATCTCGCGGATGGTCGACATCATCATGATCCGCACGTTCGAGCAGGAGGTCATCCAGCGCTTCGCGGAAAACTCCCGCGTGCCGGTGATCAACGGCCTGACCAACGAATACCACCCGTGCCAGGTGCTCGCCGACATCTTCACGTACTACGAGCACCGCGGCCCGATCGCCGGCAAGACCGTCGCATGGGTCGGCGATGCGAACAACATGCTCTACACGTGGATCGAAGCCGCGCAGATCCTCGGCTTCAAGCTGCGCCTGTCGACGCCGCCCGGCTATGCGCTCGACATGAAGCTCGTGTCGCCCGACAGCGCACCGTTCTACGAGGTGTTCGACGATCCGAACGAAGCATGCAAGGGCGCCGATCTCGTGACGACCGACGTATGGACGAGCATGGGTTTCGAAGCCGAGAACGAAGCGCGGATGAAGGCGTTCGCCGACTGGTGCGTCGACGAGGAAATGATGGGGCACGCGAACCCGGACGCGCTGTTCATGCACTGCCTGCCCGCGCACCGCGGCGAGGAAGTGACGGCCGGCGTGATCGACGGCCCGCAGAGCGTCGTGTGGGACGAGGCGGAAAACCGCCTGCACGTGCAGAAGGCGCTGATGGAGTTCCTGCTGCTCGGCCGCCTCAAACACTGACGCGCCGCCGGAATCCGGCAGCAGACGCAAAAAGCGCCGATCGACGATCGGCGCTTTTTGTTTGGGTACGTGAAAACCGGCGCGGACCCGCGCTACAGGCAGACCGGCTCGGCCTCGAGCTCGACGCCGAATTGCTCGCGCACGTCGGCCTGGATCGCCCGTGCCAGCGCGAGCACGTCGGCGCCCGTCGCGCCGCCGCGATTGACGAGCACGAGCGCCTGGCGGTCGTGCACGGCCGCCGCGCCCAGCGCGCGCCCCTTCCAGCCACAGCGGTCGATCAGCCAGCCGGCCGCGAGCTTCACCTGCCCGTCCGGCTGCGGATACGACACGACATCGGGCGCGCGGGCGCGCAGCGCAGCGAACTGCGCGGCGTCGATCACCGGATTCTTGAAGAAACTGCCCGCGTTGCCGAGAACGAGCGGATCGGGCAGCTTCGCGCGGCGGATCGCGACGACCGCGTCGAACACGTCGCGCGGCGTCGCCGCATCGGGCGCGATGCCGCGCGCGTCGAGCTCGCGCGTGACGTCCGCGTAGCCGAGCCGCGGCGCCCATCGCCTGGGCAGCCGGAACGTCACCGACACGATCGCGAACCGGCCGCGCCCTTCCCGCTTGAAGAAGCTGTCGCGATAGCCGAACGCGCAGCGCGCGGCGTCGAAGCGCTCGCTGCGCCCCGTAGATAGCTCGACGGCGACCAGCGAATCGAAATACACCTTCATCTCGAGGCCGTACGCGCCGATGTTCTGGATCGGCGCGGCGCCGACCGTGCCCGGGATCAGCGCGAGATTCTCGAGGCCCGGCATCCCGTGCTCGAGCGTCCACGCGACGAAGTCGTGCCAGTTCTCGCCGCCGCCGGCCTCGACGTACCACGCGTCGTCGTCCTCGCGCACGACGCGGCGGCCCGCGATTTCGTCGAGCAGCACGACGCCGTCGAAATCGCGTGTGAACACGACATTGCTGCCGCCGCCGAGCACGAGCTGCGGCAGGTTCGCGACGCGCGGGTCGCGATGCAGCGCCTCGAACTGCGACGCGTGCGTGATGCGCGCGGCGAAGCGCGCGTTCGCGTCGATGCCGAACGTGTTGTGCGCGGCGAGCGGATGGTCGGGAAGCAGCGACAGGGCGGAATCGTCAGGAGGCATCGGCATTCGCGGTCACGTCGGCCCGGGCCGGCGGAAGGCCGGTCTTGGGCAAACGGAGGGGCATCGGTAAAATGGCAAACAGTCCGCAATTATAGCGAGTGCCCGCGCGCGAGCCGGGTGCCCGCATCTCAAGGGAGAATGCCATGCCATCGTTCGACGTCGTTTCCGAAGCGAACATGATCGAAGTGAAGAACGCCATCGAGCAGTCGAACAAGGAAATTTCGACGCGCTTCGACTTCAAGGGCTCCGACGCGCGCGTCGAGCAGAAGGAACGCGAGCTGACGCTGTTCGCCGACGACGATTTCAAGCTCGGCCAGGTCAAGGACGTGCTGATCGGCAAGCTGGCCAAGCGCAACGTCGACGTGCGCTTCCTCGACTACGGCAAGGTCGAGAAGATCGGCGGCGACAAGGTCAAGCAGATCGTCACCGTGAAGAAAGGCGTGACGGGCGATCTCGCGAAGAAGATCGTGCGGCTCGTGAAGGATAGCAAGATCAAGGTGCAGGCGAGCATCCAGGGCGACGCGGTGCGCGTGGCGGGCACGAAGCGCGACGACCTGCAGAGCGTGATCGCGATGCTGCGCAAGGACGTGACCGACACGCCGCTCGACTTCAACAACTTCCGCGACTGATCGCCGGCCGATCCGTCCCGTCATTCCGCCGGGCCCCGCACACGCGGCGCGCCCGGCGCGCGGCAAGCGCCGCGTCGTCAGGCTTTCCCGCCGTCCTGCGCGCCGCCGTCCGCGGCCGCCTTCTTCTTGTCGCCGATCCGGCTCTCCTGCCCTGCGAGCAGCTTCGAAATGTTGCCGCGGTGACGCCACACGAGCAGCACGCTCATCGCGAGCACGGCCCATGCGACCGGGTTGTGGCTCGTGCCGAACAGGAATACGTCGAACACCGGCGCGAACACCGCCGCCACCAGCGCCGCGAGCGACGAATAGCGGAAGAAGAATGCGACGATCAGCCAGGTCAGCGCGGTCGCGAGCCCGAGCACCGGGTGCACGGCGAGCAGCACGCCGGCCGCGGTCGCGACGCCCTTGCCGCCCTGGAAGCGGAAGAACACCGGATACAGGTGGCCGATGAACACGGCAATCGCGACCCATGCGACCGCGACGTCGGGCAGGCCGAAGCGCCGCGCGAGCCAGACGGCAATCCAGCCCTTGAATGCGTCGCCGACGAGCGTCAGGATCGCGGCTTTCTTGTTGCCGCTGCGCAGCACGTTGGTCGCGCCGGGATTCTTCGACCCGTATGAACGCGGGTCGGCCAGGCCCATCGCGGCGCTGACGACGACGGCGAACGACACCGAACCGATCAGGTAGGCAACGAGGGCGGCGAGCAGGATCTGCATGCGGAGGACTCTTCTTTCAACGTATCGGTAAAGGGACGGCTCGGTGCGCGGCAAGCCGAAACGGCGCCCATTCTACCGAACGAGCGCGGCCTGCCACGAAGGTGAAACCCTCAGTCGACGCTCGCGCACTGCACGGGCTGCGCGCCGAGCAGCGACGTGAGCACCGCCGGCGCGAGGCTGACGAGGTAGCCGCGACGGCCGCCGTTCAGGTAGATCGTCGGCAATTCGAGGATCGTCGCCTCGACGTAGACGGGCATCGTCTTGCGCGTGCCGAACGGCGACGTGCCGCCGACGAGATAACCCGAATGGCGGTTCGCGACCTCGGGCTTGCACGGCTCGACGCGCTTCGCGCCGATCTGCCGCGCGAGGTTCTTCGTCGACACGGTGCGGTCGCCGTGCATCAACACGATCAGCGGCTTCGCGTGCTCGTCTTCCATCACGAGCGTCTTCACGACGCTGTGCTCGTCGACGCCGAGCTGGCGCGCCGATTCGCCGGTGCCGCCGTGTTCGACGTATTCGTACGGATGCTCGCCGAACGCGACGCCGTGGCGGCGCAACAGCTGGGTCGCAGGGGTTTCGGACACGTGTCTGGATTTACTCATGGCGGCATTCTAATGGCGAACGACCGGCGCGCGCGATGGCGCGCCCGCGCCGGCGGTATACTCGCGGCCCGTTTTCTGCCGGGCGGCCCGCGGCGTCGCCGTGGCGATTCCGCCCATCATCATTGCAGACATCGCGAAACGCTATTGCCCGTTTGGCCGATTGTGGCGCGTGCATCGTCATGGCACGATCGTTCGCAAACATCGTCACGCCGCCGCCCGCCCCTTTTCTGGAGACGCCATGCCCTCGCCCATCCGCTCTTCCGAGTCGCTCGACGTCGATGCGCTGCTCGCCGCGCTGCCTAACCGCATCGCCGACGTGCCCGCGCGCTGGGCCACGCGGGCGCCCGCGCATCCGGCGCTAATCGAGGACGCGCGCCGCCTGTCGTACGGCGACTTGTCGCAGGCCGTCGATGCGGCCGCCGCACGGCTCGCGAGCCTCGGCGTGCAAGGCGGCGACCGCGTGATGATCGTCGCGGAAAACTGCGTCGCGCAGATCGTGCTGCTGTTCGCGGTCGCCCGCGTCGATGCGTGGGCGCTCGTGTCGAACGCGCGGCTGTCTGCCGGCGAACTCGATGCGATCGCCGCGCACGCGCGTCCGAAGCTGATCGCGTTCGCGACGGACGCGTCGCCCGACGCACGTGCCCACGCGGCGCGGCTCGGCGCGACGCCCGCCGGCGCGCTGCCGGTCGACATCGGCACATGGTCGTATCGCGTCGATGCGAGCGCGCCTGCCGAACCGGTGGCCGCCGACGGTGCCGCGCAATGCGCGGCGCTGATCTACACGACCGGCACGACCGGCACGCCGAAAGGCGTGATGCTGTCGCACCGCAACCTGCTGTTCATCGCGGCGACGTCGAGCACGCTGCGCCGCGTGTCGCCGGACGACGTCGTCTATACGGTGCTGCCCGTGTCGCACGTGTACGGGCTCGCGTCGGTCTGCCTCGGCAGCCTGTACGCAGGCGCGACGCTGCGGCTCGCACCGCGCTTTGCGCCGGAGGCCGTGCGCATCGCGCTCGCCGACGAAGGCGTCACGATCTTCCAGGGCGTGCCCGCGATGCACGCAAAGCTGCTCGAACACCTGCACACGCACGGCCACGCGTGGCACGCGCCGCGCCTGCGCTTCGCGTATTCGGGCGGCTCGCCGCTCGATGCGAACCTGAAGGCGCGCGTCGAGCGCGTGTATGGCGTGCCGCTGCACAACGGCTACGGGATGACCGAAAGCAGCCCGACCATCACGCAGACGCCGCTCGACGCGCCGCGCGCCGACAGCTCGGTCGGCGTGCCGATTCCGGGCGTCGACATGCGGATCGTCGCGCCGGACGGCACCGACGTGCCGCAAGGCGAAGTCGGCGAGATCCGCGTGCGCGGGCCGAACGTGATGCTCGGCTACTACCGCAACGCGGACGCCACGCGCGCGGCCGTGTCGCCGGACGGCTGGCTGAGCACCGGCGATCTCGCGCGGCAGGACGCGGACGGCGCGGTGACGATCGCGGGCCGCAGCAAGGAACTGATCATCCGGTCCGGCTTCAACGTGTATCCGGTCGAAGTCGAGCAGGTGCTGAACGCGCATCCGGACGTCGTGCAGGCGGCCGTCATCGGCCGCGCGGTCGAAGGCAACGAGGAAGTGCTCGCATTCGTCGAGCTGGTGCCGGGTGCGGCGGCCAACGAAGCGGCGTTGCATGCATGGTGCGCGGAGCGATTGGCGCCTTACAAACGCCCTGCTCACATCCGCGTGCTCGACGCGTTACCGGCCGCATCGACCGGCAAGGTGCTGAAGCACAAGCTGCGCGACCTGGCCTGACGCCAGCCGGCCGGCAGGCGCGCGCAGCGAAGAACGCGCCGTGCCGGAATCGCGCGCCCCCGTGCGCTAGCCGCGCGGATGGTGTTGCGCGTGCAGCGTCCTCAGCCGCTCGCGCGCGACGTGCGTATAGATCTGCGTGGTCGAGATGTCGCTGTGGCCGAGCAGCAACTGCACGACGCGCAGGTCGGCGCCGTGGTTCAGCAGGTGCGTCGCGAACGCATGCCGCAGCGTGTGCGGCGACAGGTGCGCGCGCACGTCGGCCTGCTGCGCGTGGCGCTTGATGATGTTCCAGAACTGCTGGCGCGTCATTCCGTCGCCGCGCGCGGTCACGAACAGCGCGTCGGCCGCGCGTGCGCCGAGCAGCGCCGGCCGCGCATTGCGCAGATAGCGCTCGATCCAGCCGTGCGCGACTTCGCCGAACGGCACGAGCCGCTCCTTCGAGCCCTTGCCCATCACGCGCACGACGCCCTCGTTGAGGCCGACCTCGACGGTCTTCAGCGTCACGAGCTCGCTCACGCGCAGCCCGCTCGCGTACATCAGCTCGAGCATCGTGCGATCGCGCAGGCCAAGCGGCGTGTCGATGTCGGGCGCACCGAGCAGCGCCTCGACCTGCGCCTCGGACAATGTCGACGGGAACCGGGCCGCCTGTTTCGCGGACGTGATCCGCAGCGTCGGGTCCGCGCTCGCGCGATGCTCGCGCACGGCCCAGCCGTAATAGCGACGGAACACCGACAGCCGCCGGTTCGACGACGTCGCCTTGCCGTCGCTGCGCGCGGCAATGTAGCCCGTCACCATCGCCTCGTCGGCCGAATCGAGCGGCGCGTCGTGCGTCGCGGCCAGCCATCGGGAAAACAGCACCAGATCGCGCCGGTACGCGTCGAGCGTGTTGCGCGACAGCCCGTGCTCGAGCCACAGCGCATCGCAGAACACGTCGATCGACGCGCGGCTCGCAAGCAGCGCGGGCGATGCCGCGGCGGCATCGTCGTCGGCTTCGGGGGAAATCAGCGGTTCGCTCATCAGTACGGCACGCCTTCGTGCGCCAGCAGCCAGCGCTTCACTTTCTGGTAATAACCGTTGTCGTCGTGGTTCGCGAAGCCGCCGAGGCCGCCTGCCGCGACGACGCGATGGCACGGGATCACGAGCGGGAAGTAGTTCGCGCCGCACGCCTGGCCGACCGCGCGCGGCGCGCTGCCGATCCGCTTCGCGACCTGCCCGTAGGTCAGCACCGTGCCGGGCGGGATATCGCTGATCACGTCCCACACGCGGTGCTGGAACGCGCTGCCGACTTCGGCGAGCGGCAGGTCGAAGCGCGCCGACGCACGCTCGAAATAACGTTCGATCTGCTTGACCGCGCGCTTCGCGAGCGGCGAATCCGGCTCGACCGACTTCACCGATTCGGGCAGATAGACGATCTCGCGCACCACCGCGGCGTCCGTGCGGATGCCGACCTTGCCGAACGGCGCGTCGATGACTGCATTGAACATTGCCCTCTCCTGAGCGATGGATGGCGCGGCACCGCCGCGCGCCGACGACACTTTACGCCGCCTTCACGCGGCGCGCAGCGCCCATTCGACATGCTCGCGCACGACCGGCGACGGATCGTCGGCCCGCGCGCGCAACGCGGCGACGATCGCGTCGCGCGCCTGCGGCGAAAGCCGGTCGGCGCTCGCGCGCAGCGCATTGCCGAGCCCGACCGCGAGATTGCGCAGCCAGCTTTCGTAACCGATGCGCCGGATCGCGCTGCCCTGCATCCGCGTATCGAACGCTTCCGCATCCCACCCGAACAGCTCGACGAGCGTCGCGCGGTCGAGGCCGTGCCGCACGTCGAAATCGGCCACCGGCGCGGCCTGCGCGAACTTGTTCCACGGGCACACGAGCTGGCAGTCGTCGCAGCCGTACACGCGATTGCCGATCATCGGCCGTAGCGGCTCGGGAATGCTGCCTTTCAGCTCGATCGTCAGGTACGAGATGCAGCGGCGCGCATCGACGCGGTACGGCTCGACGATCGCGCCGGTCGGGCACGCGTCGATGCAGCGCGTGCAACTGCCGCAATGCGCGCCCGGGGTCTCGGGTGCGGTATCGGGCGACGTGTGCGCGTCGGTCGGCAGCGGAATATCGACGTAGATCTCGCCGAGGAAGAACAGCGAACCCGCATCGCGCTGCAGCAGCAGCGTGTGCTTGCCGCGCCAGCCGACGCCGGCCTTCTGCGCGAGCTCGACCTCGAGCACGGGCGCCGAGTCGGTGAACACGCGGTAGCCGAACGCGCCGATCTCGTGCTCGATGCGCTCCGCGAGCGTCTGCAGCCGGTTGCGCAGCACCTTGTGATAGTCGCGGCCGCGCGCATAGATCGACACGACGGCCGCCTGCGGATCGTCGAGCCGCGCCCGTTCGCGTGCGCGCCAGTCGTGCGGCGCGAGCGCACCGGGCACATCGCCGGGCGCGCCAGGGGCGAGCGTTTCGGCCGGCAGGTAGGCGAGTCGCACGGAAATCACGCGTCGCGTACCGGCCACAAGTTCGGCCGGCCGCGCGCGTTTCATCCCATGTTTCGCCATATAATCCATTTCGCCGTGGTATCCGGCTTCCAGCCAGGCGGCGAGGCCTGCTTCGGCATCCGAGAGATCGGTATCGCTGATGCCGATCGCCCCGAAACCCAATTCGCGCCCCCACGCCCTGATGCGCGCGGCGAGCGCAGTCAAGGCCGCATCGTCGAGCGCGCACGGCGCCGCGCCTTCGGCATGAGTCGAAGGCCTGTCGGATGCGGCGAGTTCCGGTAATCGGTTCATCGCACTATTTTACGAGAATGCCAGCCACGTCCCATACGCCTCATGCCGCCACGCTGCCCGCCCCGCTCGCGGAGCGCGTGATCGCGCTCGCCGACGAAGCGGCGACCGAGGCCTTCGGCACCCGCTTCGCGCATGCGCTCGACGCGGCGCGCCTCGATCTCGCCCGCGCGCATGCGTTCGACGGGCTGCAGATCCAGCTGGTCGGCGATCTCGGCGCGGGCAAGACGACCCTCGTGCGCGCGATCCTGCGCGGCCTCGGCCACCAGGGCCGCGTGCGCAGCCCGACCTATACGCTCGTCGAGCCGTACGCGCTCGAACGCAGCGATGGGGAACTTGAGGTCTATCACTTCGATCTGTATCGATTCAACGATCCGGCCGAATGGTCCGACGCAGGCTTTCGCGAATATTTCAATTCCAGCGCGATCTGCCTCGTCGAATGGCCGCAACAGGCGGGCGTGCTGCTCGGCGTGCCCGACCTGGTTTTCTCGCTCGACGTGGATGGCGACGGCCGCGCCCTCACCGTCCGGGCGTACAGCGCTTCAGGAAAGGCATGTCTCGAAAGATGTTGATCAAACCGTTCCGCTCGATCGAATCGGCGGCCACCGCGACGCATAACTGGCGGCGCCGCCAGATCCTGCGCGCGGGCGCGTCGACGCTGGTGCTCGGCCTCGTCGCGCCGCGGCTCGCGCACGCGTCGTCGGTGCTCGGCGTGCGCGTGTGGCCCGCGCGCGATTACACGCGCGTCACGATCGAATCCGACCAGCCGCTGCAGAATAGCCAACAACTGCTGCAGGGTCCCGACCGTCTCGTCGTCGACCTGAACGGCCTCGATCTCGACCAGGCGCTGCGCGACCTCGTGTCGAAGATCGCGCCGAACGATCCGCAGATCCAGTCGGTGCGCGTCGGCCAGTATCAGCCGCACGTCGTGCGGATGGTGTTCGACCTGAAAGGCTCGGTGAAGCCGCAGGTGTTCACGCTGCCGCCGGTCGGCACCTACAAGTACCGGCTCGTGTTCGACCTGTATCCGGCCGTCGCGCCCGATCCGCTGACCGACCTGATCGCGCAGACGGAACGCAAGGAACAGGCGCTCAACGACACGGCGCGCGCGCAGCAGATGCAGCCGCCGAGCGCGCTGAACGGGCCGGCCACGCCGCCCGTCGCGGGCAACGACAACAGCGACGCGTTCTTCCAGCGCTTCGCGCAGAACACGCCGGGCACACCGCACACGCCGCCGGCTGCCGGCACGCCCGCGACGCCCGCGAAGCCGGCCGTCAAGCCGCCGCCCGTCATCGCGCGCCGCGACGACAGCGACGACGACGGCGACACCTACAAGTTCACCGCACCGAAATCCGGCAAGGGCGGCACCGTGCGCCTGCTGACGGTCGCGATCGATCCGGGCCACGGCGGCGAGGATCCGGGCGCGATCGGCGGCGGCGGCACGTACGAGAAGCACATCGCGCTCGACATCGCGAAGAAGCTGCGCGCGAAGATCGACGGCGCGCCGAACATGCGCGCGATGATGACGCGCGACGCCGACTTCTTCGTGCCGCTGAACGTGCGCGTGCAGAAGGCGCGCCGCGTCGGCGCCGATCTCTTCGTGTCGATCCACGCGGACGCGTTCACGACGCCGTCCGCGCGCGGCTCGTCGGTGTTCGCGCTATCCGATCACGGCGCGTCGAGCGCCGCGGCGCGCTGGCTCGCGAACAAGGAGAATTCGTCGGACCTGATCGGCGGCATCAACATCAAGACACAGGACGCGGCCGTGAGCCGCGCGCTGTTCGACATGTCGACGACCGCTCAGATCCGCGATTCGATGCGCTACGGCAACTACGTGCTGAAGGAAGTCGGCGGCATCAACAAGCTGCACAAGGGCTCGGTCGAGCAGGCCGGGTTCGCGGTGCTGAAGGCGCCCGACATTCCGTCGATCCTCGTCGAGACCGCGTTCATCAGCAACCCGGACGAAGAGCGCAGGCTCAACGACGACAGCTATCGCGACGAGATGGCCGACGCGATCTTCCGCGGCATCAAGCGTTATTTCGCCGCGAATCCGCCGCTCGCGAAGAACCGGATGGCCTGACGGCCGTACCCGGCCACCCCGCCCCGCCGCCGGCACGCAGCGCGTGCCGGCGCGTCACGACGCCGCGAAGCGGCGCATCAGTTTCCCGCCGAACACGTTCACCGCGAGCCCGCCCATCACGAGCGCCGCGCCGATCAGTTGCGCGCGCGTCAGGTGCTCGTCGAGCAGCAGCGCCGACGACGCGAGCCCGACGATCGGCACCAGCAGCGAAAATTGCGCGACCTGCGCGGCCGGGTAGCGCGACATCAGGCGGCTCCACAGCCCGTAGCCGAGCAGCGTCGCGACGAACGCGAGATAGACGACCGCGAAGATCGACGCACCGTCGAGCCCGGCGAGCGCGGTCGCGATCCGCTGCGGCCCCTCGAACCACAGCGACAGCAGGAAGAACGGCACGGGCGGCACGAGGCTCGCCCACACGACGAGCGACACGAGGTTCGCTTTCCCGACCTTCTTCGTGACGATGTTGCCGAACGCCCACATCGCGGCCGAACAGATCGTCAGCAGGAAGCCCGCGAGCGTCATCGCGCGGCCGCCCTGCGCCGCGATCACGACGAGCCCGCCCGCGGCGATCGCGAGCCCGACCAGGTTCTGCACGCGCAGCCGCTCACCGAGGAACAGCATCGCGAACACCAGCGTGAAGAACGCCTGCGACTGCAGCACGAGCGACGCGAGGCCGGCCGGCATGCCGACGTACATGCCGGTGAACAGGAACACGAACTGGCCGAGCTGGATCGTCGCGCCGTACAGCAGCAGCAGGCGCCACGGAATCTGCGGCCGGCGCACGAAGAACACCGCGGGCACGGCCGCGAGCGTGAAGCGCAGCGCGCCGAGCAGCATCGGCGGCATCCCGTGCAGGCCGACCTTGATCACGACGAAGTTCACGCCCCACGCCAGGATCACGACCAGCGCGAGCAGCAAGTCCTTCGGGGCCATCATCGGCGTCTCCTCGATTGTCGAATCGTTGTGCAAAGTACCCCAACCCTGTCGCTTCGCGCCAGGCCCCCTGAGGGGGTCAGGAAAACTTGGGGTGGCCCGGCGTTTTCTTGAGAAGCGCGTCAGTCTACCGGGTTTCGCCGCCCGGCCCGATACCCGCGCGGCGCGCATGGAATCGTCGGCGGACGGCTATTACAATGACCTGCATCCCCATCGCATCACCGGACCCGCCATGACCGACTCGATCAAAGCCCTGCTGAAGCCGCACGTGCGCGACATCGGCAATCTGCAGGTGCGCCGCACGCTGCCCGCGCTCGCCGCGCGCCTCGTCGGCCCGTTCATCTTCTTCGATCACATGGGGCCCGCCACGCTGCCGGCCGGCACCGGGCTCGACGTGCGCCCGCATCCGCATATCGGGCTCGCGACCGTCACCTACCTGTTCGACGGCGCGATCCTGCACCGCGACAGCCTCGGCTCGCGGCAGGAAATCGTGCCGGGCGACGTGAACTGGATGACGGCCGGCCGCGGGATCGTCCACTCCGAACGCACGCCCGATGCGCAGCGCGCAAACGGCCACATGGTGCACGGGATCCAGACCTGGGTCGCGCTGCCGCGCGCGCACGAAACCACCGAGCCGTCGTTCGAGCACCATGCGGCCGACACGCTGCCGAAGCGCGACGAAGACGGCGTGTCGCTGACGGTGATCGCCGGCGATGCGTTCGGGCTGCGCTCGCCGGTCACGACGTTCTCGCGCACGCTGTACGTCGCGGCCGAATTCGCGGCCGGCGGCCGCATCGAACTCGACGCATCGCACGAGGAGCGCGCGGTCTACGTGGTCGACGGCGATCTCGCGATCGACGGCACGCCGGTTCCGGCCGAGCAGATGGCCGTGCTCGCGCCGGGCGCGGCGGTCGCGCTGACGAGCGCCGGCGGCGCGCGCGCGATGCTGCTCGGCGGCGACAGGATCGACGGCGAGCGCTTCATCGAATGGAATTTCGTCGCCAGCAGCCGCGACGCGATCGCGCGCGCGAAGGAAGCCTGGACGCGCCAGGAAATGGGCAAGGTGCCGGGCGAGACCGAGTGGATTCCGCTGCCCGAGTCGAAGCCGCGTTGAAAAACGGGCGCGCCGCCCCCATCCTGACGATATTCGAACGGAAGAGAACGACATGGACACCACGCTTGCCACATTCGAGAAAGACGTCATCGAGGCGTCGCTGGACACGCCCGTGCTGGTCGACTTCTGGGCGCCGTGGTGCGGCCCCTGCAAGACGCTCGGCCCGCTGCTCGAAAAACTCGAAGCCGATTACGACGGCCGCTGGAAGCTCGTGAAGGTCAACGTCGACGAGAACCAGGAACTCGCCGCGCACTTCCAGACGCGCAGCATCCCGCACGTGATCGCGTTCGCGGACGGGCGCCCGGTCGACCAGTTCGTCGGCGTGCTGCCCGAAGGCCAGTTGCGCGCGTTCCTCGACCGGCTGCTGCCGGCGCCCGAGGAAGCCGAACGCCGCGCCGCGCAGTACGCGATGGCAGAATCGCGCTACGACGACGCGCTCACGCACCTCGAAGCGGCGCTCGCGCTGAACCCCGGTTTCGACGACGCGCGCCTCGACCTGATCGAACTGCTGCTCGCGAACAACCAGGTCGAAGTCGCGCGCGCCGAGGCCGAGCGCCTGTCGCCGCAGATCGTGCAGGACGGCGATCCGCGCTACCAGGCGATCAAGACCCGTTTCGACGCGCTCGACGCAACGGCCGACCTGCCGCCGACCGACGCGCTCGAAGCGCGCATTGCGGCGAACCCCGGCGATCTCGACGCGCGCTTCGACCTCGCGCAGAGCCTGATCGCGCGGCGCGAGTATGAAGGCGCGCTGGAGCAGTTGCTGGAAATCGTGCTGCGCGACCGCGCGTACGGCGACGATCTCGGCCGCAAGACGATGATTTCGGTGTTCGAGCTGGCGGGCGACCGCCCCGATATCGTCGCCGGATGGCGGCGCAAGCTGAGCATGGCGCTCAACTGACGAACGACCGGCCGGGCCGCAATGGCCCGGCTGGGGCACCGTATCGCCGGCAGCGCGTGTCCCGCGCCGCAGCATGAAGCAACGCCCGCGCGTCGCCGATCAGCAGCTCAGCCGGCGGCCTGCGCCGCGATCGCGCGCAGCGCATGCGCGGCGGCCGCGAAGCCGAAGCTCGCGGTCACGCACACGCTCGAACCGAATCCCGCACAGTTGAGCCCCGCGACGTGCGCGGCCGTGGACGGCTCCGCGCCGTCCTCGATGTCGCATGCAGCCGCTTCCGGGTAGATCAGCGGCTCGTCCGAATACACGGCGCTGACCTTGAAACGCGCCTTCGGCCCGCGCGGAAAGCCGTGCTGCTTGCGCAACTGCGCGCGCACCTTCGACAGCAATGGATCCTGGATCGTCAGCGCGAGATCGTCGATCCGGATGCGCGTCGGGTCGAGCTGCCCGCCCGCGCCGCCGACCGTGACGAGCGGCTGCCGCTTCGCGACGCACCACGCGATCAGCGCGACCTTCGTGCGCACGCTGTCGATCGCATCGATCACGTAGTCGAAGCCGCCGCCGAGCAGCGCGTCGAAGTTGTCGGGTTCCGCGAAATCCTCGATCCGGTTCACGCGGCACGCGGGATCGATCAGCGCGATCCGCTCGGCCATCGCGTCGACCTTCGGCTTGCCGTAATTGCCGTCGAGCGCATGGATCTGCCGGTTCGTATTGCTTTCCGCGACGTTGTCGAGATCGATCAGCGTCAGCGTGCCGACCGCGCTGCGCGCGAGCGCCTCGGCCGTCCACGACCCGACGCCGCCGATCCCGATCACCGCGACGTGCGCACGCTCGAAAGCGGCGGCCGCCGGCGCGCCATACAGCCGCGCGACGCCGCCGAAACGCCGTTCGCGATCCACGTCAAGCTGGATTGTCGGGGTCGGGGTAAGATCAGAAGAACTGGGCGGGGCAGTGTCGGCAGCGGACATGGCAGCAAGGAAAACGTAAGTCGAGCAGCCCTCTATTTTGCCTGAACTCCCCGCTCCCACGTCCCACTGTGCACGCACGATTCTTGCGCGTTCGCTATACTGGCCCCAGATTGAAGCGTTTGCATAACATGACGACTCTCGCCGATCTCCGCATCAACTATTCGCGTGCTTCGCTCGACGAAGCCGATGCCGCCCCCGACCCCTTCGTCCAGTTCGACCGCTGGTTCAAGGAGGCGCTCGCCGCCAAACTGCCCGAGCCGAACACGATGACGCTCGCGACCGTCGGCGCCGACGGACGGCCGTCGGCCCGGATCGTGCTCATCAAGGGCGTCGACGAACGCGGGTTCGTCTTTTTCACCAATTACGAAAGCCGCAAGGGGCACGACCTCGCCGCGCATCCGCAAGCGGCGCTGCTGTTCTACTGGATCGAGCTCGAGCGCCAGGTGCGCATCGAAGGCCGGATCGAGAAAACCAGCGCCGAAGAAAGCGACCGCTATTTCGCGTCGCGCCCGCTCGGTTCGCGCATCGGCGCATGGGCGTCCGACCAGAGCGCGGTGATCGACAGCCGCGCGACGCTCGAAGCGCGCGAGAAGGCCGTCAGCGAACGCTACGGCGACGCCCCGCCGCGCCCGCCGCACTGGGGCGGCTACCGCCTCGTGCCCGACGCGATCGAGTTCTGGCAGGGGCGCCCGTCGCGGCTGCACGACCGTCTGCTCTATACGCGCGACGCCGACACGTCGCCGGGCTGGACGATTTCGCGCCTGTCGCCGTAAGCGCGGCGCCGGCGCACGCCGGTCGTGTCTCGTATTGCATCCGGGCGCCCGCGCCGCAAGCGGCGGGCGCCGTCAAGATACTTGGCTGTATTCGATTCAACGAACAAACGGAGAATCCAAATGTTCTGGGAAAAGAAGCTGGCACAGTGGGCGGACGAAGTACGGGCGAAAGCGAACATACCGGCGCGCCTCGTGCTGTGGAACGGCGAGCAACTCGATTTCGGCACCTTCAGCGCGCCGCAGGTCACGCTGAAGGTGAACAGCGCGTCGGCGTTGCCGCTGTTGCTCGAACCGAGCCTCGACAATCTCGGCGAGGCGTACGTGAAGGGCAAGATCGACATCGAGGGCAAGCTGTCGGACATCATCAACATCGGCTACTCGCTCGCGCGCAACACGGTGACGAGCGCGAGCAAGCTCGCGCGCGTGAAGCGCTACTTCAATCACACGAAGAACACCGACAAGAAGGCGATCCAGTACCACTACGACGTCTCGAACGAGTTCTACAGGCTGTGGCTCGACGAGAACATGGTGTACTCGTGCGCGTACTTCGAGAACGGCGACGAGGATCTTGCCACCGCGCAGATCAAGAAGATCGACCACATCCTCACGAAAATCCAGTTGCAGCCGGGCCAGCGCCTGCTCGACATCGGCTGCGGCTGGGGCGCGCTCGTGCTGCGCGCCGCGCAGAAGTTCGGCGCGACGTGTCTCGGCGTGACGCTGTCGCAGAACCAGTTCGACCTCGCGACCGCGCGCGTGAAGGCCGCGGGACTGGAAGACAAGATCGAGATCCGCCTGCAGGACTACCGCGAAATCGACGGCCAGTTCGACCGCATCACGAGCGTCGGGATGTTCGAGCACGTCGGCCGCAAGAACCTGCCGCTGTACTTCTCGCGGGTGCGCGAACTGCTCGCCGACGACGGCATCGCGATGAACCACGGCATCACGTCGACCGACGCGGAAAGCGGCGAAACGGCGCTCGGCGGCGGCGAGTTCATCGACCGCTACGTGTTCCCGGACGGCGAGCTGCCGCACATCAGCCTCGCGCTCGAAGCGGCGCAGCGCGGCGGGCTGGAAGCGGTTGACGTCGAAAGCCTGCGGCGGCACTATGCGCGCACGCTCGACATCTGGACGGAAAACTTCGAGGCGAAGGCCGAGGAAGCGCGAAAACTCGTCGACGACGAAAAATTCCGCATCTGGCGCGTGTATCTCGCCGGCTGCGCGTATGCGTTCGAACACGACGACGTGTCGATCTTCCAGATCGTGTGCCGCAAGGCCGGACGCAGCGCGAAAACGCTGCCGTGGTCGCGGCGCTATATGTACGAACATGCGCTGCCGCGCTAGGCGGCGCTTCACGCTGGGCATGCATGGGTGACGGCAGGACGCGGCGCAAGGCGCCGCCGGAACGACAGCAGCGCGACGACACGGACGAGTCGCACGCCGACGGACAATTCGACCTGTTCGGCGTGCCGGCGGACGCTGCACGCGCGTCGCCTCCCGCAGGCGACCCGCCCGCTGCAAACGCCAATGACCGCGTGACGTCGAACCCGCATGACGATGCGCGGCAGGCGCCACCCGCCCGCGCAGCCTCCCGCCGTTCCGACTCCGACGAACCGCCGCCCGCCTCCGGCCTGCTGTGGGACGAACCATCGCCACCGGCCGCGCCGACGAAAAAAGGCCGGCGCCAGCGCGGCGTGCCGCCCGCGCCGATCGCAGCGGACGTCGCCGATGCAGCGGCCGGCCTGCCGCCTAACGTCCGGCTCGGCACGTCGTCGTGGTACTTCCCCGGCTGGAACGGCATCGTCTACGACGGCGATTTCGCGCAGACGAAGCTGTCGCGCGAAGGGCTCGAAGCATACGGCGCGCATCCGCTATTGAAGAGCGTGAGCCTCGACCGGTCGTTCTACGGCCCGCTGTCGGTGGCCGACTACCTGCGCTACGCGCAGCAGGTGCCCGACGATTTCCGTTTCGTCGTGAAGGCGCCGGCCGCCGTGACCGACGCGGTCGTGCGCGGCCGGCGCGGCGAGCCGTCGGGACCGAACCCGACCTTCCTCGACGCGCAACTCGCCACCCGGGAATTCGTGCAGCCTTGCGTCGAAGGGCTCGGCCGGAAGGCCGGCGTGCTCGTGTTCCAGTTCTCGCCGCTGCCCGATCATCTGCTCGCCGAACCGGCCGCGCTGATCGACCGGCTCGCCGCGTTCTTCGCGGCGCTGCCGCCGCTGCCGCCGGAAGCCGACGGCCCGCGCTACGCGATCGAGATCCGCGACGCGAGCCTGCTCACGCCGCGCTTCATCCGCGCGCTCGCCGCGCTCGGCGTGCGCTACTGCGTCGGCCTGCACGCGCGGATGCCCGACCCGCTGCGCCAGGCCGCCGCCCTCGCGCTGCTCGACGGCGACGCGCCGGGCCCGCTGATCGTGCGCTGGAGCCTGCACGGCGGCTTCAAGTACGAACAGGCGAAAGCGAAGTACGAACCGTTCGACAAGCTCGTCGACGAGGATCCGGCCACGCGCTCGGCGCTCGCCGAACTGGCCGCGCGCTACGCGCTGGCCGGGCAGCCGGTGATCATCACGATCAACAACAAGGCGGAAGGCTCCGCGCCGCTGTCGTGCATCGCGCTCGCGCGCGAAATCGCCGCCGCGTGCGCGCAGTGGCGCAACGAGGCGGCTTGACGTCGGGTTCGCCGGTTTCCGCCGGTCGCGCGCTTACGCGCCGCGCAGCGACTTCAGCCGGTGCGAGAACTTCTGCCGGAATTTCGCGAGCTTCGGCCCGATCACGACCGAGCAGTAGCCCTGCCCCGGGTTACGCGCGTAATAGTTCTGGTGATAGTCCTCGGCCGGCCAGTAGTTGCCGTCGAGCGGCACGACCTGCGTGACGATCGGCTGCCCGAACACCTGCTCGCGCTCCAGCTCGCTGATCACGTCCAGCGCGGTGTCGCGCTGCGCATCGGAATGCGTGAACACGACCGACCGGTACTGCGTGCCGACGTCGTTGCCCTGCCGGTTCAACTGGGTCGGATCGTGCGTCGCGAAGAAGATCTCGAGAATCTCGCGATAGCCGATGCGCGCCGGATCGAACGTCACGTTGACGACTTCCGCGTGGCCCGTGTCGCCTTCGCAGATGTCGCGATAACCGGGATTGCGCGTATGGCCGCCCGCATAGCCCGACTGGACGGCCGTCACGCCGTCGACGTCGAGAAACACGGCCTCCGTGCACCAGAAACACCCGCCTCCCAACGTCGCGGTTTCAAGCATTTCGTTCCCCATGAAATCAGACCCTCGTTGATGACAGCAGCCGGCACGCAGGTGCCGGCGCCACCGTTGCATCTCGCCGCTGCGCGTCCGTGGTACGGGACGCAGCGGCACTTCGGCAAGTATCTCACTCGCGCGCGAACCTGGCAGATCGCACAGGTGCCGCGCGCGACCGGCCACACGTTTCTCGACTACACTTAGGCACGCGTAACCGCGGCGCAAACCGTCCGGCCTCGCAAAGCGTCCGATGCACGCCCGACCCTGATGCACCCATCATCTGCCGGAACATCGATATGCACGTCTTGACAGACATCGCCCGCGTCGCGGGCCCGGTCGCCGCCACGTCGCGAGCCGACGCTTCAACTTCACCTTCGCGATATCGTGCGCGCGTGTCACTCAGGGCGTCGCGATCCGGTTCATCGTCTTCACCCGCTTTCACGATCTGATGCACGGCGCCGCGCGTGTCGCCGACGCGTGCGTCCGCCTGCCGATCGCGCCCGCCGGCGAGATGCGCGCCGCGCGGCCACCTCGACCCGCACGCCCGCAGCGCACGGCCGTGCGTCAGTAGTCCGATACCACCGAGAGGGCATCACCATGAGCATGCGGCCTGACCCGACGTTTCACGCTTCGCCCGAGCTTGCGATGCAGGCGCCGGCGGAAGAGTTTGCCTATACGTTGTTGCTGAGCCCCGATTTTTCCAGACCCGACGCGCTCGCCGTGATCGACGTGAAACCCGGCTCGCCGACCTACGGAAAGATCGTGCACACGGTGACGATGCCGAACACCGGCGACGAGTTTCACCACTTCGGCTGGAATGCGTGCTCGTCGGCGCTGTCGCCGCTGACCGGCCATGCGTTCCTCGAACGCCGCTTCCTGATCATCCCCGGCCTGCGCTCGTCGCGCATCTACGTGATCGACACGAAGCCGCATCCGACGCAGGCACGGATCCACAAGATCATCGAGCCCGAGGAGATCTTCGCGAAGACCGGTTATTCGCGGCCGCACACCGTTCACTGCGGCCCCGAGGGCATCTACGTGAGCACGCTCGGCGGCGCGGGCAAGGACGGCACCGACGGCGCGCCCGGCATCTTCATCATGGATTGCGAAACCTTCGACGTGCTCGGCCGCTGGGAGATCGATCGCGGCCCGCAGGACAAGCACTACGATTTCTGGTGGAACCTGCCGCGCGACTACATGGTGTCGAGCGAATGGGCGCTGCCGCCGCAATTCGAGAACGGCATCGTGCCCGAGGACCTGCTCGCGAACAAATACGGGCACCGGCTGCATTTCTGGGACCTGCGCGCGCGGCGCAACGTGCAGACGATCGATCTCGGCGCGCAGCACCAGATGGCGCTCGAAGTGCGTCCCGCGCACGACCCGGTGCGCGAATACGGATTCGTCGGCGTGGTGGTCGATACGACGAACCTCGAAGGCTCGATCTGGACCTGGTGGCGCGAGGACGGCAAGTTCCATGTGAAGAAGACCGCGACGATCCCGCCCGAACCGGCCGCGGCCGACGAACTGCCGCCGCTGCTGAAAGCGTTCGGCGCGGTGCCGCCGCTCGTGACCGACATCGACCTATCGCTCGACGACCGCTTCCTCTACGTGTCGTGCTGGGGCACCGGCGAGATGCGCCAGTACGACGTGTCGGATCCGCATAACCCGGTGCTCGCGGGGTCGGTGCGGATCGGCGGCATCGTGCGCCGCGCGCCGCACACGAACGGCCGCGCGTTCGCGGGCGGCCCGCAGATGGTCGAGATCAGCCGCGACGGCCGGCGCGTGTACTGGACCAACTCGCTTTATTCGACATGGGACGACCAGTTCTATCCGGACGGCGTGCCCGCCGCGCAGGTGCTCGCACATGCGGGGCCGGACGGCGGGCTGACGCTCGCCGATGATTACTGGGTCGAGTTCCCCGACGGCTATCGCGCGCACCAGATCCGGCTCGAAGGCGGCGACTGCTCGACCGACTCGTTCTGCTACCCGTCGGTCAAGCGTTGAACGCCGGACTTCACGCGCAGTTCGCGCTGTGGGCGGCCGTGCTCGCGAGCGGCGTGTATCACGGGCTCAATCCCGCGATGGGCTGGCCGCTCGCGGTGTCGAACGCATTGATGACGCGCCGCGGCGGCGCGCTCGTCGCGGCGCTCGGCTATCTCGCGCTCGGCCATGCGCTCGCGGTATTCGCGGTGATGCTGCCGTTCGGGCTGCTCGCGGCGCTGCTCGCGTGGCAGTCGGCGATCCGGATCGGCGCGAGCGCGCTCGTGATCGGCTTCGGCGCCGTGCTGCTGATCCGGCGCCGGCATCCGCGTGCGCTCGCGCGGATCCCGCCGGCGCGGCTCGGCCTGTGGTCGTTCGCGGTCGCGATCGCGCACGGCGCGGGGCTGATGCTGGTGCCGATCTACCTCGGGCTTTGCGGGCTCGACATGGATGCCGGCCACCGCGCGGCGGCCACGCTCGTCGATGCGCATCTCGGGATGGCGCTCGTCGTCGCGGCCGTGCATGCGGCCGCGATGATCGCCGCCGGCGGCGGGCTCGCGTGGCTCGTGTACCGCTATCTCGGGCTGAAGTTCGTGTCGCGGAGCTGGTTCAATCTCGATGCGGTGTGGGCATCGAGCCTGATCGTGACGGGTGCGCTGTCGCTCGGGCTGGCGGCGACGCAATAGCGCGGGCGTCGATGGCGCGCATGGCGGATCGGCAGGTGGACAGGCCGGCGGCACCGCACAAAAACGCGACAGAACGGCCATGCCGACCGCGCGCCATCGTGAACCCGGCAGCGCGTTGCAGTGTTCGTTACGTCACGCTATCCCCGCGATGTGCCGTCCGGCCGGGTCCGGCGGCCCCGATTCCGCTAAAATCGGGCCATGCGCACCACTTCCCAATCGACCGCCTTGTCGCCTTTCGTCCGCCGCGCCCGTCGCACCCGCGTCGCGCCGCGCCCGCCCGTTTCGTTCCGGATGGCCGCCCGATGAGCCGCGCCAACCCGCCGGATTTCGATGCGGCCGCCTTCCGCCAGGCACTCGGCCAGTTCGCGACGGGCGTGACGGTGATCACGACGCGCGCACCGTCCGGGCAACTGATCGGCATCACCGCCAGCTCGTTCAACTCGGTATCGCTCGATCCGCCGCTCGTGCTGTGGAGCCTCGCGCACAAATCGGCGTCGACGCCCGTGTTTCGCGGCAACAGTCATTACGTGGTGAACGTGCTTGCGGCGTCGCAACTCGACCTGTGCAAGCGCTTCTCGACCTACAAGGGCGACCGCTTCGAAGGAATCGCGCATGTGGCCGGCAACTCGGGGATGCCCGTGCTCGACGGCGCGCTCGCGTGGTTCGAATGCCATAACCGCAGCCGCTACGACGAAGGCGACCACGTGATCTTCGTCGGCGAAGTGGAACGCTGCGGCGTGCGCGCCGCTTCGGACGAGACACCGCCGCTCGTGTTCCACGGCGGCGGCTTCCACGGCCTTACACCGCTTTGATCGCGCCCGTGCGCGCCAGCCCGACCGGCGCGCCGGCTTCGTCCTTCAACGTCTGCAGCACGATGTTCGAACGGATGTCCATCACGCCGGGCGCCTTGTAGAGCCGGTTCAGCACGAAATCCGAATAGTGCTTGAGGTTGTGCGCGAGCACGCGCAGCAGATAGTGGCTCTCGCCCGTCACGACGAACGCGCCGACCACCTCGGGCCATTCGCGCAGCGCTTCCGCGAAGCGCTCGTGCCATTGATTCTCTTCGTTGCGCATCGATACCTGCACGAACGCCTCGAGCTCGAAGCCGAGCTTCTCGCGGCTCAGGCACGCGCGATAGTGCTCGATCACGCCCTGCTCCTCGAGCAGGCGCATGCGGCGCAGGCAGGCGGACGGCGAAAGCGAAATCCGCTCCGCCAGGTCGAGATTGCTGATTCTGCCCTCCTCCTGCAATACCGCCAGAATCCGGCAGTCGGTGGCATCGAGCGTGATCGCGTGCATTTTTGGTCCCCGTTTTCCCTCTGAGTCGAATTATCTGCCAATCCGGCGGATTGTCCATGTTTATTTCGCAAGCACTTTCTGCGAGCGTCCACCTATCATTCGAAGCATCGACTCACCGCTTCGTCATGCCATGGACACACTCTGGGACATCTCGCCGCCTGTCAGCCCCGCCACTCCCGTATGGCCGGGTGATACGCCGGTTTCCGTCGAACGCGTGTGGCGGATGGAGGCCGGCTCGCCGGTCAACGTCGCGCGCCTGACGCTGTCGCCGCATACGGGCGCGCACTGCGACGCGCCGCTGCACTACGACGCCGACGGCGCACCGATCGGCGCCGTGCCGCTCGACACCTATCTCGGCCCGTGCCGCGTGATCCATTGCATCGGCGCATCGCCCGTCGTGCAGCCGGCCGATATCGCGGCCGCGCTCGACGGCGTGCCGCCGCGCGTGCTGCTGCGCACCTGTGCGCAAGCGCCGGTCGCGCAATGGGACCCCGGCTTCTGCGCAGTCGCGCCTGAAACGATCGACCTGCTCGCCGCGCATGGCGTGAAGCTGATCGGCATCGACACGCCGTCGCTCGACCCGCAGGAATCGAAGACGATGGACGCGCATCACCGCGTGCGTGCGCACCGGATGGCGATCCTCGAAGGCATCGTGCTCGACGACGTGCCGCCCGGCGACTACGAACTGATCGCACTGCCGCTGAAGTTCGCGACGCTCGATGCGAGCCCCGTGCGCGCGGTGCTGCGCGCGCTGCCCGCGCGTGCTTCCTGATTACCCCGACCTACGACCCCACATCATGATCAAGACCCGTGAAGACGCGCTCGCCCTCGACCGCGACGACCCGCTCGCCCCGCTGCGCGACCAGTTCGCGCTGCCCGACGGCGTGATCTACCTCGACGGCAACTCGCTCGGCGCGCAGCCGCGCGCATCGGCCGCCCGCGCGCAGCAGGTGATTAGCGCCGAATGGGGCGAAGGGTTGATCCGCAGCTGGAACACGGCCGGCTGGTTCGCGCTGCCGCGCCGTCTCGGCGACAAGCTCGCGACGCTGATCGGCGGTGCATCCGGTGAAACGGTCGTGACCGACACCATCTCGATCAACCTGTTCAAGCTGCTGTCGGCGATGCTGCGCCACCAGGCCGAGCGCGCGCCCGAGCGCCGCGTGATCGTGTCGGAGCGTTCGAACTTCCCGACCGACCTGTATATCGCGCAGGGGCTGATCGAGCAGCTCGGCGGCGGCTACGAGCTGCGCCTGATCGACGATCCGGCCGACCTGCCCGACGCGCTCGGCGCGGACACGGCCGTCGCGATGATCACGCACGTGAACTACCGCACCGGCTACATGCACGACATGCCGGCCGTCACGCAGCTCGTGCACGACGCAGGCGCGCTGATGCTGTGGGATCTCGCGCACTCGGCCGGCGCGGTGCCGGTCGACCTGAACGGCGCGCGCGCGGACGGCGCGGTCGGCTGCACGTACAAGTACCTGAACGGCGGCCCCGGTTCGCCCGCGTTCGTGTGGGTGCCGCAGCGCCATCACGCGCATTTCTCGCAGCCGCTGTCCGGCTGGTGGGGCCACCGCGCGCCGTTCGCGATGCAGCCGGGCTTCGCGCCCGATCCGGGCATCGCGCGCTTCCTGTGCGGCACGCAGCCGATCGTGTCGATGTCGATGGTCGAATGCGGGCTCGACGTGTTCCTGCAGACCGACATGCAGG
The DNA here is from genome assembly GCF_949752865.1 of Burkholderia sp. IT-111MI5. Taxonomy (NCBI): domain Bacteria; kingdom Pseudomonadati; phylum Pseudomonadota; class Betaproteobacteria; order Burkholderiales; family Burkholderiaceae; genus Burkholderia; species Burkholderia sp. IT-111MI5. Next base: position 225,212 of record NZ_CATKIF010000055.1, on the reverse strand, counting down.
CGATCCGCCGCAAGTCGCTCGCGCTGACCGACGCGTTCATCGCGCTCGTCGAAGCGCGCTGCGCGGGCCTGTCGCTGAAGCTCGTCACGCCGCGCTCGCATCACCAGCGCGGCTCGCAGGCGAGCTTCGAGCATCCGCACGGCTACGAAGTGATGCAGGCGCTGATCGCGCGCGGCGTGATCGGCGACTACCGCGAGCCGTACGTGCTGCGCTTCGGCTTCACGCCGCTCTATGTGCGCTTCGTCGACGTGTGGGATGCCGTCGAGACGCTGCGCGACATCCTGGCCACCGACGCGTGGAAGGCGCCCGAGTTCGCCGAACGCGGCGCGGTGACCTGACCGGTTTTGCCCGGCGCGCGCCGCAGTGACGTGTGGAACGCGCGCCGCGCCCCCGTCATTCAATCCTGGAGAAAGTCGTGAATTCTGGTCATATGCAGCCACCCGGCGACGAAGCGCCGGCGGGCTGCCCGTTCTCGGGCGCACGCGCCGCGCAACCGGTACATTCGGCACATTCCGCGCAAGCGGCACACGAAGCGCCGCACGTGCCGGGCGATGCCGCCGGTGAAGCCGGCTGGCACAACGCGCAGCTCGATTTCTCGAAGTCGATGAGCTACGGCGACTACCTGTCGCTGAATTCGATCCTCGACGCGCAGCACCCGCTGTCGCCCGATCACAACGAGATGCTGTTCATCATCCAGCATCAGACGAGCGAGCTGTGGATGAAGCTCGCGCTGTTCGAGCTGCGCGGCGCGCTCGACGCGGTGCGCTCCGACGCGTTGCCGCCCGCATTCAAGATGCTCGCGCGCGTGTCGCGCATCCTCGAGCAGCTCGTGCAGGCGTGGAACGTGCTGTCGACGATGACGCCGTCCGAGTATTCGGCGATGCGGCCGTATCTCGGGCAGTCGTCGGGCTTCCAGTCCTACCAGTATCGCCAGCTCGAATTCCTGCTCGGCAACAAGAACGTGCAGATGCTGCAGCCGCATGCGCACCGGCCCGACATCCTCGAACAGGTGCGCGCGACGCTCGACGCGCCGTCGTTCTACGACGAGGTCGTGCGCCTGCTCGCACGGCGCGGGTTCCCGATCGCAGCGGAGCGGCTCGAGCGCGACTGGACGCAGCCGACACGTCACGACGAGACGGTCGAAGCCGCGTGGCTCGAGGTGTACCGTCACCCGCAGCAGCACTGGGAGCTGTACGAGATGGCCGAGGAACTGGTCGATCTCGAGGACGCGTTCCGCCAGTGGCGCTTCCGTCACGTGACGACCGTCGAGCGCATCATCGGCTTCAAGCAGGGCACGGGCGGCACCAGCGGCGCGCCGTATCTGCGCAAGATGCTCGACGTCGTGCTGTTCCCCGAGCTCTGGCACGTGCGCACCACGCTGTAACGCACGCGATGCACGTGATGCGCCCGCACGTCACGACGACGTGCGGGCCAGCTCCTCCCCTTCGCGCGGCAGCGACTGCGCACGCGACAGTCGCGGAATGTGCCGCCGCACCGCGAGCAGCGCGATGCACACGACGCCCATCGCCGCGGCCAGCATCGTCAGGTACGCACCGGCACCACCCGCCGTGATCACGATCGCGCCCGCGAACGCGCTGAGGATCGCGCCGAGCCGGCCGAACGCGAGCGCACTCGCGGTGCCCGTCGCACGCACCGCCGTCGGGTAGATGTACGCACAGAGCGCATACATCGTCGACTGCACCGCGTTGACGAACAGCCCGTGCAGGCCGAGCCCGACGATCAGCCAGTTCGTGTGGCGGCTCGCATCGACACCCATCAGCCACACCGCGCTCGCCGCGCCGCCGATGCTGCACAGCGCGAGCGGCCAACGCGACCCGGCATGCGCGATCGCCCATGCGCACAGCAGCGCGCCGATCACGCCGCCGAGGTTGTACGCGGTAAGGCCCGCGCCCGCGACCGATACGCTGAGCCCGCTCGCGGCCAGCATCGTCGGCAGCCAGCTGAACGCCGCGTAGACAGCAAGCAGACACATGAAGAACGCGCACCACAGTGCGATCGTGTCGCGCGCCTGGCCGCTCGCGAACAGCGCGCCGAAGCCGCCGCGGCTGCCGGGTGCGCGTGCATCTTTCGTATCGGTGAACACGGTGCCCGGCGCCACCGGCCGCTGCATCCGCGCGAGCAGCGCGCCGAGTTCCGGCCAGCGCGCGGGGCGCCGCGCGAGATAACGCGGCGATTCGGGCAGCGCACGCACGAGCACGAAGCCGAGCACGAGCGGCAGCGCGCCGCCTGCAAAGAACAGCCCGCGCCAGCCGTAGCGCGGCAGCACCTCGTGCGCGAACAGGCCGGCCAGCATCCCGCCGAGCGGCACGCAGACGATCGTCGCGGTCACCATCATCGTGCGGCGCCGCGCGGGCGTGTATTCGGCCGTCATCGTCGTGGCCGTCGGCAGTGCGCCGCCGATCCCGAGCCCCGCGCAGAAGCGCAGCATCGCGATCGCCGCGACGTCGGGTGCGAAGCCGATCGCGCAGGTCGCGACGCCGAACAGGAACACGCTGCCGATCACGGCCTGGCGGCGGCCGAAGCGGTCCGCGACGATCCCCGCGCACGCGCTGCCGATGCCCATCCCGATCAGCCCGGCCGCGACGGCCGGCGCGAACGCGCCGCGCGTGATGCCCCATTCGCGGATCAGCACGGGAATCGCGAAACCGATCAACTGGCCGTCGAAGCCATCGAGCACGATCGCGAGCGCGGCGAGCAGCACCACGCAGCGCTGCATCGTCGTGAACGGCCCGTCGTCGAGCGTCGTGCCGATATCGACCGACGGCGGCGGCAATCCGTCGCGCGTGTTCATGCGACCTCCCGTGCGCCGCGCGTCGGCGGCAACGCGCGCGAACGGCGCGCGGCAAGACAACGGCATTCGATGGCTTTCATGGCGTCTCCAGTTGCCCGGGCTGGCGCGTCGGCGCGTGCCCGGATCTCGTACTGCGCGGTCGGCCGGCGTCAACGCGTCGGCGCCGGCTCCGGTGTCTTGTCCAACCCGTCTCGATCCGGCGCCATCGTCTGCGTGCGACGCGCTCGTATCGTTGGGCGGCGCACGCAGCGCCGCCAGTCTGATGCTCAGTTCACCCGTGCGTCGATCAGCCGGACGAGCGCGAGCAGCGTCTCGGTATGCGGCACCGCCACGCCCGCTTCGCGCGCGGCCGCGACGACCTTGCCGCTGATCGCGTCGATTTCCGTGCGGCGGCCCGCGAGCACGTCCTGCAGCATCGACGGGCGATGGCCGCGATGCTCGGTGATTGCATGTTCGACGTTGCGTGCGACGCGTTCGCCGTCGACCGCGATCCCCTTCGCGCGGGCGACGGCGGCCGTCTCGGCCGCGATCGCGAGCGCGAGCCGCGGCCCGTCGTGATGGTTGCCGAGCTGGTCGACCGTGCAGCCGGTCACCGCGCACAGCGTGTTGAGCGCCGCGTTGAACGCGACCTTCTCCCAGATCGCGGCCCATACGTCGGCATCGAGCGTGCATGCGAGCCCCGCGCGCGACAGCGCATCGGCCACGGCGGTCGCGAACGGGTGTGCGTGGCCGTCGGCCGTCATCATGCGGATCGTGCCCGCGCCGTGCGAGCGAACGTGCGCGGGCCCCGCGAAATCGGCCGGCCACGTCGTCACGCCGACCAGGATGCGTTCGAGCGGCACGAACGCATTCAGCGTCTCGACGTTGCCGAGCCCGTTCTGCAATGTCAGCACGTGCGTGCGCGGCGTCAGCAGCGCGCGCACGCCGTCGAGCGCGGCGCGCGTATGCAGCGATTTCGTGAAAACGATCAGCAGGTCGAACGATGCATCGGGCGATGCGGCCGCGTCCGCATTCGCGGCTTCCGGCCGCACGGCCCGCAAAACGCGGATGCGGCGTTCGCCGCGATCGTCGTCGATGCGCAGCCCGTCGCGGCGGATCGCATCGAGATGTGCGTCGTTCACGTCGATCAGCGTGACGGCCTCGTCGCTTTCGGCCAGCAGCCCGCCGAACAGCGAGCCCATCGCGCCCGCGCCCAGAATTGCGATTCTCATCGTCGGTGGCCTCGTCAGAACGGATAGTGGCGCGGCGCGGTCTGCACGGTGATCCAGCGCAGATCCGTGAACGCCGCGATGCCGGCCTTGCCGCCAAAGTGGCCGAAGCCGCTGTCCTTCACGCCGCCGAACGGCATCTGCGCCTCGTCGTGCACGGTCGGGCCGTTCACGTGACAGATGCCCGATTCGATGCGTGCCGCAACGCGCATCGCGCGCGCGACGTCGCGGCTGAACACGGCCGACGACAGCCCGAACGCGTTGTCGTTCGCGCAGCGGATCGCCGCCGCCTCGCCGTCGACGCGCACGATGCCCTTCACCGGGCCGAACGATTCCTCGGCATAGATGCGCATCGCCGGCGTCACGCGATCGAGCAGCGTCGCCGGGAACAGCGTGCTGTAGGCCTTGCCGCCGCACAGCAGTGTCGCGCCGTGCGCGAGCGCATCGTCGATCAGTGCGTTGCAGCGCTCGACGGCCTTCATGTCGATCAGCGAGCCGAGCACGACGGGGCCGTTGCGCGGATCGCCGAGCGGCAGCGACGCGGCCTTGTCGGCGAGCTTCGCGACGAACGCATCGGCGATCGACGCGTCGACGATGATCCGCTCGGTCGACATGCAGATCTGCCCGGAATTCGCGAACGCGCCGAACGCGGCCGCCGCGACCGCCGCGTCGAGATCGGCATCGTCGAGCACGACGAACGGCGCCTTGCCGCCAAGCTCCAGCACCGACGGCTTCAGGTGGCGCGCGCACGCTTCGGCGACGATCCTGCCGACGCGCGTCGAGCCGGTGAAATTCACGCGGCGCACGGCCGGATGCGCGATCAATGCGTCGACGACGGCGCCCGCGTCGTCGGGCGCATTCGTCACGAAGTTGACGACGCCCGGCGGCAATCCAGCCTCCTGCAGCGCCTCGACGATCAGCCCGTGCGTGGCGGGACACAGCTCCGAGCCCTTCAGCACGACCGTGTTGCCGCATGCGAGCGGCAGCGCGAGCGCGCGCGTCGCGAGGATCACCGGCGCGTTCCACGGCGCGATGCCGAGCACCACGCCGGCCGGCTGCCGCACGCCCATCGCGAGCGAACCGGGCACGTCGGACGGAATCAGTTCGCCGCCGACCTGCGTGGTCAGCGACGCGGCCTCGACGAGCCCGCTCGCGGCAAGGTGCACGTTGAAGCCGGCCCACAGCGCGGATGCGCCCGTCTCCGCCGCCATCGCAGTGACGAACTGCTCATGCATCGCTTCGAGCGCGGCGGCCGCCTTCAGCAGCAGCGCGCGGCGCGCACCGGGGCCGAGCGCGGCCCATTCGGGAAAGGCGCGCGCGGCCGCGTCGGCCGCCGCACGCGCATCGTCGACGGTGCACGCGGGCGCCTCGGACGCGATTTCGCCGTCGAGCGGGTTGCGGCGCACGAAGGTCGCGCTGCTGGATGAATGGCGGCGTTCGCCGCCGATCAGCATCGATACGGTTTGCATGGAGTCTCCGGAAAGACGCGCGTTGCGCGTCAGGCAATCTCGACTTCGACGACGACCGGCGTCGCGGCCTGCAGCGCGTCGGTCAGCGTGTCGCGCAGGCGCGCTGCATCGGCGACGCGCACGCCGCGGCAGCCCATCCCTTCGGCGAGCGCGACGAAATCCAGGTCGGGCAGATCGGTGCCCTGCACGGGATCGCCGGGGCCGAAGCCGAACACCGGCGCGAAATCCTGCAGTGCTGCGTAGCGCCGGTTGTTCAGGATCACGAACGTGATCGGCAGCTTCAGCTGCGCGGCACTCCACAGTGCCTGGATCGAATACAGGCTCGACCCGTCGCCGATCAGCGCGATCACGCGCCGGCCCGGCTGCGCGAGCGCGACGCCGACGGCCGCCGGCATCCCGTAGCCGAGCCCGCCGCTGTCCATCGTGTAGAACGTGCCGCTGCGCGTGAACGGCAGGTGTTCCTGCATCACGGGCCGCGCGCTCGGCGCTTCCTCGACGACGATGTCCTGCGCGTCACGCACGTCGGCGAGCGTCTGCAGCGCGAACGCGGCCGACATGCGCTCGCCGGCGGCCGGTGCGTCGACGCGTGCGCGCGGCGGCCGCGGCGCGGGCATCGGCCGCTCGGGCGGCGCCGGCCGCGCCAGCAGGTCGCGCGCCGCGAGCCGCAGGTTGCCGACGACCGCATCGCCCTCCGGCGTCCACGCGGCGACGCCCGGATCGTCGACGAGCTGCACGAGCGTCGCACCCGGCGGCACGTGCGGGCCGAAGCCTTCGATGTGATAGGTAAATGCAGGCGCGCCGAACGCGAACACGAGATCGTGCCCGTCGAGCCGCGCGACGATCTTCTCGCGGATCGCGGGAAGGAAGCCGGCGAACAGCGGATGGTCCTCGGGGAAGCTGCAGCGCCCCGACATCGGCGCGACGTACACGCGCGCACGGTGCCGCTCCGCGAGCCGCACGACGTCGTCCCACGCACCGGCGCGATCGACGGCCGCGCCGGCCACGAACGCGGGGCGCCGCGCGGCGTCGAGCGCGTCGCCGAGCCGCGCGAGCGCATCGGGATCGGGCCGCACGACGCTGCTGACGTCGCGCCGCGGCAGCAGCTCGGCCGGCTGGTCCCAGTCGTCGACCGGGATCGACACGAACACGGGCCCGCGCGGCTCCTGCATCGCGATGCGGTACGCACGCGCGATCGCGGCCGGCACGTCCTGCGCGCGTGCGGGTTCGATGCTCCATTTCACGTACGGCTTCGGCAGCTCGGCGGCCTGTGTCGAACCGAGGAACGGATCGAACGGCAAGATCGCGCGCGCCTGCTGGCCCGCGGTGACGACCAGCGGCGTGCGGTTCCTGAACGCGGTAAAGAGATTGCCCATCGCATTGCCGACGCCCGCCGCCGAATGCAGGTTGACGACCGCCGCATTGCCGGTGGCCTGCGCATGGCCGTCGGCCATCCCGACCACGACGGCCTCGTGCAGGCCGAGCACATAGCGGAAATCGGCGGGGAAGTCGCGGAACATCGGCAGCTCGGTCGAGCCGGGATTGCCGAACACACGGTCGATGCCGAACTGGCGAAGCAGGTCGATGACCGCATCGCGAACGGTGATCGATGCGGCGAATGGGGGCTGATGGCCGGACATGCTCGGGCGTCTCCTCGATGGCTTGGCGGTTTCCACAGTATCGAAGCGCAAGCCATTCTCGGATACTGTATTTTTTGCGATAAGCCATTACATTCCGGCATGACTTTCGATCTCCGACAATTGCGCGCCTTCACGACGATCGTCGCGTGCGGCAGCCTCGGCCGCGCGGCCGACGCGCTGCATGTGACGCAGCCGGCACTGAGCCGGATCCTGAAGCGGCTCGAGGACCAGGTCGGCGCGCCGCTGTTCGAGCGCCATTCGAAGGGCGTGCAGCTCACCGCGTTCGGCGACGCGCTGCTGCCGCACGCGACGCTGCTGCAGCACGAGGCCGAGCACGCACGCGAGGAACTCGACGCGATGCGCGGATTCGCGAAGGGCACGATCAAGGTCGGCGCGGTGGGCAGCATCGCGAGCCTCGTGCTGCCGGTCGCGGTCGGCCGCGTGCTCGACCGCTGGCCGAACCTGCGCGTCGAGATCCTCGAAGGCGTGTGGGACCGGCTCGCCGACGGATTGAACAAGCACGAGATCGATCTCGCGCTGTCCGCGCACGGGCCCGACACCGACGAGATCGTCGCGATTCCCGAGTGCCGCTGGGAAGATCGCAGCCATATCGTTGCGGCGCCGCACCATCCGCTGCGCGCGCTCGGCCGCGCGCCGACGCTCGCCGATACGCTGCACGCACGCTGGGCGATTCCGCCGCGCGGCACCGCACCGTTCGACCACATGCGCGCGACCTTCGACGCACACGGGCTCGCACTGCCCGACATCGCGGTCGAGACGCGCTCGGTCACGACACTGAAGAGCCTCGTCGCACATGCCGGTTTCCTGAGCTGGATGGCCGAGCCGATGTACGGCGCCGAGCAGGCGGCCGGCACGATCGACACGCTGCCGGTGCGGGAGGTCGTCGCGGTGCGCACGCTCACCGCGTTCCGACGCCGCCACGGGATCCTGCCGGGGCCGGCCGGCAAACTGCTCGACGAACTCGTCGCGCTCACGCGCGAAGGGCGCTGACGCCCGTTCCCGGCTGGCCGCCTGTTCGCGCCCCTTCCCGCCCTTCCCGCACTTCCCGCACTTCCCGCACGCGCGCCGCCGCAGCGCACCATCGAAATGCCGTCCCCCCCGCCTTGACTTTCGCTCGCCCGAATACGATCATTCGCTCACATGAAGAGCAAATGATCTAGTCGACAGGAAAGACTGGCACGAACAGGAGACACCGGATGAGCGAATCGCCCTCCGCCCGCGCGCCCGTGCTGCTGCACATCGGCGCAGGCTCGTTTCACCGCGCGCACCAGGCGTGGTATCTGCATCGCGTGAACGCGGCCGTGCCGGCCGACGAACGCTGGTCGCTGACCGTCGGCAACATCCGCGACGACATGCGCGCGACGATGGACGCGCTCGCCGCGCAGCACGGCGAATACACGCTCGAAACCGTCACGCCGCAAGGCGAGCGCGCGTACGAGACGATCCGCGCGATCACGCGCGTGCTGCCCTGGTCGATCGACCTCGCCGCGCTGATCGACGCCGGCGCCGATCCGGCCTGCCGGATCGTGTCGTTCACCGTCACCGAAGGCGGCTACTACCTCGACGAACACAACCGGCTCGACGTCGCGAACGCCGATCTCGCGGCCGACCTGCAGGGCGCGCGCACGACGCTGTACGGCGCGCTCGCGGCGCTGCTCGCCGAACGCATGCAGCGCGGTGCGGGCCCGCTCACGCTGCAAAGTTGCGACAACCTGCGCAACAACGGCGCGCGCTTTCGCGCCGGCATGCGCGAATTTCTCGAACGGCGCGGCGCAGCCGACCTGCTCGCGTGGTTCGACGCGAACGTCGCGACGCCGAGCGCGATGGTCGACCGCATCACGCCGCGCCCGACCGCCGACGTGCGCGAACGCGTGCTGGCGGCCACCGGCATCGACGACGCCTGCCCGGTGATGGGCGAATCGTTCATCCAGTGGGTGATCGAGGACCGCTTCGCGGCCGGCCGGCCGCGCTGGGAGCTGGCCGGCGCGGAGCTCGTCGACGACGTGCACCCGTACGAGGAAGCGAAGATCCGCATCCTCAACGCGACGCACAGCTGCATCGCGTGGGCCGGCACGCTCGCGGGCTACACGTATATCCACGAAGGCACGCACGACGCGGCGATCCGCCGCTTCGCGCACGACTACGTGACGCAGGACGTAATCCCTTGCCTGACCCCGAGCCCGCTCGATCTCGCGCGCTATCGCGACGTCGTGCTCGAACGCTTCGGCAACCCGTACGTGCTCGACACGAACCAGCGCGTCGCGGCCGACGGCTTCTCGAAGATCCCCGGCTTCATCGCGCCGACGCTCGTCGAATCGTTCGCGCGCGGCGCGGCGCCGGTCGCCACCGCCGTGCTGCCCGCGCTGTTCCTGCGCTTTCTCGAACGCTGGGCGCGCGGCACGCTGCCGTACGCGTACCAGGACGGCGTGATGGACGAAGCCGCCGCACGGGCGATCGTCGGGGCCGGCCATCCGGAAGCCGACGATCCCGTCGTCGCGCTGTGCGCGAACCGCCCGCTGTGGGGCTCGCTCGCCGGCAATGCGGCGCTGTTCGAAGCGCTGCGCGCCGCGCTCGCCCGCGTCGACGCATGGCTCGCGCAGCGCTGACGCGCGACAGCCGGCGCCCGGCCGCGCGGCCGGGCAAACCCGCTTGGCACATGCCGTGCGGCACGGCTAAAGTAGCGGCTCCTCTCTGACGGAACGGATCGCTCATGTATCTCGGCATCGACCTCGGCACCTCGGAAGTGAAGGTGCTGCTGCTCGCCCCGGACGGTGCGGTCGTCGGCACCGCCGGCTCGCCGTTCACCGTGTCGCGGCCGCATCCGCGCTGGGCCGAACAGCATCCGGACGACTGGTGGCAAGGCACGCTCGCCGCGCTCGCGGCGCTGCGCGAACGGCATCCGCAAGCGTTCGCGCAGGTGCGCGGCATCGGCCTGTCGGGCCAGATGCACGGCGCCGTGCTGCTCGGCCGCGACGACCGCGTGCTGCGCCCCGCGATCCTGTGGAACGACATGCGCAGCGCCGACGAATGCGCGCTGCTCACCGAACGCGCGCCCGATCTCCACGCCCTCGCCGGCAATCTCGCGATGCCGGGTTTCACCGCGCCGAAACTGCTTTGGGTAGCGAAGCACGAACCCGACGTGTTCGCGGCGACCGCGTGCGTGCTGATGCCGAAGGACTACCTGCGGTTCCGGCTGACCGGCGCGAAGGTGTCCGATCCGTCGGACGCGGCCGGCACGCTGTGGCTCGACGTCGCGCGGCGCGACTGGTCCGACGCACTGCTCGCCGCATGCGGGATGACGCGCGACCAGATGCCGCGCATCGTCGAAGGCAACGCGCCGTCCGGCACGCTGCGCGCCGATGTCGCGCGCGAGCTCGGGCTGTCGGAGGCCGTCGTGGTGGCCGGCGGCGGCGGCGACAACGCGACGAGCGCGCTCGGCATCGGCGCGATCCACGCGGGCGACGGCTTCGTGTCGCTCGGCACGTCGGGCGTGCTGAGCGTGGTCGGCGACCGCTTCATGCCGAATCCCGCGTCGGCCGTGCATGCGTTCTGCCATGCGATTCCCGATCGCTGGCAATTGATGAGCGTCGTGCTGTCGGCCGCGAGCTGCCTGCGCTGGGTCTGCAAGCTGACGGGCACCGACGAGCCCGCGCTGCTCGCCGAAGTCGAGGCGCTCGACGCCGACGCGCTTGCGACGGCGCCGCTGTTCCTGCCCTACCTGTCCGGCGAACGGACGCCGCACAACGATCCGTATGCGCAAGGCGTGTTCTTCGGGATGACGCATGCAACCGAACGCGCGCATCTCGGCTACGCGGTGCTCGAAGGCGTGACGCTCGGCCTCGCCGACGGCCTCGACGCGCTGCATGCGGCCGGCGTCGAAACCGACCAGCTGTCGCTGATCGGCGGCGGCGCGCGCAGCGCGTTCTGGGCACAACTGATCGCCGATGCGCTGAACGTGCGCACGCGCCAGATCGGCGGCGGCGAAACGGGCGCGGCGCTCGGCGCGGCGCGGCTCGGCTGGCTGGCCGTCGGCGGCGATCCGCAGACGGTGCTGACCAAGCCGCCGGTGCGCGCCGAATACGCGCCGGACGCGGCCCGCCATGCGTTGCTGCGCGAACGCCTCGACGCGTTCCGTGCGCTGTACCGCCACGTGCGGCCGCTGTACGAACCGTCGCGCACGCGGCTCGCGTAAGCGCCGCCGCGGCGCGCTTGCGGCCGTCTGCCGCGCGCACGACATACGGTACAGTGGATGCCGTCGCGCGGCCCGCCGGCCGGTCCGCGGGCGGCCCCCCAGCTCCGAACCGAATCGCTATCGTGTCCAAGTCCTCAGAAAAACTCGATCTCGCCACGCGTGCCGCGTGGCTCTATTACGTCGCGGGCGACACGCAGAACGAAATCGCCGAAAAGCTGCAGGTGTCGCGCCCGGTCGCGCAGCGCCTCGTCGCGTTCGCGGTCGAGAAGAACCTGATCCGCGTGCGCGTCGACCACCAGCTCGCCGACTGCCTCGATCTCGGCGCGCAGTTGTCGAAACGCTACGGCCTTGCGATGTGCGAAGTCGTGCCCGTCGATGCCGATGCGCCCGAAGCGATCGACCGCAAGCTCGCGGTCGCCGGCGCGCAGGTGATGGAGCGCTACCTGGGCGAGACGCGGCCGATGGTGATCGCCGTCAGCAGCGGCCGGACGCTGAAGGCCGCGGTCGCGCAGATCGCGCAGATTGACCGCCCGCAGCACCGGCTCGTGTCGATGGTCGGCGCGATCGCGGCCGACGGCTCGTCGAACCGCTACGACGTCGCGCAGTACATCTCCGAGAAAACCGGCAGCAAGCACTTCCTGCTGCCCGCGCCGCTGTTCGCCGACAGCGCGGCCGAGCGCGCGCAGTGGTGCAACCACCGGCTGTACCGGATCGTCGAGGCGCTGTCGGGCAAGGCCGACGTCGCGTTCGTCGGAATCGGCAACACCGGCCCGCACTGCCCGCTATACGAAGACGGCTTCATCACCGAACAGGAGCGCGACGAGATGACCTCGCTCGGCGCGGTGGCGGAACTGCTCGGCATGCCGATCGACGCGCACGGCAAGATGATCGACGTGTCGACCAGCGCGCGCGTGACGAGCGTGTCGCTCGCCGCGCCGCCGAAACGCCCGACGATCGCGTTCGCGGGCGGCCCGAAGAAACGCGACGCGGTGATCGCCGCGCTGCGCGGCGGCTGGGTGTCGGGGCTCGTCACCGACGAGACGTGCGCGCGGGCGGCGCTCGACGCGAACGCAGACTGACGCCGCAGCCGGACGCTCACGCGGCCCGCGGCGCCGGAAACGCATGCCGGCGCGCGCGCCACGCGCCGATCCACGCGGCCGCCAGCAGCGCCACGAGCACCCACGGAATCGCGCCGGCGCCGGTCGCGCCGAGCAGCATCCCGCCCGCGATGCCGCCACCGGCGATCGCGAGATTCCACACCGTCACGAGCATCGACTGCGCGACGTCGGCCGACTCCCCCGCCGCGTTCGCGGCAGCCGTCTGGAACAGCGTCGGCGCGCCGCCGAACGCGAGCCCCCACAGCGCGACGCCGGCATAGACGATCGCCATCCCCGAGCCGGCGCCGAGCATCGCCGCCGCGAGCGCGAACAGCGCGATACTGGCGAGCGTCAGGCGCCGTTGCGCGGCACCGATCCACGCGCCCGTCAGCGCGATGCCGACCAGCGACGCGATGCCGAACACCAGCAGCACCACATCGACCTGTGCCCCCATCCGCACGCCCGCGAGAAACGGCGCGACGTACGTGTACAGCATGTTGTGCGCGAGCACGTACGCGAACATCACGGTCAGCACCGGCCGCACGCCGGGCAGCGTCATCACGCCGAGCACCGGTTCGCGCGCGCCGGCCTGCTGCCCCGGATAATCGGGCACGCGCCAGCGGATCCAGCCGATCAGCGCGAGCGCCGCGAGCGTGATCAACGCGAACGCGACGCGCCAGCCGAGCGCCGCGCCCAGCGCGGTGCCGGCCGGAATGCCGATCGACATCGCGACCGGCGCGCCGAGCATCGCGACCGCGATCGCGCGGCCGCGCAGCGACGCGTCGACCATCCGGCTCGCATAACCGGCCAGCAGCGCCCACAGCAGGCCGGCCGACATGCCCGCGACGAAGCGCGCAGCGAGCGTGAGCGCGTAGTACGGCGATGCGGCGGTCAGCGCATTCGACACGACGAAGCCGGCCAGCGCCGCAAGCAGCAGGCGGCGCCGGCGCATCGCGCGAGTCGCGGCGACGAGCGGTATCGCCGCGACGATCGAGCCGAGCGCATACACGGTCACGAGCTGGCCGATCAGCGCGTCGGGCACGCGCAGGTCGGCGCTCATCAGCGGCAACAGGCCGGCCGGCAATGCCTCGGTGAGGATCGTGATGAAGGCGGCCGTCGCGAGCGCCAGCAGGTTCGCGACCGGCAGGCGCTCGCGCGCCTGCACCGGCCCGACGGAAACCTCGTCGTCGATCGACGTGCAGTCGCTCATGCCGCGCTCCCGATATCGACACCGTAGACCGCATCGCGCACGTCGGTCACGATCCGCCCGTGCATGCCCTCGTACAGCGTATTGGTCAGTGCGACGACCGTCAGCCCGGCCGTTCGGTCGACGAACCACGCATGCCCGTACGCGCCGCCCCAGCGCCACGTGCCGACCGACTCCGGCGACTGCGCGACCGCCGGATCGTGCAGCACCGAAAAGCCGAGCCCGAAGCCGAAACCGGGCGCATCCTGCAGTTCGTGCGCGCCCGGCTGGATGCGCGCCATCTCGTCGATCCATGCGCGCTCGAGCCAGCCGTCGCGGCCGGTGCGCAGCACGTCGAGCAGCGTCACGCAATCGCGCGCGGTGCCGACCATCCCCGCGCCGCCCGACGGCCACGCAGCGCGATCGAACACGCGCGCCGGTTCGAAGCGGATGCCGATCGTGCCGTCGTACACAGGCACGAGATCGGTGTCCGCCATCCGGCGCGGCGCGCCCGTCGTGCTCACGTATGGCGTCGCGACGCGCGCGGCGTCGTGCGCGACGAACGCGGTGTCGGTCATCCCGAGCGGCGTCGTGACGAGCGCGGCTACCGCGTCGGCGAGCGGCCGGCCGTCGACCGCCTCGATCAGCGCGCCGACCACGTCGGTCGCGAGCGAATAGTCCCACGACGTGCCGGGCGCGAACCGCAGCGGCACGCTTGCGATGCGCCGCACGTTCTCCGCGAGCGAAATGCCCGCGCGGTCCATCCCGTCGGACACGCCGGCACGCGCATACGGGCCGTCGCCGTCGGCTTCGAGGAAGCGGTAGCCGAGGCCGGCCGTATGCGACAGCAGATGACGCAACGTGATCGCGGCGGGTGCGCCGTCGGGCAGCGCCGGGCGGAATTCGGGCAACCAGCGCGCGACGGGTTCGTCGAGCGCGATGCGCCCCGCCGCGACCAGCCGCATCGCGGCGGCCGTCACGACCGGCTTCGTGACCGATGCGAGCCGGAACAGCGCGTCTTCCCGCATCGGCGTACCGGCTTCGCGATCGGCGAGCCCGGCGGCGCGCGCATAGCGCAGCTCGCCGTCGCACGCGACCAGCACGACCGCGCCGACGATGCGCTCGTCGGCGAGCGCGCGATCGAGCGCGTCGTCGAGCCGGTGGCGCAGCGCGGCGTCCGGTTCGGCACGGGATGCGGTGACAGGCAGGGATGACATGGCGTGACCTCTCAACAGTGAACGAACGTTCATCGTAGGGAGCCGACGCAAGAAGAAAAACCGGGTTAGAGTTCCGGACAATCCGGACGCTGGTGTCCGCAATCAGGAACTTGCATGGAAAATCTCGGCGGTTTCGTCGTGTTCGTTCAGGTCGCGGAAACGCGCAGTTTCGTCGCGGCCGGCCGCGCGCTCGGGCTGTCGGCGTCGGCGATCGGCAAGCGCATCGCGCGGCTCGAGGCGCGCCTGAACGTACGGCTGTTTCACCGCAGCACGCGCAGCATCACGCTGACGGCCGAAGGCACGCGGTTTCTCGAACGGTGCCGGCGCGTGATCGCCGAGATCGAAGCTGCCGAGCAGGAACTGACGCACAGTGCCGAAGCGCCGCGCGGACGCCTGCGCGTGAGCCTGCCGACGATCGGCACGCTGCTGCTGCCGGTGCTCGCCGATTTCATGGCCGAGTACCCGGAGATCGAACTCGATATCGATTTCAGCGACCGGCTCGTCGACGTCGTCGAGGAAGGGTTCGACGCGGTGCTGCGCACCGGCCAGCCGTCGGATTCACGGCTGTCGTCGCGGCTGCTCCGCCATTTCCGCCAGCACCTCGTCGCGTCGCCCGACTACCTCGCCCGGCACGGCACGCCGCGCACACCGGCCGATCTCGCGCTGCACCGCTGCCTGCACTACCGCTTTCCGAGCAGCGGCAAGCTCGAAACCTGGCCGCTGCGCGTGCCGCGCTCGGGCACGCCGCCCGACGTGCCCGTCTCGATGGTCAGCAACAGCGCGGAAGCGCGCCTGTGCTTCACGCTGCGCGGGCTCGGCATCGCGTGCCTGCCCGAGTTCTTCGTGCGCGGCGCGCTCGACGACGGCACGCTGTGCGCGGTGCTCGACGAACACGTCGCGAGTTGCACGCCGATCTACGTGCTGTGGCCGTCGGGCCGACATCCGACGCCGAAGCTGCGCGCGTTCGTCGACTTCATGGCCGCAAACCTGCGCTTCTGACCGATCCCGGCCGTCACGCGGCCTTCGCGTGCACGCCGAGCCGGCGGAACGCCTGCCCGTGCTCGTCGAACAGATGGCAGTGCTCGGCCTGCGCGTGTACGTGCAGCGCCTCGCCGGTGCGATACGTATCGAGCGGCGGAATCCGCGCGATCAGCCCGTCCGGCGCGACCGCCGACTCCGCGTACAGATACGCGGCATCGCCGAGCGACTCGACGGCCATCGTGCGCGCGGCGACGCCCGTGGCCGCCGTGCCCACCACCAGGTGCTCGGGCCGCACGCCGACCGTCACCGCGGCACCGCGCTGCAGCCCGGCCGCTTCGACCGCGACGTACTGCGTCTCGCCGCTGTCGAAGCGCACGAGCACGCCGCCCGCGTCGACCGATTCGACCGTGCCTTTCAGGAAGTTCATCTTCGGCGAACCGATGAAGCCCGCGACGAACTGGTTCGCCGGCGCGTGATACAGCTCGTTCGGCGTGCCGACCTGCTGCACCGCGCCGCCCGACAGCACGACGATCTTGTCGGCGAGCGTCATCGCCTCGACCTGGTCGTGCGTCACGTAGATCATCGTCGTCTTCAGCTCGTCGTGCAGCCGCGCGAACTCCAGCCGCATCTTCACGCGCAGCGCGGCGTCGAGGTTCGACAGCGGCTCGTCGAACAGGAACACCTTCGGCTTGCGCGTGATCGCGCGGCCGATCGCGACGCGCTGCCGCTGGCCGCCCGACAGCTGCTTCGGCTTGCGGTCGAGCAGGTGATCGATGTGCAGGATCTTCGCGGCCTGCTTTACGGCCTGGTCGATCTCGGGCTTCTTCGCACCCGCGAGCTTGAGGCCGAACGCCATGTTGTCGTACAGCGTCATGTGCGGGTACAGCGCATACGACTGGAACACCATCGCGATGCCGCGCTTCGCGCTCGGCACGTCGTTGACCTTCGCGCCGTCGATCAGCAGGTCGCCGCTCGAAATATCCTCGAGGCCCGCGATCATCCGCATCAGCGTGGATTTGCCGCAGCCGCTCGGGCCGACGAACACGACGAATTCGCCGTCGGCGATGTCGAGGTTCACGTTGCGCAGCACTTCGGTTTCGTCGTAGCGCTTCGCGATATTGCGCAGGAGCACGCTTGCCATGATCTGTCTCCGTTCGTTCGTGATGCGCCGCATTCACGCATGCGGCGCGTAATCGTTGCTAGTTCGGCAGCACCGCGCCCGTCGCCTGCCAGCGCGCGACGTAGCCGGGCAGCTCGTGCATGTCGTCGAATACGTGACGCGCGCCGATGCCGCGCAGCGCGTCGATCTGCGCGGCCGACGCATGCCCGCCGCCGACGAAGCCGAGCACGGTCATGCCGGCCGCGGCCGCCGCGGTGATGCCGGTCACGCTGTCCTCGACGACCAGGCACTGCGCGGGCGCGACGCCGAGCGTGCGCGCGGCCGCGAGATACACGTCCGGCGCCGGCTTCGGCCGCGCGACCGAATCCGCGCAGAACAGCCGTTCGCCGAAGAAGCGCGCGAGGCCCGTGCGCGCGAGCGCCGCCTCGACGTATGCGCGGTAGCTGTTGCTCGCGCAGGCCGTCGTCAACTGAATCGCGCCGAGCGCCGCGTCGATGCCGTCGACCATCGGCGCATTGACGGCCGCCGCCTCGACCGCACGGCGGATCGCGTCGACGTCGCCGGCCGACAGCGTGCGTCCGACGGCGTCGCCCGCACCCGCCAGCACGCGCTCGATGCGCAGACCGAGCAGCGGCATCACGGCCGGACGCGCATCGACGCCCGGCCAGCGCATGTCGAGCTTGCGCACGATCACGTCGGCGGCGACGGCCTCGCTGTCGATCAGCACGCCGTCGCAATCGCAGATCAGCACGTTCGCACCTTGGCCGGCCGCGCTCACTTGACCGCTCCGAACGTGAGCCCGCGCACGAGCTGCTTCTGCGACAGCCAGCCGACGATCAGGATCGGCGCGACCGCGAGCAGCGACGCCGCGGACAGCTTCGCCCAGAACAGCCCCTCGGGGCTCGAGTACGACGCGATGAACACGGTCAGCGGCGCCGCGTTCGAGCTCGACAGGTTGATGCTCCAGAACGCCTCGTTCCACGACAGGATCACGAGCAGCAGCGCGGTCGACGCAAGCCCCGGCAGCGCCATCGGCATCAGCAGGTAGACGATCTCCTGCCACGTCGACGCGCCGTCGATGCGGCCGGCTTCCAGGATGTCCTTCGGGATCTCGTTGAAGTACGTGAAGGTCATCCACACCGCGATCGGCAGGTTGATCAGCGTGTAGACGATCACGAGGCCCGACACCGTGTCGAGCAGCCCAGCGTTCTTCCACAGCAGGTAGATCGGCACGAGCACGCCGACCGACGGCATCATCTTCGTCGACAGCATCCACAGCAGCACCTTCTGCGTGCGGCGGTTCGGGAAGAACGCCATCGCATACGCGGCCGGCACCGCGAACAGCAGCGAGATCACCGTGACGCCCGCCGAGATCAGCACCGAATTCCACGCGAACGAGAAGTAGTTGCTGCGCGCGAACACCTCGCGGAAGCTGTCGAGCGTCGGCATGAAGAACAGCGCCGATGCGTATGCCTGCTGCTCGGTCTTGAACGCGGTGATCGCCATCCAGAAGATCGGGAAGAACAGCAGCAGCGCGATCAGCCACGCGAGCGCGCCGGGCAGCGCGCGCCGCACGAGGTCGAACACGGCCGGCACGCGCCGGCCTTCGAAGGTCAGGTCGCTCATTTTTCGTATTCCCCCTTCAGGTTGCGCGCGAGCATCCGCACGAGGAAGAACGACACGACGTTCGCGACCACGACGGCGATGATGCCGCCCGCGGACGCGAGGCCGACGTCGAACTGCTGCAGGCCGAGCGCGTAGATCAGGTACGACAGGTTGGTCGTCGCGTTGCCGGGGCCGCCGCCGGTCGTCGTGTAGATCTCCGCGAAGATCGACAGCAGGAAGATCGTCTCCATCATCACGACCACGGCGATCGCGCGCTTCAGGTGCGGCAGCGTGATGTAGAAGAACATCGCGATCGGGCCCGCGCCGTCGATGCGCGCGGCTTCCTTCTGTTCCTGGTCGAGCGACTGGATCGCGGTGAACAGGATCAGGAACGCGAACGGCAGCCACTGCCACGCGACGATGATGATCACCGCGGTGAGCGGGTAATCGGCGAACCAGTCGATCGGCGTCATCCCGAACGCGCGCATCGCGTTCGCGACGAGCCCGTACACCGGGTGCAGGATCATGTTCTTCCAGATCAGCGCGGATACCGTCGGCATCACGAAGAACGGCGCGATCGCGAGCAGGCGTGCCACGCCCTGCCCGTAGAACTTGCGGTCGAACAGCACGGACATCAGCACGCCGCCGATCACCGTGATCGCGAGCACCGCGCCGATCAGCACGAGCGTGTGCCAGATCGCGGGCAGGAACGACGGATCGGTCGCGAGGAAGCGGTAGTTGTCGAGCCCCGCGAAACCCTTCACGTCCGGGTTCAGCAGGTTGTAGCGCGAGAACGAATACCAGATCGTCATCGCGAGCGGAATCGACATCCACAGCAGCAGCACCGCGACGGACGGCGAGACGAGCCAGCTCGCGCCGCCGCGCGCGCGGCGCGGCGCGCCCGGCGGCAACGACGCGTCGCCGACCGACGGCGCGTGGCTCAGGGGAAGACGCAGGTGACGCATGATCGGAGTCCCTCCGGTTGATGCGCGGGCGCGAACGGCCTGCCCGCCTTTCGGCTTCGCCGGCCCGCACCGCGCGCGACGGCGCACGGCGCGGGCCACGCGACTGCTTGCGCGTTACTTCTTGTAGCCGGCCTGCCGTACCGCGCGGTCGGCGGCGGCCTGCCCGGCGGCGAGCGCCTGGTCGACCGTCATCTGCCCTGCAACCGCGCCCGCGATCGACTGGCCGACCACCGTGCCGAACGACTGGAATTCAGGAATCCCGACGTACTGCACGCCCGTGTACGGCACCTTCTTCAGCGACGGATCGTTCGGGTCGGCCGTCTCGATCGCCTTCAGCACGAAGTCCGAGAACGGCGCGGCGGCCTTGTACTCGGGGCGCTGATAGGTCGACGCGCGCGTGCCCGGCGGCACCGACGCCCAGCCCTCGTCCTTGCCGACCATCTCGATGTACTGCTTCGACGTCGCCCACGCGATGAACTTGCGCGCGGCGTCCTGCTGCTTCGATGTCTTCGGCACGGCCAGCGCCCACGCCCACAGCCAGTGCGAGCCCTTCGGCGTGGCGGCGACCGGCGCGGGCGCGAAGCCGATCTTGTCGGCCACCTGCGACTGCTGTTTGTTGTAGAGCATCCCGGCCGCGACCGTCGCGTCGATCCACATCGCGCACTTGCCCGACGCGGTCAGCGTCAGGTTCTCGTTGAAGCCGTTCGAGCTCGCTCCCGGCGGCCCGTCCTTCTTCAGCAGGTTCACGTAGAACGTGATCGCCTTCTTCCATTCGGGCGACGTGAGCTGCGCGTTCCAGTTCTCGTCGAACCAGCGCCCGCCGAACGTGTTCACGACCGTCGACACGAACGCCATGTTCTCGCCCCAGCCAGCCTTGCCGCGCAGGCAGATCCCGTAGGTGCCCTTCGACTTGTCGGTGAGCTTGTCCGCGAACTCGGCGATCTGGTCGTAGGTCGGCTGGTCGGGCATCTTCAGCCCCTTCGCCGCGAACAGGTCCTTGCGGTAGAACGTCATCGAGCTTTCGACGTAGAACGGCAGCGCATACAGCTGGCCGTTGTACGACAGGCTGTCGCGCGCGGTCTTCACGATGTCGTTCAGGTCGTAGTCGGCGGGCAGGCCCGTGATCGGCGCGAGCCAGCCGCGCTTGCCCCACTGCGGCGTCTCGTAGGTGCCGATCGCCATCACGTCGAACTGGCCGCTGCCGGTCGTGATGTCGGTCGTCGCGCGCTGGCGCAGCACGTTTTCCTCGAGGATCACCCAGTTCAGCTTGATGTCGGGGTTCGCCTTCTCGAACGCCGGCGACAGCTTCTTCAGCTCGATCATGTCGGGGTTGTTCAGCGTCGCGATCGTCAGCGTGCCGGCGGACGCGGCGCAGGCGGCCGTCGCGAGCGCGGCTCCGGCGAAGCAGCGTGCGGCGGCGTCGAGCATCTTTCGTTGCATGGCATGTCTCCTGTGATTGTTCGATGTGTCGTCGGTCTTGCGTTTCCTTCACGGCCCGTCACGCCGGCCGCTGCATTCCGCACGCGCGCGCATAGTGCGCGATCACGTCGCGTATCCGGTGGCGCACCCACGCGCGCGGCTCCTTCGCGAGCCCGCCCGCGCGGCACGCCGCGTAGACATCCGGCAGCCACTGCGCGACGAGCGTCTCGGGCACCGGCTGCCGCGCGAGGTTGCCGAACAGCTGCTCGACCGCAGCCGCGACGGCCGGCTGCAGCCAGTAGTAGCGAATCCGGTCGCTGTAGCTGAACTGGCGCGCGAGCCGCTGCTCGGTTTCGTCGCCGCGGTAGTACGGCGCCCAGTGCTCGGGCTGCGCGCGCATCGCGGCATCGACGACGTCGCGCAGCCGCGAGCGCTGCGCGACGTCGTCGATCAGCGCATCCTCGATGAACGTCAATGCGAACAGCGCCTCGCGCAACGCGAACGTCAGCGCGGGGCCGACCTTCAGCACCGCGAAGTGGTCGCGCACGAGCGCGGCGAGCGCGCCCTCGGTCTGGTAATCGGTCGAATGCGCCTCGAACACGAGGCGCGGTGTATGCAGGATACTCGCGCCGAGCGACGCTGCCTTGGCGCTGTCGTAGTCGAGCACGTGGCGATCGTCGAAGTCGACGCCCGGCTGCGCGACGATCGCGACGACGCGCGTCCACGCGTCGTCGAGCCCGGCCGCCGCGAACGCGCGGCGGTGCGCGTCGAGCGTCGCCGCGATGCTGTCGCTGCGCGTAACCGCGATCCGAGCGATCGCCGCGCCGTTCGCATCGCCCGGATTGCCGCTGACTTCGCCGCCCGGCGTCGGCACCTCGGTGCCGATCACGTAGACGGGCGCGATACCGGCGCGCGACGCCGCGTCTTCCGCCACGCGGCACAGCTCGGCCGCGCGGGCGGCGATCGTGCGGTCGTCGAGCCGCGCCGGATCGTCCGCGCACGCCATGCTCGCGTCGAGGTGGATCTTTTCGAAACCGGCTTCGACATACGCGGCGACCATCGCACTGGCCTCGCGCATCGCGTCGGCCGCGCGGCGGTGCCGCCACGGGTTCGGACCGAGATGGTCGCCGCCGAGCACGAGCGCCGACGGCGCGAGCCCGCAGCGCGCGGCGATCGCATCGACGTCGCGGCGGAAATCGGCGGGCGTCATGCCCGTATAGCCGCCGAGATGGTTCACCTGGTTGCAGGTCGCCTCGATCAACAGCGGCGAGCCGTCCGCGCGCGCGGCTTCGCACGCGGCCTCCAGCACCAGCCGGTGCGCGCTGCAGATCGAATAGATGCCGCGCTGCGCGTCCGCACGGTTCGCGTCGAAGATCATCCGCAGCACGGCATCCGCGTGCGCGGTGCGCGGGCGTTCGGCGATGGTCGTCAGGCCGGACATGCCACACCTCGTTCGGTCAGGAAACGGTCGATCTCGGCCGCGCTGCTGTTGCCTTCCATCGGGCCGCGCCGCGTGACCGCGATCGCGCCTGCCGCGTTCGCGCGGCGCAGCGCGACCTCGATCGGCACGCCCGCGACGAGGCTCGCGACCAGCGTGGCGCCGAAGCAGTCGCCGGCGCCGGTCGGGTCGATTTCGTCGACCTGAAACGCCGGCGCTTCGGCACGGCTCGCGCGGTCGAACGCGACGCTGCCAGCGGCGCCGCGCTTCAGCACGACGCGCTCGAGCAGCGGATGCGTCGCGAGCAGCCCCGCGATCGCGCGCTCGGCCGGCTGCGGCCCGCAGAAGAACGGCAGGTCGGCCTCGCTCGGCAGGAACAGGTGGCAGGCGGCGAGCATCTCGTCGAGCGCCGCGCGCATCGGGCGGAAGCTCAGCATCTCGGGGCGCACGTTCGGATCGAACGACACCTTCGCGCCGGCGCGCGCGGCCTCGATCACGCCGCGCTGGACCGCCGCGATCGCCGATTCGCTCGTCAGCGACGAGCCCATCACGTGGAAGTAGCGGCAGCCGTCGAACATCGCCGTATCGACGTCGGATGCATCGACACACGCGGCCGCGCTGGCGGAAAGACTGAAGACGAAGCTGCGCGAACCGTCGTCGCGATACGCGACGAACGCGGTGCCGGTCGGGCGCGCGACGCGGCGGATGCGCGCGACATCGACGCCGTCGCGTTCGAGCCGCGCGACGATCGCGTCGCCGAACGCGTCGCGACCAACACAGCCCGCATACGCAACGCGCGCGCCGAGCCGTGCTGCCTGATCGGCAAAGATCGCGGGCGCGCCGCTCGGAAACGGTCCGGCGAACAGGCCCGGCGTATCGAAGCCCTGGCCGCGCTCGGCGGCGACGAATTCGGCGAGCAGTTCGCCGGCGACGACGATCTCGGCCATCAGGCGTGCCCTCCCGAGACCGGCGTGCAAAGGGCCGCAGCCTGTGGCAGCGGCCATCCAAGCGAACATGAATGCCACTTCATCCGTTGCTCCGACAAACCATTATCGGCGGCGAGAAGGAACGGTATGCGCTTGACAGGCCGCTTCGTCCAGGGGGTAGGATCATTGGCATGATCCTTGTCTACCGCTACCGGGTGAAGTCGCTCAACGGGCTGCTTAACAAGCAGAGTCGTGCGGTGAACTACGTCTGGAACTTCTGCAATGACACACAGAAACACGCGCTCATGTGGAGCAAGAAGTGGCCAACAGGTTTCGACCTGAATGGACTGACGAGCGGCAGCAGCAAGGAGCTTGGCATTCACTCCGGCACGATCAACGCAACTTGCTTGCAGTACGCACAATCCCGTAGCCAGCACCGACGCCCTTACCTGCGCTATCGCGGCAAGAGAACGCTCGGATGGGTACCGTTGAAAGGGCGCGACCTGAAGCGTGAAGGCGACGCGTTCCGTTTCGCCGGCAACACCTTCCGCGTGTTCAACAGTCGGCCGCTTCCCGAAGGCAAGATCAAGGATGGAACCAACTTCGCGCAGGATGCGCGGGGCAACTGGTTTCTCAACATCGTGATCGAAATGCCAGATGTTCAAGCGCGCCCGATTCGTTCCGGCGTCGGTATCGATCTCGGCCTGAAAGACTTCGCCACACTTTCGACCGGCGAGAAACTGCCTAACGACCGGTTCGGCCGGCGCGCGGCCGAGAAGCTCGCGAAAGCGCAACGGGCGCGAAAGCACAAACGACATATCGCGAAGCTGCACGCCAAGGTTGCGAATGCCCGCGCCGATTCCCAGCACAAGCTCGCACTCGATCTGGTGCGGCGGTTCGATTACATCGCGGTCGGCAATGTCTCTGCCGTCAAACTCGCCAGAACCAGGATGGCGAAGAGCGTCTACGACGCATCCTGGTCGTCTTTCAGAAACATGCTCCGTTATAAAGCGATCGCGCACGGAGCCACGTTCGAAGAAGTGGACGAAAGCGGTTCTACCCAGTCCTGTTCGGCGTGCGGGTCGAAAGACAGCACGACGCGGCCGAAAGGTATCGCGGGACTGCGAGTAAGAGAGTGGGCCTGCAGTGACTGTGGTGTCGAGCATGATCGTGATACCAACGCTGCGCTGAACATTCTCCGATGCGGACGTGCATCGCCAAGTGTGGGAATCCACCGCCTTTAGGCGGCGGAGGACGTCAAGTCAGCTCATCCAGTTGCCGCCGTCGACGTTCA
Organism: Burkholderia sp. IT-111MI5; assembly: GCF_949752865.1. Lineage (NCBI taxonomy): Bacteria > Pseudomonadati > Pseudomonadota > Betaproteobacteria > Burkholderiales > Burkholderiaceae > Burkholderia > Burkholderia sp. IT-111MI5. Next base: position 200,625 of record NZ_CATKIF010000055.1, on the reverse strand, counting down.
GCGTCTGGGCGGTGATGTAATCGGCGTCGGCCGACGCAAGGAACAGCGCGGCGCCCGTCAGGTCGCCCGGCACGCCCATGCGGCCGAGCGGCACGGCTTCGCCCACCAGCCGCTTCTTCTCGCCGAGCGGCCGGTTCTCGTAGCGCGCGAACAGCGCGTCGACCTGCTCCCACATCGGCGTGTCGACGACGCCCGGCGCGATCCCGTTCACGTTGATCCGGTGCGGCGCGAGCGCGAGCGCGGCCGACTGCGTATAGCTGATCACCGCGGCCTTGGTCGCGCAGTAGTGCGAAACGAGCGCCTCGCCGCGACGGCCGGCCTGCGACGACATGTTGACGATCTTGCCGCCGCGCCCCTGCTCGACCATCCGCTGCGCGACGGCCTGCATCAGGAAGAACAGCCCTTTCACGTTGACCGCGAACAGCCGGTCGAACACGTCCCACGATTCGTCGAGGATCGGGCGCATGTCGAACAGCGCCGCGTTGTTGAACAGGATGTCGACGCCGCCGAAGCGCTCGACGGCGGTGGCGACGATCCGCTCGATGTCGTCGCGGCGCGTGACGTCCGCGGTGACGGCCACCGCGCGGCCGGGGTTCGCTTCGATGAGCCGCGCAAGCGAGCCGCCTGCCGGCTTCACGTCGACGAGCACGCAGCGCGCGCCCTCGTCCAGATAGCGTTGCGCGACCGCCTCGCCGATGCCGCTTGCGGCGCCCGTCAGGATCGCGACCTTGTCTTCCAGTCTCACTGGTTGTCTCCGGTTCGTTCTGCTGTACGACGGTCGCGAGGTGAGCGAACGCTCGCCGACCGATCAATTGCTCTGTTGTTGATCGAATGATCGGATACGCGATTCGCGCTGTCAAGGCAACGCGACGGCTTTCTATGACGCGCTGCGGCACAACGGCGCATCGCACCGGCCCGCAGCGCACGCCCGGCAAGGCGCGGCGCGCGCGGTGCGGTGCGGCCGGATCGGCGATGAAGGGGACGGAGCGTGGACGGAACGGGGAATTCGCGCTGCACGGCGCGGCGATACGTTATATCATCGCCGTACTCTGTTTCCCCTGCCTGCTTCACGCCATGGCTACCTCATCGTCCATTGACGCCCGGCTGTCCCGGGCCGACGCATTCGCCGCCGAGCACGGGCTCGCGTGGACGCCGCTGCGCCGCCAGGTCTACGAACGCGTGCTGGCCGCGCAGCGCCCGATCGGCGCGTACGACCTGCTCGCCGAGCTCGAACCGCAGCGCGGCCGCGTGCCGCCCACGACCGTCTATCGCGCGCTGGATTTCCTCGTCGAGCACGGTTTCATCCACCGGATCGAATCGAAGAACGCGTTCTTCGCGTGCTGCGAGATCGGCGTGCCGCACGAAGGCCAGTTCCTGATCTGCGATTCGTGCGGCGACACCGTCGAGATTCCCGGCGGCGACCTCGCGAAGCAGTTGTCCGCGAGCGAGCCCGCGCACGGTTTCGAAGTCCACCACCAGGTCGTCGAGCTGAGCGGCCTGTGCGGGCACTGCAAGCGCAAGCCCGCACAACGCTGACGCCGCATCGCGCGGCGCATGCGCCGCCTTTCCAACGAGGAGTTTCATGTTCATTGCCTTGAAGCGCGCGCCGCGGCGCGCCCTGTCGCCTCTCCGCTGGCTTGCCGCCGCTGCCGCCGCGCTGTCGCTCGCGGCGCCCGCGTTCGCGCAGGCTGCGACCGTCAATGTCGTCGCCGCCGAGAATTTCTACGGCGATGTCGCGGCGCAGATCGGCGGCCGCCACGTCGCGGTCACGAGCATCCTCAGCAATCCCGACCAGGATCCGCACCTGTTCGAAGCCAGCCCGAAGACCGCCCGCGCGCTCCAGCACGCGCAGGTCGTGATCTACAACGGCGCCGACTACGATCCGTGGATGGGCAAGCTGCTCGGCGCATCGAAGCAGGCGAAGCGCGCGACGATCGTCGTCGCCGATCTCGTCGGCAAGAAGGCCGGCGACAACCCGCACCTGTGGTACGACCCGGCGACGATGCCGGCCGCCGCGCGCGCGATCGCGGCCGAGCTCGGCCGCGCCGACCCGGCGAACAAGGCCGACTACGACGCGAACCTGCAGAAGTTCGTCGCGTCGCTGAAGCCCGTCGACGACAAGGTCGCCGCGCTGCGCGCGCAGTACAAGGGCGTGCCGGTGACGGCCACCGAGCCCGTGTTCGGCTACATGTCCGACGCGATCGGGCTCGACATGCGCAACCAGCGCTTCCAGCTCGCGACGATGAACGACACCGAGGCGAGCGCGCAGGACGTCGCGGCGTTCGAGAACGACCTGCGCAAGAAGCAGGTGCGCGTACTGATCTACAACAGCCAGGCCGAAGCGCCGATGACCAAGCGCATGCTGAAGATCGCGCGCGACGGCGGCGTGCCGGCCGTCAGCGTCACCGAGACGCAGCCTGCCGGCAAGACCTTCCAGCAATGGATGGCCGGCCAGCTCGATGCGCTCTCCAGCGCGCTTTCGGCCGGCAAGAAATAAGCGACTGCAACGACATGACCGCCACTCCCCACGCACTCGCAGTCAATCGCGTCACGCTCGAACTGGGCGGACGCACGATCCTGCGCGACGTCAGCTTCTCGATCGAACCCGGCGAATTCGTCGGCGTGCTCGGGCCGAACGGCGCGGGCAAGACGACGCTGATGCGCGCCGTGCTCGGCCTCGTGCCCGTCTCGGCCGGCACGCTGTCGGTCGGCGGCGTGCCGGTCGTGCGCGGCAACGCGTCGATCGGCTACATGCCGCAGATCAGGAGCGGCCTCGCGAACCGCCGGATGCGCGGCTACGACTTCGTCGCGATGGCCGCCGACGGCCATCGCTGGGGGCTGCCGCACACCAACGCGGCGACGCGCCGCGACGTCGACCGCGTGCTCGACCTCGTCGGCGGCCCGACGCTCGCGCGCCGACCGCTGTCGGAGCTGTCGGGCGGCGAGCGGCAGCGCCTGCTGCTCGCGCAGTGCCTGCTCGGCAGCCCGAAGCTGCTGCTGCTCGACGAACCGCTGATCAGCCTCGACCCGAACCACCAGCGCGGCGTGGTCGAACTCGTGCGCAACGTGCAGCGCGAGCTCGGCATCACCGTGCTGTTCTCCGCGCACGAACTGAATCCGCTGCTGAACGCGCTCGACCGCGTGCTGTATCTCGGCAATGGCGTCGCGGCGCTCGGCACCGTCGACGAGGTGATCACGAAGCCCGTGCTGTCGCGCCTCTACGGATCGCCGATCGACGTGATGCGCGTGAACGGCAAGATCTTCGTGATGTCGGGCGACGTCGAGATCGAGAAGCACGACCACGAACACGAGGACGACGACGGCCACTCGCACGGCGGCGGCGGCCACGGCCATCACCACCACGGACACGCTCATCCCGGGCATTCGCACGATGTTTGAATACGACTTCATGATCAACGCCTTCGCGGCGTCGGGCATCGTCGCGGTGCTCGCGGGCATAGTCGGCTACTTCCTGGTGCTGCGCGGGCAGACCTTCGCCGGCCATGCGCTGTCGCACGTCGGCTTCACCGGCGCGACGGGCGCGGTGCTGCTCGGCATCTCGCCGATCTGGGGGATGGTCGGCTTCACGCTCGCGGCCGGGATCGGGATGGGCGCGCTCGGCGAACGGCTCGCGGGCCGCGACGTCGCGATCGGCGTGATCCTGTCGGGCGCGCTCGGCTTCGGCCTGCTGTTCCTGCATTTCTATACGTCGTTCGCGACGCAGGTGACCGCGCTGCTGTTCGGCAACGTGCTCGCGGTCAACCACGACACGCTCGCGGTACTGGCCGGCATCGGCGCGGTGAGCCTGATCGCGCTCGCGCTGATCGCGCGGCCGCTGCTGTTCGCGTCGCTGCAGCCCGAACTGGCCGAAGCCAAGGGCGTGTCGCTGCGCACGGTGTCGATGCTGTTCCTCGCAGTGTGCGCGCTCGCGGTGGCCGCCGCGACGCAGATCGTCGGCGTGCTGCTCGTGTTCACGCTGCTGGTCGGGCCGGCCGCGGCCGCGCAGAACGTGTCGACGCGGCTGTCGACGGGCGTGCTGCTCGCCGCGCTGTTCGCGCTGTTCGAGGCGTGGGCCGGCATCACGCTTGCATATCACACCGACTGGCCGACGAGCTTCTGGATCACCGCGCTGTCGGCGCTCGTGTACGGCGCGAGCCTGTTGCGACGCCACTGATCGCCGCCCGATGCCAATGAAAACGCCGGCGTGCCCGAGGGCAGCGCCGGCGTTTTTTATGCGCCCGCAATCGCTTGCGGCGATGCGTGCGTTACCTGACTCCGCTCATCGGGCGAGCACGCGCGCGTGATGCGCAATGTGATCGGCGATGAACGTCGAGATGAAGTAGTACCCGTGGTCGTAGCCCGGATGGCGGCGCAGCGTCAGCGGCTGGCCGGCCTTCGCGCACGCGGCTTCGAACACGTCGGGGTTCAGCTGGTTCGCGAGGAATTGATCGGCGAGGCCCTGGTCGACCAGGATGCCGTCCGCGAACTTCGGCGCATCGGCGCGCGCGACGAGCTCGCTCGCGTCGTGCGCGTTCCACGCGTCGCGATCGTCGCCGAGATAACCCGAGAATGCCTTCTCGCCCCACGGGCAGCGTGTCGGCGCGGCGATCGGCGCGAACGCCGACACCGACCGGTACAGGCCGGGATGACGCAGCGCGAGCGTCAGCGCGCCGTGCCCGCCCATCGAGTGGCCGAAGATCCCGAGCCGCGCGCCGTCGATCGGCAGCTCGGCCGCGACGAGCTCGCGCAGCTCGCCCGCCACGTACGACTCCATCCGGTAATGCGTGGACCACGGCGCTTCGGTCGCATCGACGTAGAAGCCCGCGCCGACGCCGAAGTCCCACGCATCGGTCTCGCCCGGCACGCCCGCGCCGCGCGGGCTCGTGTCGGGCATCACGAGCGCGATGCCGTGCTGCGCCGCGTATTGCTGCGCGCCGGCCTTGATCGCGAACGTCTCGTCGGTGCAGGTCAGCCCCGCGAGGTAGAACAGCGCCGGCACGCGGCCGTGCGCGGCCTGCGGCGGCAGGTACACCGAGAACTTCATCGGCAGGCCGATCGCCGTCGAATCGTGGCGGTAGAAGCGCTGCTCGCCGCCGTGGCACGCATGCGAGGAAACGAGTTCGAGCATGACGGTGCGCTCCCGGTCAGTACAGCACGACCGAGCGGATCGACTCGCCCTGCTTCATCAGGTCGAAGCCTTCGTTGATCCGCTCGAGCGGCAGCGTGTGCGTGATCAGGTCGTCGATGTTGATCTTGCCTTCCATGTACCAGTCGACGATCTTCGGCACGTCGGTGCGGCCGCGCGCGCCGCCGAACGCCGAGCCCTTCCACTCGCGGCCCGTCACGAGCTGGAACGGACGCGTGCTGATTTCCTCGCCCGCCGCGGCCACGCCGATGATGAACGACTGGCCCCAGCCCTTGTGCGTGCACTCGAGCGCCTGGCGCATCAGCTTCACGTTGCCGACGCATTCGAACGAGTAGTCGGCGCCGCCGTCGGTCAGCTGCACGATGTGGTCGACGACGTTCTCGACTTCGTTCGGGTTGATGAAGTGCGTCATCCCGAACTTCTTCGCGAGCTCGACGCGCTTCGGGTTGATGTCGACGCCGATGATCTTGTCCGCGCCGACCATCTTCGCGCCCTGGATCACGTTCAGGCCGATCCCGCCGAGGCCGAACACGACGACGTTCGCACCGGCCTCGACCTTCGCCGAGTAGACGACCGCGCCGACGCCCGTCGTCACGCCGCAGCCGATGTAGCAGATCTTGTCGAACGGCGCGTCCTCGCGCACCTTCGCGACTGCGATTTCCGGCACGACGATGTAGTTCGAGAACGTCGACGTGCCCATGTAGTGGAACAGCGGCTTGCCGTCGAGCGAGAAGCGCGACGTCGCGTCGGGCATCAGGCCCTTGCCCTGCGTCGCGCGGATCTTCTGGCACAGGTTGGTCTTGCGCGACAGGCAGAACTTGCACTCGCGGCATTCCGGCGTGTAGAGCGGAATCACGTGGTCGCCCTTCCGCACGGTGCCGACGCCGGGGCCGACGTCGACCACCACGCCCGCGCCTTCGTGGCCGAGGATCGCCGGGAAGATCCCTTCCGGATCGGCACCCGACAGCGTGTAGTAGTCGGTGTGGCAGATGCCCGTCGCCTTCACTTCGATCAGCACTTCGCCTGCGCGCGGCCCTTCGAGATCGACTTCCTCGATCGTCAGCGGTGCACCCGCCTTCCATGCAATCGCGGCTTTCGTTTTCATCGTGTCACTCCTGTCAGTCAATTAGGTTGCCCCGGGGCGGCGCTTCGGCGCTTACGCAGGTCCCATTCGCACCGGGCCCCGTTCAAAGCTGTCGAAACCATGCCGCGCGACCTCGCGCGCGACACGGCAAAAGCATCTCGTGCTCGCCATGATGGCCGCTCCCGCCGCGCACCGCGAGCGGGAAACGGTCGCCGGCTTGCCACGATGCGTCATCGCTGACGCAAAAGAACAAGTGTTCGAGTTTAAACGCCCGTCGTGAACCATGCATCCGTGCGCGCATACAGATCGATGAAGCGGGCGTGGCGCGCGGCCAGCAGGCGGTCGTCGCGCGGCGCGGCGACCGGCGACGCGGCCGGCGCCAGCGCGCGCAACGCATCTTCGCGCCAGTGTCCGATCGCGACGCCCGCGAGCAGCGCGGCGCCGCGCGTCGCGGCGTTCGGGCAATCGATCGCGTGCAGCGACGCGCCGAGCGCATCGGCGAGCAACTGGCGCCAGCGCGGATCGACCGAGCCGCCGCCCGCGAGACGCAGCGTCGTCACCGGGTCGCGACGATCGGCATCGCGGATCGCATCGAGCCCCGCGCGCAGTGCGAACGCGACGCCTTCGAACGCGGCACGCATCATCGCGCCGCGCGTGTCGCCGAGCCCGAGACCGAGCCAGCCGCCGCGCGCATCGGGGTTCATCCACGGCGAACGCTCCCCGGTCAGGTAGGGCAGGAAGCACAGCCGTTCCGACGCCGGTTGCGCGAACGCGTCGTCATACGCATCCGCCCATCCCGAATAACCGAGCCAGCCGCGCACGGCTTCGAGCGCGAGCCCGACGTTCTGCATCGCGGCCATCGTGTAATAACCGCCGCCGGCCGCGGCGCGATAGCGATGCAGCCCGCGCTGCGCAGGCGGCAGCGCGTCCGCGAGCACGACGATCTGGCCGCCGCTGCCCGTCGTCAGCAGCGCGTCGCCGGCCGCGGCGAGCCCGCTGCCGAGCGCCGCGCATGCGGTGTCGGCCGCGCCCGTCGCCAGCGGCACGCCGGCCGGCAGGCCGAGCGCCGCGGCCGCCTGCGCGCCGAGCACGCCGCAGCGCGCAGTCGACGCAAGGACCGGCGCGAACCGGTCGGCCGGCAGGCCGAGCGCTGCGATCAATGCCGTATCCCATGCGCCGTCGGGCGTCGCGAGCGCGGTCGCGCACGCATCGCTCGGATCGGCCGCGACGTCGCCGCCGAGCGCGATGCGCAGCCAGTCCTTCGGCTGCACGGCCCAGCGCGCGGCGCGCAGCGCATCGGGCTCGTGCTCGGCCAGCCAGCGCAACAGCGGGCCTGCCATGCCCGGCGCAACGGGGTTCGGGGCGACGGGCGATCCGGCGACGGGCAATCCGGCGGCGGGCGATCCGGCGACGGACCAATCGGACGCGTCCGCTTCGCGCACCGCGCGCGTGTCGGGCCACAGCAGCGCGGGCCGCACCGGCTGCCCGGCCGCGTCGATCAGCACGACGCCATGCATCTGGCCCGAGAAGCCGATCGCCGCGACCTGCGCGCGCTCGCCGGCCGGCAGCCGCGCGGCCGCGCGCACGAGCGCCTGCCACCACGCATCGGGCGCGATCTCGACCCAGCCGGGCCGCGGCGACGACAACGCATAAGGTTCGCTCGCGACCGCGCGCTCGACGCCATCGGCATCGAGCGTGACGAGTTTGACGGAGCCGGTGCCGAGGTCGATTCCGAGCAGGCGCATGACGTGACGGTGAATTCGAATGAACGGATGTCGATGATAACGGGATCGCGATACTCGCCCCGGCTTTTGCGGTCACCGCAGCGCAATGCGATGTACGGAAGCCGCAGTCGGCAGCCTGGTTTCGCCGGGCTGCACCTTGCGTGCAAAAGCGGCCGTTCGCGGGTTAACCCGGCGCGGTTTTCCGACACCCCTTTTTGCCACTATGCGGCCGCGCCGATACACACCATAAAGCGGCCGATATTTGACATGGGGGCCGGCGCTATTTTGAAGGGCTATAAAACCGGGGAACCTCACTCCTGCGGCAGTTTCCCGATGATCGACACCCTGTTTCATGCCGAAATGGCATATCGAACCAGCAAAGCACGGAATAGAACCCAGCGCTCTTGTTGCGTGGATTCATTCCGCATAACTTCGTATCACCCCGAAAACAAGATCATGGAGTGAGACAGATGCAATCGAACACGGTCCATCCGTGCGATGAGGTGCTGCCGACCGGCAAGCTGGTAACGCTTGGCCTGCAACACGTCCTCGTCATGTACGCCGGCGCCGTCGCCGTGCCGCTTATCGTCGGCGGCGCGCTCAAGCTGCCGAAAGACCAGATCGCGTTCCTGATCAGCGCCGATCTGTTTTCGTGCGGCATCGCCACGCTGATCCAGACGCTGGGCCTGTGGATCTTCGGGATCCGCCTGCCCGTCATCATGGGCTGCACGTTCGCGGCCGTCGGCCCGATGATCGCGATCGGTACGAACCCCGGCCTCGGCATTCTCGACATCTTCGGCTCGACCATCGCGGCCGGCATCATCGGCATCGTGCTGGCGCCGACGATCGGCAAGCTGTTGCGGTTCTTCCCGCCGGTGGTCGTCGGCACCGTGATTGCCGTGATCGGGCTGTCGCTGATGGAGGTCGGCATCAACTGGGCCGCCGGCGGCGTCGGCAACCCCGAATACGGCAGCCCGGTCTATCTCGGCCTGTCGCTGCTCGTGCTGACGCTGATCCTGCTGATCAACAAGTTCGGGCGCGGCTTCATCGCGAACATCTCGGTACTGCTCGGCATCGTCGCCGGCTTCGTGATCGCGTTCATCCTCGGCCGCGTGAACACCGAAGGCGTGTCGCTCGCGCCGTGGGTCGGCTTCGTGATGCCGTTCCACTTCGGCTGGCCGCATTTCGACCCGCTGTCGATCGCGACGATGGTCACGGTGATGTTCGTCACGTTCATCGAATCGACCGGCATGTTCCTCGCGGTCGGCGACATGGTCGATCGTCCGGTCGACCAGGATCGCCTGGTGCGCGGCCTGCGCGTCGACGGCCTCGGCACGCTGATCGGCGGCATCTTCAACTCGTTCCCGCATACGTCGTTCTCGCAGAACGTCGGCCTGATCGGCGTGACTGGCGTGAAGAGCCGGTTCGTGTGCGCGACGGGCGGCGTGATCCTCGTGATGCTCGGCCTGTTCCCGAAGATGGCGCAGGTCGTCGCGTCGGTGCCGCCGTTCGTGCTCGGCGGCGCGGGCATCGTGATGTTCGGGATGGTGGCCGCGAACGGCATCAAGGTGCTGTCGAAGGTCGATTTCGTGAACAACAGCCACAACCTGTTCATCGTCGCCGTGAGCGTCGGCATGGGCCTCGTGCCGGTCGTGTCGCCGCACTTCTTCTCGAAGCTGCCGCCCGCGCTCGCACCGATCCTGCACAGCGGCATCCTGCTGGCATCGGCCACGGCCGTGATCCTGAACATCGTGTTCAACGGCGTGAAAGGCGAAAAGGATGCGCGCTGCGACATCCGCCGCGCCGGACACGACTTCGACGGGCGCCCCGCCGACGTGCACCACTGATCGCGCCGCGCCGGACGACGGCGCAACGCGGTAATGAAAAAACGCCACGGACTTTCGTCCGTGGCGTTGTCGTTTCCACATACCGCCGGTTCGACGGACAGGAGCGGTCGCCCGCTCCCGCGCTGCTTCGCGCTTACCCGTTGGTTGCCGCCGACGACGCGGGCGCCGGGGCGGCCGCCTTGTCGTAGTCGACCGGCTCATCCGGCGCGCGCGGCGTCTCGCCGGCCCGCTGGGTCCAGCCGCCGCCCAGTGCGCGGTACAGGTCGACCAGGTTCGTCCAGCGCGCCAGGCGCGCGCTGATGAGCGTCTGCTGCGCCGAGTACAGGTCCGTCTGCGCGGTCAGCACCGACAGGTAGCTGTCGACGCCGTTCTTGTAGCGCAGGTCCGACAGGTCGAAACGACGCTGCTGCGCGTGCTCGTTGCGCTCCAGCGCGGCGATCTGCTGGTCGTACGTGCCGCGTGCGGCCAGCCCGTCCGACACTTCGCGGAATGCCGACTGGATCGCCTTCTCGTAGTTCGCGATCTCGATGCGCTTCTGCACGTGCGCGAGATCGAGATTGGCGATGTTCGAACCGCCCTCGAAGATCGGCAGCGCAATACTCGGCGCAAACGACCACGCCGCCGTACCGGCCTTGAACAGGCCGCCGAGCGTCGGGCTCGCGGTGCCGAATGCCGCGGTCAGCGAGATCTTCGGGAAGAACGCCGCGCGTGCCGCACCGATGTTCGCGTTCGCGGCCAGCAGCGTCTGCTCGGCCTGCATCACGTCCGGACGGCGCGTCAGCAGGTCCGACGGCAACCCGGCCGGCACGTCCGTCAGCAGGTTCTGCGCGTCGAGCGGCATGCCCGGCGGCAGGTCGTCCGGCAGCGGCTCGCCGATCAGCAGCACCAGCGCGTTCAGCGCCTGCGCACGCGCACGCGCCTGCGCCTGCTGGTTCGCGAGCGCCGTCTCGACCACCGTCTGCGACTGACGCAGCTCGAGCTCGGAGCCCGTGCCGTTGTCGAACTGCAGCTTCGTCAGGTCGTACGACGCCTGAGCGGACTTCAGCGTGTTCTCCGTGACCTTCAGCAGATCGTCGGTCGACAGCAGCGTCAGGTACTGGTCAGCCACCTGCGACACCAGCGAGATTTCCGACGCCTGCCGCGCGTATGCGGTCGACAGGTACTGCGCGAGCGCCTGATCCTTCAGGCTCTGCACGCGGCCGAACAGGTCGAGCTCCCACGACGCGGAAAGCCCGACGTTGTAGGTGCGCGAGATCAGCGGCTGCCCCGTCGACGACACGCCGGCCGGGAACCGCTGGATGCTGCCCGTACCGGTGCCGTCGAGCGTCGGGAACAGGCCCGCGCGCGTGATCTGGTACTGCGCGCGCGCCGCCTCGATGTTCAGCACCGACACGCGCAGGTCGCGGTTGTTCTTCAGCGCGATCTCGATCAGCCGCTGCAGGCGCGGATCGACGAAGAATTCGCGCCAGCCGATGGCGGTCGCCGCCTGGCCGTTCGCGCTGCGCGCGCCGGCAGCGCCCGGCTGCGTCGCGTAGACGCCGCCGGCCGGGTACGCCTGCGCGACGGGTGCGTCGGGCCGCTTGTAATGCGGCGCCATCGTGCAGCCCGTGGCAAAGAGCGCGACCGCGATTGCAGTCAAAGCGTGTTTTTGCATCATCACTGTCCCTTGTTGCCTTCGTCGCCGTTGCCCGGCTTCTCTTCGTGCTTCGCGTGCTCCTGAGCCAAGCGCAATGCCTCGTCGGCATCTTCCCGTTCGCCGCTGAAGATCGCGCGGACCTTCACGAAGAACATCGGGATCAGGAAGATCGCGAGGAACGTCGCCGTGATCATCCCGCCGATCACGCCCGTGCCGATCGCGTGCTGGCTCCCCGAGCCCGCGCCGTTGCTGATCGCGAGCGGCATCACGCCGAGAATGAACGCCATCGACGTCATCAGGATCGGGCGCAGCCGCTGGCGCGCCGCTTCCAGTGCGGCCTCGACCGGCCCCATCTTCTCCGTCACCTGCAACTCGCGCGCGAACTCGACGATCAGGATCGCGTTCTTCGCGGACAAGCCCACGGTGGTCAACAGGCCGACCTGGAAGTACACATCGTTCTCGAGGCCGCGCATCGTCGCCGCGAGCAGTGCACCGATCACGCCGAGCGGCACCACCATGATCACCGAGAACGGGATCGACCAGCTTTCATACAGCGCCGCGAGACACAGGAACACGACGAGGATCGAGATCGCGTACAGGATCGGCGCCTGCGAACCGGACTGGATTTCCTGGAACGACAGGCCGGTCCACGAATAGCCGATACCGACCGGCAGCTTCTTCGCGAGCCCTTCCATCGCGGTCATCGCCTGACCGGTCGACTTGCCCGGTGCGGCCTGACCCTGGATTTCCATCGCCGAGATGCCGTTATAACGCTCGAGCTTCGGCGAACCGTACGTCCAGTGACCGGTCGCGAACGCGCTGAACGGCACCATCCCGCCCGACCCGTTGCGCACGTACCAGATGTTCATGTCCTCCGGCGTCATCCGGAACGGCGCATCGGCCTGCACGTAGACCTTCTTGATCCGGCCATCGGTGTCGAGGAAGTTGTTCACGTACTTCGACGCCCACGCGATCGAGAACGTCTGGTCGATCGCATCCGCCGTCACGCCGAGCGCATTCGCCTTCTCGCGGTCGATGTCGACCTTGTACTGCGGCGTGTCGTTCAGGCCGTTCGGGCGCACGCCCTGCAGCGTCGGATCCTTCGAGGCCATCCCGAGCAACTGGTTGCGCGCGGCCATCAGCGCATCGTGGCCGAGACCGGCATTGTCCGTCAGCTCGAAGTCGAAGCCGGCGGCCGTACCGAGTTCAGGAATCGACGGCGGGTTGAACGGGATCACGATCGCGTCCTTGTAGCCCGCATAGCGCCCGAACATCCGGCCGATCAGTGCCTGCACCTTCTGGTTCGCATGCTGACGCTGCGAGTAGTCCTTCAGGCGCACGAACACGAGACCCGAGTTCTGGCCGCGACCCGCGAAGCTGAAGCCGTTCACCGTGAACGCCGATTCGACGATTTCCTTCTCGTCCTTCAGCAGGTAGTCGGAAATGTTCGCCAGCGTCTTCGCGGTCGTTTCCTGCGTCGAACCCGACGGCGTCTGCACGATCACGAACATCAGGCCCTGGTCTTCATCGGGCAGGAACGACTTCGGCAAGCGCACGAACAGCAGGCCGACCCCGACGATCACGGCCAGGTAGATGATGAGCCAGCGGCCCGAGCGCTTGATCACGTGGTGCACGCCGACGTGGTACTTGTCGCGGCTGTTGTTGAACGTGCGGTTGAACCAGCCGAAGAAACCCTTCTTCTCTTCGTGATGCCCTTGCGGGATCGGCTTCAGGATCGTCGCGCACAGTGCCGGCGTCAGAATCAACGCGACGAGCACCGACAGCACCATCGCCGTCACGATCGTCAGCGAGAACTGGCGATAGATCGCGCCGACCGAACCGCCGGAGAACGCGACCGGCACGAACACGGCCGACAGCACGAGCGCGATGCCGACGAGTGCGCCGGTGATCTGGCCCATCGCCTTGCGGGTTGCCTCCTTCGGTGACAGGCCCTCTTCCGCCATCACGCGCTCGACGTTCTCGACCACCACGATCGCATCGTCGACCAGCAGGCCGATCGCGAGCACGAGGCCGAACATCGACAGCGTGTTGATCGAGAAGCCCACCAGCGACATGACTGCGAACGTACCGAGCAGCACGACCGGCACCGCGATCGTCGGGATGATCGTCGCCCGCAGGTTCTGCAGGAACAGATACATCACGAGGAACACCAGCACGATACCTTCGAGCAGCGTCTTGACCACTTCCTCGATCGACAGCTTCACGAACGGCGTCGTGTCGTACGGATACTTCACGACGAGGCCGTGCGGGAAGAACGGTGCCAGCTCGTCGATCTTCGCGCGCACGGCCTTCGCGGTCGCGAGCGCGTTCGCGTTGGTCGCAAGCTGGATACCGAGTGCCGCGGTCGGCTGACCGTTGTACTTCGTGTCGAAGTTGTAGTTCTCGCCGCCGAGCTCAAGCTTCGCGACGTCCTTCAGGCGCACCTGCGAGCCGTCCTGGTTGACCTTCAGCAGGATGTTGCCGAACTGCTCGGGCGTCTGCAGCAGCGTCGATTCGGTGATCGTCGCCTGCAGCACGGTGCCCGGCTTCGCCGGCGTGCCGCCGATCTGGCCACCCGCGATCTGCACGTTCTGCGCGGTGATCGCCGAGCTCACGTCGACCGGCGTGAGGCCGTAGTTCGTCAGGCGGTTCGGGTCGAGCCAGATCCGCATCGCGTACTGCGAGCCGAACAGCGTGACGGTACCGACGCCGTTCAACCGGCTGATCGGATCCTTCACGTGCGACGCCACGAAGTTCGCGAGGTCGTACTTGTTCATGCTGCCGTCTTCGGAGTTGAAGGCGAGCACCAGCAGGAAGCTGCTGCTCGACTTCGTCACCGACAGGCCGAGCTGCTGCACGACCTGCGGCAGAACCGGCGTCGCGAGCGACAGCTTGTTCTGCACCTGGACCTGCGCGATGTCGGCGTTGGTGCCCGGCGCGAAGGTCAGCGTGATCGTTGCGTTGCCCGAGTCGTCACTCGTCGACGACATGTACAGGAAGTTGTCGAGACCGCTCATCTGCTGCTCGATCACCTGCGTCACCGTGTCTTCCACCGTCTTCGCGGAAGCACCCGGGTAGTTCGCGGTGATCTGGATCGATGGCGGCGCGATCGTCGGATACTGCGAGATCGGCAGCGTGAAGATCGCCGCGACCCCGGCCAGCATCAGGATGATGGCGATCACCCACGCGAAGATCGGGCGATCGATAAAAAACTTTGCCATGAAACAGGCTCCCTGTTATTGCGCGCTCGAAGCAGCGGCAGCACTCGCCGGCGCGGCGCCCGATGCGGCGGCACCGGAAGCGGCGGCGGCGCCGGAACCGGCGGCAGCCGGTGCGGCGGTTGCGGCGGCGGCGCCCGATGCGGCATCGGCCGCCGGTGCGAGCTGCGCCGGCACCGACTTCACGGTCGCACCCGGGCGTACCTTCTCGCCGCCCTGCACGATCACGTGATCGCCCGCTTGCAGACCGCCTTCGACGATCCAGTTCTGGCCCTGCATGCCCGTCGTCTTCAGCGGACGCGGCTCGACCTTGTTGCCGGCGTTCACCACCATCGCGATCGCCTGGCCCTTCTGGTCATGCGTGACGCCGATCTGCGGCACCAGGAACGCGTTCTCGTTCACGCCCTGCTCGATCCGGGCGCGCACGAACATCCCCGGCAGCAGCACCTTGCCCGGGTTCGGGAAGACCGCACGGATCGTCACCGAGCCGGTGGCCTGGTCGACCGTCACGTCCGAGAACTGCAGCTTGCCCGGCTCCGCATAGGTCTTGCCGTCCTCGAGGATCAGCGACACCTTCGCCGCGCCCGGGCCGCTCGTCTTCAGGCGGCCGCTCTGCACGTCCTGGCGCAGCTTCAGGCCTTCGAGGCTCGATTGCGTGAGGTCGACATACACGGGATCGAGCTGCTGCACCGTCGACATCAGCGTCGCCTGGCTCGCCTGCACGTACGCGCCCGGCGTCACTTGCGAAATGCCGACGCGGCCGGTGATCGGCGAGACCACGTCGGTGTAGCCGAGGTTGATCTGCGCGGTGTCGACCGCCGCCTTGCCGGACGCGACGTCCGCCGCGGCCTGCCCTTGCGTGGCCACCGCGTTGTCGTAGTCCTGCTTGCTGACCGCGTTCGCGGCCACCAGCACCTTGTAGCGCGCGACCAGCGCGTTCTGCGTGGCGAGGTTCGCCTGCGCCTTCGCGAGCGTCGCCTTCGCGCTGTTCAGCGCGGCGATATACGGCGCCGGATCGATCTTGTACAGACGCTGGCCGGCCTTGACGTCGGTGCCTTCGGTGAATTCACGGCGCAGCACGATGCCGTCGACCCGCGCGCGGACCTGCGCGACGAGGAACGCGCTGGTGCGGCCGGGCAGCTCGCTGAAGACCGGTACGGCTTGGGGCTGGACGGTGACGACGCCGACTTCCGGCGTTTGCGGCGGCGGTGCCGATTCTTTTTTTCCGCAGGCAGCCAGGAAAACCGCGGCTGCCGCGACAGTGATCAAGCGGTATGGAACCCGTTCGACGCGCATGGAGCGACCTCTGTGTGTAACCAATGGAATAAGTGCAGCACCCGGCGGGAGCGCAACACGGATGCGCCTCGCGGCGCAGATCGAACACCTGAATTACTGGACTGCTGGATACAGCACGTCGGCACGAAACCTCCATGCCGACGGGATGCCGCGAACTGCGGATGGTACTTGGGGCGGGAATCAGCAGAGTGGGATATTAACTGATTGCCACTTGGGTCATTCGATCGTAGGGTGGTATTGTATATACATTCACGAATGTATGTAAAAAGCCCGTTTGTATCGCGCCGACTGTCCAGTCTTACGAATTATTACCAGTCGCAAGCATAGCCAATCCGCATGACGGCAACGAGGGTTGCGGACCCTATATTCACCTACGATCGATCCAATCAGGCCTGCACATGGTCAGACGTACCAAGGAGGAGGCGCTCGAGACGCGCAATCGCATTCTCGATGCCGCCGAACACGTGTTCTTCGAGAAGGGCGTGTCGCACACGTCGCTCGCGGACATCGCCCAGCACGCCGGCGTCACGCGCGGCGCGATCTACTGGCATTTCGCGAACAAGAGCGAGCTGTTCGACGCGATGTTCGACCGCGTGTTCCTGCCGATCGACGAGCTGAAGCGGATGCCGCTCGATGCACCGGGCGGCAATCCGCTCGAGAAGATCCGCAAGATCCTGATCTGGTGCCTGCTCGGCGTGCAGCGCGACTCGCAGTTGCGGCGCGTGTTCAGCATCCTGTTCATGAAGTGCGAATACGTCGCGGACATGGAGCCGCTGCTGCAGCGCAACCGCGCGGGGATGAGCGAGGCGCTGCACACGATCGACGCCGATCTCGCGGGCGCCGTGCGGCTCAAGCTGCTGCCCGAGCGGCTCGATACGTGGCGCGCGACGCTGATGCTGCACACGCTCGTCAGCGGCTTCGTGCGCGACATGCTGATGCTGCCCGACGAGATCGACGCCGAACAGCATGCGGAAAAGCTCGTCGACGGCTGCTTCGACATGCTGCGCTACAGCCCGGCGATGCTGAAGGAAAAAGACTGACGGCACGGCGGCCGCCCGCGCGCCGTTTCATTTTCATCGATCGGCGAGCCGGGCCGCGCAACAGTCGCGGCAATGCGCTTGCCCGCCTCCGTCTCCCCGCCCGGCTCAGGCCGCCTTCGCGCGATGCGCGCGTGCCCGCCGGTTCGACGCGGCTACCGAATCGCGCTTCGGCATCGGCGCGCCGGCCAGCCCGGCGATCCACGCGTCGGTCGACATCACGGCCGCGAAATTCGACTGGAACACCACCGTGTACGCGCGGTGAATCTCTTCGGCGCTCGCCGCGCCCGCTTCGTTCTCGTACGGCAACGCACCCGTCGCATCCTCGAGATACTCGACGTTCAGTCCCGCGTGCGCCGCGTGATAGACCGTCGACGCATTGCAGTTGTGCGTCATGTAGCCGGCCACCGCGAGCGTGTCGATCCCGTGCGCGTCGAGCCATGCGGCAAGATCGGTCCCGGCGAACGAGCTCGCCTGCGCCTTCTCGATCAGGTGCGCGTACGGCCGGCCGGCGACGACCGCGTGCAGCGCGACACCGTCGGTGCCGGGCGCGAAGATCGGCGCGCCGGCCGGCGCGACGTGCTGGACGACGATCACCGGCACGCCGGCCGCATGCGCGGCGTCGATCGCGCGGCCGATGTTCGCGAGCGACACGTCGAGCGGCGGATACTCGATCGGCAGGTTGCCCGTCACGTATTCGTTCTGGACGTCGATCACGATCAGCGCGCGGCGGGAGGTGGTATGCGAGGCGGTGTTCGACATGAATGGCTCCTGGTCCTGACGCGCGGCCCCGCCCCGGAACGAGGCGGCCAGCGGCGCGATGCGATGCATTGTCGGACCGCATCGCCCGCGCGGACAGTGGCCCGATAGCCATTCTTCGATAAAATCGGGCCATCGCCATTCCGGAGCCCGTCATGACCGCCGTCGCGTCACCCGCCTCGCCTGCCCCGACCGTCGTCGCCGTGATCGCATACGACGGCATCAGCCCGTTCCACCTGTCGGTGCCGTCCGTCGTGTTCGGCAAGGAGCGCGACGCGGTCGCATCGCCGGCGTTCGAGTTTCGCGTCTGCTCGGCCGAGCGCGGCCCGCTCGCGACGACGGGCGGCTTCACGATCACCGCGCCGTACGGGCTCGACGCACTCGACGACGCGGACATCGTCATCGTGCCGGCGTGGCGCGACCCGGACGAAGCGCCGCCCGACGAGTTGCTCGACGCGGTGCGCGCGGTCGCCGCACGCGGCGCGCAACTCGTCGGGCTGTGCCTCGGCGCATACGTGCTCGCCGCGGCCGGCCTGCTCGACGGCCGCCCGGCCACCACGCACTGGGCGTGGGCCGACGACTTCGCACAACGCTTTCCGCGCGTGAAGCTCGATCCCGACGTGCTGTACGTGGACGACGGCAACCTGATGACGTCGGCCGGCACGGCCGCCGGGCTCGACTGCTGCCTGCACGTCGTGCGGCGGCGCTTCGGCTCGGATGCCGCGAACCGGATCGCGCGCCGCCTCGTGATCCCGCCGCACCGCCAGGGCGGGCAGGCCCAGTACGTGCCGCAGCCGGTCGCCGCGCACCCGCGCGATGCGCGGCTCGCGGGCCTGCTCGACTGGGTGCGCGCGCACCTCGACGCCGCGCACAGCGTCGATTCGCTCGCCGAACGCGTGCTGATGAGCCGGCGCACGTTCACGCGCCACTTCCGCCAGGCGACCGGCACGACCGTCACCGCGTGGCTGCAGGCCGAGCGGCTCGCGCGCGCGCAGCATCTGCTGGAAACCACCGGGCAATCGATCGACGCGATCGCGCAGGCGGCCGGCTACGGGTCGAGCGTGTCGCTGCGCCAGCATTTCGCGGGCGCGCTCGGCACGTCGCCGTCTGCGTATCGAAGGGAATTCCGCGGCGCCGGAGCCGGCGCCGATGCGAGGCAGTGATGCCCGCCGCGCGCGGAGGCGGGCGGGCCGTGAAGCGAAACCGGCGGGGTTCAGCGGCTCGGCCGCTCAGCCGCCGTTGATCCAGCGCGCCGCATAAAGCAGCAGCGCGACGAACACGATCATCGCCGCCCATGCCCAGACGGGCACCGTGCCCGCACCGCGATGATGAAGCACGCTGGCCGCACGCCCGGTCGGCGAGCCGCCAGCGTGCGGCGGCAGCGGACGCTTCGTCGCGGCCATCAGCGACGCCGGCCGCAGGAACACATGCTGGCGCCGCTGTGCGGCCGGGTTCGCGCGATTCGGCGCGAGGCCGTGCTTCGCCTGCACGACCGCGCAGAACTCGCGGAAGAAATCGTCGGTCCACTCGCGCAGCGCATTCTCGATCTGCCGCGCCGGCAACTCGACGAGCGGCCCGCTCGCCGTCGCCCAGACCACGTACTCGATGCTTGTGGCGTTCGCCTCGTCATCGGGCAGCAGCACCAGTTCGACCTGGCCGCGCAGCGCGCCGAGGCCGTCGGCCCGCGCCTTGAAATTGATCACGCGGCGCGGCCGCCCTTCCGCATCGCCCTGCTCGCCGGCCGCATGCGCACGCACGTCGTAGCGTGCGCGCAGCGGGCCGAGCGGCACCGTGATCGTCAGCGCGAACTCGCCGTGCGCGAGCTTCACGAACGATTCGCAATGGTCGAAGCTCGCCCGCAGCAATGCGGGATCCTCGAAGGCCTCCCGCACGACAGGCGGCGCGAGCGGGACGCGTAACGTGTCGTTCAGTTCCATGATGTCTCCCCGATGAACGCGCGCCGCATCAGGACGTCTCGACGAGACTGTCGATCCGTGCGACATCGAAGGCGACGTAGTGCGCAAGCGCGGCAGCGGCCGCCTTCGGTTCCTCGTAACTCCATGCAGCGTTCTCGATCACGCCGTCTTCCGTCTGCAAGTCGAAATGCACGGCTTCGCCCCTGAACGGGCAGGCGCTCGTCACGCCCGACTTCACGAGCCTGCGCATGTTGACGTCGCCGCGCGGCAGGTAATGGACGTCCGGCAGCCCCGCTTCCCGCACGGTCAGCACGCCGTGCGAATCGGCATACGTGATGCCGCGGTGGATCACGCGCACGCGATGGCGGTTGGGCACGATTTCAACGTGAGGGGCGGCGGCGTCTGACATCGTTTCTCCTTCGGGCGGCCCGGCAGGCAGGCCGGTGACAGGAAACGAAAAAAGCCACGGCACGAGTGCCGTGGCTTTCATTATGGGCGAAACTTCGTCCGATTGCGCAACCCGGGCGGGGGCCGCGTGCGGCGGGCTACTGCGCGCTCCACTGGAACGCGGCTTTCGCGCCGCCCTTCGCGCCGACCGTGACGGTACGGGATTCGTCGCTACCCTGGTACGACGCCTGCACCGTATAGCGCCCCGGCGGCACCTGCACGAGCATGTACGGCCCGCGCGTGTCGGTTTTCAGCACTTCGGCACCCTTGCCGTCGACGATCCGCACATGGACGTCGGCCAGGAATTCGCCGCCCTTGCCGGTGAAGCGCAGCGCCAGCGGCCACTTCGCCTCGTTGCGCTGGAACGCCGTCGATTCGTCCAGCCCGATGCCGCCGGACACGAAGGTGACGTCGCCCTGCTGGCGCGCGGCGGGCAAGCCGTCCGACTGCGCGTACGCGCCGGTCGCGCCGGCTGCGAGGCCGGCGGCCAACGCCGCGGCGACGGCAAATCGGGACACGTTGCGTAGATATTGCATGGCTCTCTCCTTTGGGTCGGAACACATACGGGGCGCCACGCCACGGGGTCGGACGACGGCGCCCGCCGCGGCCGGCCTGGCCGGCCGTCGGCCGTCGCCGGTCAGCTCAGGTCGACCGGCACGAAGATCTGTGCATTATCGCGCTGGATCAGCAGAGCAAGACTGTTGCCCGCGCCCTTCACCGCGTCGCGCAACTGCTCGGGGCTCGTGACCGGGCGGCCGTTGACCGCGAGGATCACGTCGCCGGGCTGGATGCCCGCGTTGGCGGCCGGCCCGCCGGCCTGCTGCACGATCAGCCCGTGCGACAGGTTGCTGGCGCTGCGCTCCTGCGGCGACAGCGGACGCACCGCGACGCCCAGGCGGCCCTGCTCGACCGGCCCGCCGTCGTTCGACGCGAGTTTTGCATCGGCCATCGCGCCGAGCGTCACGCTGATCGACTTCTTCGACTTGTCGCGCCAGATCTGCAGGTCGGCCTTCGTACCCGGCTTCAGGTTCGCGATCTGCGCGGGCAGCGACGTCGAATCGGCGACCGGCGAGCCGTTGACCGACAGGATCACGTCGCCCGGCTGCAGGCCCGCCTTCGCGGCCGGGCCGTTCGAATCGACGGAGCTGACGAGCGCACCGTCCGGCTTCTGCAGCCCGAACGAACTCGCGAGCGTCTGGTTCAGCCCCTGCACGGCGACGCCGAGGCGGCCGCGGCTCACGTGGCCCGTCTTCACGAGCTCGTCCTTCACCTTGATCGCCTCGTTGATCGGGATCGCGAACGACAGGCCCTGGAAGCCGCCCGTCTGCGAATAGATCATCGAGTTGATGCCGATCACCTCGCCCTGCAGGTTGAACAGCGGGCCGCCCGAGTTGCCGGGGTTCACCGGCACGTCGGTCTGGATGAACGGCGTGTAGTTCTCGTCCGGCAGCGCGCGCGACTTCGCGCTGATGATGCCCGACGTGACCGTGTTGTCGAAGCCGTACGGCGAACCGATCGCGACGACCCACTGGCCGACCTTGCTCTGCGCCGGATCGCCGATCTTCACGGTCGGCAGCCCGCTCGCGTCGATCTTCAGCACCGCGACGTCGGACTGCTTGTCCGAGCCGACGACCTTCGCCTTGTATTCGCGCTTGTCGGTCAGCCTGACCGTGACGACGTTCGCGCCGTCGATCACGTGCGCATTGGTGAGGATGTACCCGTCGGAGCTGATGACGAACCCGGAACCGAGGCTCGCGCTCGGCTGGTCGTCCGGCTGCGCGTCGCCGCCCATGCCCGGCACCTGGCCGTAGAAGTGCTTGAAGAACTGGTAGAACGGGTCGCTCGGATCGATCGGCAGCTGCGGCTGCGGCACGCGCCGCGCCACCTGCTTCACGACGTGCTTCGCGCTGATGTTCACGACCGCCGGGCCGTAGGTCTCGACGAGCCCGGAGAAATCGGGGATGCCGGTCTTCGCGGCCGCCTCGGCCGGCATCAGCGCGGCCGCCTGCGCGGGCGTGATGATCTGCGGATCGGCGCGGCGGGTGCCGGCAACGTAACCGGCCGACAGGGCGGCCGCCACGGCGACTGCGACGGCGCCGCGCGCAAGGAATCGGGTGTTCATCGTAGGACCTCCTCTTTGTTAGGACGCAGCGTAACGACCCTGACTTAAAGGAGGCTTAATCAGCCTTAAGCGGCGCTTAAGCGGGCCGACAAGGCCCGTCCGACCGCGTTCTTCACACGGATTCGGACTGCTGCGGCGCCTCGGCCGGCATCTCGGCGTCGCGGAACACGACGCTGACGAGCAGGCCGCCCGCGGCCGCGTCGCCGAGCGACACCGTCGCGCCCTGCTGCGCCGCCACGCGCTTGACGATCGCGAGCCCGAGCCCGCTGCCCGACAAGTCGGCACGCGCCCGCGCGGAGCTGTCACGGTAGAAGCGGTCGAACACCCGCTCGCGCTCGTCGGCCGGGATGCCGGGCCCGCTGTCGCCGATCTGCACGCACGCGCGGCCGGCCGCGTCGGAGGTCAGCGACACGTCGATGCGGCCGCCGTCCGGCGTGTACTTCACCGCGTTGTCGAGCAGGTTGCCGAACATCACGCGCAGCGCGCCGACGTCCGCGACGACGCTCGCCGCGCGCGTCTCCTCGAAGCCGAGATCGATGTCGCGCCGCTGCGCGAGCGGCGCATGCGCGGCCACGCATTCGGCCAGCAGCGCCTGCAGGTCGACCGGCTCGCGCATCGTCGCGCCGTCCGGCTCGGCGCGGGCAAGCGCGAGCAACTGCTCCGCGAGGCGCGTCGCGCGCGTGACGCCGTCCTGGAGATCCGCGACCGCCTCGCGGCGCGACGCGTCGTCCTTCGCGCGGGCGACGAGCTGCGCCTGGATCTGCACGGCCGCGAGCGGCGTGCGCAGTTCGTGCGCGGCGTCGGCCACGAACGCCTTCTGCGTGTCGAGCGCGGCCGACAGCCGCGCGAGCAGCCCGTTCAGCGCGCGCACGAGCGGCTGCACCTCGAGCGGCAGACGCTCGTCGGGCAGCGGATCGAGCGCTTCCGGCCGGCGCGCCTCGACCGCGCGCGTCACGCGGCCGAGCGGCGCCAGCCCGCGCCCGACGATCACCCACACGGCCGCGCCGAGGAACGGCAGCAGCACGATCAGCGGCCACAGCGTGCGCAGCGCGACGTTCGCCGCGAGCCGGTTGCGCACCGACAGCGGCTGCGCGAGCTGCACGACGTTGTCGCCGACGATCGCGCCGTACACGCGCCATTCGCCGCGATCGGTGCGCTCGGTCGAGAAGCCGAGCTCCGCGCGCGGCGCGATCGGCGCGCGCGGATGCGAGAAGTACATCAGCACGCCGTTGCGGTTCCAGATCTGGATCACGATGCCTTCGTCGCCGTTGGTCCGCGAGCCGAACACCTGCGAGAACGGCTCGGACGGCAGCGCCGCGGCGATTTCCTGCAGCTGGTAGTCGAACAGCTCGTTCGCCTCGGCGAGCGCCTGCCGGTAGATCAGCCAGCCTGCGAGGCCGACGCCGGCGACGACGATCGCGAGCAGCCAGATCAGCAATTGATGACGAATCGACCTCACGCGTCAGCTTTCCTTGACGACCATGTAGCCGAGCCCGCGCACGTTGCGGATCAGGTCCGAGCCGAGCTTCTTGCGCAGTGCGTGGATGTAGACCTCGACCGTGTTGCTGCCGATCTCCTCGCCCCAGCCGTACATCTTTTCCTCGAGCTGGCTCTTCGACAGCACCGCGCCGGGCCGCGCGAGCAGCGCCTCGAGCAACGCGAACTCGCGCGCGGACAGTGCGACGGGCGCGCCGTCGAGCGTGACCTGGTGCGACGCGGGATCGAGCGTCAGCGCGCCGTGGCGGATCAGCGACTCGCTGCGCCCGGCCTGGCGGCGGATCAGCGCGCGCATCCGCGCACCGAGTTCGTCGAGGTCGAACGGCTTGACGAGGTAATCGTCGGCGCCCGCGTCGAGGCCCTTCACGCGATCGGCGATGGCGTCGCGCGCGGTGACGATCAGCACCGGCAGCGACAACCCGCGTGCACGCAGCGTGCGCAGCACGTCGGTGCCGTCGCGCTTCGGCAGGCCGAGGTCGAGCAGCAGCAGGTCGTACGTCTCGCCGCCCAGCGCCGTGAGCGCCGCGTCGCCGTCCTGCACCCAGTCGACCGCAAAGCCGTCCGAGCGCAGCGCCTTGCGCACGCCCTCGGCAATCATTCGGTCGTCTTCGACAAGCAGAATCCGCATCGGGACAGGCATCCATGGGTCGGGTGAAACACGCCGATCATTGTAGCGCCGCGAATCGCGTGCGCGGCATGCGCGCCGCAAAGTGATGCCTCAATGCGGCACGACACGCGATTTCGGCGGGCATTTGCCCACTTGTCTCTACAATGTGCGCTTGCGCGCGACGCACGCGCCGCCCGAGCCCCTGCTTACCCGTATTCGTCCATGCCGATTTCCGCCCTTTCCGCCCGGTTCGCCCCCCGCGCTCAAGCCTGCCTGCGCGCAGCCGCCGTCATCGCCACCTGCACCGCGCTGGCCTTCGCGCCGCCCGCGCAAGCCCGCAAGAAATTCCACAAGGAAGCGCGCAAGACCGCCGTCGTGTCGCCCGCCGCGCGTGCGGCCGGCCTGCCGGCATCCGTGCTCGTCGCGCTGCAGCGCGCGAAGGTGCCGGCGTCGGCGATGAGCGTAGTCGTCGAACGCGTCGGCGACCCGGAACCGCTGATCGCGTGGAATGCGAGCCGGCCGATGCTGCCGGCGTCGACGATGAAGCTCGTCACGACCTTCTCGGGCCTGTCGATCCTCGGCCCCGACTTCCGCTGGCGCACGACCGCCTATACGGACGGCACGGTCGACCCCGACGGCACGCTGCAGGGCAACCTGTACATCAAGGGCACCGGTGATCCGAAGCTCGTGCCCGAAGAACTGATCGACCTCGTCGACAAGATCCGCAGGGCCGGCATCAAGCGCGTGGCCGGCGGCCTCGTTCTCGACAAGAGCTATTTCGCGGCATCGACGCGCGACCTGCCGTCGTTCGACGACGACGTGAGCGCGCCGTACAACGTCGGCCCCGATCCGCTGCTGTACGCGTTCAAGGCCGTGTCGTTCACGGTCACGCCGGGCGACGACGGCAAGGTGGCCGTCGACGTGCTGCCGCCGCTCGCGGACCTGTCGATCGACAACCAGCTGGTCGAAGGCACGGGCTCGTGCAGCGCGGCCGCCGCGGCCGCGCGCCCGACGCTGACGGCCGGCGCCGGGATGATGACGGCGTCGTTCGCCGGCGACTATCCGCTGCGCTGCGGCGCGCGCACCACCAACCTCGCGATCCTCGATCACACGACGTTCTTCGCGCGCGGCTTCCTCGCGCTGTGGCGGCAGGACGGCGGCACGATCGCGGGGCCCGTGAGCGAAGGCAAGGTGCCGACCACCGCGCGGCCGGTCGCCGTGCATCACAGCCCGGTGCTCGGCAGCATCGTCTACGACATCAACAAGTTCAGCAACAACGTGATGGCGCGCAACCTGTTCCTGACGATCGGCGCGGTCAGCGGCAAGCCGCCCGCGACGCCCGAGCAGTCGAGCCGCGCGATCCAGGCGTTCCTGCAGAAGAACGGCATCGCGATGCCGGACCTCGCGCTCGAAAACGGCTCGGGGCTGTCGCGCGAAGAGCACGTGAGCGCGCTGTCGCTCGCCGCGCTGCTGCAGGCAGCGAACGCGAGCCCGGTCGCGCAGGCGTTCGTCGATTCGCTGCCGATCGCCGGCATCGACGGCACGATGAAGAACCGCCTCACCAACGCCGGCGTGCTCGGCAACGCGCACATCAAGACCGGCACGCTGCGCGACGTGCGCGCGATCGCCGGCTACGTCGCCGGCGCCGACGGCCAGAGCTACGTCGTCGTCAGCTTCATCAACAACGACCAGGCGGAAGGCGCGCGCGCCGCGCACGACACGCTGCTCGAATGGATCTACGCGGGCGCGCACTGACGGCTCGCGCGCCGCGACGCGGCGCATCCCCGCCCCTCGGTCGACGCACGACGGCCACGGGGCGGCACCGCGCATCGGGCAGCCTTGGCGGGCAGCCCGTGCGGCCCGCCGCCGCCTCGCATACGGAGTCCCGCCGTTCGCGGTTTGAAACGGGCACCGCCACCGATGCGCGACGCATCGCACGCCAGCCGTGCCCGTAAAACGGGGCCGCACCGCCCGGCCTCGCGCCGCGCGGTTTCCGTAGAAACCCTGTCCTCAGAGGGAACCCTCTACGCTGCCCCCTCGCCTAGCGCGTGGCGATTGCGTAGGCTGTTGGCCTGACCGATATCTACAACGGGCCACGCGCCCGGCCTCACGGCTTGCAGGGGAAAAGAGGAGACACGCCCATGCGATTCGACGTCGAATTGCTTCTGCTCGCGCTGGCGCCCGTCTTCCTGCTCTGCATCGCGTGGGAAGCCTGGCACCTCGCCCGCACACGTGCGCAGGACCATGTCTATGCGTGGCGCGACACGCTGTGCAATGCGGCGCTCGCGCTGATGCACCAGGGCGCGGACAAGATCGCGTGGCTCTTCGTGATCCCCGTCTATGCGTACTGCTACCGGCACTATCGCCTGTTCACGTGGCACGACGGCTGGCTGTCGTTCGCGGTGCTGTTCGTCGCGCAGGACTTCCTCTACTACGTGTTCCATCGCGCGAGCCATCGCGTGCGCTGGCTGTGGGCCGCGCACGTCGTGCACCACTCGTCCGAGCGGATGAATTTCTCGACCGCGTTCCGCCAGAGCCTGATGTACCCCGTCGCGGGCATGTGGGTGTTCTGGCTGCCGCTCGCGTTCGCCGGCTTTCCGCCGCAACAGGTCGTCGGCATCGTGCTGATCAACCTCGCGTTCCAGTTCTTCGTGCACACGCAGGCGATCGGCAAGCTCGGCTGGCTCGAGTACGTGTTCAACACGCCGTCGATCCACCGTGCGCACCATGCGCGCAACCCGCGCTACATCGACCGCAATTACGCAGGCGTCCTGGTGATCTGGGATCGCCTGTTCGGCAGCTATGTCGAGGAAACGCCGGACGACCCGCCGCAGTACGGGATCGTCGAGCGGCTCGGCTCGAACAACCCGCTCGTCGCGACGTTTCACGAGTGGGTGTCGATGGCGGCCGACGCGTTGCGCGTCGACGGATGGCGCAACAAGCTGCGCGCGATTTTCGGCCCGCCCGAATGGGCGAGCGCTTATCATGCGCAGGTTGTCGAGGCCGCGAACCAGGACCCGCGCACCGTGCCGCTTGCGGCTGCGCGCGACCAATAACCGTTTCAGCCAACGGCCGCCGCGCAGCCCGGTTCCGAGCAGGCACGCGGCAGATGAGAAACACATCAGGCCATATCTACGAGGAGATCGAACGATGCAGTCACAACAACAATTCCCGTCGCATATCCGGCAACGCCTGCTGCGCACCGCGCAGGTCGCGATCGCGGGTGCCGCGCTCGCGCTGCTCGCCGCGTGCGGCGGCGGTGACGACAACAACAGCAGCAGCGCGTCGAACACGCCGCCTTCCGGCGTGAAGATGCAGATCGTGTCGTTCGGCGACAGCCTGTCCGACGCCGGCACCTATTCGCAGATCAAGCTCGGCTTCGGCGGCGGCCGCTTCACGACCAACCCCGGCCAGGTGTGGACGCAGAACGTCGCGCAGTACTACGGCGACACGCTGCAGCCCGCGAACCAGGGCGGCTTCGGCATTCCGCTGCAGGCCACCGGCGGCCTCGGCTACGCGCAGGGCGGCTCGCGCGTGACGCTGCAGCCGGGCATCGGCCATGCTGACGCGAGCGTGCCGAACGCCGACTTCGCGCAAGCGACCACGACGCCGATCGCCGACCAGGTCAAGCAGTACCTGACGCAGCACGGCAGCTTCAACGCAGGCCAGATCGTGCTGGTCAACGGCGGCGCGAACGACATCTTCTACCAGGCGCAGGTCGCGCAGGCGCAAGGCAACACGCCGGCCGCGCAACTCGCGGCGGCGCAGGCGATCGGCCTGGCCGCGCAGCAGCTCGGCGGGATCGTCCAGCAGATCGTCGCGGCAGGCGCAACGCACGTGTTCGTGTCGAACGTGCCGGACATCGGCGGCACGCCGCTCGCGCTGCAGGGCGGCACGCAGGCCGCGTTCACGCAACTGTCGGGGCTGTTCAACAAGACGCTCGCCGGCACGCTGGCCGCGCTGAAGGTCGACACGACGAAGGTCGCGCTGCTCGACACGTTCACGTGGCAGGACGGCATCGCGGCCAACTACCAGGCGAACGGCTTCAACGTGTCGAACACCGACACCGCGTGCAACCTGAAGGCGATGGTCCAGGCCGCGACGCAGTACGGCGTCGCGAACGCGACCGCATTCGGCTCGTCGCTGTTCTGCTCGCCGCAGACCTACACGGTCCCGAACGCGGACCAGACTTACATGTTCGCCGACACGGTCCACCCGACGACGCGCCTGCACGCGCTGTTCGCGCAGTTCGTGGAAAAGCAGATCGCGGCTTCGGGCGTCGGCAAGTAAGCGGCATATAAACGGACCGCCGCCGGCCGGCACGCGCAACGCGCAGCCGGCGCGATCTCCCCCAAAAAAAACGCCCGACCGGTTCGCCGGTCGGGCGTTTGTCATTCATGGGCCGAGGCTTGCGCCGGTCGTCAGTCGCGCGCTTCGAACGCGGCCGCGGCACGGCCGAGACGATCGTTGACGGCAATCCATTCGACGGTCTCGGGCAGCTTCTCGACGAGAATGCGCGCGACCTGCGCGCGATCGAGCGCACGCAGCATCCCGTACAGGTCGCGCGCGTAAGCCTGCGGATCTTCCGGCGCGGCGATGAAATGCACGCCGTCGGCCTGCGCCCAGCGCCC
This sequence comes from Burkholderia sp. IT-111MI5, assembly GCF_949752865.1. NCBI lineage: Bacteria > Pseudomonadati > Pseudomonadota > Betaproteobacteria > Burkholderiales > Burkholderiaceae > Burkholderia > Burkholderia sp. IT-111MI5. The sequence goes on along the minus strand of NZ_CATKIF010000055.1, from coordinate 171,658 downwards.
CGCGCGCGATGCGCGCGCGACCAGCGCGACGCGCTCGCCGTCGGTTTGCGCGGCCGCGAGCAGCGGCTCGAGCGCATCGAACGGCAGCAGCGCGAGCGGCGTGCTCGGCGCGTAATGGGCCTTCAGCGTGCCCGACGCGCGCGGCGCGGTCGCGTCGCTGCCGTCCGGCAGCCGCGGCGCGCGGCCGAGCACGTCGGCGATCTGCTGCGGCGTCACGTGGCCCGGGCGCAGCAGCGCCGGGAAGCCGCGCGACAGATCGAGGATCGTCGATTCGATGCCGACTTCGGACGCGCCGCCGTCGAGCACATGCACGGTGTCGCCGAATTCGTCGCGTACGTGCTGCGCGGTCGTCGGGCTCACATGGCCGAACCGGTTCGCGGACGGCGCGGCCACGCCGCCGTGGCCGCCGCGCCGCGCGCTGAACGCCGCCAGCAGCGCCTGCGCGACCGGATGCGACGGGCAGCGCAGCCCGACCGAATCCTGCCCGCCGCTCACGGCGTCCGGAATGCGCGCATGGCGCTTCAGGATCAGCGTCAGCGGGCCGGGCCAGAACGCATCGATCAGCTTCCGCGCATCGTCGGGAAGGTCGTCGGCCCAGTAACCCGGATCGCCACCGGGCGGCAGGTGCACGATCACCGGATGGTTCGCCGGCCGCCCTTTCGCCGCGTAGATGCGCGCGACGGCTTCGGGATTCGCCGCGTCGCCGCCGAGCCCGTAGACGGTTTCGGTCGGGAACGCGACGAGTTGCCCCGCGTCGAGTAGCGCGGCGGCCGCGTCGATCTGCGCGGGCGTCACGGAGTTCGGGAGATCGATGGACATCGGCTGGCGCCTCAGTCGAGCGGCACGCGCAGCAGCTGCGCGCACGCGGTAGCCGCGGCGACGGCTTCGTCGCGCGTCGGGGCCGTGAAGTTCACGTGCCCCATCTTGCGACCAACGCGCGCGTCTTCCTTGCCGTACAGGTGCAGGTGCGCAGCCGGCATCGCCGCGACCGTGTCCCACGGCGGCGTGACGGCATCGGCCGCTGCACCGTTCGGGAACCACACGTCGCCGAGGATGTTCAGCATCGCGGCCGGCGAATGCTGGCGCGGGTTGCCGAGCGGCATGCGCGTCATCGCGCGCACCTGCTGCTCGAACTGGCTCGTTGCGCACGCATCGACCGTGTAGTGGCCGGAGTTGTGCGGGCGCGGCGCCATCTCGTTCGCGACGAACGAGCCGTCTTCCAGCACGAAGAACTCGACGCACAGCACGCCGACGTAGCCGAGCGTATCGGCGATCCGCACGGCCGCCTGCTGCGCCTCTTCGACGCGCGCGGCATCGGCGGCCGGCGCGGGCACCACCGTCAGCGCGAGGATGCCGTTGTGGTGCGCGTTCTGCGCGAGCGGGAACGCGGCCGAGCGGCCGTCCGCGCCGCGCGCGATCAGCGCCGACACTTCGTATTTCAGCGGCAGGCGCTTCTCGAGCACGCACGGCACGCCGCCGAGCGCCGCATGGGCGTCGCGCGCTTCCTGCGCGGTACGCACGCGCACCTGGCCCTTGCCGTCGTAGCCGAGGCGTGCCGTCTTCAGGATGCCCGGCAGCACCGCGTCGAGCACGGCATCGTCGAGCGCGGCGAGCGCCGCCGACGATTCGATCACGACGTGCGGCGCGACCGGTACGCCAGACGCCTCGATGAAGCGCTTCTCCGCGATCCGGTCCTGCGCGACCGCGACGCAGCGGCCGGCCGGCGCGACAAAGGTCGTGCGCGCGAGGAAATCGAGGCTCGCGGCCGGCACGTTCTCGAACTCCGTCGACACCGCGTCGCACAGGTCGGCCAGCTCGGCGAGCGCGGCTTCGTCGTCGTAGGCCGCGCGCAGGTGGCGGTCGGCGACCGCGCCGGCGGGGCTCGTCGGATCGGGATCGAGCACGGCGACGCGATAGCCCATCGCCTGGGCGGCAAAGCAGAACATGCGGCCGAGCTGGCCACCGCCGACCATGCCCAGCCACGCGCCGGGCAGGATCGGGGAAACGGAATCAGGAGTTGCGGTCATGTCAGTGGTCGGTCGCGGCGGGCGCTGCCCGCCGCAGTGGGGAGGGTCAGGCAGCCGCGACGCGCGGCCGCCGGTGCGCCGTCATTCCAGCGGCGGCAGCACCATCGCGTGCGCGGCTTCGTTCTGGCGCACGCGGAACGCGGCGAGCCGGTTCGCGTAATCGGCCGACGTGCCGGACAGGATCGACACCGCGAACAGCGCGGCATTCGCGGCACCGGCCTCGCCGATCGCGAACGTCGCGACGGGCACGCCCTTCGGCATCTGCACGATCGAGTGCAGCGAATCGACACCCTTCAGGTACTTGCTCGCGACCGGCACGCCGAGCACCGGCACCGTGGTTTTCGCGGCCAGCATGCCGGGCAGGTGCGCGGCGCCGCCGGCGCCCGCGATGATCGCGCGCAGCCCGCGCTCGCGCGCCTTCTCCGCATAGTCGAACATCTCGTCGGGCATCCGGTGCGCGGACACCACCTTCGCTTCGTACGGCACGCCGAATTCCTGCAGGATCGCTACCGCGTGCTTCATCACGTCCCAGTCGGAACTCGAACCCATCAGCACGCCGACGAGCGGCGCGCTGTGCGTGTGGGCAGTCTGGACTTCACTCATTTCGTCATTTCCTGTCGACCAGAGTTAGCGCTTCAGCGCTTACTCTGGTCCCATGCAAAGCGGTCGACCGGAGTTGGCGCTTCAGCGCTTACTCCGGTCCCATGCAAAGCTCGCTCAGGCGAGCGACTGGCCGGTGATGCGCTCGAGCGCTTCCTGGTACTTCGCGGCCGTTTTCTCGACGACGTCGGCCGGCAGCGCCGGCGCCGGCGCCGTCTTGCCCCACGGCTGCGCCTCGAGCCAGTCGCGCACGAACTGCTTGTCGAACGACGGCGGGTTCGTGCCGACCTGGTACTGGTCGGCCGGCCAGAAGCGCGACGAATCGGCCGTAAGCACTTCGTCCATCAGGTACAGCTTGCCGTGGTTGTCGAGGCCGAATTCGAACTTCGTATCGGCGATGATGATGCCGCGCGTCGCCGCATAGTCGGCCGCTTCCTTGTACAGGCGGATCGAGATGTCGCGGATCGTCGCGGCCAGCTCGGTGCCGATGCGGCGCTCGGTTTCCTCGAACGTGATGTTCTCGTCGTGCTCGCCCATCTCGGCCTTCGCGGCCGGCGTGAAGATCGGCTCGGGCAGCTTCTGCGCGTTCTGCAGGCCTTCCGGCAGCTGCACGCCGCACACGGCGCCCGACGCCTGGTATTCCTTCCAGCCGCTGCCGGCCAGGTAGCCGCGCACGACCGCTTCGATCATGATCGGCTCGAGGCGCTTGACGACCACGCCGCGGCCCGTCACCTGCTCGACCTCGTCGGCCGCGACGACCGCTTCCGGCGCGTCGCCCGTCAGGTGGTTCGGCACGATGTGCGCGAGCTTGTCGAACCAGAAGTTCGCCATCTGGTTCAGCACGCGGCCCTTGTTCGGAATCGGCTCGCCCATCACCACGTCGAATGCCGACAGGCGGTCGGTCGTGACGATCAGGAGCTTGTCGTTGCCGACCGCGTAGTTATCGCGGACCTTGCCGCGACCGAGGAGCGGCAGCGAGCGGAGCGTGGATTCGTAAAGGGTAGACATCGTCTTTTCGCAGATAAGGAGCCAAACAAAAAGGGAAACGCCGTTCCCCGCGGCAGGCGGGAACGGCGGTCTTGCAATACGTCGGCGAACCGGCCGGGCGGTGCCCGGGCGGTTGCCGGCCGGCCCTCGTTCGGCCGGACGGAACGGCTGCCTGGGGCCGGATCACATCCGGCCTGGCTGCCCGCCCCTGCCTTGCGGAAGAATCGGGCGGGGCAATCGTACTACAGTCTCAGCGCACGACCTGCGCGAGCGCGCCGGACTTGTACTGCTCGGCGATCTTGTCGAGCGACACCGGCTTGATCTTCGCGGCCTGGCCTTCGCAGCCGAATGCGAGGTAGCGGTCGACGCAGACCTGCTTCGCCGCTTCGCGCGCGGGCTTCAGGTAGTCGCGCGGATCGAACTTGCCCGGGTTCTCGAACAGGTAGCGGCGGATCGCGCCGGTGATCGCGAGACGCAGGTCGGTGTCGATGTTGATCTTGCGCACGCCGTGCTTGATGCCTTCCTGGATTTCCTCGACCGGCACGCCGTAGGTTTCCTTCATGTCGCCGCCGAACTGGCGGATTTCTTCCAGCAGCTCTTGCGGCACCGACGACGAACCATGCATCACGAGGTGCGTGTTCGGGATGCGCGCGTGGATTTCCTTGATGCGCTGGATCGACAGGATGTCGCCCGTCGGCTTCTTCGAGAACTTGTAGGCGCCGTGCGACGTACCGATCGCGATCGCGAGCGCATCGCACTGCGTGAGCTTCACGAAATCGGCCGCCTGCTCCGGATCGGTCAGCAGCTGCTCGCGGGTCATCGTGCCTTCCGCGCCGTGGCCGTCTTCCTTGTCGCCCTTCATCGTCTCGAGCGAGCCGAGCACGCCGAGTTCGGCTTCGACCGTCACGCCGATCGAGTGCGCCATCTCGACGACCTTGCGCGACACGTCGACGTTGTACTCGTACGACGCGACCGTCTTGCCGTCGGCTTCGAGCGAACCGTCCATCATCACGCTCGTGAAGCCGCTGCGGATCGCGCCCATGCAGACCGCCGGCGACTGGCCGTGATCCTGGTGCATCACGACCGGGATGTGTGGATACGACTCGACCGCCGCTTCGATCAGGTGGCGCAGGAACGGCTCGCCCGCGTACTTACGCGCGCCGGCCGATGCCTGCATGATCACGGGCGCGCCGACCTGGTCCGCTGCCGCCATGATCGCCTGGACCTGCTCCAGGTTGTTCACGTTGAAGGCCGGCAGGCCGTAACCGTGCTCTGCCGCGTGATCCAGCAATTGACGCATTGATACGAGAGGCATTGTGGAACTCCTTGAATGAAAACCGGTGCGCCCTGACGCCGGCGCGGCACCCGCCCTCGTTCGAACCGGGGCGGCGCGGCGCGGCTGAGCGTCGAATAGCCGCATTTTATCGCGAAGCGCCTCCGATTCCGACCGCCCGTTGGCGCCCGCTCGCAATTTGTTACGTTCGCACGGCACAATGCGGGCAAAAAAGAGAAAAAAAGCCGCGCGGGGCTTCGGACCCCGCGCGGCTTTCGCGTGAAAAACGGTGCCGGATCGAATTCGATCGACCCGGGTCGCCGGCCAGGTGCCCGGCGAACGCTCGACTCAATAGTGCTCGCCGACGCGCACGATCTTCAGCGTGTTGGTGCCGCCCGCCTGCCCCATCGGTTCGCCGACGGTCAGCACGACCATGTCGCCGTGCTGCACGTAGCCCTGCTTGACGACGAGCTCGAGCGCCGCCTGCAGCGCCGAGTCGCGGTCGCTGTTGAAGTCGACGTGCAGCGGCGTCACGTTGCGGTACAGCGCCATCGTGCGCTCGCTGCCGACGCGCGGCGTCAGCGCGAAGATCGGCACGTGCGTGTAGTGACGCGACATCCACAGCGCGGTCGCGCCCGATTCGGTCAGCGCGATGATCGCCTTCGCGCCCAGGTGGTACGCGGTGAACAGCGCGCCCATCGCGATCGACTGATCGATCCGCGTGAACGTGCGGTCGAGGAAATCCTTGTCCAGCTCGACGTGTTCCGACTTTTCCGCCTCGACGCACACGGCCGCCATCGTCTCGATCGTGACGACCGGGTACTTGCCGGCGGCCGTCTCGGCCGACAGCATCACCGCGTCGGTACCGTCGAGCACCGCGTTCGCGACGTCCGACACTTCCGCGCGGGTCGGCACCGGCGCGTAGATCATCGATTCCATCATCTGCGTCGCGGTGATCACGAGCTTGTTCGACTCGCGCGCCATCCGGATCATCCGCTTCTGCAGCGCCGGCACGGCCGCGTTGCCCACTTCCACCGCGAGGTCGCCGCGCGCGACCATGATGCCGTCGGACGCGTCGAGAATGCTCTGCAGCGCCGGAATCGCTTCCGCGCGCTCGATCTTCGCAATCATCTTCGGCTTGATGCCGTACGGCGCGCCCGCGATGTTCGCGAGCTGGCGCGCCATTTCCATGTCGGTCGCGTTCTTCGGGAACGACACCGCCACCAGGTCCGCGCCGAGCGACATCGCGGTGCGGATGTCTTCCATGTCCTTCGCGGTCAGCGCGGGCGCCGACAGGCCGCCGCCCTGGCGGTTGATCCCCTTGTTGTTCGACAGCTCGCCGCCCACCTTGACGATCGTGTGGATCTCGTCGCCGAGCACGCGCTCGACGGTCAGCACGATCAGGCCGTCGTTCAGCAGCAGCAGGTCGCCCGGCTTCAGGTCGCGCGGCAGTTCCTTGTAGTCGAGGCCGACCCGCTCGTCGTTGCCGAGCTCGCAGGCCGCGTCGAGGATGAACGGCTGACCGGGCGCGAGCGTCGTCTTGCCGTTCTCAAACTTGCCGACGCGGATCTTCGGACCCTGGAGATCGGCCATGATCGCAATCTCGCGGCCGACCTTGCGGGCGGCCTCGCGCACCATCTCGGCGCGCTGGCGGTGATCGTCGGCCGTGCCGTGCGAAAAATTGAGCCGCACGACGTCGAGGCCCGCCTGCATCATCTGCAGCAGAATCTCCGGCGAACTGGAAGCCGGGCCGATCGTGGCGACTATCTTGGTGGCGCGCTGCATGAAACTCCTCATCTGGATCAAGGTGGATGCGCTGGGTGAAACGCTGCGAGAGCCGGACACGGCGGGCCCAGCGGCGGCCGTTCCGGAGGGCGTGCCGGTGCTTGCGCCCGGCATCGCTTTGTTCTGAATCTCGTGGTGCTGCATGGCCGCGTCGCCAGCGGCCGCCGGTGCGCGCGGGGTGGAGTTCGCCCGCGCGGGCGCGCGTTTGCGCTTGCCCGCGCCGGCCGGCTGCTCCGCTTTCGCGGAGCGCGCGGCCTTCGTCACCCCTGCGCGCGCCGCCACGCTCAGGCCGCCCGCGTTTCGAGCACTTCCACCGCCGGCAGCTTCTTCCCCTCGAGGAACTCGAGGAAGGCGCCGCCGCCCGTCGAGATGTAGCTGACCTGGTCGTGGATGCCGTACTTCGCGATGGCCGCGAGCGTGTCGCCGCCGCCCGCGATCGAGAACGCGGACGATTTGGCGATCGCTTCGGCGAGTGTCTTGGTGCCGTTGCCGAACTGGTCGAACTCGAACACGCCGACCGGGCCGTTCCACACGATCGTGCCTGCCTTCTCGAGCTGGCTCGCGAGCGCCTTGGCCGTATCGGGGCCGATGTCGAGGATCATGTCGTCCGCTTCGATGTCGGCGACCTGCTTCACCGTGGCCGCGGCCGTCGGCGAGAATTCCTTGGCCGTCACGACGTCGGTCGGGATCGGCACCGACGCGCCGCGCTCGCGCGCTTCGTCGATGATCGCCTTCGCCTCGTTGACGAGGTCGGCTTCCGCGAGCGACTTGCCGATCGGCAGACCGGCCGCGAGCATGAACGTGTTCGCGATGCCGCCGCCGACGATCAGTTGGTCGACCTTGCCGGCCAGCGACTTCAGGATCGTCAGCTTGGTCGACACCTTCGAGCCGGCGACGATCGCCACCAGCGGGCGCGCCGGGTTGCCGAGCGCCTTGCCGAGCGCGTCGAGTTCGGCGGCCAGCAGCGGGCCCGCGCACGCGACCGGCGCATACTTCGCGATCCCGTGCGTGGTCGCTTCCGCGCGGTGCGCGGTGCCGAACGCGTCGTTCACGTACACGTCGCAGAGCTTCGCCATCTTTTGCGCGAGCTCGTCCGAATTCTTCTTCTCGCCCTTGTTCACGCGGCAGTTCTCGAGCAGCACGACCTGGCCCGGTGCGACGTTCACGCCGTTCTCGACCCAGTTCGACACGAGCGGCACGTCGCGGCCGAGCAGCTCGGCGAGGCGCTTCGCGACCGGCGCGAGCGAATCTTCCGGCTTGAATTCGCCTTCGGTCGGACGGCCGAGGTGCGACGTGACCATCACGGCCGCGCCGGCGTCGAGCGCGGCCTGGATGGCCGGCACGGACGCGCGCACGCGCGTGTCTTCGGTGATGTTGCCGTGATCGTCCTGCGGGACGTTCAGGTCGGCGCGGATGAACACCCGCTTGCCGGCGAGCTGGCCGGCGGCGATCAGGTCGGTAAGACGCTTGACTTGGCTCATGTTGGACAGATTGAAGTAGTGGATGGGGAAAGGGGGTTCACGCTGGACGTGCGCGGGCTGCCGCGAAAGGGCGCCGGATGCGGCCGTGGCTGGCGGTTCGCATGACGCGCACGGGTAAAAAATCTCGAACGGGCATTCTAGCCGATCCACCCGGCAGACTGACCCGTGCGGCGGCGAATTCCGCCTATTTGGGATCGCGCGCGGCAACGGCTCCATTGCCGCAGCGCAGCAATCCACGCGCACGAGCGGCCGACGCCCCGCGGGCCGGAACGGCGGCCCATCAGAAAATCATGCGCAGCGCGGTGAATACGAGCATCCCGACGACGATCGTGCCGAGCATGCTGCGCCGCCACAAGAACCAGCCGAGGCCGGCGAGCGCCGCGTAGAACGGATGGTTGGACAGCGCGAACGACAGCCCGGCCGGCGTTTCGAGCACGTCGGGCAGCACGACGGCGACCAGCGCGGCCGCCGGTGCGTAGCGCAGCGCGCGCTGCGCGCGTTCGGGCAGCACGGTGCGCTCGCCGCCGATCAGGAACAGCGCGCGCGTGACGGCCGTGACGATCGTCATTCCGATGATGACGATCCATATCTCGGTCGCGCTCATTCGATCTCCTTCTCGTGCACGGTTTCGGTGCGGATGCGCCGCCAGTCGGCCCGTTCGACGAAGAAATCGGCCGTGCTGCCGGCCGCGAGCGCGGCGAGCACCGCGAGCGGCAGCGCGAGCCGGTACGGCAGGTCGAACGCGACCAGCGACACGATCCCCGCGACCGCGACGGCCGCGAGCGTCGAGCGGTTCGCGACCGCCGACACCATGATCGGGATCAGCGCGAGCGTGCCGGCCAGTTCCAGCCCCCAGCTCGCGGGAAAGAAGCTCGCGAGCAGGATGCCGGCGAGCGACGACACCTGCCACGACGCCCAGCTCGCGAGCGCCATCCCCCAGAAATACGCTTCCTTGCCCGGCACGTGGCCGTTTGCGAAGCCCTGTTTCTGGAACAGCAGGTAGATCACGTCGCCGTTGAAATAGCCGATCGCGAGGCGCCGCCACAGCGGCAGGTAGGAAAAATGGGGAGCAAGCCCGGCGCTGAAGATCACGAAGCGCGTGTTGACCATTGCGGCCGTGAGCAGCACGGTCCAGATCGGCAGCTTCGCGGCGAGGAGCGGCAGCACCGCGAGCTGCGACGAGCCTGCATAGACGAGCAGCGACATCGCGCTCGCCTGCCCGAGCGTCATCACCGACTTGCTCATCGCGATGCCGGTGACGAGCCCCCAGGACAGGATCGCCATCAGTGTCGGGGAATAGTCGCGCGCGCCCTGGATCAGCGCGAAACGGTCGGTGGCGGACAATCGAGCGAGCATGGGAAAGCGGGCCGCAGCGGGCGGTTCGTCGGGACGCCGGCGCCTCCTGCCGGCACGACCCGTCGTTATTGGAATCGGTACCGGGCGATTATAGCGCCGGCCCCGCGCCGACCGACCGGATCGTCGCCAAATGACGCTAAAATAAGCGTCTTTCCGGCTCAACGCTGCACACAACCGCATCCCAGGAGAATCCTATGTCAATGGCCGACCGCGACGGCAAGATCTGGATGGACGGCAAGCTGATCGACTGGCGCGACGCCAAGATCCACGTCCTGACCCATACGCTGCACTACGGCATGGGCGTCTTCGAGGGCGTGCGCGCGTACAAGACGGCCGACGGCAGCACCGCGATCTTCCGCCTGCGCGAGCACACGAAACGTCTGCTGAATTCCGCGAAGATCTTCCAGATGGACGTGCCGTTCGACCGGGAAACGCTCGAAGCCGCGCAACTCGAAGTCGTGCGCGAGAACAAGCTCGAATCGTGCTACCTGCGCCCGATCATCTGGGTCGGCTCGGAAAAGCTCGGCGTGTCGGCGAAGGGCAACACGATCCACGTCGCGATCGCCGCGTGGCCGTGGGGCGCGTACCTCGGCGAGGAAGGCCTCGCGAAGGGTATCCGCGTGAAGACGTCGTCGTTCACGCGCCACCACGTGAACGTGTCGATGGTGCGCGCGAAGGCGTCGGGCTGGTACGTGAACTCGATCCTGGCAAACCAGGAAGCGACGGCCGACGGCTACGACGAAGCGCTGCTGCTCGACGTCGACGGCTACGTGTCGGAAGGCTCCGGCGAGAACTTCTTCCTCGTGAACAACGGCAAGCTGTATACGCCCGACCTGTCGTCGTGCCTCGACGGCATCACGCGCGACACGGTCATCACGCTCGCGAAGGACGCCGGCATCGAGGTGATCGAGAAGCGCATCACGCGCGACGAGGTCTATACGGCCGACGAGGCGTTCTTCACCGGCACGGCCGCCGAAGTCACGCCGATCCGCGAGCTCGACAACCGCACGATCGGCAGCGGCGCGCGCGGCCCCGTCACGGAAAAGCTCCAGTCGGCGTTTTTCGATATCGTGTCGGGCAAGAACGCGAAGTACGCGCACTGGCTGACGAAGGTCTGAGCGCGCCGCGCCACCGACCGCCCCCACAAAAGAGTGATAAGAGAAAGTCTCATGAGTGAAATCAAGGAAATGCCGCTGGTCGAGCTGACGGCCAAGGATCTTCCCGCCTACTGCCCGAACCCGGCCATGGCGCGCTGGAGCGCGCACCCGCGCGTGTTCATCGACGTCTCGCACGGCGAGGCGCGCTGCCCGTACTGCGGCACGCGCTACAAGCTGCGCGACGGCGAGGTCGTCAAGGGCCACTGAGCCCGGGCGGCCGGGCCCGCGGGCCCGCCGCTCGCGAGGCGGCGCAGCCGGATGCCCGGCGCGCCGCCGTTCTCCATTCTGGCAACCCGAACGCGGCGCCCGCGCGCCGCGCTTCATTACGACATCGGAAGTCCACCTGATGCGTCGAGCGCTGGTTATCGCACCGAACTGGATCGGTGACGCATTGATGGCGCAGCCGCTTTTTGCGCTGCTGAAGAAGCTCCATCCCCGCATCGCGATCGATGCGGTCGCGCCCTCGTGGGTCGCGCCCGTGCTCGAGCGGATGCCCGAGATCCACGATGTCTACGCGACCGATCTCGCGCACGGCAAGCTGCAGCTGCTGCGCCGCTGGCAGCTCGCGAGCGACCTGCGCGACGTCGGCTACGACGCGGCGTACGTGCTGCCGAATTCGCTGAAGTCCGCGGTGATCCCGTGGCTCGCGAACATCCCGCTGCGGATCGGCTACACGGGCGAGCACCGCTACGGGCTGTTGAACGTGCGGCACGCGAATCCGACCAAGTCGGGCGAGCGGCCGCCGATGACGACCCACTACGCGGCGCTCGCGTACGCGCCGGGCGCGAAGCTGCCCGAATCGATGAAGACGCTGCCCGCGCCGCGCCTCGACGCCGACCTGAACGAGACGGCGCGGGTTTCCGCGCGTTTCAATCTCGATACACGCAAGCCGCTCGTCGTGTTCTGCCCGGGCGCCGAATACGGCCCGGCCAAGCGCTGGCCGCCCGAGCACTTCGCGTCGCTCGCGACGATCGTGCACCAGTCGTTCCCGTACACGCAGATCGTCGCGCTCGGCTCGCAGAAGGACGCCGCGGCCGCGCAGGCGATCGCCGACCACGCGCCGAACGTGCGCAACCTGTGCGGGCAGACGTCGCTGTCCGAGGCATGCGCGCTGATCGCGCGCGCGAACGCGGTCGTCACCAACGATTCGGGGCTGATGCACGTCGCCGCCGCGCTGCGCCGGCCGCTCGTCGCGCTGTACGGATCGACCGATCCGCGCCACACCCCTCCGCTGTCGGACCTGGCGAAGGTACAATGGCTGCATCTCGAATGCAGTCCCTGCTTCGAACGCGAGTGCCCGCTCGGCCACCTGAAGTGCCTGCGCGAACTCGGTCCCGAGCAGGTATTCGGCGATTTGCGCGGCATGCTCGTCGGGCAGCGCTGACCCTGGCCGGCAGCGTCGCACGACGCGCCGGGCAATCCGATTCACCGGTGTGCGGCGGCCCCATCCGGGCCGCCGTGCTGAATACGGCGCGCGACGCGCGCGAGAGACAACCCCGATGCCACGTTTTGCCCGCCTCTTCGAAGCCGCTGCCGATACGCTGAACGCCTACTACCAGGCCGTCGCCGATGCCAATCTCGACGCGCTGCTGGCGTTGTGGATCGACGAGGATTTCGCCAGCTGCGTGTGGGCGGACGGCGAGCATCTGCACGGCCTCGACCAGATCCGCAGCGGGCTCGCCAACCGGCTCGCGACGCGCCCGGTGACGATCGAACCGCTCGACATCCGCGTCTACGACAGCCTCGGCACGGTCGTCTACACGATCGCCGAAGCGCATCAGCAGGCCGACCTGACGGCCGAACCCGACATGGTTTTCGCCACGTACGTGATGATCCACGAACGCGGCGAGTGGCGCATCGCGCACATCCACGCGAGCCCGATTCCCGAACAAGCGGCCGGGCAGTTCGCCGCGAAGATCCGTCATGGGCAGGGCCCGCTGCACTGACGAAAAGACGAAGCAACGCATACGCGGGGCGATCATGAGTACGGCTTCTCCGCCCACCTCGCCGCTCGCCGGGGCTCCGGTCCCGGACGACGACACACTGCGCTATCGCGCACCACGCTGGCTGCCGAACAGCCATGCGCAAACCATCGTGCCCGCGCTGTTCGCGCGACGACCGGCCGTCGCCTACCGACGAGAGCGATGGGAAACCCCCGATCACGACTTCATCGATCTCGACTGGGTCGCCCATCTCGACAGTGCGGCGCCGCCGCCCGATGCGCCGCTGTTCGTGCTGTTCCACGGCCTCGAAGGCAGTTCCGGCTCGCACTACGCGCTCGAGATGATGGCCGCCGCACGCGCGAAGGGCTGGCACGCCGTCGTGCCGCACTTTCGCAGCTGCAGCGGCGAGATCAACCGCCAGCCGCGCTTCTACCATCTCGCCGATAGCGCCGAGGTCGACTGGATCCTGCGCCGGCTCGCCGCGCAGCATCGCGGGCCGCTGATCGCGGCCGGCGTGTCGCTCGGCGGCAACGTGCTGCTGCACTGGCTCGGCGAGCATCGCAGCGACACGTCGATCCTGCGGGCGGCCGCCGCGATCTCGACGCCGATCGACGTGCATGCGGGCGGCCGCGCGCTGTCGCAGGGGTTCGCGATGGTCTATACGCGCAGCTTCCTGAAGACGCTCAAGCGCAAGGCGCTCGCGAAGCTCGACCAGTACCCGGGGCTGTTCGACCGCGACGCGATGCTGCAGGCCGTGACGATGCGCGACTTCGACGAGGCCGTGACCGCGCCGCTGCACGGTTTCGCGAACGCCGACGACTACTGGACGAAGGCGACAACGCGGCCGCTGCTGCCCGCGATCGACGTGCCGACGCTGATCCTCAACGCCCGCAACGACCCGTTCCTGCCCGAATCGGCACTGCCGGGCCCGGCCGACGTATCGCCGGCCGTCGAGCTCGACCAGCCCGAGACCGGCGGGCACGCGGGATTCATGACCGGGCCGTTCCCCGGCCGCCTCGACTGGCTGTCGGCGCGGGTGTTCGGCTATTGCTCGAAATTCGTCGACCATGGATGACATCGTCAGGCAGGCGCTCGCAAAATGGCCGAACGTGCCGCACTGCACCGGCTGGCTGCTGCTCGACCGGCGCGGCGAATGGCGGCTGCGCGACGACGCGGCGCAGGCGGCCGGCGAGCTCGGCTCGCCGATCCGGCATGCGGCGCTGAACGCGTTCATCGGCCGCAACTACGAATGCGACGCGCGGGGCCGGTGGTTCTTCCAGAACGGGCCGCAGCGCGTGTACGTCGAGCTCGCCTATACGCCGTGGGTCGTGCGGCTCGCCGAGCGCGACGGACAGCTCACGCTCACCGACCAGACGGGCGCCGCGTTCGAACCGGACGAAGCATGGCTCGACGATGGGGGCGGCGTGCTGTTTCGCGATGCAGGCGCGCCGCCGCGCATCGCGGCGCTGCACGACCACGATCTCGGGCTGTTCGCCGATCACGCGGATTTCGACGCCGCGCCGCCCGTGCTGCGCTGGCGTGACGGCCGCGCGCTGCCGCTCGGCGCAATCGTCTGCGCGGACGTGCCCGCGCGGTTCGGCTACGTCGCGAGTCCGGCGCGACAGGCACGCGACGCGGCCGACAACGGCAACTGACCCGCACCCGCCCTTCCCGCGTTCGCCGCGCGCCGGCCGCTACCCGCGGCCGTTCTTCTCGTCGTCGCGCTCTTCCTTGTAGCGCGCCTCGAATTCCAGCAGCCGCGCGCCGATGATCGACTGCTCGTAGAACGACACGTCCTTCGCATCGCGCGCTTCCTTCAACTGGCGGATCGCCGACGGCCATGCGCCATCGAGTGCAAGTTTCTCCGCGAGCGCGCGGCGCCGCGCGAGCACGTCGCCCTTGCCGTCGCTCGCCTTCGCGAGGTAGTCCCACCAGTCCGGCTGCTCGGGATCGGCCTGCGCCTGCGCGCGTGCAAGCGCCTGCGCTTCGGCAAAGCGGCGGGCGGCGATCAGCGCCTGCAGGTGCGCGACGATCGCCGCGTGCGACGCCGGCCAGCGCCGCTGCGCGAGCGCCGCGAGCCGCACCGCGTCGTCGGTCCGGCCCGCACGGCGCGCGATGTCGGCGGCCAGCACGTCGAGGCTCGGCGAACTCGTTGCCGGGTCGTCCTCGCGCCGCTCACGCGCATCGAACGCGCCGCGCGCCGAAGCGAGCGCCTTGTCCGCCGCGTCGTACTGGCCGAGCAGCGTGTTCGCGAGCGCGATACCGTACCAGTTCGCCGCGACGTTCGGCGCCGTGCGATCGTCGATCTCGAGCTGCATCCGGTGCGCCTCGGCCGAGATGTCGGTCGGCGCGCGGTTCTGCAGGACGCGCAGCCGCGCGCGCACGAATCCGTACTCGGTCGACTGACGCGGCTGCCGGTACGGCGCGCGACGCGCGCGATCCTCCATGTCGGCGATCCGCTCGCCGGTCAGCGGGTGCGTGCGCGCATAGGCCGGCACGCCCGCATCGCCCATCGACGCGCGTTCGAGCCGCTCGAAGAAACCCGGCATCCCGTACGGGTCGTAGCCCGCGCCCGCGAGCAGCTGGAAGCCGACGCGATCGGCCTCGCGCTCGGCCGAACGCGAGAAGCGCAGCTGGTTGTCCACCGCATACGCCTGCCCGCCCATCGCGATCGCGCTGCCGAGATCGCCGCTTCTCGCGAGCACGCCGGCCAGCACGCCGAGCAGCATCGTCGCGAGCGCCGTGTAGCCACTCTTCTCGCTCGCGCCGATCATCCGCGCGATGTGCCGCTGCAGCACGTGGCCCATCTCGTGGCCGACCACCGACGCAAGCTCCGATTCCGTCTGCGTCGTGACCACGAGCCCGCTGTTGATCCCGATGAAGCCGCCCGGCATCGAGAACGCGTTGATCTGCGGATCGCGCACCGGGAACAGGTCGAAGTCCGGCGTGTAGCCGCCGATGTAGCGCGCGGCCGCCGCGGCTGCGAGGCGCGCCGCCATCGCGTTCAGGTAGTCGCGTACGAGCCAGTCGTCGAGATAATCGGGATCGCGCCGCACTTCGCGCATCACGCGCTCGCCGAGCCGGCGCTCGGCCCGCGGCGTCAGCGAACCGCCGGAGCCGTCGCCGAGGTCGGGCAGCTCGAGTGCGCGCAGCGGCGCGCGCAGGCTCGCGGCCGGCGCCGACGCGCCGCCCGCGCCCGAAAACCGGCTCTCCGCACCGCCGTACGTGCCGAACACGCCGGTCGCGATGCCGGGCGGCACGGTGGAAATCGACGAGGAGCCGCCGGCCGCCGGCTCGAGCGGCGGCGCGGACGCGCTCTGCGCATGGCCGCTCGGCGGCAACGCGAGCGCCGCCGACAGCGACACGGCAAGCAACTGTTTGACACGCATGGCAGGATGAAAACGACGCCGTCCCGCGCGCCGGGCGCGCATCGCGGCGTTTGGTCTGAATATTCGGGTCATTGTACCGGCGCATGCGCGACTGTCTCGTGCCGCGCATGCGTCATCTGCGCCCCCGGCGACGCGAATGCCGCTGCTATGATAAGCGCCCGTTGAGACGGAGCAAGACATGTCAGGACTCACCCATTTCGATGCCGCCGGCCATGCGCACATGGTCGACGTCGGCGGCAAGCAGGAAACCCGGCGCATCGCGATCGCGCGCGGCACGATCCGGATGCTGCCGGCCACGTTCGCGCTGATCCGCGACGGCAAGGCGAAAAAAGGCGACGTGCTCGGCGTCGCGCGCATCGCGGCCATCCAGGGCGCAAAGCGCACGGCCGACCTCATTCCGCTGTGCCACCCGCTCGCGCTGACGCGCGTGGCCGTCGACTTCGAGCTCGACGATGCGCTGCCCGGCGTCCACTGCGGCGTGCAGGTCGAGACGTTCGGCCGGACCGGCGTCGAGATGGAAGCGCTGACCGCCGTGCAGGTCGGGCTGCTGACCGTCTACGACATGTGCAAGGCCGTCGATCGCGGGATGGTGATCACCGATGTGAGCGTGCGGGAAAAGCGCGGCGGGAAGTCTGGGGACTGGAAGGCGGAAGACGCGGCGGGTTGAAGCCAGCGCACCGCCCGCCTGCAAATTCGAGATAAAACCGGTTTTCTCATACAATTACCGGACTCCGCACGGGAGAGCGTGCGAACCCACACAAAAAAAGCGAGCACTGGTGATGAATTCGCAAGCGTCAAGAAGCGCCTTGCTGGCCGGACCGGTTCAGCACGAGCGGCTTGTCAAACTGGATACGCCGCTCGGCCCCGACGTCCTGCTGCCGCATCGCGTCAAGGGACGATCGCGGCTCGGGCGCCATTTCGAGTTCACCGTCGATACCGTCTCGGTGTCCGACAGCCTCGAACTCAAGAAACTGATCGCGCAGCCGGTGACGCTGTGGATCCAGCAGGCCGACCGGTCGTACGCGCCTCACCACGGTTACGTGCATGCCGCCCGCCGGCTCGGATCGGACAGCGGCGTCACGCACTATCAGATCGTGTTTGCGTCGTTCCTGCACTTCCTGAAGTTCCGCCGCGATCAGCGCATCTGGCAGGACCGGTCCGCGGACGACATCATCGCCGACGTGCTGAACCAGCATCCGCAGGCCAAGGGGCGCTTCACCTTCAGGCTCTACCAGCCGCTGCCGTCCCGCTCGTTCTGCATGCAATACGAAGACGACTGGAATTTCGTGCATCGCCTGATGGAATCGGAAGGCCTGTACGGCTTCTGGGAACAGGACAAGGACGGCAAATCGCATCGGCTCGTCATCGTCGACCGCATCGACGCGTTGCCCGCGCTGTCGCCGCGAACAGTGCGCTTTCATCACGCAGGCACGGGCGACGAAGCCGACACGCTCGTCCAGTTCTCCGGTACGCGTACGCTGCGAAGCGTCGAGCGCACCACGCGCACGTTCGACTACAAGCAGCCGCCCACCGCGTCGAATCCGAAAGCGACCCATACGCCGACGATCGCGAACCAGGGCGACCTGCCGCAGCAGCTCGAAGTCTACGAATACACGGGCGCCTACACGTATCCCGAGCAGTCCCGCGGCGACCATCTGTCGAAGATCTGGATGGAGGAGCAGGAGTCGCACGCGAAGCGCTTTCACGGCGTCGGCGGCGTGCGGCGCATGGACGCGGGACGCACGTTCGAGTTCGCGGATCACCCCGAACACGACAAGGACGATGCCGGCCAGCGCGAATTCGCCGTGATCGAGACCGCATGGATCATCGTCAACAACCTGCCCGTCGGCGACGGGCAGGCCGCCTTCCCGCACAGCCTGCAGGCCGAGGTCGGCAGCATCGTGCAGGCCGGTGGCGCCGACTCGTCGCGCGTTCGCCATCCTGACGGCAGCGAGGGCTTTTTCCGGATCAGCATCGAAGCGCAGCGCACGACCGTGCCGTTCCGCAGCCCCCTCGAACACGCGAAACCGCCGATGCACCTGCAATCGGCGATCGTCGTCGCACCGCAAGGCGAGGAAGTCCATACCGACGAACTCAACCGGGTCAAGGTGCGCTTCCATTGGGACCGCCTCAACGACGGCGACGAGAAAGCATCGTGCTGGCTGCGTGCCGCGACGTCGGATTCGGGCAACGGCTACGGCGCCGTGCACCCGCACCGCAGCGGCGAGGAGGTGCTGGTCGATTTCCTCGGCGGCGACTGCGATCGCCCGATCATCGTCGGCAAGCTGTACAACGGCGCGACGAGCCCGCAGTGGCATACCAACGGGATCCTGTCCGGATACCGGTCCAAGGAATACGCGGGCGCCGGCTACAACCAGCTGGTGCTCGACGACGCGACCTCGCAGAACCGCGTGCACCTGTACAGCAGCCAGACCAACGCGCACCTGCATCTCGGCTACCTGATCGACCATTCGGGCAACAACCGCGGCAGCTATCTCGGCAGCGGCTTCGACCTGCGGTCCGACGCATACGGCGCCGTGCGCGCGAACCGCGGCCTGTACGTCACGACCCATCCGAAACGGCCGGCAAGCCAACCGCTCGACGTCGAGGAGACGCAACAGCAACTCGTTCGCGCGGAAGGCCTGATGGAGGCGATGTCGGATGTCAGCGCACAGCATCAGGGCGAGTCGCTCGACCCCGGCCACGCGGCGCTGAAGCAGTTCACCGACGCGACGCAGAACAGCGTGAGCGGCAGTGCATCGGGCGGCCGAACCGCCGGCGGCGGAACCGGCAGCGCCAATGCGTTCAAGGAGCCCGTGATGCTGTTCGGCAGCCCGGCCGGCATCGGGATGTCCACGCAGCAGTCCACGCAGCTTGCCGCGGACCGTCACATCAACCTCGTCAGCGGGCAAAGCACGCACGTCGCCGCCGGAAAGTCGCTGATCGCGAGCGTCCTCGACCGGATCAGCCTGTTCGCGCAGAACGCGGGGATGAAACTGTTCGCCGGCAAGGGCAAGGTCGAAGTCCAGGCGCACGCGGACAACATCGAGCTGACCGCGCAGAAGGCGCTGAAGCTGATGGCGGTCACCGAGTCGATCGAAGGCGCCGCGGCGAAGGAAATCCTGCTGACGTCCGGCGGCGCCTACATCCGCATCGCGAACGGCAACATCGAAGTGCATGCGCCCGGCAAGATCGACATCAAGGGTGCGCAGCATGCGTTCAGCGGCCCCACGCACCTGTCGCAAACCATGCCGACGCTGCCTAACTCGACCGGCAACTACGATCAGGCGTTCATCGCGCACTGGGCCGGCACCGACATTCCGGTCGCAAACACGCGGTACCAGATGTTCTCGAACGGCAAGCTGCTCTCGGAAGGCGTCACCAACGCGGCGGGAGAGACGGGGCTCACACAGAGCCACGTGCCGCATGACGTCGTCGTCAAGTTTCTAGGGAAATCGCATGGCTGACGGACAACAGGAAAAGGTGCTCGGCACCGGCTCGGGGATGCTGACGCCGACGGGGTACAAGGATCGGCCGAAGGTCGATATCAACATTTGCGACAAGCATGTAACGCCGGCTGCGGATTCCATCGTCGGCACCTGCCCGTTCTACTACCAGCCGCTGCACGGCGAGTACTGGCAAACGGTCGAGAAGGTCAGCAAGTCAAGTGCATGGGAGACCGTCAAGAAATTCGCCACCTCATGGGATCCGTGGAAAGACAAGGAAGTCGCCCGCCGCCTGCTGCATCGGCGAGAGAAGCTGATCGAAGTGCGCAGCAAGGATTCCGACTGGTCGCGCCACGGCAATTTCATGATGCGGCATATCGGGTGCGGCCACAAACCGCCCGACTACTATGTGAGTTACGGCTACTACTATTGCTCGGATTACGGCGCCAATCTCTATCCCACCCTCACGCCAAAAGGAAAGAAATGGCTTGAAAACGCCCGGTGGTGGCTTCAGAGATACATCGAGATCGGGCTGCAGCGGAACATGCAGGGAGACCTGATCGCATTCCAGAGTGCGAAGCCGGGCAACGGCGAGCTCTCGATGCAGGTGGAACAATACGAGCTGGAAGTGGACCAGGGCGGGGAAACATTCAAGACCTTCGCCTTCGTCACGCACCCATTGGCTTATCTGGACGGAGGGCTGGCCGGCCTGCCGGTCGAGGATCTGGTGAAGATTGGCAAACGGCCCAACATGCAGGAATGGGGCGATGGGCGCACGCTCAAGCAGGCATGGGACGCCGGTATCCCCGTCGCCAAACAGAAGGCACGCGATTGGAGCTCCGATGCGGTCGACAAGGCACGCGAATGGGGCAACGACGCGGTCGACAAGGCGCGCGAGTGGGGCTCTGACACATCCGAAGAAGTCAGCCGCGCGCTGGATCGTTTGCTGAAAAAGTAACATGCAAAAACACAAGCGCTGGAAATGGATCGCCGGGGGCCTCGTTGCCCTGGCCATTGCAACATACGGGTACGTGAATATGACGACGGGCTGGGAGACGATTTCGACAAGCTTCATGCGGGACGACACGCCGTACGGCGGCGGCAACTTCCGCATCAAGGACAATGACGTCATGAGCGTCAAGCTCGCCAATCCCGAGGTGACGTTCAAGCCCACCGCCGAATCGAACGAACCGCAGCGGGCCGAGCCGACCGAGGCGTGGATGAACGACACCGGCGAATTGCTGAACCGCATGACGATAAGCTTCTTCCGGGGAACCGTCGACGGCGGGATGCAACGCCATTTCCAGCAGGTCGGCCAAAGCGCCGCTTGGTGGTACTCGCCGGACTGGTCGGTTCAGTTCATCAGCACGTCGTGGATGAACTACAAAGCCCCCGAGGCGCAAGGCGGCGATGCGCCGCAAACCACGAAACTGTGGAAGTCGACCAATGGCGGCCAGACATGGTCGCAGCTTCAATGGCCCGAAAGCCAGAACATCGGTCGCCTGCTCTTCCTCGACCCGCAGCGCGGCTACGCGACCGGCTGGGGGCCCCGCGTATGGCGGACTTCGGACGGCGGAAACACGTGGCAGGCGATCGACGTGCCGGCGGGCGCGCATATCGCCGGCAAGACGCGCAAGAATTTCAACGCAATCAGTCTTGGTCCTGACGGCGTGCTGCGCATTGCGTACTACGTCGCTCAGACTGCCGACGCGCCGGCGCACAGCGTGATTGACCGGCTCGACTGGGAGCAGCACGCATTCGCGACGGATACCGTGCTGCCTGGCCAGGTCGTCACCGCGCTCGACACCACGCCGGGACCGGCATCACGCTATTCGCTGTACACGCTGTCGCGCCTCGACAAGCCGCAGAACGGCGAGGTTCGCGACAATGGCCGCCGCACGGGCGCCATTTCCACGTGGACGAGCGATCATCCCGAGTCGGTGCAGCAACTGCGCACGTTCGACGAAAAGCTCAGGCTCGACAGCCTGAGCGTCGGTCGCGACGGTCTTCTGCTCGTCTATGCAACCGACCCGAACACGGGGAGCGATGGCCGCGGCGGCGGCGCACCGATCGACCTGACGTTCAGCAGCACCGACGCCGGCAAGTCGTGGGATCAAACGACCGACAAGACCGCACAAGGCGGCTACTTCGACGCGCAGACCAACACGTTGTACTGGCTGCACGCATTCACGCTGAAGAAGCGGACCTTCTGACCACGCGCCGGGAGCCTCGGCAACCGGCCCTCGCTGCGGCAGCGCGATCATGGCGATCCGCAACCGCGGCGAGATATCGCGCTGCGCACGACAACGCACGCGCCGGCCGGCGGAGTGGCCCGGGTCGAATGCTTCGTTCATCGCGTCCGGCCGGATTGCTCGGGATTCATGCAATACCGCGCCGGGCCTCGATTCCGGTTCGGTATCCGGCCAGCCGCTTTCCGTCCTGAACGAAAAAAACGAAGAAAAACGTCGATGAAAAAAATGCTGACCCGCGCGACACTCGCGCTCTCCATCGTCTGCGCCGCACCGGCCGCCACCTTCGCCGCCGGCACCTGCCCCACCGCCGACACCACCGCGCGCGCGGCAATCGACGCGCAGCACCGCGTCCAGCAGGTCCGCAATCCGCAAGGCGACGGTGGCGGCAACGTCGACATCTCGCCGCCGCTGCGCGACGCGCTTCGCGCGTACAAGCAGGCGCTCGTCGGCGCGATCGACGCGCGGCTCGCGTGCAGCGACGAACACGTCGAACCGGCCGCACTGAAACGCACGCTCGCGGCCGCGCTCGGCGTGCCGGCCCAATCGGCCCAGTCGGCCGCACCGAAAAACGGCGAATCGGCGTTCGGCCGCAATCCGGACGTCGACGTCGAACGCGGCGGCACGTCCCGTCCGCTCCTCTTCGTGCGCGCCGGCTTCGACATCGCGTGCGGCGACGACAACCTGCTCACCGCGTACGCATGGGAAAACGGCGGCTGGCGGCGCGTGCTGCGCTGGCAGGCCGACGATTACAAGGACATCGGCGGCGCCTACGGCGGCGGCTTCTGGTTCTCGGCGCTGCCCGGCGGGCAGGTCGCGGTCGTGCACGGCACGCCGTGGTGCTCGTCGCGCTGGAGCCGGTTCGGCGCGGACGTGGTCGCACCGGCAAACGGCTCGACCGCGCAACGCACGCTGTTCCATACCGAACACGGCTACGTGATCGACGACGACGCGATCCGCTTCAAGATGCGCCCCGACGGCTTCGAGCTGCGCACGACGGTCGGCTCGCTCGACAGCGAAGTCATGACTCGGCCAGGCATCTTCCGCTACCGCGTCGACGGCGATACCGTGCAACGCGTGCAGCCCGCGGCGCTCAACGGCCGGGATTTCGTCGACGAATGGCTGAAGGTGGACGATGCGCTTGCGCGCGAATGGAGCGAGCCCGCCGCCGCCGCGGCTGCGCTGAAAGCCCGGCAGGCGTTCAACGCGGCAAGCAAAGCGCCCGATACCGGCTTCGCGTACGGCCCCGTGCGCGGCTGCTCGGACAGCAAGGAGCGCTTTCAGGTCGAACTGGATCTGACGGGCAAGAGCGGGGAAACGGTCGCGCGGCGCTATGCGCTGATTCGCCAGGAGCGCAACGGATTCACGATGCTCGGGCTGCGCAATTCGGCCGAACCGGCCTGCCGCGGCGCGAACCTGATGCCGCGGCACTGAACATCGGGCGCGCTCGGCGCAACGGCCGCGCGTATCGGCTTTCGACGGCCGTGCGCAACGGCGCGGTCGGCCAGCGGCAAAAACGGACGGAAAACGGCGCGCAGGGCACGCCGTCCGACATCACTCGCCGCGTCGCGGCTCGAACACGAACGGCTGGGTCAGCAGGAACGGATTCGCGGTCGCGCCCGTCTGCGCGCAGGTCGCATGCGTCATCGCGTCGACGGCCGCACGATCGGCGGCCGCATTGCGGCTGCTCGTCGTCACGGTGACGTTCTGCGCTTCGCCTGACGTCGTCATCAGCGCGCGCACGAGCACGGTGGCCGGGCGCGTGAGCGGCTTCGCGGTGTCCGGATAGACGGCACGCGGAATGTGGCAGGTCAGCTTGCTTTCCTGCGACGACGACAGCATCGCGCAGCCGGAAAACAGCATCGCGACGGCGGGCAGGATCAGGTAGGTCGAGCGAATGGCCATGGTCGAATATCGTTCTTCATCACTGTTCTGGACGAACGCCGCGCACCGGAAGACATCGCTCCCGCATCACGTGCGTCGCACTGCGCCGCGGCCATCGGACCGGCGCCCCGTTACGGCCGCACGGCCGATCGATGCTCGGCCGCGATCCTGCCTGGCGGGGTGCCCGGATAGCCGGGGTGGCCCGCGCTCACGCCGGGCCCGTGCCACATGCGGACCGGCTCGCGAGCGCTTGCGCGCATTGTGCACGCGCCACGCGACCAGCGGCGCCGATTTGACAATGGTTGACGCGAATCGACGCGCTTCGGCCGGAATCCGCGCCATTCGCGAGGTAATCGAATACCTGGCCGAATTCACGCGGTTCATGCAGGGCCGATCTGCCCGACCGCTGCCCATGTCGGGCGCCACGACGCGGCAAACGCCGGAATTCCCCGTTCCGGCGGCCGCTGCGCGTGTTAATCCGAGTCGTCGTCGTCCGAGTCGTCGGCCGCATCGGCCGGCACTTCCCCGTACTTCGCGACGACGGCCGCCTTGAGCGTCTTCAGCGCCGGCTGCTGGTCGCACAGCTTGTACAGCAGGGCCAGTTGCTGCGGCCAGTCCTTCAGTTCCTTCGCAAACACATGCAGGCGCGCGACAGTATCGAGCGCGTCGGCCTCGCGGCCTGCCAGCGCCTGCAGCGCCGCATAGCGGCGCAGCACCGTCTCGCCCGGCAGCAGCGCAATCGCGCGCTCATGGGCGGCGAGCTTGGCCGGCAGGTCTTCCGGCGAAATAGTCAGCAGCGTCGCCGCGCCGTAATCGCCCCACGCGCCGAACAGCAGCGACGGCGCATCGCGATACTGCGCGGCCGGGTCGCTGCCGTAATACAGCACTTCCGCGCGCTGGTAGTCGCGCAGCACGGGCACCGCCGCCAGCACGCCGCCGAACGACAGCACCGCGAACAGCCCGAACGCCGCGCGGCCCGGCAGGATGCGCAGCGGCTTCACGTCGAGCAGCCCGATCACGAACATCGCCGGCAGCAGGAAGAACATGTACTGCTGCGGATACTCGACGAGCGCATGCATCAGCAGGATGCCGATCAGCGCGAAGCCGAACACGCGCGTGCTCGATTGCGGCGCGCGCAGCGCACGCACGAACCACATCACGAGCGTGACGGCGAGCACGCCAAGGCCGGCGAGACCCGACTTCGCGAGCAGGTCGATGAAGATGTCGTGCGAGTTGTTCGCGATCTCGACGCCGCCGAGCGTGCGCACGAGCGCAAACTGGTGCGACGGGAATTCGCCCCAGCCGACACCGAGCAGCGGATGCTCGCGGAACATCGCGAGCCCGTACTTCCACAGTGCGAGGCGCGGCGCGATCTGCCCCGCATCGCGCATCCGGTCGGCCGCCGATTCCGCGAGATTCAGGTGATAGTGCACGTTGGCCCAGCGCACCGCGACGTTCACCGCGATGAACGCAACCGCGAGCACGACCGGCATCAGCCACGCACGCGTATTGCCCGGCGCACGGCGCGATTCGAGCCACGCCATCCAGAAGCCCGCGACGACCATCACCGCGACCTGCAGCCAGGGCCCGCGCGACACCGTCAGCGCGAGACCGACCGACAGCACGATCGACAGCACGAACCACGCCCATACCGCGAGCCGGCGCGTCTGCACGAGATACAGCGCGCCCGCGAGCGCGAACGCGATGTAAGTGGCCAGATGGTTCGCCTGCGCCATGTTGCCGTATGGGCGGCGATCGACCGCGATGTTGTACATCACGACGAACGGCGATACGGCCGACTCGAGGTGAAACAACTGCACGATCTGCGTTCCGACCGCGAACACGCCGCCGACGAGCAGCGCACCGGCCATCATCCGCGAGACGACTTCGGCCAACCCGTCGCGCGCGAGCGCGTAGCCGGCCTGCATCGCGACCAGCGCGGCGGCGAGATAGCCGAGCGCCAGCCAGTTCATCGACGGCACCTTGAGCGACATCAGCGCGACCTGCGCAGTCAGCACCGCGGCGAACCCGAGCGGCACGACGAACGCGGCCGGCGCGGCAAATGGCTCGGCCGCACGGTTCGTCCGTACGAGCAGGACGACCGACAGCCCCACCAGCAGATACAGCACCAGCGCGGAAAATTCGGAATAGAAGGTCGGAATCGGATACGTGTGATTCGTGATCGCGTACGGCACGATCAGGGCGACAGCCAGCGCAACGAGCGACAACGAACGGGAAAAAGTAGAAGGCATGAGCGAACCGGATGTCAGCAACCGGCGCACTATACAAAACTTTCCCCCCTCTGTGCGGGGCCGTCGCGCGGCCACCCGACTCGGCACGACCGTCCCGGCCGGCCGAAGCGGCGGCCGGCATGCCGCGCGCGCCGCCGCCCTCCTCCTCCGCAGGCGCTACGCGCGGCACTCCGCGGGCGCATATTTCGCAGGCAGCGTCGCGGCCGTGCCCGGCAGCGGCCCGGCCCCCGGCGCCGGCAGCGACGACGCATCCTTGCCGGCGGCGAAGCACTCCCACGCAATCGCACCGGCCTGCATCGCGCCCTTTTTGAGCGCCACGCGCGCGGTGGGCGCATCGGCCTTGTCGGGCGCGGACGGCACGAGTACCAGCGTATTCGTGCCGGCCGCGGCGACGCGGGTCGTGAACGCGACCGTGATCTGGCCGGTCTCGCCGTCGATGGCAACCGATTCGACGTTGCGGGTCCCGGCCGGCGGGCTGTAGCCGCCGTCGAGGCTCGCACCGCTCGCCGCGTTGTCGGCAACCGCAAGCCGCGCGGACGACGCGAGCGCGAGCCCCTCGCCGACGCGCGAACGCGCGAGGTAATCCTGGTACGCGGGAATCGCATAGGCGGCGACGACGCCGACGATCGCCAGCACGATCATCAACTCGATCAGCGTGAAGCCGGCCGGCCGCCAGCGCGGCGACGGCCGGTTCGCGCGCCGCAGATCGGCGGCAACGCGACGGAACAGTGAAACGGAAAAGGCTTCGAACATGGCAGGCTCCGGAAACGAAAAACGCCTGCCGGTAAAGGCAGGCGTCTCGATCGTAGCCAGCGGGCTGCGAACCCGGCAGTCGGCCGGACGGCCAACGTCAGTGCGCGCCTGGTGCGCCGCGGCGGCGCCTGAGCGCGTAACCGGCCGCCACGACGAGCAGTGCGCCGGCCATGCTTGCGCCGTAGATCGCGGGTGGCGTATCGAGCACCGGCCAGCGGTCGCCAACCGGGTCGTTCACGATCAGCCCGCCCGCGATCCAGCCGAGCAGCGCGGCGCCGAGCGTGACGATGACGGGGAAGCGGTCGAGCATTTTCAGCACCAGCGTGCTGCCCCACACGATGATCGGCACGCTGACGACGAGCCCGAAGATCACGAGCGCGATCCGGTGCGACGGGTCGGCCTGCTCGGCCGCGCCGGCGATCGCGATCACGTTGTCGAGGCTCATCACCGCATCGGCGATGACGATCGTCTTCACGGCGTCCCACAGCCGGTCGGCCGGCTTGATGTGGTCGTGTGCATCGGCGGCCGGCGCCATCAGCTTGACGCCGATCCACAGCAGCAGCAGCCCGCCGCCGATCTTCAGGAACGGCACGTCGAGCAGCGCGACCGCGAACGTGATCAGCGCGACGCGCAGCAGGATCGCCCCTGCGGTGCCCCAGACGACGCCGCGCAGCCGCTGGTTCGCCGGCAGGTTGCGGCACGCGAGCGCGATCACGACCGCGTTGTCGCCGCCGAGCAGGATGTCGATGATGACGATCTGGAGAACGGCGCCCCAGTGCAGCGACGTCAGGAATTCGAGCATGGGGGGATGTGCAGAATATGGCCACCCGGCGGGCGGCCCGGTTCATCGCCGGCACATGCGCGATGCATGCCCGGTGCTTACGAATTCATTGCGCGAGCATAACAAAAAACGCCGGCAAAGCCGGCGTTTTCTGCAGGACGAACCCAGGCGGAAATATTACAGCGCTGCCTTCAGCAGGCGGCCCATTTCCGACGGGTTGCGCGTGACGGTGATGCCGCACGCTTCCATGATTTCCAGCTTCGCTTCGGCCGTATCCGCACCGCCCGAGATCAGCGCGCCGGCGTGGCCCATGCGCTTGCCCGGGGGCGCCGTGACGCCCGCGATGAAGCCGACGACCGGCTTCTTCATGTTGGCCTTGATCCATTCGGCCGCATTGGCTTCGTCCGGACCGCCGATTTCGCCGATCATCACGACCGCGTCCGTATCCGGATCGTCGTTGAACATCTTCATCACGTCGATGTGCTTCAGACCGTTGATCGGGTCGCCGCCGATGCCGACTGCCGACGACTGGCCGAGGCCGAGTGCCGTCAGTTGCGCCACGGCTTCATACGTCAGCGTGCCCGAACGCGACACGACGCCGATGCGGCCCTTGCGGTGGATGTGACCCGGCATGATGCCGATCTTCAGTTCGTCCGGCGTGATCGTGCCCGGGCAGTTCGGCCCGAGCAGCAGCGTCTTGCGGCCTTCGCGGCGCATGCGGTCCTTCACTTCGATCATGTCGCGCACGGGGATGCCTTCCGTGATGCAGATCGCGAGATCCAGATCGGCTTCGACCGCTTCCCAGATCGCAGCGGCTGCGCCTGCCGGCGGAACGTAGATGACCGACACGGTCGCGCCGGTTTCTTCCTTCGCTTCCTTGACGCTTGCGTAGATCGGAATGCCTTCGAAATCTTCGCCGGCCTTCTTCGGGTTCACGCCCGCGACGAATGCTTCGCGGCCGTTTGCATATTCACGGCAGGCGCGCGTATGGAACTGACCGGTTTTGCCGGTGATGCCCTGCGTGATGACCTTCGTGTCCTTGTTGATCAGAATCGACATGTATTTTGACCTCTGTTCGATTGGCGTCGCGTATCTGCCGCGCCGCCATGCGTATTCGATAGCGTTACTTGCCTTCGGCAGCCGTGACGACCTTCTGCGCGGCTTCTTCCATGCTGTCCGCCGAGATGATCGGCAGGCCCGAGTCGGCCAGCATCTTCTTGCCGAGGTCCTCGTTCGTGCCCTTCATGCGCACGACGAGCGGCACCTTCAGGTTCACGGCCTTCGAACCGGCGATCACGCCTTCCGCGATCACGTCGCAGCGCATGATGCCGCCGAAGATGTTCACGAGGATCGCCTTCAGGTCCGGGTTCTTCAGCATCAGCTTGAACGCTTCCGTGACCTTCTCGGTCGTCGCGCCACCGCCGACGTCCAGGAAGTTCGCCGGCTCGCCGCCGAACAGCTTGATGGTATCCATCGTCGCCATTGCCAGGCCTGCGCCGTTCACGAGACAGCCGATGTTGCCGTCGAGGGAGATGTACGCGAGGTCGAACTTCGACGCTTCGATTTCAGCCGGATCTTCTTCGTCCAGATCGCGGTACGCGACGATTTCCGGGTGGCGGAACAGCGCGTTCGAGTCGAAGTTGAACTTCGCGTCGAGTGCGATGACCTTGCCGTCGCCGGAGACGTTCAGCGGGTTGATTTCAGCCAGCGACGCGTCGGTTTCCCAGAATGCCTTGTACAGGCCTTGCAGGATCGCACGCGCTTGCGGAATCGAAGCAGCCGGCACGCCGATCTTCGCGGCGAGGTCGTCGGCTTGAGCATCGAGCAGGCCCGTCGACGGCTCGACGATGACCTTGTGGATCAGTTCCGGGTGCTTTTCGGCAACTTCTTCGATGTCCATGCCGCCTTCGCTCGAACCCATCAGAACGATCTTTTGCGACACGCGATCGACGACGAGGCTGACATACAGTTCCTGCTTGATGTCGGCGCCTTCTTCGATCATCAGACGGTTGACCTTCTGGCCTTCCGGACCGGTCTGGTGCGTGACGAGCTGCATGCCGAGGATCTGGTTCGCGTATTCGCGCACCTGCTCGATCGACTTCGCCACCTTCACGCCGCCGCCCTTGCCGCGACCACCCGCGTGGATCTGAGCCTTGACGACCCACACCGGGCCGCCGAGTTCTTCCGCCACCTTGACGGCCTCGTCAACCGAGAACGCCGGCTTGCCGCGCGGTACCGCGACTCCGAATTTCCGCAGGATTTCCTTACCCTGGTACTCGTGAATCTTCATGCGTGATTCCCTTCAGTCTGAGAGTTGGATGAAAAGTCGCTTAAGACGCTTCTTCGAATGATTTCC
This sequence comes from Burkholderia sp. IT-111MI5, assembly GCF_949752865.1. Lineage (NCBI taxonomy): Bacteria > Pseudomonadati > Pseudomonadota > Betaproteobacteria > Burkholderiales > Burkholderiaceae > Burkholderia > Burkholderia sp. IT-111MI5. The sequence goes on along the minus strand of NZ_CATKIF010000055.1, from coordinate 141,939 downwards.
GTTCATTCCTTCGTGCTGCCGTCAACGGGCACATCCGGCCGACTCGCGCCATACCAGCGCGGGTAGTACTGCCGCACGACCTCGCCGTCGAACCGCAGCGCACGGCAGCGGCCGAGCTGGAAAGGCGGTTCGTCGCGCACGCCGTCGTGATCCGGCCCTTCGCCACCCTCTTCGCGCACGTTCCACACGTCACCGGCGAACGCCTGGATCGCTGCCGTCGGCAGCACGGCGCACAGTTCGGTGAGATGGGAGCAGCCTGCGACACCGGACAGCAGTCGGTTCGCATCGCGGCGGAAGTGGCGGAAGAGATTGAGCCCGATGAGGGCCCGATAGGCGGGAGGGGCGGATTGACACTGACCGGGATAGGGCACCCATTCCGAAGACGCTTCGGCGTCGACGACATTGAGTTCACGATCGATAGTCACGCGCAGCCAGAGTTCGTGGATCGGCAGGCCCTGGGGCCGGATGCCCGACGCAAGCGCGACATCGCGCGGCTTGTGGTCGGTCAGGCAGGCTTCGATGTCCCACAAGCCGTCGCCGCGCTCGTAAGCTTCCGCTCGGATTGCGCGTCGATGTCGCAACTGACGGGGCACGGGCTCGGATAGCGGCATGCTGGAGGTTGAGGCCGAAGAGGAAAACCCACGGATTTTAGCATATTGGGTATTTGAGACAGTTTGACGCGACGGCGGGTATTCCCGCCTGTCCGGGAGCGGTTGCGTTGCAGCAAAATCGCGCGCCACGCGCGCGACCGGAGCGCTCAATCGTCGATCGGGAAATCGTCGCCGACCTTCAGCAACTTCACGATGGTCGCGCTCGAGAAGCCGCGCGCAGCGAGAAAGCGCGCCTGCTTCGCACGCTCGGCCGGCGTTTGCGGCAATGCACCGAATTTCTTGCGCCAGACCGCCTGCGCGCGGGCCCATTCGGTCTCGCGCAGCTGCGCGTTCACTTCCTCGACGAGCGTGTCGCCGACCGCATGGCGCTTCAACTCGCTGACGATGCGCGCGACCCCGACGCGCGACGCACGACGATGCACGAGGCTCTCGGCGAAACGCGCGTCGGACAGCCAGCCTTCCTTCTCCAGCGCATCGAGCACCGGTTCGACGGACTCGTCTTCGCCGACATACGGCGCGAGCTTGCGCGCGAGTTCCGTGCGGCTGTATTCGCGCCTGGACAGATAGCCGAGCGCGCGGCCCTTCAACGAACGTTGCGGCTTCGACGACTTGCGTTTGCCGGCATCCGGATCGTCGCCGGAAGCAGCGCTTGAAGCAGCGCCGGACGCACGGCGCGTGCGGCGCGGATGCTGGCTGCTGCGCGTATAGACATCTTCCCTGGCAGGTGCCGACGCATCGGATGCGCGATCGCCCGGGAAGCTGACGCCGGACACACGACGGCGGGACCGGTCGTGCGCGTCGAACGATTCATCGTCATCGAACGGATCGTCCGGTGCGGCAATCTCAAACGAAACGAGGGCATCGTCAGATGCCCTCGTCGCGGTGCGGTTCGCGGCGTTGCTGCCAGCGACCCGCCGGTCGGCGCCCGAGGATCCGGCTCGCCGGCCGGAGCGACCCGCCGTTTCGGGCGCGTCGCTCTCCTCCGGCTCACCAGCCTGACCTCGGCGCCCGACCATCACTCTTCTTCGTCCATCGCCTCGGCTTCGTTGTCTACGCCATCGGGCATTGCGACGACGCCGAGCGATTCGCGGATGCGGTTCTCGATCTCGCGGGCGATTTCCGGATTCTCGCGCAGGAACTCACGCGCGTTGTCCTTGCCCTGGCCGATCTTCTCGCCGTTGTAGCTGTACCAGGCGCCTGCCTTGTCGACGATCTTCGCCTGCACGCCGAGGTCGATGATCTCGCCCTGGCGCGAGATGCCCTCGCCGTACAGGATGTCGAAGATCGCTTCGCGGAACGGCGGCGATACCTTGTTCTTGACGACCTTCACGCGGGTTTCGTTGCCGATCACCTCGTCGTTCTTCTTGATCGAGCCGATCCGGCGGATGTCGAGACGCACCGACGCATAGAACTTCAGCGCGTTGCCGCCCGTCGTGGTTTCCGGGTTGCCGAACATCACGCCGATCTTCATACGAATCTGGTTGATGAAGATCACGAGGCAGTTCGTGCGCTTGATCGTGCCGGTCAGCTTGCGCAGCGCCTGCGACATCAGGCGGGCCTGCAGGCCCGGCAGCGAATCGCCCATCTCGCCTTCGATTTCGGCCTTCGGCACGAGCGCCGCGACCGAGTCGATGACGATCATGTCGATCGAGCCCGAGCGCACCAGCGCATCGGTGATTTCCAGCGCCTGCTCGCCGGTGTCCGGCTGCGAGATCAGCAGTTCCGGCACGTTCACGCCGAGCTTCGCCGCGTACTGGACGTCGAGCGCGTGCTCGGCGTCGATGAACGCGGCCGTGCCGCCGATCTTCTGCAGTTCGGCGATCACCTGCAGCGTGAGCGTGGTTTTACCGGACGATTCCGGACCGTAGATCTCGACCACCCGGCCGCGCGGCAGGCCGCCGACGCCGAGCGCGATGTCGAGCCCCAGCGAACCCGTGGAGACGACCTGGATGTCCTCGGCCACCTCGCCGTCGCCCATCCGCATGATCGACCCTTTGCCGAACTGCTTTTCGATCTGCGCGAGTGCGGCCGCCAGCGCCTTGCTCTTCTCGGCGGTCATCCCGGAGCCCTTCTTGCTTTCTTCCATGAATCGTCCTTTGCTATGATGAGCAGCGTCTGTTAAAGGCGCGCCCGCTTTCAAGCGCCGCCCACGAATGCAGACACTGTATAAAAAAACAGTGTTTTATGCAAGCCCGCAATGCGGGCTGCGTTGTACACGAATAACTTCGGAGACAGCCGCGCCGGCGCGAACACCCTGCCGGCCATCGGTCAGCAACATGCGAATTCTCATCGCCGAAGACGACAGCATACTCGCGGACGGCCTCACCCGGTCACTCCGCCAATCGGGCTATGCGGTCGACCACGTGAAGAACGGCGTCGATGCCGATACGGCGCTGTCGATGCAGACATTCGACCTGCTGATCCTCGATCTCGGGCTGCCGAAAATGTCCGGGCTCGACGTGCTCAAGCGCCTGCGCGCCCGCAATTCCAACCTCCCCGTGCTGATCCTGACCGCCGCCGACAGCGTCGACGAGCGCGTGAAGGGCCTCGATCTCGGCGCGGACGATTACATGGCCAAGCCGTTCGCACTCAACGAACTCGAGGCGCGCGTGCGCGCACTGACCCGGCGCGGCGCGGGCGGCGGCCCGACCGTCGTGCGGCACGGCTCGCTCGCGTTCGACCAGGTCGGCCGCATCGCGTACGCGAACGATCACGTGCTCGATCTGTCCGCGCGCGAACTCGGCCTGCTCGAGGTGCTGCTGCAGCGGATCGGCCGGCTCGTATCGAAGGAGCAGCTCGTCGACCATCTGTGCGAATGGGGCGAGGAAGTCAGCAACAACGCGATCGAAGTCTACGTGCACCGGCTGCGCAAGAAGATCGAACCGAGCGGCGTCCGGATCTCGACCGTGCGCGGCCTCGGCTATTGCCTCGAAAAGGTCGCGCCCGCCGCGCCGGCCGACACCACAGCGCCCCAGCCCGCGACGGCCGGCACGCCGCTGCGCTGAAGCCGGGCGTCGCCGCGATGGCCACGCCGGCCCATTCCCGCCACCCGACCGGCGCGCCGTCGTCGGCCGCCGACGATGCGCGCGACGCGCGCTACGAGAACCCGTTCGCGCCGCCCGACGAAACCGATGCGCCCGAGGCGCCGCGCCCGCGCTCGCTGTTCGGCGAAATCCTCGACTGGATGCTCGCGCCGCTGCTGCTGCTGTGGCCGATGAGCATCGCCGTCACCTATCTCGTCGCGAAGACGATCGCGAACGGCCCGTTCGACCGCGCGCTCGAGACCAACGCATACGTGCTCGCGCGCCAGATCCACCCGGTGAACGGCGTCGCCGAGCTGACGCTGCCGGAGCAGACGCGCGACTTCCTGCGCGCGGACAACGTCGACAGCGTCTACTTCCAGGTGCTCGGCGCGCGCGGCGAGCTGGTCGCGGGCGAAGCCGACATGCCGCTGCCGCGCGACGAGGACCGCCCGCCGCCGGGCGTCGTCGTGTTTCGCGACGACCTGCTGCGCGGCAACGACGTGCGCGTCGCATATACGACGGTCGCGCTGCCGCAGGCAAGCGGCACGCAGCCGGTGCTCGTGCAGGTCGGCGAGACGCTCGACAAGCGCAACGCGCTCGCGAACGACATCATCAAGGGCGTGATCCTGCCGCAGTTCGTGATCCTGCCGCTCGCGATCCTGCTCGTCTGGTTCGGGCTGTCGCGCGGGCTCGCGCCGCTCAATGCGCTGCAGGCGCACATCCGCGCGCGGCGGCCCGACGACCTGTCGCCCGTCGAGGCGCAGCGCGCGCCGCCCGAGATCGAACCGCTCGTCACGTCGTTCAACGACCTGCTCGCGCGTCTCGAACAGAACATGGCGCTGCAAAAGCGCTTCATCGCCGACGCCGCGCACCAGATGAAGACGCCGCTCGCGGGCTTGCGCACGCAGGCCGAATTCGCGCTGCGCCACCCCGTGCCGCCCGACGTGCAGCGCTCGCTCGAGCAGATCGCGACGAGCTCCGAGCAGGCCGCGCGGCTCGTCACGCAACTGCTTGCGCTCGCGCGCGCCGAGAACCGCGCGAGCGGGCTCACGTTCGAGCCGGTCGAGATCGCCGCGCTCGCACGACGCGCGGTGCGCGACTGGGTGCAGGCCGCGCTCGCGAAGCGAATGGATCTCGGCTACGAAGGCCCGCCGGACGACGCGCCGCTCGACGTCGACGGCAACCCGGTGATGCTGCGCGAGATGCTCGGCAACCTGATCGACAACGCGATCCGCTACACGCCGGAAGGCGGCCGCATCACGGTGCGCGTGCGCGCCGATCGCGCGGCGCGACTCGCGCATCTCGAAGTCGAGGATACGGGGCCCGGCATCCCGGCCGCCGAACGCGAGCGCGTCGTCGAGCGCTTCTACCGGATCCTCGGCCGCGAAGGCGACGGCAGCGGCCTCGGGCTCGCGATCGTGCGCGAGATCGCCACGCAGCACGGCGGCACGCTGACGCTCGACGATCACGTCTACCAGCAGGCGCCCCGCCTCGCCGGCACGCTCGTGCGCGTCAGCCTGCCGCTGGCGGAAACCGCTCCGGATTAACCCTGACGCGCACCGCGGCAGCGCGTCGCGGTTGCGCCGAAACCGGCGTTTTGCCGGACGTTCGCACCACGATCGGCGCGCGAAGCATCCGGTTCGGCACGGGTTAACGCGCAGTCGTTTTGTGCGCGCGAGTCAGTGCGCCGTAAGTTTCCGTGCCAATAATCGTCGACAGGCCCGCCCACCCAAGGCGGCCGCATATCTATATCAAGGGACTTGGAGACGATTCATGGCAACGTTAGGCGGGCAAATTTCGCACGCGCCGATGACGGGCGAAGAGAAGAAGGTGATCTTCGCGTCGTCGCTCGGGACCGTGTTCGAGTGGTACGACTTTTATCTGGCCGGCTCACTCGCGGCCTACATCAGCAAGAGCTTCTTCTCCGGCGTCAATCCGACCGCCGCGTTCATCTTCACGCTGCTCGGCTTCGCGGCCGGCTTCGCGGTGCGGCCGTTCGGCGCGATCGTGTTCGGCCGGCTCGGCGACATGGTCGGACGCAAGCACACGTTCCTCGTGACGATCGTGATCATGGGCCTCTCGACGTTCGTGGTCGGCTTCCTGCCCGGCTACTCGTCGATCGGCATCGCCGCGCCCGTGATCTTCATCGCGATGCGGCTGCTGCAGGGCCTCGCGCTCGGCGGCGAGTACGGCGGTGCGGCGACCTACGTCGCCGAGCATGCGCCGTCGAACCGGCGCGGCTTCTACACCGCGTGGATCCAGACGACCGCGACGCTCGGCCTGTTCCTGTCGCTGCTCGTGATCCTCGGCGTGCGCACGTTCATCGGCGAGGAAGCGTTCGGCAACTGGGGCTGGCGCGTGCCGTTCGTCGCATCGATCGCGCTGCTCGCGGTGTCGGTGTGGATTCGGCTGCAGCTGAACGAATCGCCGGTGTTCCTGCGCATCAAGTCGGAAGGCAAGACGTCGAAGGCGCCGCTGACCGAAGCGTTCGGCCAGTGGAAGAACCTGAAGATCGTGATCCTCGCGCTCGTCGGCCTGACCGCCGGCCAGGCCGTCGTGTGGTACACGGGCCAGTTCTACGCGCTGTTCTTCCTCACGCAGACGCTGAAGGTCGACGGCGCGAGCGCGAACATCCTGATCGCGATCGCGCTCCTGATCGGCACGCCGTTCTTCCTGTTCTTCGGGTCGCTGTCGGACAAGATCGGCCGCAAGCCGATCATCCTCGCGGGCTGCCTGATCGCGGCGCTGACCTACTTCCCGCTGTTCAAGGCGCTCACGCACTACGCGAACCCGCAGCTCGAGATCGCCACGCAGAAGGCACCGATCACCGTCGTCGCCGATCCGGCCACCTGCTCGTTCCAGTTCAACCCGGTCGGCACGTCGAAGTTCACGAACTCGTGCGACATCGCGAAGAGCGCGCTCGCGAAGGCCGGCCTGAACTACGAGAACGTCGCGGCACCGGCCGGCACGATGGCCGAAATCAAGGTCGGCGATACGGTGATCCCGGCGTACGACGGCAAGGCGGCCGACGCGAAGGCGCAGGGCGCGGCGTTCGACAAGACGCTCGCATCGACGCTGAAGGGAGCCGGCTACCCGGCGAAGGCCGACCCGGCGCAGCTCAACTGGCCGATGACGATCGTGATCCTGACGATCCTCGTGATCTACGTGACGATGGTCTACGGGCCGATCGCCGCGATGCTGGTCGAGATGTTCCCGACGCGGATCCGCTATACGTCGATGTCGCTGCCCTACCACATCGGCAACGGCTGGTTCGGCGGCTTCCTGCCGGCAACCGCGTTCGCGATCGTCGCGGCGAAGGGCAACATCTACTCGGGGCTCTGGTATCCGATCATTATCGCGCTGGGCACGTTCGTGATCGGCCTGCTGTTCGTCAAGGAGACGAAGGATTCGAACATCTACGCGCAGGATTGATGTCGAAGCGCGGGCTGGCGGCGGTTGCCGGGTTTGCTCCGGTGACCGGCAACCGGCTCCGCGCCGACGCCGGCTCGGGCCGCCGGCAACTTTTTTCACCTAAGACGAAAAAAGGTGTTGACAGCCCGACGGTCGATCTCCATAATTCATTTCTTCGGCGAATTAGCTCAGTCGGTTAGAGCGACGGAATCATAATCCGCAGGTCCGGGGTTCGAGTCCCTGATTCGCCACCAAATGCAAAAGGGCCCAGCGCAAGCTGGGCCCTTTTTCTTTGCTCGGAAAAAACGCTCCGGTCGCGGTCGGCATCAACGTCATCGGCTTTGCAGCCACGACGATGCCGTAAGGCAAACCAACCGACAGCGCGTTAACGATGCCGATGAAACCGGCGCAGCCGACGACCAGGCCGCACCGCTTCCATCACGCCGCCACCGATCCCCTCTCCAGCTTCGCCGCGTGCGCAAGCACCTTCCCGCGCCAGTTCTCCCCACCCTCCAGCGCCGGTGTCGACTCGAACACCTCCGCGATCCAGTCGGCGAACACACGCACCTTCTGCGACAAATGCCGGTTGTGCGGATAGACGATCGAAATCGGCTTCGGCTTCGGATTGCAGTCCGGCAGCACCTCGACCAGCGATCCGTCGAGCAGGTTCGGCAGCACCATGAACAGCGTCGGCTGGATCATCCCGAATCCTTCGAGCCCGCACGTCACGTAGGCATCCGAATCGTTGACCGTGACCTCCCCGCTCATCCGCACCTCGACCGGCTTGCCGTCGATCATGAACACCCACGGAATCGCACGCGCGCCGTGGCTCGAACGGAAATTCACCGCATGATGTTCGGCAAGATCGGCAATCTCGTGCGGCTCGCCGTGACGCGCGATGTAATCGGGCGACGCACAGGTCACGCGTTTCAGCATCCCGATGCGCCGCGCGACCATCGACGAATCCTCGAGCGGCCCGACCCGGATCATGCAGTCGATCCCCTCCTCGACCGGATCCACGTAGCGGTCGGAAAGCCCCAGCTCGAGCGTGATGTCCGGATAACGCTGCCGGAAAATCGACAGCGACGGCAGCACGATGCGCCGCCCGAGCGAACTCGGCATATGGACGCGCAGCACGCCGCTCGGCTTGCGGTTGCCGGTCTGGAAGCTCGCGTCGGCTTCCGCGATCTCCGCGATGATCTTCATGCAATGCTCGTAGTACGCGGCACCTTCCGGCGTCAGCGACAGCCGGCGCGTCGTCCGGTGCATCAGGCGCACGCCGAGCAGCGCCTCGAGATTCTGGATGATGGTCGTCACCGACGCGCGCGGCATCGCGAGCGTGTCGGCCGCGCGCGTAAAGCTGTTCGCGTCGACCACACGGGTAAAAACTTCCATTGCCTGGATTCGGTCCATGCTGCCCCCCTTCGAATCGCCAACGGAACAGAATAGAGCCCGCGGCGGGCGCGGCACAAGCCCCCGCCTATTGTTCTCTCATCCTGAATAGTTTCGGCATTTCGCACTGGAAAGCGATCGATTTCCGTTCAGTTCCAGACGACAACCGCTCCGGCCCCGATCGCGCGCCGCGCGTTACCGCACGAACCGCTCCCGATACGCCTGCGGCGACACGCCCAGCACACGCACGAAGCTGCGCCGCAACGTCTCCTCCGAACCGAATCCGCACCGCGCGGCGATCCGCTTGACGGGCCATGTCGTTTCGCCGAGCAGGCGCTGCGCGGCCTCGACGCGGATCTGCTCGACCGCGCGCGCGGGCGTGCGGCCGGTTCCCGCGCGATAGTGGCGCACGAAGCTGCGCTCGCTCATGCGCACGCGCTCGGCCAGCGCGGGCACCGACAGGTCAGCCGCCAGGTGCTCGGCCATCCATGCATGCAGTTCGCCGAAGCGGTCGTCGGTGCGCTGCATCGACAGCATCGCGCTGAACTGCGCCTGTCCGCCCGGACGCTTCAGGAACACGACGAGTTCGCGCGCTGCGTCGAGCGCGGTCGCGCGGCCGAGATCCTCCTCGACCAGCGCTAGCGCAAGATCGATGCCGGCCGTCACGCCGGCCGACGTCCACAGCGCGCCTTCGCGGATGAAGATCGGATCGGCTTCGACGCGTACGTTCGGGTAGCGCGCCGCGAATTCGTCGCAGCGCGCCCAGTGCGTGACCGCGCGCCGCCCGTCGAGCAGGCCGGCCTCGGCGAGCAGGAACGCGCCGGTGCAGACCGACGCAACGCGCCGCGCGCGCTCCGCCTGCTGCCGCACCCAGCGCACCAGCCGGACATCCTGCGATGCCGCGTGCACGCCCTTGCCGCCGGCGACGATCACCGTATCGGGACGGCGCGCGGCCGAGCGCAGCGACTCGGCCATCACGACGAGGCCCGACGACGTCTCGACGGGCCCGGCGTCCGCCGCGACGACACGCGGCGCATACGGCGCCGGCTGCCCGCGCTCCAGCGCGAGTTCGTTGACGGACGCGAACACCTGCAGCGGCCCCGACACATCGAGCAATTGCGCGCGGGGGAACGCGAGGATCAGGATCGAACGCGGGGCGGCAGGCATGGCGATTGGCTTAAAACGTGGGCGATATGGCAATTTCGCCAAACACTACGCGCCTAGAATCGATCTGTCCATCGTGTGCCGGCAACGGCGCGCTCCTCTTTCACCCGGAGTCTTCGCATGACCCTGCATATCGGCCTTCTCGTGTTTCCCGGCGTCCAGCAACTCGATCTCACCGGCCCGCACGACGTGCTCGCGTCGCTGCCCGACGCAACCGTCCACCTGGTCTGGAAGTCGCGCGACGCCGTCGCGTCGAGCAGCGGCCTCGCGCTCGCGCCGACCTGCACGTTCGACGACTGCCCGCCGCTCGACGTGATCTGCGTCCCGGGCGGCATCGGGATCAACGACCTGCTGCTCGATGCCGAAACGATCGCGTTCGTGCAGCAGCGCGCGGCCACCGCGCGCTACGTGACGTCGGTCTGCACGGGCGCCCTGCTGCTCGGCGTGGCCGGCCTGCTGCGCGGTCGGCGTGCGACGACCCACTGGGCGTTCCACGCGCTGCTCGAACCGCTGGGTGCGGTGCCCGTGCGCGAGCGTGTCGTGCGCGACGGCAACCTGATCACGGGCGGCGGCGTGACGGCCGGCATCGACTTCGCGCTGACGATCGCCGCGGAACTGGCCGGCGATGAAGAGGCGCAGGCGATCCAGCTTCAGCTCGAATACGCGCCGGCGCCGCCGTTCGACGCCGGCTCGCCCGACACCGCGCCGGCATCGGTCGTGAAGCGCGTCACCGAGCGTTCGGCGGCCGGTTTCGCGAAACGCAAGCAGATAATCGAGCAGGCGCTGCGCGCGATGTCGCGTTGAATTCGGGTGCGGAGGAATTGACTGGAAGACGACGCGCATTCGCGCCGGAGAACACATCGATGAACATCATCCGCAGCGCCGCATTCACCGCGAACCGCCCGTGGGGCGCGCTCGACATCGCGAACCTGAACGGCATCACGGTCCGGCTGCACTGGACCGACCAGCCGTATCGATGGCATGTAAACGACGGCGACGAAGTGTTCGCGGTGCTCGACGGCCGCGTCGAGATGCGCTATCGCGTAGCGGGCATCGAGCACGCAACGGTGCTCGAAACCGGCGACGTCTTCCACGCGACGGCCGGCACCGAGCACGTCGCGCATCCGCTCGGCGAAGCGCGCATCCTCGTGATCGAGACGGAAGGCAGCGTGTGACGGCGGGCCGCCGTGCGCCGTGCCGCGCGGCGGGTTTTACCCCGAGATCGTCCCCGTGCCCTGCGACGGGATCAGTTTCGGCTGCGGCGTGCACACGCACTGGCACAGGTCGTGTTCGAGCGCGACGACCTTGCCCATCACGGTCATCGTCCGCTCGCCGCCGTCCGACACGATCACGCCCGTCGTCTTGCACGCGGCGCAGAACACGGGTGCGCCAAGATAGGCGAGTTCGCGTCCGTCGAACGACGAGTTGGCGATCCCTTCGAGCACCACGCCGCCGTGATCGGTCGTGTCGCCCTTCAGAATGAATTTGCGGCTCATGATGTCGGTTCTTCCCTCGGAAACGCCGCGCCACGCGGCAGCGAGGCTGCGCACGGGCAATCGGACACCGCCCGTCGATTGCGGGCGTCCCGCGAGGATATCACCGCCACGCGCCGCCGCACGCCGAATGCCGCCATCTGGTGCCGGGACGCCGCCGCGACGAAAACGACGCATCCGACTCGTATTGCACCGCACTGCGAATATGACACCGCCCTTTTAGGACAATAAGCCAGATTTTTAGTACTTTTACAAAAAACAAAATCATCAACCAATATTTTTCAATCCCCAGGCAAAGCGATGGAATCGCAGGCCGCCTCGACCCAACCCTACATACTCCAACGCCATCCGCATCGGATTGATGCACGATTTCATAAAACTTTATCTCACATCAAAATCGCTCAAAGTCCAGCCGCCGACAGATAGAATTCAGTTAACAAATTAAGTTTTCCGAAAAAAATGGATGAATTTCTATCGATACGATTATTCGTCAAGGTGGCCGAACTACAGAGCTTCGCGCGTGCAGCCGCCGAACTGAACATCTCCAATTCATCGGCCACCCGCCTGGTCATGGACATCGAGGAGCGGCTCGGCGTACGCCTGCTGAATCGCACGACCCGCAGCCTGTCGCTGACCGACGCCGGCCACCTGTATCTGGCGCAGATGCGCCACGTCGTCGACGAAATCGACCGCGTCGAGGAAGCGATCGCGTCGACGCACCACGAGCCGGTCGGCTCGCTGAAAATCGTCGCGCCGGTCATGTTCGGCATGCATGTGCTCGGGCCCGCGATCGATTCCTTCAAGGCATGCCATCCGAACATCGTGCCGGAAGTCACGCTCGTCGACCGTCACGTCGATCTCGTCTCGGAGGGCTTCGATGTCGGCCTGCTGCTGTCGCAGCACATCAGCAACAGCACGCTGGTGAAACGCCTGCTCACGCGGCTGAAACTCGTCGTATGCGCATCTGCTCAGTATCTCGAACGGCATGGCGCGCCGGCTCATCCGCATGACCTGGCCGCCCATGCGTGCCTGGCATTCCACTCCGACTTCGCGGGCGAATACCTGTCGTTCGATCACGGTCATGCGCATCTCACCGTGCACCCCAATAAATCCGCGTCGTCGAACAATCTCGGGCTGATCCGAAGCTGGGCGCTCGCGGGCGTGGGCGTCGCGGTGCTGCCGGACTTCCTGGTCGAAGCGGAGCTCGGCGACGGCCGGCTGCTGGCGCTGCTGCCCGACTATCGGCTCGAGGAACTTCAGATGAACATCGCGTACCCGAGCCGCCGGCACTTTCCGCGCAAGGCGCGCCTGTTCGTCGATCACCTGGTCGAGCATTTCGTCGGTTGAATGAAGTCATCGCGCACTATTTCCCCCTTCCGGCGCTGCCCCAAATCGGGGCGGCGGCCGGGCGCTCCGCCCGGTTCAGGCACGTGCGTTGCGTCGGCGCATCTCGGTAGTGAACCGCCTTGGCAGCACGCGGCGGACGACTAAACTAATCCTTAATGGGGTGCGGCCGGAGCCCTCCCCTCAGGGAGATGCCGCCATGAATCGGCCGCTGAATCGTATCCTGCCGCGCGTGACCGGTCTCGCATCGGTCTGGACGTGGGTCAAATGGTCTTTGCTGGCCGCGCTGCTGATCGCGCTCGCGATCGTCGCGCGGCTCGTGCAGACCGAGATCGAAACGTCCCGGCTGCAGGCGCGCTACCTGTCCGAGCTCACCCGCGATGTCGGCTACACGGTCGAAACGGGCCCGAGCGATCACATCCGCTTCCCCGCGAACGGCCCCTACGACCAGCGCCTCGGCTACGCGATGATTCCGTCGTTCCAGGAGCGGCTGCTCGCGCGCGGCTTCGTCGTCGGCAAGCAGGCGCGCGATTCGCAACGGATGCTGTCGCTCGGCGAGCGCGGATTGTTCCTCCCTTACGAAGAAAAGGACCAGACGGGCCTGATGCTGTTCGATTCGACCGGCGCGCCGCTGTTCGCGACCGTGTTCCCGCAGCGCGTCTATGCCGACTTCGACACGGTGCCGCGCGTGGTCGTCGATTCACTGCTGTTCATCGAGGATCGCTACCTGCTCGACGCGAACGAACCGAACCGCAACCCGGCGATCGACTGGGGGCGCTTCAGCCGCGCGCTCGCCGACCAGGCGCTGCACGTCGTCAACCGTCACCAGGCACGCCCGGGCGGCAGCACGCTCGCGACCCAGATCGAGAAGTTCCGCCATTCGCCCGAAGGCCGCACCGCGACGCCACCCGAGAAGCTGCGGCAGATCGCGTCGGCGTCGGTCCGCGCGTATCTGAACGGCCCGCAGACGATGCTCGCGCGCCGCACGATCGTCGTGCGCTACCTGAACTCGGTGCCGCTCGCCGCGCGGCCGCATATCGGCGAAATCACCGGCATCGGCGACGGTCTCGCCGCCTGGTACGGCCGCGACTTCAACGAAGTGAACCGGATCCTGTCCGCGCCGACGACCGGCGACAACGTCGACGAACAGGGCAAGACGTTCCGCGAGGTGCTGTCGCTGATCATCGCGCAGCGCGCGCCGTCGTACTTCCTCAACCGCGGCTATCCGGCGCTGCAGCGGCTGACCGACAGCTACCTGCGGCTGCTGTCGAACGGCGGCGTGATCTCGCCTGCAATGCGCGATGCCGCGCTGTCCGCGCAGATCGAACGCAGTGCGCCGCCTGCCGCCGCGCTGGTGCAGTCGTTCGTGTCGCGCAAGGCCGTGACGTCCGCGCGCGCGTCGCTGCTGTCGGCCCTCGGCATCAGCGACGTGTACCAGCTCGACCTGCTCGACCTGGAGGCGACCAGCACGCTCGACAACGGCGTGCAGCAAGCCGTCGCCGAGCGGCTCGCGAAGGCATCGACGCGCGACGGCGCGCAGGCCGCCGGCCTCTACGGCTACGAGATGCTCGCGCCGAAGGACGACCCGTCGCATCTCACGTACAGCTTCACGCTGTACGAACGCCGCAACGGCGCGAACATGCTGCGCGTGCAGACCGACAGCGTGAACGAGCCGTTCGACGTGAATCGCGGCGGCCGCATCAACCTCGGCTCGACCGCGAAACTGCGCACGCTGATCACGTACCTGCAGATCGTCTCCGACCTGCACGCGCGCTATGCGAACCTGTCGAACGCGCAGCTTGCGCGCGTGAAACCCGACCCGGTCGACGGGCTGTCGCGCTGGGCGCTCGACTATCTGTTGCATACGCGCGACCGCTCGCTGCAGGCGATGCTCGACGCGGCCGTCGAACGCAAGTACTCGGCAAGTCCCGACGTGTTCTACACGGGCGGCGGCGCGCAGGTGTTCTCGAACTTCGAGAAGTCGGACAACGGCCGCATCCTGACGCTGCACACCGCGTTCGAGCATTCGGTCAACCTCGTGTTCGTGCGGCTGATGCGCGACATCGTCCACTACGAGACGCTGCAGGCGGCCGGCCCGTCGTCGTCGTGGCTCGGCGATCCCGAACAGCGCCGGCATTACCTGCAGCAGTTCGTCGACGGCGAAAGCCAGGTCTACGTGAAGCGCTACTACACGCGCTATGCGGGCAAGGCACCCGATGACGCGCTGGCGCTGATGCTGAAGGACGTGCGCAAGTCGCCGCCGAAGATCGCGACGGTGCTGCGCAGCGTCGCGCCGAACGAATCGCTCGCGTGGTTCGATGCGCAGATGCGCGCGCAACTGAAGGGCACGCCGGCCGCGACGCTGTCCGACGACGATCTCGCCGCGCTCTACGCGAAATACGCGATCGACCGCTTCAACCTCAACGATCGCGGCTATATCGCGAGCGTGCACCCGCTCGCGCTGTGGACGCTCAACTACCTGCGCGCGCACCCGAGCGCGTCGCTCGGCGAGGTCCAGCGCGAGAGCCGCGATGCGCGTTTCTACACGTATTCGTGGCTGTACAAGACGCGCTACCACGCGACCCAGGACCGCCGCATCCGCCGCATGGTCGAGCTGCGCGCGTACGCGGAGATCACGAAGTCGTGGCGCGCGCTCGGCTACCCGTTCGCGGAAGTCACGCCGTCCTACGCGGCCGCGATCGGCGCATCGGGTGACCAGCCCGACGCGCTCGCGAAACTGATCGGCCTGATCGCGAACGGCGGCCAGAAAGCGCCGACCGAGACGATCACGCGGCTCGACTTCGCGAAGGGCACGCCGTACGAGACGCGCTTCGTGCGCGCGGCCGCGCAGCCGCAGCCGATGCTGTCGCCGGAAATCGTCAACGTGGCGCACACGCTGCTGCGCGACGTCGTGCTCAGCGGCACCGCGCGCCGCCTCGCGGGCGGCTTCACGCTGCCCGACGGCAAGACGCTCGAGGTATACGGCAAGACGGGGACCGGCGACCAGCGCTTCAACGTCTACGCGCGCGGCGCGCGGCTGATCGAGTCGCGCAAGGTGAACCGCAGCGGCACGTTCGTGTTCGTACTCGGCGACCGGTTCTTCGGGGTGCTGACGGCGACCGCGCACGAACCGTACGCGGCGCGCTACGACTTCACGAGCGCAATGGCCGTGCAGTTGCTGAAGTCGATGGCGCCGGCGCTCGCGCCGCTGATCGAACGTCCGGCCGCCACCGGCACGCACGCCGCGGCCCCCGCGCCGCAGGCGGAAATGCCCGCACCGGGCGCCGCGTCGGCGCAACCTTCCTGACCGCGGCACGTACGTTCACGCGATGGCACGCCGCTCAGTGCGAGCGGCCGTCGTAGTGCGTGACGGGCAGCGTGTCGAGGTCGACATCCTCGAGGCAGCGCACGTTGATCGCGGCCATAGCAGTGCCGTTCGGATGAACGCCCTCGGCGAACGGATGCATGCCGCAGCGCTTGCAGAAGCGATGGCTGATCACGTGCTTGTTGAACAGGTAGGTCGCGAGATTCTCGTCGGGCGTGAGGAGCTTCATGTGGTCGCGCGGCACGAACCACATCAGCGCGCCCTTGCGCTGGCAGATCGAGCAGTTGCACGCCATCACGCCCTGCAGGTCGCCTTCCACTTCGAACTTCACGTCGCCACAGTGACAGCTTCCGCGATAAAGCATGGTCGTCTCCCGGTGCGGCCCGTGCGCGTCGGCGGCGCCCGGACGGGACACCGTTGGCCAGGCCGATTCAAGCGGGTACAGTAGCGCGCACATGCGCCGCGCGCAATGTCCGGCGGCGCCCGTCCTGACCCTCCCCAACCAAGGAAAACCATCATGCTCGAACTGCGCCCCGGCTGCGAATGCTGCGACAAGGACCTGCCGCCCGATTCGGCAGATGCGCGCATCTGCACGTTTGAGTGCACGTTCTGTGCGACCTGCGCCGACGACGTGCTGAAAGGCCGCTGCCCGAACTGCGGCGGCGACCTGGTCGTGCGCCCGCGGCGTCCGGCAAGCCTGCTCGCGAAGTATCCTGCGTCGACGGAGCGCATCCACAAGCCGGGCGGCTGCGCAAACGCCGCCTGAAGGCGCCGCCCCGCCCCGTCACGACATCTCGATCCGCGCGCGTGTCACCGCGAGCAGCGCCGCCATCGCGCGGCGCGCGCCGTCCTCGTCGCGCACGCGGATCGCGTCGCTGACGGCCGTGTGCTCGGCAAGCGATGCGTTGTACACGTCCGCGCGGCGCGCATTCAGACGCAGTTGTGCCTCGAGCGTGCGATCGATCAGCGCGCCGAGCGGCACCAGCAACTCGTTGCCGCCCGCCGCGAGCACGCTCAGGTGAAAGCGCAGGTCGGCGCGCACCCATTCGTCTACGTTGCGTGCATCGGCCATCGCGCGCGCCGCGTCGTCGATCGCGTCGAAGGCTTCCGGCGTATGCGCGCGCGCGGCAAGCGCGGCCGCGTACGGCTCGATCATCTCGCGCATCTCCTGCAGCTTCAGCGCGAACGCGAGCGGCGGCGCGACCCGCGCGTACCAGTCGAGCAGGTCGGCGTCGAGCAGGTTCCACGCATGGCGCGGCCGCACGCGCGTGCCGACCTTCGGCCGCGATTCGACCAGCCCCTTCGACGTCAGCGTGCGCAGCGCCTCGCGCATCACCGTGCGGCTCACGCCGTACAGCTCCATCAGGTCGGGCTCCCTCGGCAGCAGCGATTCGGGCGGATAGTCGCCGCGCAGGATCGCCGTCGCAAGCCGGAAAGCCGTCTGTCCATGCAGGTCGTGTTGAATGATCGTTCTCCGTTGGGCCGGCGTGCAGGCTGCCCACTATCTGCACAATAATGCTATTAATACTATTTTTTATCCGGCTACGCTAGGATAATCGCGAAAGCACGCGACCGCGCGCCGCGCCCGAGCGCCCGCGCCGGCCAACCATGGAGACTCGCATCGTGAAAATCACCCGCCTCGAAACTTTCGTCGTCCCGCCGCGCTGGCTGTTCCTCAAGATCGAAACCGACGAAGGCATCGTCGGCTGGGGCGAGCCGGTCGTCGAAGGCCGCGCGCACACGGTCGAGGCCGCGGTGCAGGAACTGGCCGACTACCTCGTCGGCCGCGACCCGCTGCTGATCGAGGATCACTGGCAGGTGATGTACCGCGCGGGCTTCTACCGCGGCGGCCCGATCATGATGAGCGCGATCGCGGGCGTCGACCAGGCGCTGTGGGACATCAAGGGCAAGCATCACGGCGTGCCGGTGCACGCGCTGCTGGGCGGCCAGGTGCGCGACCGCATCAAGGTGTATTCGTGGATCGGCGGCGACCGGCCGAGCGACGTCGCGAACAATGCGCGCGCAGTCGTCGAGCGCGGCTTCAAGGCCGTGAAGATGAACGGCTCCGAGGAGCTGCAGATCGTCGACACCTACGACAAGGTCGAGCAGGTGATCGCGAACGTCGCGGCCGTGCGCGACGCGGTCGGCCCGCACGTCGGGATCGGCGTCGACTTCCACGGCCGCGTGCACAAGCCGATGGCGAAGGTGCTCGCGAAGGAGCTCGACCCGTACAAGCTGATGTTCATCGAGGAACCCGTGCTGTCGGAGAACGCCGAGGCGCTGCGCGACATCGTCAACCAGACCAACACGCCGATCGCGCTCGGCGAACGGCTGTACTCGCGCTGGGACTTCAAGCACATCCTCGCGGGCGGCTACGTGGACATCATCCAGCCCGACGCGTCGCACGCGGGCGGCATCACCGAGTGCCGCAAGATCGCGACGCTCGCGGAAAGCTACGACGTCGCGCTCGCACTGCACTGCCCGCTCGGCCCGATCGCGCTCGCCGCGTGCCTGCAGCTCGATGCGGTCAGCTACAACGCGTTCATCCAGGAACAAAGCCTCGGCATCCACTACAACCAGGGCAACGACCTGCTCGACTACCTGCGCAACCCCGAGGTGTTCCGCTACGAGGACGGCTTCGTCGCGATCCCGCAGGGCCCGGGGCTCGGCATCGACGTCAACGAGGAAAAGGTGCGCGAGATGGCGAAGACGGGCCACCGCTGGCGCAACCCGGTGTGGCGCCACGCGGACGGCAGCGTCGCCGAGTGGTGAGCACGCTGCGTATCGCGCGATACGCATCGACTTCGAAGCGGCCGCCCGACAGGCGGCCGTTTGTACGTGAGCGGCGCGACGAGCTGCACGCGCCAGACACGCGCCGGCGGCCTTGCGTCGCGCCGCGAGGAACCTGCCGTCAACCGAGCGCCGCGAACCCCGGCACGCTGAACGACAGCACGGCGGCCGCGACGAACACGCCGATCATCGTCATCCCTTCGAGATGCAGGATGTTGCGGAACGTGTGCGCATCCTCGGTCGACGCGGTGCGGCGCAGCCGCGGCAGCGCCGAGAAGCGGTTCAGGCCGCCGAGCACGAGCGCGAGTGCGACGAGCAGCAGCTTCAGCAGCAACACGCGCCCCCACGTGCTGCCGTCGAGCGGCGCGAGCGAGCCGCCGAGCCCGCGCAGCGCATTGAGCACGCCCGTCCCGAGCAGGAATACGACCGCGATGATCGACGTACGCGACAGGTGCTGGCCGATGCGGATCAGCGCGCCGCGTGCGACCGACGAACCGAGCGCCGGCAGCACCGCGAGCCCGCCCGCGAGCACGAGGCCGCCCCACACGGCCGTCGCGAGCAGGTGCAGCGTCTGCACGCCGACCGCCGCGGACAGCGCGCCCGGATCGGCCGCATGGCCGAGCGATGCCTTGCCGGCCGCGACCACGATCACCGCGAGCCACAGCACCGCGTGCGCGCCCGGGCCCTCCGGCTTCGCCAGCGCGACGATCGCAAGCACCACCGCGCCGGCGAACGCGACGCTCCATGCGAAGCCCGCGTGCGTTTGCATCAGCACGACGGGAATCGAGGCGAACGCGCCGCCGAGCCCCGCGCCGCTCATCGTCGCGGCCTCGTAGACCAGCCAGCCGAGATCCGCGAGCACGAGCGCCAGCGCCGCCGCGACCAGCGAATGTTGTGCGCGCAACCACGCGGGATGCGAAGGCGAGATGACCGGCCGCGCGCCGTCCTTGCCGAGCCACGCCTTGAGCAGCGCCGAGCCGACCGCCATCGCGAACGCGGCGTCCATCAGCGCCGCGAGCGCGACCTGCCCGATCCACAAGCTGTCGAACTTCATTGCGCGCACCCTCCCGGAAACGGCCGGCCGGCGGCGCGGCGGCAACGGGACAGACAGCGGGAACGAGGCAACGGCACGGTATAAAACGTCATTGATGAATCCGGAAACGGGAGAAATGACTGGACCTGCGGCGGAGGCGGCGCCGCGCGACCCGCGAGTGTACGGTCTTCGATGGTGAAAGCGCACGCCGGTTCACTTCGCCGCTGCGCAATACGCGTCAAATTGTCGCAAGTCGTAAACAGACAGGAACCGCTGTCCTTTTGCCAAATAGCCGTCATTACCCATCGATGATAGAATGCCGCGTCGCAGCAGCCCGGCTGTCCTGCCGTCCATGCGCCGAGCCGATCGTAGCCCGGACAAGGTCCCCGACGAATAATCATGGAGTCTCGTGTGTCTTCAAGACGCCTCTTCCGTCCGCTGCTCGCCGTTCTGTTGATCGGCGGAGCGGGCCTTATGAGCGCTGCCCAAGCGCAGACCAAGCCCACGGAGCAAGCGCACGCCCAGCAGGCGCCGCTCAAGGCACCCGATACGATGGCCGAGCGCGTGCGCGGCTGTACCGCATGCCACGGCGTCCACGGCCAGGGCACGGACAACGACTACTTCCCGCGTCTTGCCGGCAAGCCGGCCGAGTACCTGTACAACCAGCTCGTCAACTTCCGTGACGGCCGGCGCAAGTACCCGCCGATGAACTATCTGCTGACGTACCTGAACGACGACTACCTGCGCGAAATCGCCGAGCACTTCTCGGCCGAGCGTCCGCCGTACCCGACGCCGGCGAAGCCGACACTGCCGGCCGCGACGCTCGCACGCGGCAAGCAGCTCGTCACGCAGGGCGACCCGTCCCGCAAGCTGCCGGCCTGCGTGGCCTGCCACGGCGCGGGGCTGACCGGCATGCAGCCGGCGATCCCGGGCCTCGTCGGCCTGCACGCCGATTACCTGAGCGCACAGCTCGGCGCATGGCGCTCGGGCAACCGCCACGCGAAGGCACCGGATTGCATGCACGACATCGCAGCAAAGCTTTCCGACGAAGACGTGACGGCCGTGACCGCGTGGCTCGCCGCGCAACCGGCGCCCGCCAACCCCGTGCCGGCACCGGCGCGTTCGATGAAGACTCCGCTCGCCTGCGGCAGCGAACCGCAATAAGGCAAGGGAGACAGACACAATGAAACGCAAGTCCCTGTTTGCACTCTCGGCTGTCGCGATCGTCGCGGCTGCCGCCCTCGTGCCGGTCCTGTGGCCGGGCAACGACACGCTGCACGGCGCTGCCGCCGTCGCGGCCACGCCGGCCGACCAGGCCGCGCTGATCAAGAAGGGCGAATACCTCGCGCGCGTCGGCGACTGTATCGCGTGCCACACCGTGCGCGGCGGCAAGTCGTTCGCGGGCGGCCTGCCGATGGCGACGCCGTTCGGCACGATGTACACGCCGAACATCACGCCGGACGACAAGGATGGCATCGGCAAGTGGACGTCGGACGACTTCTACCGCGCGATGCACACGGGTCGCTCGAAGGACGGCAGCCTGCTCTACCCGGGCTTCCCGTTCGCGAGCTACACGAAGGTCACGCGCTCGGATTCGGACGCGATCTACGCGTACCTGCGTTCGGTCCCGCCGGTGTCGGTGCCGAGCCGTCCGCACGAACTGAAGTTCCCGTTCAACAACCGCAACCTGCTGATCGGCTGGCGCACGCTGTTCTTCAAGGAAGGCGAATACAAGCCGGATCCGACGAAGTCGGTCGAATGGAACCGCGGCGCCTACCTCGTCGAAGGCCTCGGCCACTGCTCGATGTGCCACACGTCGATCAACATGATGGGCGGCCCGGTGAGCTCGTCGGCGTTCGCAGGCGGCCTGATCCCGCTGCAGAACTGGTATGCGCCGTCGCTGACGAACGACAAGGAACTCGGCCTCGGCGACTGGCACGTGCAGGAGCTGTCCGACCTGCTGCAGGCCGGCGTGTCGCAGAAGGGCGCGGTGTTCGGCCCGATGGCGGACGTGGTCCACAACAGCCTGCAGTACATGACCGACGAAGATACGCGCGCGATGTCGACGTACCTGAAGTCGATCCCGCAGAAGGCTGAAGCGCCGAAGAACATGCAGTACGAGCCGTCGAAGCAGTTCGGCAATGCGCTGTTCGATCAGGGCAAGAAGATCTACGCCGACAACTGCGCGACCTGCCACGCCGAAACCGGCGCGGGCAAGCCGCCGGCATATCCGCCGCTCGCGGGCAACCACTCGATCATGATGGAATCGGCGGTCAACCCGATCCGCATGGTGCTGAACGGTGGCTATCCGCCGAGCACGTTCAAGAATCCGCGTCCGTACGGCATGCCGCCGTTCGCGCAGTCGCTGTCGAACCAGGAAGTCGCAGCCGTTGTAACGTATATCCGGATGTCGTGGGGCAACAACGGTACGCCGATCTCGCCGCAACAGGTGAGCGACCTGCGTTCCGCGCCCCTTTGCTTTTTGCGACGCCAGTCCCCGCGCGGGCCGCGCGAGGTGTCGCCGATCATAAAACTCAAGAGTGGTATCTATGTCTTTCGAATCTCTCGGCCTGGCCGAACCGCTTGTCAAGGCGGTCAACGAGCTCGGCTACACGTCGCCGACTCCGATCCAGCAGCAGGCGATCCCCGCCGTGCTCGGCGGCGGCGACCTGCTCGCCGGCGCACAAACAGGCACCGGCAAGACCGCCGGCTTCACGCTGCCGATCCTGCAGCGCCTGCACACGTTCTACGCCGAACATCGCGGCGCGAAGCGCGCGGTGCGCGCGCTGATCCTCACGCCGACGCGCGAACTCGCCGCACAGGTCGAGGAAAGCGTCCGTGCCTACAGCAAGTACCTGAAGCTGCGCTCGACCGTGATGTTCGGCGGCGTCAGCATCAATCCGCAGATCGATGCACTCAAGCGCGGTGTCGACATCGTCGTCGCGACGCCGGGGCGCCTGCTCGACCACATGCAGCAGAAGACCATCGACCTGTCGGATCTCGACATCCTCGTGCTCGACGAAGCCGACCGGATGCTCGACATGGGCTTCATCCACGACATCAAGCGCGTGCTCGCGAAGCTGCCGCCGCAGCGCCAGAACCTGCTGTTCTCGGCGACCTTCTCCGACGAGATCAAGGCGCTCGCCGACAGCCTGCTCGACTCGCCCGCACTGATCGAGGTCGCACGCCGCAACACGACCGCCGAGAGCGTCGCGCAGAAGATCCATCCGGTCGACCGCGACCGCAAGCGCGAGCTGCTCACGCACCTGATCCGCGAACACAACTGGTTCCAGGTGCTCGTGTTCACGCGCACCAAGCACGGCGCGAACCGGCTCGCCGAACAGTTGACGAAGGACGGCATCAGCGCGATGGCGATCCACGGCAACAAGAGCCAGTCGGCCCGCACGCGCGCGCTTGCCGAATTCAAGAACAGCACGCTGCAGGTGCTCGTCGCGACCGATATCGCCGCGCGCGGGATCGACATCGACCAGTTGCCGCACGTCGTCAACTTCGACCTGCCGAACGTGCCCGAGGATTACGTGCACCGGATCGGCCGCACGGGCCGCGCGGGCGCGACCGGCGAAGCCGTGTCGCTCGTGTGCGTCGACGAGAAGCAGCTGCTGCGCGACATCGAGCGGCTGATCAAGCGCGAGATTCCGCAGGAAGTGATCGCGGGCTTCGAACCCGATCCGAATGCGAAGCCGGAGCCGATCCAGCAGCGCCGCGGGCAGCAGCAACCTCGCGGCGGTGGCGGCGGCGGCAACCGCCAGCCGCGCGCAGGCGGCTCAGGCCAGCCGGCCGCGAAGCGCGACGGCAACGCGCAACCGAAGGCATCGCAGCAGAAGGCCGCGAAGCCGCGCACGCAAGGCGGCGCCGGCGGCAGCGGCGCACGCCCGGCGGGCGGCGGCAACAGCGCGCGCCCCGCGAGCGGCAACGCCGCGCACCCGAACCGCAACCGTTCGTCGCGCAGCGGCCAGCGCGGTCACTGAAGCCGCGCGGCCGCGCGCCGCAGGTGCTCGAGCTGGCGTTGCCAGCGCGCGAGCACCGCGGCGCGCTCCCCTTCCAGCGTGAACGTGACGCCTGTCGCGAGACGCGCATAACCGACCCGCTGCGCATCGCCGTGCGCGATCGTCGCAGCGAATCCGGCCAGTCCCCCGAAGTCGCCTTCGAGCGGCTCGATCCTCAATTGCGCCTGAAAGAATGCGCCGTCCGCGACGAGCGTCAACGCGGCCGCGCGCCGTTGCGCGAGCGCGCGCGCCGCACGCGATTGCGGCCATAGCGCCAGCAGCAGCGTGCGCGCATCGTGCGCATAGATCTCGCCGACGCCGAGCAGCGTCGTGCGCAACTGGCCGTCGTCGGTCGCGACGATCAGCGATGCGGCGATATCGGCATGACGCTCGAGCGCGGTGCCGTCGAACAGCGATACGACAGCCGGCGGCCACGCGTCGAACGTCCATTGTTCGAGCGCGTGGCGATGGGTATCGGTCATGGTGGCGTGGCCCTGGTGCAGATCGGAGACGATGCGGCAAGCATACGCTCGACCGGCCGCGCAGCGGCGCTCAGCGCAGGAATACGTGCCGCGTGATCTTCGTGAGCGGATAGTGGACGCCCGGCTGGATCCTCGCGGGCAGGTCGAGCGGCTTGAGCAGCATCTTCACGCACATGTCGGCCGACAGGTTGCGCCGCACGAGCGTACTGATGCGCGCGGCGCGCTCGCGGTTGTACTGGCTGTCGCCGACGCGATCAGGATAACGAACCGCGAACACGTGGCGCAGCGCGATCTCGGAATCCTCGTTCTTGATTTCCATCACGCGGCGCGCCAGCGCGCCGAGCACCGCGAGCCGGCCATTGCCTTCGAGCTTGTTGTACTTCTTGAAGAATTTGAAGAAGTGCTTGTAGTGACGCACTTCGTCCGTGCGGATGTTGTCGGTGATTTCCTTCAGCACGGGTTCGTCCGAGCATTCGTTGATCGCACGATAGAGCGTGGCCGTGCCCGTCTCGACGACGCAGCGCGCGACCATCTCGAGCGCGCGGGTCTTCTCGAATGCCTCGACCTTGCAGGTCTTCGAATACTCGGCGAAGAAATTCGCGAACGCGGTATCCCAGTCGAACTCGGGCCACACGTGCGCGATGTACGCCTTCAGCGCGCGGCCGTGCTGCAATTCTTCGTGCTCCCATGCATTGTTGAGCCACTCGGATACTTCAGGATCGTCGTTGAAGAATTCGCTCAGATTGCTCGTGTAGAGATCCGAGCCGCTTTCGATGAACGACGACGCGCACAGCAGCAGCAGCAGATCCTCGTTCGCGGCGGCACGCTGACGATCGATCCGGTTCAGGTCGATGTCCTCGATTCGCCACGGCATGACATGCGTCGTTTTGGTGTCCATGGTGGTGCGCTCCCAGTCGTCGCGCGGGGGCCGGCCCATGCCTTGGCACAGGCGCCGACCGTCCCGCAGGCGGCGTATTACTTGCGTTTCTAGTGAATTGGTCCGGCCGAACCATCCTGGCATCTTAGCCGGACTTTGACGTTCGTGCTCCAGAGCACTGACCATACCGGACAGGCGCAGTTCCACGGCGTCTGTTGCCGTTCGTTAGACGAGTCCTTCGAACTGCTTGCAGCCGTTCGGTAGTACGGCCGCATCAAACGAAACGGGCGGCCGTTCGGCCGCCCGTCGAGCGCATGAAATTGACGCGAACCGTCAGAAGCCGGCCGCCAGACCGTCGCGCCGGCTGTCGCTCGCGGCCACGTAGCCGCGCTCGCGATCGTCGCGATCGAGACGCCAGATGAACTGCCCCGAACCGAAATCCATGTAAGGATCGTCGATCGACTTGATCGTATGGCCGCGTGCCGCCAGCGCGTCGACCGTCGCGCGATTCATCGTCGCTTCGACGTCGAGCGTGAAGTCGCGGTTGACCTTCCAGCGCGGCGCATCGCATGCGGCCTGCGGCTGCTGCCCATGGCCCAGCATCCGCACGATGGTCTGCAGATGGCCCTGCGGCTGCATGTCGCCGCCCATCACGCCGAAGCTCATCACGGCCTCGGTGCGGCCGTCGACCTGCTCGGTCACGAACGCCGGGATGATCGTGTGGAACGGCCGCTTGCCGCCCGCGACGACGTTCGGCGAAGTCGGATCCATCGAGAAGCCGTACCCGCGATTCTGCAGCGCAATGCCGGTGCCCGGCACCACGAGCCCCGAGCCGAAGCCCATGTAGTTCGACTGGATGAAGCTCACCATCATCCCGCGCTCGTCGGCCGCCGACAGGTAGATCGTGCCGCCCGAATGCGGCCGGCCGGCGCCGAAGTGCGTCGCCCGCGCGGGATCGATCTGCTTCGCGCGTTCGGCGAGATACGCATCGTCGAGCATCTGCCCGGGTGTGACTTCCATCGCGCGCGGATCGGCGACGTAACGATAGACGTCCGCGAATGCGAGCTTCATCGCCTCGATCTGCAGGTGCTGCGAATCGACCGAATCGAGCGGCCAATCGGTCAGGCCCGCATGCTCGGCGATCCCGAGCGCGATCAGCGCGGCGATGCCCTGCCCGTTCGGCGGGATCTCGTGAATCGTGTGACGGCCGAAGCGCTTGCCGATCGGCTCGACCCATTCCGGCCGGTATGCGCGCAGGTCGGCTTCGGTCAGCGCGCCGCCGCCTTCGCGGGCGAACGCGGCGATGCGCTCGGCGAGCTCGCCTTCGTAGAATGCACGGGCGCCGTCCTTCGCGAGCGTGCGCAGCGTCTGCGCATGGCCCGGCAGGCACACGCGCTCGCCGACGAGCGG
Source organism: Burkholderia sp. IT-111MI5 (assembly GCF_949752865.1). Lineage (NCBI taxonomy): Bacteria > Pseudomonadati > Pseudomonadota > Betaproteobacteria > Burkholderiales > Burkholderiaceae > Burkholderia > Burkholderia sp. IT-111MI5. The sequence goes on along the minus strand of NZ_CATKIF010000055.1, from coordinate 115,577 downwards.
CGCACGGCCGCGCGGCATGAAGGTCTCCGCGAAGCCCGGCAGGCCCTGCAGCGCGGGCACCGCCGCCGCCCACTTGTGCGCGACGATCGGCGGCACCGCATAACCGCGCTCCGCGATCTCGATCGCCGGCTCGAGCAAGTCCGCGAACGGCAGCGAGCCGAATTTCGCGTGCAGCGCTTCCCAGCCCGCGATCACGCCCGGCACGGTGACGGTATCCCAGCCGCGCGTCGGCTTGTTCGCGATGCCGTGCGCATCCTCGCCGTGGCGCTTGCGGAAATAGTCGACGTTCCACGCGGCCGGTGCGACGCCCGATGCGTTGAGCCCGGACAGCCGCTCGCCGTCCCATACGAGCGCGAACGCGTCGCCGCCGAGCCCGCAGGACACGGGCTCGACGACGGTAATCGCGGCCGCGGCGGCCAGCGCCGCGTCGACCGCGTTGCCGCCTTTCCACAGCATCCGCAGCCCGGCCTGCGCGGCGAGCGGATGCGACGTCGACACGACGTTGCGCGCGAATACCGGGATGCGGGTCGTCGGATACGGGTTGTGCCAGTTGAAGCCTGTCATCGGTGCCACCTCGTCGAAAGCTGAATGAACGCGCCGAACGCGTGCCCGCATGCGCGGGCAGTCCGCCATTGCAGCGCGATCAGCGCAATCGCACAAATTCATTTGTCACATGAATCCATGCAATTTACGCATGAATTTCACGCGACCGGGCCGGCCAGGCCGGCCGAACGGCGTTGCCGCCCTTACAATACCCGCTCCGTCTCACGACACGACCATCGAGCCATGACCCGAGATCCCCGCCTCACCCTCAACGCGCGCCAGCAGGAACTGCTCGAATGGGTGCAGCGCGACGGCTTCGTGACCGTCGACGATCTCGCCGCGCACTTCGCGGTGACGCCGCAGACGATCCGCCGCGACGTGAACTGGCTCGCCGACCTGAACCTGCTGCGCCGCTACCACGGCGGCGCGAGCCTGCCGACCAGCTCGGAGAACGTGTCGTACACGGCGCGCCAGCGGATGTTCCACGACGAGAAGCGGCGCATCGCGGCGCTCGCGGCATCGCACATCCCCGATCAGGCGTCGCTGTTCATCAACCTCGGCACGACGACCGAGGAAGTCGCGCGCGCGCTGAACCGCCACCACGGGCTGCACGTGATCACGAACAACCTGAACGTCGCGTCGATGATGAGCGGCTACCCCGACTGCGAGGTGCTGATCACGGGCGGCATCGTGCGGCCGTGGGACAAGGGCATCGTCGGCGAACTCGCGATCGACTTCATCCGCCAGTTCAAGGTCGACTACGCGATCATCGGCACGTCGGCGATCGAGGCCGACGGCACGCTGCGCGACTTCGACACGCGCGAGGTGCGCGTCGCCGAGGCGATCATGCAGCATGCGCGCACGGTCTACCTCGTGACCGACCATTCGAAGGTCGGCCGCCCGGCTTTGGTGCGCCAGGGCCACCTGAGCCAGGTGCACGCGCTTTTTACCGACAAGCCGCTGCCGCCCGAGATGGCCGATACCGTGGCCGCCGCCGGCACCCAGGTGTACGTCGCGGAATGACGCTTGCGCAGGCGCCGGCGATGCTGCACCGCACCCGAAACTTCAAGTGAAATCAAGAAGTTGGCGCCGCGAGCGGACCGCTTGCGGCGCATTCTCCTGTCAAACGGAAAATTAACGGGGCACGATTTGTCGTTGCCCGCGCGCTCGACTAGACTCCAGTTCCCCGGCTCGTTCGCCCGATCCGCCTGTGCCAGGGCGTGAGCGAACTTCAGGGCCGGCGAATACAGCTTTCCCCCCAAGCCATACCCCGCGGGGTATCGTGCGTCGGCGTTTGCGCCGGCCGCGCGGGCAGACCGGTTGCCATGGAGAGAACGATGCTGAGTCCGCATGAATTCGCCACGCTATTGCTTGTAAAGGACGCGCCTGATCAGCGCGACATGGATCGGGATGAACTGGACACACTGCTCGAACAGCAGCTCGTCCGCCTGGAAGGACTCGGCTCGGGGCGCAAATACTGCGTGACCGAGACCGGCGACGCTGCGCTGCGATCGATCAAGTACCGCTATTCGTGAAACCCCGCTGTTCCTGACCTGACCGTGCGGCCGAATTTTCGGCCGCACGGTCGTTTCCGCTTCCCCGCCGGTTCGCCTCACCCGGCCGCAGCCGGCTTCAGCCGCCGCGCAGCGTCGGATCGACCGCCGCCCGCCAACTGATGGCCTGCGCGCGCGCACCGTTGAAATACGCGATCCAGCCGGCGCGCGCCGCCGCGTCGGGCGCCGCATAGTGCGTCGAAAGTTCGTTTACGAACGCACAATAGTTCGCTTCGGTCAGCCCGCGATACCGTTTCGCCACGTACGCGTCGTACAGCGTCGAGTAGACCGGCTGCGCGTCCGCGCCCCAGTCGCGCGCGGCGCCGCCGCACGACGTCTGCAGGTCGGCGAACGACGGCGCCCGCCAGTTGCCGGCAAGCGGCGGCGTGCCGGTGCTGCACCCCGCCAGAAGGACGGCGCACACGCCGGCCCACATCCCAATACGCATGATTCACCTCGCGAAACGGTCGATTGCGCCAGTATCGTCCGGGATCGCGCCGCGCGCTACTGGCCCCGCTTTTCCGAACTTTACTTTTTCGATTTCGTTCGTTAAATTTCGAATTCGAACATTTCGTGTTCGCCCATTTCCATCAGACGATAAGGACAGCAGGTGACCCAACCGAATCGCTACGATCTGCTCGTCGTCGGCGGCGGCATCAACGGCGCGGGGATCGCGCGCGATGCGGCCGGCCGCGGCCTGTCGGTCATGCTCTGCGAGCAGGACGATCTCGCGTCGCACACGTCGTCGTCCAGCACGAAGCTGATTCACGGCGGCCTGCGCTATCTCGAGTACAACGAGTTCGGGCTCGTGCGCAAGGCGCTGCAGGAGCGCGAGACGCTGCTGCGCGCGGCGCCGCACATCATGTGGCCGCTGCGCTTCGTGATGCCGCACATGCCGAACCTGCGTCCGGCCTGGCTGATCCGCATCGGCCTGTTCCTCTACGATCACCTCGCGAAACGCGAACTGCTGCCCGGCTCGCGCGGCATCGACATGCGCCGCCATGCGGCCGGCGCACCGCTGATCGACTCGATCAAGCGCGGCTTCGTGTATTCGGACGGCTGGGTCGACGACGCACGCCTCGTCGTGCTGAACGCGATGGATGCGAAGGAGCGCGGCGCCGAGATCCTGACGCGCACGAAGCTGGTATCCGCCGAACGCCGCGGCGACGAATGGGAAGCGCGGCTGCAGCACGCCGACGGTTCGATCCGCGTCGTGCATGCTCGCGCGATCGCGAACGCGGCCGGCCCGTGGGTCGGCGACGTGCTGCACGGCGCGCTCGGCCGCGGCGCGCAGCACAGCGTGCGGCTCGTGAAGGGCAGCCACATCATCACGCGCCGCCTGTTCGATCACGATCACGCATACATCTTCCAGAACCCGGACAAGCGGATCATCTTCGCGATTCCGTACGAACACGACTTCACGCTGATCGGCACGACCGACGTCGAATACACGAACGATCCCGCGAAGGTCGCGATCGATCGCGACGAGACGCAGTACCTGTGCGATTCGATCAACCGCTACTTCAAGCGGAAGATTTCGCCGGCCGACGTGCACTGGACCTATTCGGGCGTGCGCCCGCTGCTGGAAGACGAGAACGCGGCGAATGCATCGGCCGTCACGCGCGACTACCGCCTCGAGCTGGACGACGGCGCGGGCGCGCCGCTGCTGTCGGTGTTCGGCGGCAAGATCACGACGTTCCGCAAGCTCGCGGAAGAAGCCGGCGACATGCTGTGCCGCGCGCTCGGCCGCGACGCGAAAACCTGGACGGCCGGCGTCGCGCTGCCGGGCGGCGACATCGCGAACGCGAAGTTCGACGTGTTCGCCGACACGTTCGCGAAACGTCATCCGTGGCTGCCGGCCGCACTCGCCCGTCGTTATGCGCGCGCCTACGGCACGCGTGCGGAACGCGTGGTCGACGACGCGAAGTCGCTCGCCGATCTCGGCACCGAAATCGCGCCGGGCATCTATGACGCCGAACTGCGCTACCTGCGCGACGCCGAATGGGCGACCTGCGCGCAGGACGTGCTGTGGCGCCGCTCGAAGCTCGGCCTGCACGTCGCGCCGGGCACGCTCGACGCCGTGACGGCCGCGGTCGACGCGTGGTTCGCCGCCGCGCATGCGCCGCACGCGTGATCCGAAAGCAGTTGCAGTTGTCTGACCGAAGTTGACTCACCGACGCGCCGCCCACCATGCGGCGCGCATCACAACTAAGCCAATCCACGGATGGAGATGAGAGACATGCAGGACCAGTACATCCTCGCGCTTGACCAGGGCACCACGAGTTCCCGCGCGATGCTGTTCGATCGCCAGGGCAATATCGTGTCGATCGCCCAGAAGGAATTCGAACAGATCTACCCGCAACCCGGCTGGGTCGAGCACGACCCTCAGGAAATCTGGTCGACGCAAGCCGGCGTCGCCGCGGAAGCCGTCACGCGCACGGGCCTGAACGGCACGTCGATCGCGGCGATCGGCATCACCAACCAGCGCGAGACGACGATCGTCTGGGATCGCGAGACTGGCCAGCCCGTCTACAACGCGATCGTCTGGCAGGATCGCCGCACGGCCGACTTCTGCGACTCGCTGAAGCAGCAGGGCCTCGAAGCGAAGGTGCGTGCGAAGACCGGCCTGCCGATCGACTCGTACTTCTCCGCGACGAAGATCCGCTGGATCCTCGACAACGTGCCGGGCGCGCGCGACAAGGCACGCCAGGGCAAGCTCGCATTCGGCACCGTCGACAGCTGGCTCGTGTGGAACTTCACGAAGCACGAACTGCACGTGACCGACGTGACGAACGCGTCGCGCACGATGCTGTTCAACATCCATACGCGCGAGTGGGACAGCGAGCTGCTCGAACTGCTCGACATCCCGCGCAGCATGCTGCCGGAAGTGAAGGCGTCGTCGGAAATCTACGGCCATACGAAAACCACCGTATTCGCGTCGAAGATCCCGCTCGCGGGCATCGCCGGCGACCAGCACGCGGCGCTGTTCGGCCAGATGTGCACGACGTCGGGCATGGTGAAGAACACCTACGGCACCGGCTGCTTCCTGATGATGAACACCGGCGACAAGCCGATCGAGTCGAAGAACAACCTCGTCACGACGATCGCATGGCAGATCGGCGACGACGTGCAGTACGCGCTCGAAGGCAGCATCTTCATCGCGGGCGCGGTCGTGCAGTGGCTGCGCGACGGCGTCGGCATCATCAAGACGGCCGCTGAAATCGAAGCGCTCGCCGCGAGCGTGCCGCACACCGACGGCGTCTATCTCGTGCCCGCGTTCGCCGGCCTCGGCGCGCCGCACTGGAACGCGCGGGCGCGCGGCTCGGTGTTCGGCGTCACGCGCGGCACGACGGCCGCGCACCTCGCGCGTGCGGCGCTCGATTCGATCGCGTACCAGTCGCTCGACGTGCTCGCCGCGATGGAAGCCGATTCGGGCATCAGCATCGGCGAGCTGCGCGTCGACGGCGGCGCGAGCGCGAACGACCTGCTGATGCAATTCCAGGCCGACCTGCTCGGCGTCGATGCGGTGCGTCCGCAGATCACCGAGACGACCGCGCTCGGCGCGGCCTATCTCGCGGGCCTCGCGATCGGCTACTGGAAGAACCTCGACGAAGTGCGCGACCAGTGGCAGCTCGATCGCCGCTTCTCGCCGTCGATGCCGAAGGAGCAGGTCGAACGCTGCATGGCCGGCTGGCAGCGTGCGGTGCGCGCCGCGAAGGCGTGGGCCGACGACACCCAGTAATCGTCAGCCATCCGTACGAAATACAACAACACCGGCGGACCGCGCAGCGCGCGAGTCCGCCGCGACATACGAGAGACAAGCATGTCACCTTATATTGCAGAATTCATCGGCACGGCGATCCTCGTGCTGCTCGGCAACGGCGCGGTCGCGAACGTGCTGCTTGCGAAGACCAAGGGCAAGGGCGCGGACCTGATCGTGATCGTGTGGGGCTGGGCGATGGCCGTATTCGTCGCCGTCTACGTGACCGCGTCGTTCAGCGGCGCGCACCTGAACCCGATCGTGACGATCAGCCTCGCGCTCGCGGGCAAGTTCGCGTGGTCGAAAGTCGGCGGCTACATCGTCGCGCAGATGCTCGGCGGGATGGCGGGCGCACTGCTCGTGTGGCTCGCATATCGCCAGCACTTCGCGAAGGAAGCCGATGCGGACTTGAAGCTCGCGGTGTTCTGCACGGCGCCCGCGATTCGCAGCGTCCGGCACAACGTGCTGACCGAGGCGATCTGCACGTTCGTGCTGATCCTCGGCGTGCTGTATCTCGCATCGCCGCAGGTCGGCCTCGGCGCGCTCGACGCGCTGCCCGTCGGCCTGCTCGTGCTCGGCATCGGCATCTCGCTCGGCGGCCCGACCGGCTATGCGATGAGCCCCGCGCGCGACCTCGCGCCGCGCCTGATGCATGCGCTGCTGCCGATTCCCGGCAAGCGCGACAGCGACTGGCGCTATGCGTGGATTCCGGTGGTCGGCCCGCTGATCGGCGGCTCGCTCGCAGCCGTGCTCTATCTGCAACTGCACGTGCCGCACTGACGTAGCCCGTCGCATCGACGCAGCAACACAGCCCGCGTGCCGGAAGGCCGCGGGCTGTTCTTCATCGGGCGTTGCGCCTACCGCCTACGCGCCGTCTGTCGGCAACAGCGACTTCAGTTTCACGCTCGCATCGGCGACCATCGCGGGCGCCACCGCGGCGCCGCGTTCGACCAGCGTCCTCGCCAGCTTCATCTCCTTGACGAATCCGGACGCGCGGCCGAAGCCGCTCGCCGCGACGAGCCGTCCGCCCGCGTCGAAATGAAAGTGGATTTCCGCATCGTCGCCGAGCACGCGCGCAACCGACCGTTCACCGAGCGCCGGCTCCCCGGCCACCTGCAATTGCGCGTCGTACTGATCCGACCAGAACCACGGCATCTCTCGATACGGTTCGTCGGCGCCGAGCATGTTGCGCGCGGCGGCGCGCGCCTGGGTCTCGGCACCGTGCCATGTCTCCTGCCGGACCGGTCGCCCCGACAACGTACTCGGAAACACCGCGACGTCGCCGGCCGCATGGATGCCGCGCGCCGACGTCTCAAGCCGAGCGTTCACGACGATGCCGCGATCGACCGCGAGGCCCGCGTCGCGCGCCAGCTCGTCGGCCGGTTCGATGCCGATGCCGGCCACGACCGTATCGGCGATCAGCGTGTCGCCGTCGTCGAGCGCGACGGCCAGCGCGCCGCCCGAGGTCCGCTCGATCGCAACGGGTTTCCGGTTCACGCGGATCGCCACGCCCTGCTCCTCGTGAAGCGCGTGCACGCGCGCCGCGATCGTCTCCGGCACCGCGCGCCCGAGCAGGCGCGGCGCGGCGTCGAGCACGGTCACGCGGCAGCCGCGCCGCCGCGCCGACGCCGCGACTTCGAGACCGATGAAGCCGCCGCCGATCAGCACGATCCGCGCGTCGGGCACGAGCCGCGCGCCGAGTGCCGCCGCGTCGTCGAGCGTGCGCAATGCAAACACGCCGTCGAGCGCCGCGCCCGGGATCGCGAGGCGGCGCGCGCGAGCGCCGGTCGCGAGCAGCAGCGCGTCGTAGCCGAACACCCGGCCGCCGGACACGCGCACTTCGCGTGCGTGCGGATCGATGCGCTCGACCGTCGCGACGACCGGCTCGATGCCGTCGGCCGCCCATGCGTCCGGATCGCGCAACCGGCACTGCGCCGCGCTGCGCTCGCCCGTCAGCACGCCCTTCGACAACGGCGGCCGCTCGTACGGCAGGTGCGACTCCGCGCCGATCAGCACGATGCGCCCGTGCCAGCCGGACTCGCGCAGCACCTGCGCCGCGCGGCCGCCCGCATGGCCCGCACCGACGATCGCCATCACACGGTGGTTCGTCATCGCATCACACCTCGATCAGGACGCGACCGCCCTCGATCTTCGCGCGGTACGTGCGCAGCTTCTCGCATGCGGGCGCGGACAGCGGCCGGCCGTCGCGCACGTCGAAGCGGCCGTTGTGCTTCGGGCATTCGATCACATGGCCCATCACGAGCCCGTCCGCGAGATGCACGCGCTCGTGCGTGCACAGGCCGTCGCTCGCATAGACCTGGCCGTCGATCCGGTAGATCGCGTACGTGCGGCCTGCGTGATCGAAGCGCGCGACGTCTTCATCGTCGATGTCGTCGAGCGCGCCGGTGTCGATCCATTGCGTCATGATGCGTGTCTCCTTGCTTGGGTTGTTCGATGTCGATCACGCGCGCGCCGTGTCCGGCACCGGCCGCACGACGTAATGGGACGGGTCGCGCGTCTGCCGGACCAGCGCCGGCACGATCTCCGCATACGCGGCGAGCGTGCTGCGGTACGGCGGCGGCATGTCGGCCTTCACGGCCTCGTGCAGCTTCGGCAGCGCGTGGAACGGCACCATCGGGAACATGTGGTGCTCGACGTGGTAGTTCATGTTCCAGTACAGGAAGCGGAACACCGGATTCATCATCACGGTGCGGCAATTGCGCCGATGATCGAGCACGTTCTCGGGCATGCCCGCGTGCTGCGTGAGGCCGAAGTACAGGTACAGCCACGCGCCGTAGAGGCTCGGCAAGCCGATGTAGAGCAGCGGCAGGAGCGTGTGCCGGTACAGCGAAGCACCGACCACGAGCGCATAGACCGCCAGATGGATGCGCGACTCGCGCACGACCTTCGGCCATTCCGATTCGGGCACGTAGGTGCGCTCCTCGTCGTCGAGCCGGCCGGTGAACGCGGCTGCAATCATCTTGCGCAGTTCGCCGGCCACATGCTTCAGCGCGACGACGTTCAGCGCGAGCGCGAGCCAGTCGGTCGGCTTCGGCGCGGCGATTTCCGGATCGCGTCCGACGACCAGCGTGTCGGTGTGATGGCGCGCATGGCTCCAGCGCCATGCCGTCGCGCGGCGGAACACCTGGAACGACGCGACCTGGTACAGCGCGTCGTTCATCCAGCGCGTGCGAAACGCGGTGCCGTGCCCGCATTCGTGCCAGCGCGAGTCGGCCGGGCTGCAGTAGAGCGTGCCGTACACGAAGAACGCGGGGATCGCCCACGCCGAATGCGCGCGCCAGGCAAGCCACGCGAGCACACCGCTGGCCGCGATCGCCGCGTACCAGATCAGCGTGTCGCGGATCGCACGCGCGTCGCCGCGCTGCATCAACTGCTTCATCAGCGGCCGCGGCACCGCGCACCGGTACCACTCGGCGTTGACGAGCCCCGCCGCGTGCGCGCGCTCGCCTGCGCCGCCGATCATTCTGTATTCCTGACGGCGCGCCGCCGTGCGATCGCGCGCCTGGTCGTCGGTATGGGCCACTCGTGTCTCCTGGTTTGCTTGTGTGCGGGAAGCGCGGCAAGCGCTTCCCCCATGGAACCAAAATTAGGCGACCGGCCGCCCCCACTCAATCGAAACGTTGACGAAATTTCGCCATCGTTTTAGCGTTCCTGACAGCGCCACGCACCCGATGATGGCGACCACGACGATGGAGACGACCATGGCAGGTGAATCCGGGCCGCGCTGGCGCAAGCGCACCGCGCGCTTCGACGAGATCGCGGCGCTCGCCGGCGTCAGCACGACCACCGTCGACCGCGTGCTGAACGAGCGCGGCAGCGTGTCGGCGCAGGCGCGCGAGCGCGTGGTCGCGGCGGCGCGGCAGCTCGGCGTGCCGCGGCAGCTGCCCGACACGCGGCACGGGCTGATCCACCTCGACGTGCTGCTGCCGGACACCGACGCGCCGTTCTTCCGGCGGCTGCAGCAGGCGCTGCAGCGCTCGCTGCAGATGCTCGACCGGCGCGTGGTCGTGCACCGGACGATCCTGCCCGCCGCGGACGACGAACGCGCCGCCGCGCTGATCGAACGGCCCGCATACCGGCGCGCGGCGCTGATCGTCACGGCACGCGACACCGCCCGCGTGCGCGATGCGCTGGCCGGCGCGATCGCGCGCGGCGAAACCGTCGTCACGATGGTCACCGACATCGGCGGCATCGACCGCGTGCACTACGCGGGCATCGACAACTACCGTGCCGGACGCACGGCCGGCTACTACGTCGGCCGTCTGGCGGCACGCCCGGGCCGCGTGCTGCTGCTCGGCGGCCGCATGGGCTACCGCGCGCACGCCGACCGGATGGCCGGCTGCCGCGACCAGCTCGCCGACGCGTTCGCCGCGCTGCGCTGCGACGCCGAGCCGGTCGAGACGCTCGACCAGGACGACCGCTGCTACCGCGCGGTGACGAAGGCACTGCAGGCACACGACGACGTGGTCGCGATCTACAACAGCGGCGCCGGCTCGGCCGGCATCGAAGCGGCGCTGCGCAAGGCCGGCGCGACCGGCCGCGTGGTCTGGATCGGGCACGAGATGCTCGACGAGCACCGCACCTTCATCGACGCCGGTGCGATGGACCTCGCGATCGACCAGGATCCGGACGGACAGGCGATTTCCGCGCTGCAGCACGTACTGCATGCGTGCGGGATCGTCGAACAGCCGCCGCCCGGCGACCCGGTCGAATTCCGCGTGTTCTGTGCGGCGAACGTGAGGACGAGCGCCTACCTGCAGCCCTGAATGTCGCCGCGCATCGCGGCGCATGCGCGCGGCGAAAAAAATCGACCGACGCATTGGCGATTTTTCGTCAACGTTTGTCATGCAGCCCGCGCCGCGCATCCGTACATTGGACAGCCATCCCCAGCACAACAACGGACAGGAGACGATGGCTGAACCGATCCTCATCGGCGTGAACCTCGACGGCGTGCTCGAACACGACGGCCTGCCGTTGCCCACGCCTGCCGAACGCTTCCGGATGATCGCCGACGCCGGCGTGTTCGACTACGTCGAAAAGAACCCGTCGCGCGGCGAAGATCTGTCGCCGTATTTCGCGCTGGTCGAACGCCACGCGCTGCCGATTCGCGTGATCGGCGGCATCTGGTGCGCGGGCCGCGACGAAGCGCATGCCGCCGAAATCGTCGATGCCGGCGCGCGGTTCGGCAGCACCGTACTCAACTGCCAGCTGTACGCGCATCACGCGGACGGCCATCCGCTGTCGGACCGCGAAGTCGCCGATTTCTACCTGCGCACGTACGAACGCGGCGAGCCGGTCGGCTGCCTGCCGAGCCTCGAAGTGCACGTCGACATGTGGAGCGAGGATTTCACGCGCGTCGCGCGGGTCGCGCAGCATGTCGAGCAGGCCGGTGCGCCGTTCCGGATCACGCTCGATCATTCGCACCTGCTGTTCAAGATCGGCAATCGCGCCGAACTCGATGCGTCGGGCATTCGCGAACGGGTCGACAGCGGCAGTCTCGTGCTCGACCCCGCATCGCCGGCCGCCATCTACGCCGACTGGATCGCGCGCGGCTGGGTCCGGCATGCGCATGCGCGCAGCGTGATCCCGAACAATCCCGAGAACCGCTGGATGCGCCGCGCGGACGGCCGGCCCGGCCGCGGCATCCAGTATCCGTTCGTCGCGCCGGCACCGGGCGCCTGGCACGGCGAATGGCACGCGGCGGCGCTCGACACGTGGAAGGCCGCGCTGCGTCAGTTGCTGCAATCGCAGGCTCACGCTCGGTCGGCGCGGCTCGAGCAGATCAGTTGCGAGTTCATCCCGTTTCCCGACTACGGCGGCAGCGCACGCTATTCGATCTTCGACAACAACGTCGCATGCGCGCACTGGCTGCGCGATACATGGCACGCACTCACCGCGCCGCCGACGGATGCGCCGGCCGACACCACCGCGCGCGACCTCACCCGATTCAGCCCCCGCCCCTACTCGACACACAAGGACAGAACGATGACGCAAGCATTCCACTTTTCGCTGAACCGGATGAGCGCGCCGCGCCTGCCGCTCGACCGCTATGTCGCACTGTGCCGGCGCCTCGGCATCGACACGATCGAAATCCGCAACGATCTCGACGGCGTCGAGATCGCCGACGGCACGCCGGCCGCCGCCGTGCGCGCGACGGCCGAAGCCGGCGGCGTGACGATCCTGACGATCAACGCGCTGCAGCGCTTCGAGCAATGGAGCGCCGAGCGCGCGGACGAAGCGACCGCGCTGGCCGACTACGCGGCGCAGTGCGGCGCGCGTGCGCTGGTGCTGTGCCCGACCAACAGCCGCGGCGACACGCGCGGCGCGGACGTGCGCCATGCGGATCTCGTGAAGGCGCTGAAGGCGCTCAAGCCGATCCTCGAAGCGCGCGGCCTGCTCGGCTTCATCGAGCCGCTCGGCTTCGACGAGTGCGCGCTGCGCCGCAAGTCCGACGCGGTGAAAGGCATTTACGACGCAGCCGGCGAACAGGTCTTCCGGCTCGTGCACGACACGTTCCACCATCACCTGTCGGGCGAGGACATCTTCTTCCCGAACCTGACGGGCCTCGTGCACATCTCTGGCGTCGACGAAGCCGACCTGCCGGTCGACCGGATGCGCGACGGCCATCGCGTGCTGGTCGGCGGCGCCGACCGGCTCGGCAACATCCGGCAGTTGCGCGAACTGCTCGCGCGCGGCTACCGCGGCGCGTTCTCGTTCGAGCCGTTCGCGAACGAAATCGCGGAAGCCGACGACATCGAAGACCGGCTGCGGGCAAGCATCGACTATGTGCGGCGCGAACTGGCGGATTGCTGAGCGTCGCCGCGGTGCGCGGCCGGCGTGACGACCCGTACACGTGACGACGCGTGCGGCCATGCACTCGATGTGCGCGCCAGGCACGGGCCTGACAGGAAGAAGACAACGAACTTAAAGGAAGAGGAGAACAGAATGATCGAATTCGCTTTGTTCGGCGCGGGAAGAATCGGCAAGATCCACGCGGCGAATCTGGCGCGCCATCCGGGCGCGAAGCTGAAGTATGTGGTCGACCGGCATGCGCCGTCGGCCGAAGCGCTGGCGCATGCGCACGGCGCGCAGGTCGCCGACGTCGAGCGAGCGCTCGGCGATTCGGCCGTGCAGGCGGTCGTGATCGCGTCGAGCACCGACACGCATGCGGACCTGATCGTCGCGGCGGCGAACGCGGGCAAGGCCGTGTTCTGCGAGAAGCCGGTCGACCTGACCGTCGAGCGCTCGCGCGCATGCGCGGACGTCGTGCGGCGCACCGGCGTGACCTGCATGATCGGCTTCCAGCGCCGTTTCGACCCGACCTTCGCCGCGCTGAAGGCGCGCGTCGAACGCGGCGAGATCGGCACGCCGGAGATGCTGGTCGTCACGAGCCGCGACCCGGGCGCGCCGCCCGTCGACTACATCCGCAGCTCGGGCGGCATCTTCAAGGACATGCTGATCCACGATTTCGACGTGTTCCGCTGGATCCTCGGCGACGAAGCGCAGACGCTGCATGCGACCGGCAGTTGCCTGACCGACCCGGCCGTGCTCGATGCCGGCGACATCGATTCGACCGCCGTGACGATCCGCACGCGGCGCGGGCTGCTGTGCCAGATCAACACGTCGCGGCGCGCGGCCTACGGCTACGACCAGCGCTTCGAGCTGCTCGGCAGCAACGGGATGCTGCAGGCCGGCAACGTGCGGCCGACCGAGGTGAGCGCGTGGCTGGCCGGCGGCATCGCGACGGACGTGCCGGAGCCGTTCTTCCTCGAGCGCTACCGGCATGCGTACGCGGCCGAGATCGCGCACTTCGTCGACGCGCTGCGCGACGGCACGCCGGTCAGGACGACGATCGACGACGGGCTCGCCGCGCTCGAGCTGGCCGAGGCCGCGATGACGTCGTGGAAAACGGGGCGCGTGATCGAGATGTGACGCGAACGATGGCGGCCCGTGCAAGCGGACCGCCGCCGTCGCACGATCGGCAGCACACCTGTACGAAATGCCGCGACGGCACGGCCGCATCGGGCAGATTTGCCGAAACGTCGCGCGGCATGCGCGTGAAAGCACGTATGATGGCGAATCGATCGGCGTCGCCGATATCCCGCTTGTTCACCATCATGCTCGATCACCTCATCTGCGACTGCGACGGCGTGCTCGTCGACAGCGAAGTCATCGCCGACCGCGTGCTGCTCGACACGCTGACCGCCACCTTCCCGCATATCGATTTCGAAGCCGCCGCGAAGTCGGCGTTCGGCCAGCAGACGTCGCGTTTCCTCGCGGGGCTCGAATCCCGCTTCGGCGTCGAGATGCCGGCCGACTTCATCGAGACCATCGAGCACAACATCGAGATCGCACTGGCGCAATCGCTCGCGCCGATCACCGGCGTGCGCGACGCGCTGCTGAAGGTCAGCCTGCCGGCCGCCGTCGTGTCGAACAGCCGGCTCGTGCGCGTGCGCAACTCGCTGAAGCGCGCGTCGCTCACCGAGATCTTCGGCGAACGCGTGTTCAGTTCCGAGCAGGTGTCGCGGCCGAAACCCTACCCCGACGTCTACCTGCATGCGGCGCAGACGCTCGGCGTGGCGCCGGCGCGCTGCATCGTCGTCGAGGACAGCGTATCGGGGTTGAATGCCGCGCGCGCGGCGGGGATGAAGACGATCGCGTTCGTCGGCGCAAGCCACATCCCCGACAACTACGCGGACGCGCTGCGCGCGATGGGCATCACGCGGATCATGCGCAAGATGGACGAACTGCCGGCGCTCGTCGAAGCCGGCATGCGCGGCGAATTCGGCGACGTGCAGTCGTGAACGTGTCGCGACGGCAGCGCTGGACGATATGCCGTCGCGAACGGAACGCGCCGTTCAGCGCAGCAGGTGCAGCGGAATTCTGCAGGGGCGCTAGCCGACCAGCCAATTGCCGCGCTTGGTCAGCCAGGACATGTTGTCAGTGCGATGCCCGGCGTGAAGCCGGGCCCGCTGTACTGGCGGCCCGCCTTCACGCCGGGCCGTCGGCGCTTAACGCAGCCACTCTCGCGGGATCATCGGCAGGGTACAGCCGTGCGGGAACTTGTAGATGAGATAGCGCCCACGTGAGCCGCCAACCGCTGCTCCCGGCAAAACGGGGCGCGCCGTCATAATCTCGTGGGCCGCAAACCCCGCATCGACGGTGCCCTCCGGCAATTGAATCGCGTTCTGGCCGCCTACCCCGCCACCGACGCATGCGCGTTCCGTCATGTTGATTGTTCGCATGATTTCCCTACCTCTGTTGGTTCGTGATCGACACCCGTGCGTGACCGCCGCGGGCTCCTTGTGCAAGCACGACACCACGAACCGGACTATCGGTTCGCCATGCCGACGAGCCCGGTCGAGTATAGGTAGCGCTCCGGAAGCCGAATATCGCCGAATCGCCAAATTTCGGGACTACGCGTGCAGCCCTCTACGCGTCGCTCAAGCAGCCCTCGCGCGCAACGGCCAGCGCCTCGCGGAATTCGACGAGTTCCGCGATCGTCAGCATCGGCAGCCCGTGCTGTCGCGCGAAACGCTCGACGTCGTCGCCGCGCGTCATCGTGCCGTCCGGATTCATCAGCTCGCACAGCACGCCAGCCGGCTTCAGGCCCGCAAGGATCGACAGGTCGACCGTGCCTTCGGTGTGACCGCGGCGCGCGAGCACGCCGCCCGGTTGCGCACGCAGCGGAAACACGTGGCCGGGACGCACGATGTCGTGCGGCTTCGCTCCGTCGGCGATCGCCGCGCGGATCGTCGTCACGCGGTCGGCCGCCGATACGCCCGTATGCACGCCTTCGCGTGCCTCGATCGAGACGGTGAACGCGGTGCCGTTGCGGCTCTCGTTGGTCTGCACCATCGGCGGCAGTTCGAGCGCACGCACCGTGTCGTCGGTCAGGCACAGGCACACGATGCCGCTGCACTCGCGAATCAGCAGCGCCATCGTCTCGGGCGTGATGCGCTCGGCGGCGACGATCAGGTCGGCCTCGTTCTCGCGGTCGTGGTCGTCCTGCAGCACGACCGCGCGGCCCGCGCGCATCGCTTCGAGCGCAGCGGCGATGCGCGGCGGCACCGGTTCGGAATCCAGCAACGGGAGATCGGCAAAGGCGTCGGCGGGTGCCGACGAAACGGACATCAAGGACATGTGAAACGCTCCTCGCAAATACGATTTGGGCGAAAAACGTTTCAGGGCATTGCAAACAGACAGAACGACAACCCGCTTCGCACGCATCGCGAAGCGGCCCTGGCGGACATGACTATCTGCACATCTTCTCTCATCCGGACTGTGACCGTCGGCTCTGGCATTCGACCAGATCTGCTGACCCCGCGCGGTGGCGCGGGCGCTCGCGGGCTCGCCGGCTTACGCCAGCCTACCGCCGGTGGGGAATTTCGCCCCGCCCTGAAGACGCACTGATTGCCGGATGGGGGCTGCCCATCAGCGGCGGGCCAAGCATACAACAGCCGCGCGCATGGCGCAGCCAACAGCACCTAAAACCTTACTGACGACTCCGTCTAACGGCATCGTCCAGACGGCCGACGGCCGCGCTGCGGTCCCGCCCGATATGGGGACGGCAACCGCTCCGTGCGACCCGCACGATCAACCGGCCGCGTGCGCCGCGTCGGGCACGAGCCAGCGCGGCGGCACCTCGGGGCTCACCGTCACGCGAAACGCGCGCGCTTCGCTGTCGCCCGGGTTGCGCAGGCTGTACGGCTGGTCGGCATCGAACACGATCGCGTCGCCGGTCGCGAGCAACTGGCGGCGGTCATGCACGCTGACTTCGAGCGTGCCCTCGCTGACGACGAGGTTGACCGTCGTGCCGGGCGCGCGGCGCGTGCCGGGCTCCGTATGCAGCGGCGCGATCCGCAGCTCGTGGAATTCGGCCGCGGCCGGCTCGCCTTCCGGGTACAGTGCGCGCGCCGAGAAACGGCCGTTCGAGCTGACGACGCGCGACGCGCGCTCGGCCGCCAGGTGTTCGAAGCCGTTCACCGCATGGCGGCGCAGGAACGCGGCGACCGACACCTTCAGCGCCGCGGCAATCTTGCAGAGCACCTTGATCGACGGCACGCTGCGCGCCGACTCGATCTGCGCGAGCATCGCGCGCGACACGCCGGACAGCCGCGCGAGCGCATCGAGCGACAGTTGCCGCTCGGCGCGCAAGCGCGCGAGATTCACGCCGACGACCTGTTCGAGGACATCGAGCGACGCGGATGCCCGCACGTCGGCGGCGTTGCCGGACTCGAAGGAAGACACGTCGCGCACCAGCGCCAGGGATGAAGACATAGCATTGCCTCCGGGCCGCCGCGCGGCCCTGCGTATGGGGTAAGCCGGGATCGGAATCGGGTTGCGCCTGCAACGGCGCGTATCGAGACGCTATCACCCGGCCTTGCGCGGGCAAACGAAGTTATCTTCACACCGTTATCAGCATCGCGGAGGAATGCGTTTCTCGCGAACCTTTTCCTGCCGCTATGGCGTCGCCGTCACGCCACCATCGCGCCGCTCATTGTGCCGCCGGCGCCGCGCCGCGCGCCGGACCGCGCGCATCGAGCCGCATCGCGAGCCACGTGACGACGAGCGCCGCGAACGTCACCGCGACGGCAACCCACGGCAGCGCATCGAGCGCGAAGCCGTGTTCCAGCGCGAGGCCGCCGAGCCACGCGCCGCCCGCATTGCCGACGTTGAACGCGCCGATATTGAGCGTCGACGCGAGATTCGGCGCGCTCGCGGCCTTCTCGACCACGCGCGCCTGCAGCGGCGGCACCGTCGCGAACGCGACCATCCCCCATACGAACACGGTGACGGCGGCCGCGACCGGCAGGTGGCTCGTTTTGGCGAACACGGCCATCACGGCCATCAGCGCGACGAGGATCGCGACCAGCGACGGCATCAGCGCGCGGTCGGCGAGCTTGCCGCCGATCGTATTGCCGATCGTCAGCCCCGCGCCGAACAGCACGAGGATCAGCGCGACCGAGCGCGGCGAGTAGCCCGACACCGTCTCGAGAATCGGCGCGATATACGTGAACACGACGAACACGCCGCCGAAGCCGAGCACGGTCATCAGCAGTGCGAGCCACACCTGCGGCTCCTTCAGCACGCGCACCTCGTGGCCGAGGCCGACCGGCCCGCCGTCGTGGCGGTTCGGCACGAGCGCGGCCACGCCGCCGAGCGCCAGCACGCCGAGCGCGGCGACGATCCAGAACGACGCGCGCCAGCCGAGCAGCTGGCCGACGAACGTGCCGAACGGCACGCCGAGCACGTTCGACAGCGTGAGCCCCGTGAACATCAGCGCGATTGCGCTCGCCCGCTTGTCGGCCGGCACGAGCGACGCGGCGACCACCGCGCCGATCCCGAAGAATGACCCGTGCGCGAACGACGTAACCACGCGCGCGACCATCAGCATCGCGTAGCCGGACGCGGTGGCGCACAGCACGTTGCCGACGATGAAGATCGCCATCAGCAACTGCAGCGCAGCCTTGCGCGGCATGCGGCTCGTCAGCACCGCGAGCAACGGCGCGCCGACCGCGACGCCGAGCGCGTAACCGGTGACGAGCAGGCCGGCCGACGGCAGCGAAACGGCGAGATCGTGCGCGACCTCGGGCAGCAGGCCCATGATGATGAATTCGGTGGTGCCGATGGCGAAGGCGCTGATCGCGAGCGCCAGTAACGGGATGGGCATGACGTTCTCCGGAGGGCGGCGGAAGCGGCGCCCGGTCGGTGCCGCACCGCACAAGAAGCGGGATGTGCGCGCATTGTCCCGAAGATGCCTATATTTGATAATTGGCGTGGCATTTGAACCATTTTCAAAAAACTCTGGAAAATCGAATGGATCGACTGGGCGATATCCGGCTATTCGTCGAGGCGGCGGAACTGGGCAGCCTGTCCGCTGCCGGCCGCAAGCTGAACCTCACGCCGGCCGCCGCGAGCGCGCGCCTCGCGAAACTCGAGGCGAAGACCGCGACACGGCTGTTCGAACGTTCGACGCGGCAATTGCGGCTCACCGACGAAGGCCGGCTGTACCTGAACTGCTGCCGCCAGGCGCTGCAGGCGCTCGACGACGCGGACGCGATGCTGCAGGAAGGCCGCAACGTCGTCGGCGGCAAGGTGCGGCTGTCGTCGACGTCCGATTTCGGCCGCAACCAGTTGCTCGACTGGCTCGACGAATTCACGACACGCCATCCCGACGTCACGTTCGCGCTGACGGCGTCCGATTCGTCGTCGAACCTGTGGCAGGACGAGATCGACCTCGCGATCCGCTTCGCCGCGCCGCCCGACGGTGCGCTGATCGCCCGCCGTCTCGCGACGAACCGGCGCGTGCTGTGCGCGGCGCCGTCGTTCGTCGAGCGCCACGGCGTGCCGGCCGATCCGCACGATCTGGCCCGCTTTCCGTGCAACGTGATCACGATCGCGTCCGGTCCGATGAACGTCTGGCACTTCACGCGCGGCGACGAGGTGCAGATCCACAGGGTGCCGGTCGCGACCGCATTCGAGACCAACGACGGCGGCCTCACGCGCGAATGGACGCTGCGCGGCCACGGCATTGCGCTGAAATCGCTGTGGGACATCGCCGACGACGTCCGCGCGGGCCGGCTGCGCGTGCTGCTGCCCGACTGGCGGCACCAGGACGCGCCGCTGCACGCGATCTATCACAGCAAGCGCTACATGGCGCCGCGCGTGCGCGTGCTGCTCGACTTTCTCGCCGAACGCTTCGCGCGCGAGGAAGCCGCGCTCGACGACCTGCTGAACGCGTGCCGCTGACGGCCGATGCATGGCCGCTCAAGGGTCGGAATCTGACGATCGACGTCGCGCGGCCGCAACCCGCCGGCCGTCCGGCGCAGCGCGAAAAGCTATAATGGAAAGCTTTCCCGACGGCCTTTCATGCTTGACGCGCGCAACCTGCGTGCAGCGTACGGCCGTCCCGATTCACCCTTGACGACGCCCCCAGGTCAACCACTGCGAACGGCGAATCCCCATGACCAAGAAAGTTTACGTAAAGACCTTCGGCTGCCAGATGAACGAGTACGACTCGGACAAGATGGTGGACGTGCTCAATGCGGCCGAAGGCCTCGAAAAGACCGACAACCCCGAAGACGCGGACGTCATCCTGTTCAACACGTGCTCGGTGCGTGAAAAGGCGCAGGAGAAGGTGTTCTCCGATCTCGGCCGCGTGCGCGAGCTGAAGGAAGCGAAGCCCGGCCTGCTGATCGGCGTCGGCGGCTGCGTCGCGAGCCAGGAAGGCGCGTCGATCGTGTCGCGCGCACCGTACGTCGACCTCGTGTTCGGCCCGCAGACGCTGCACCGCCTGCCGCAGATGATCGACGCGCGCCGCGCGAGCGGCCGCGCGCAGGTCGACATCACGTTCCCCGAAATCGAAAAGTTCGACCACCTGCCGCCCGCGCGCGTCGAGGGGCCGAGCGCGTTCGTGTCGATCATGGAAGGCTGCTCGAAGTACTGCAGCTACTGTGTGGTGCCGTACACGCGCGGCGACGAAGTGTCGCGCCCGCTCGACGACGTGCTGACCGAAGTGGCCGGCCTCGCCGACCAGGGCGTGCGCGAAGTCACGCTGCTCGGCCAGAACGTGAACGCGTATCGCGGCGCGCTGACGGCCGGCGCATCCGAGATCGCCGATTTCGCGACGCTGATCGAATACGTCGCCGACATCCCCGGCATCGAGCGGATCCGCTACACGACGTCGCACCCGAAGGAATTCACGCAGCGGCTGATCGACACCTACGCGAAGGTGCCGAAGCTCGTGAGCCACCTGCACCTGCCCGTGCAGCACGGTTCCGACCGCATCCTGATGGCGATGAAGCGCGGCTACACGGTGCTCGAATACAAGTCGGTGATCCGCAAGCTGCGCGCGATCCGCCCCGACCTGTCGTTGTCGACCGACATGATCGTCGGCTTCCCCGGCGAGACCGAGGACGATTTCGACAAGATGATGGCGCTCGTGCACGACATGAGCTACGACACGAGCTTCTCGTTCATCTACAGCCCACGCCCCGGCACGCCGGCCGCGAACCTGCACGACGACACGCCGCGCGAAGTGAAGCTCAAACGCCTGCAACATCTGCAGGCGACCATCGAGGAGAACGTCGCGCGCATCAGCCAGTCGATGGTCGGGAAGGTCGAGCGGATCCTCGTCGAGGGCCCGTCGCGCAAGGACCCGAACGAACTCGCGGGCCGTACCGAGAACAACCGGGTCGTGAATTTCCCGGCGCCGCTCGCGTCGCACCCGCGCCTGATCGGCCAGATGATCGACGTGAAGATCAACCATGCGTACCCGCATTCGCTGCGCGGCGAGCTCGTGCTCGTCAGCGACGACGCGAGCGCGGCCACCCACTGACCGACGCATCACCGGAGCCCGACGCCACTTTGAAGCCCGCCCACCCCCTGGAATTCATCGCGCCGCGCGACGACAACGCGCGCCTCGCCAATCTCTGCGGCCCGCTCGACGAAAACCTGCGGCAGATCGAACAGGCGCTCGACGTGACGCTCGCGCGGCGCGGCCACCGGATCACGATCCGCGGGCGCGGCGCCAAGCTCGCGCTCGCGGCGCTCGACAACTTCTACAACCGCGCGCGCGATCCGCTGTCGGTCGACGACATCCAGCTCGCGCTGGTCGAAGTGCGCCACACCGCCGGCAACGGCCGCGAGAACACGCTCGACGTGCGCTTTCGCGGCGACCCCGACCATCCGTTCGACGAGCCTGTCGTGCAGCTCGACGACGAGGCGCTCGAAGAGCAGGGGCCGAAGCTCTACACGCGGCGCGCCGACCTGCGCGGCCGCACGCCCGCGCAGCGCGAATACCTGAAGCAGATCCTGTCGCACGACGTCACGCTCGGCATCGGGCCGGCCGGCACCGGCAAGACCTACCTCGCGGTCGCGTGCGCGGTCGACGCGCTCGAGCGCGACCAGGTCAAGCGGATCGTGCTGACGCGCCCGGCCGTCGAGGCCGGCGAGCGGCTCGGCTTCCTGCCGGGCGACCTCGCGCAGAAGGTCGACCCGTACCTGCGTCCGCTGTACGACGCGCTGTACGACCTGCTCGGCTTCGACAAGACCGCGAAGATGTTCGAGCGCCAGATGATCGAGATCGCGCCGCTCGCGTACATGCGCGGCCGCACGCTGAACCACGCGTTCATCATTCTCGACGAGGCGCAGAACACCACGCCCGAGCAGATGAAGATGTTCCTCACGCGGATCGGCTTCGGCTCGAAGGCGGTCGTGACCGGCGACACGAGCCAGGTCGACCTGCCGCGCGGCCACAAGAGCGGCCTCGTCGAGGCGCAGCAGGTGCTGAGCGGCGTGCGCGGCATCGCGCTCACGCGTTTCACGAGCGCGGACGTCGTGCGCCATCCGCTCGTCGCGCGCATCGTCGAGGCGTACGACGAGTTCCACGCGCAGCACCAGGACAGCTGACCGGCCGGCGGCGCCCGCGCGCTGCCCCGGCCAGCCGGCCCGGCCCGCCAGACGGCGCGCCGGGCCTTTTTTCGCCCGCGCGAATTCGGGCGCGATCGGCCGTTTGGTGTATCCTCAACGCGTTCCAATCGCCGCACGTGTCATGAAATCCTCCCGTTCTCGCAAGTCCGGGCGCGCCCAGTCCGCCGCGCCCGAATCCCCCCGTCTTTCGCTGTTCGATGCGAAGGGCAAGGCCCGGACCGTCAACGCACAGGGGCTGCGAATCGACTTCCCGGACGGCCGCAGCCTGATGTTCGACCTGTCGGGCAGCTCGGGGGACGCGGCCGTCGCGATCGTCGCGCAGCACAACGATCCCGCGATGCGCGCGAAGCTGGCGCTGCAGCCCGAGCACTACGACAGCGTGACGCTGCACGTGGGCGCCGAGCTCGCGCCGCGCGAAGACGAAATCGAAGACGCGCTGCACGAGCCGGAACTCGACCTGTCCGTGCAATACGGCGACGAAATCACGAGCGACGTGCGCAAGACGCTACCCAAGCGCAAGCTGATCGCCGAATGGATCGAGCCGGCGCTGTTCGCCGGCGCGCAGCTCACCGTGCGCTTCGTCGGCGAAAACGAAGGCCGCACGCTGAACGCCGGCTACCGCCACAAGGACTACCCGACCAACGTGCTGACCTTCGCGTACGACGCGGCGCCCGACGGCACCGTGATCGGCGACCTCGTGCTGTGCTGCCCGGTCGTCGAGCAGGAAGCGCACGACCAGGGCAAGCCGCTCACGGCCCACTACGCGCACCTGCTGGTGCACGGTGCGCTGCACGCGCAGGGCTACGACCACGAGACGAGCGACGAGGACGCGGCCGAAATGGAAGCGCTCGAAGTCGACATCCTCGCGAAGCTGGGCTTCCCGAACCCGTACCAGTAAGCCGGCCGCACGATGCGCAACGCCGCGATGCTCCCGCCCGCCTACCCGCCGTCGATCGGCGACGGGCGGCTGCTGACGGAAGACGAGCTCGCGGCATCGCTCGCGCATACGATGCGCGACTGGGACGGCCGGCAGGACCTCTGGCTGTTCGGCTATGGCTCGCTGATCTGGAACCCGGGGTTGCCGACCGTCGCCGCCGTGCGCGGCAAGGTGCACGGCTACCATCGCGGGCTCTACCTGTGGTCGCGCGTGAACCGCGGCACGCCCGAACGTCCGGGCCTCGTGCTGGCGCTCGATCGCGGCGGCTCGTGCTCGGGCATCGCGTTCCGGCTCTCGGGCCCGACCGCGCAGCCGCACCTCGAGACGCTGTGGAAGCGCGAGATGCCGATGGGTTCGTACCGGCCCGCGTGGCTGCCGTGCTCGCTCGAGAACGGCGAACGCGTGAACGCGCTCGCGTTCGTGATGCGCCGCGACGCGCCGACCTATACGGGCAAGCTGTCCGACTCCGTCGTGAAGGAAGTGTTCGGCTGCGCGGCCGGCCGCTACGGCACGACGCTCGACTACGTGAGCCGCACGGTCGACGCGCTGCGCGCGAGCGGCATCCCCGATCGCGCGCTGGAAGGGCTGCTCGCGCGATGCCGGTGACGCAACGCGACGCCCGGCTTGCCGCTGCGCGAAACCGCGCTCCCTGCGCATTCGAACGAGGTTCCTGCCGATGAAACCATCACGCTGGTCCCGCTGCAAGGTCGCCGCGCTGATCGTCGCCGCGAGCGTCGCGCTGTCCGGCTGCGGAATACTCGGCTGCGGCGGCGCCGCGACCAACGGCGCGGCCGCCGGCGGCTGCTCGACCGGCATGCGGTTCTGAGCGCCCCCGGACCTGTCGCTTCGCGCCAGGCCCCCCCGAGAGGGTCAAGAAGACTTGGGGCGGCCCGGCGTTTTCTTGAGAGCCGCGCGCCGGGCGCGATCGCGTGCGGCAGAATGCCGCCCCGGTACCGACCGGCCGGCCGGTCGCCTTTCCACGCCGCCCCCGTCCTGCCCACACCCGATTTTTGCCGCGGCTGCGCCGCCGCCCTTTTCTGGGATAGGATGGACACGAGGACGATGCCGCGCCCGGCGCGGCCGTCCGCGAGCAGGCCCGCGCGGGCTGCGCACCCTGGCCGCACGGCCGGGGTGACACGGTCGCGTCGTGCCCTTGGTGTATCCTTGCCTACTCCGTGACAGCGCGCCCCGGCACGACCCGGGCGCACCACCATGAACGATTCGTATCCCAGTCGTAAGCCAACCGACAAACCGCAAGAAAAGCGCTCGCTCCTCGAGCGCCTGACCGACTTCATCTCGCCCGAGCCCGAATCCCGCGGCGAGCTGCTGGAAATCCTCCAGGACGCCCACGAACGCAACCTGATCGACGCCGATTCGCTGTCGATGATCGAAGGCGTGTTCCAGGTATCCGACCTGTGCGCGCGCGACATCATGGTGCCGCGTGCGCAGATGGACGCGATCAACATCGCCGACAAACCCGAAGATTTCATCCCGTTCGTCCTCGAAAAGGCGCACTCGCGCTACCCCGTGTTCGAGGAGAACCGCGACAACGTGATCGGCGTGCTGCTCGCGAAGGATCTGCTGCGCTTCTACGCCGAAGAAGAGTTCGACGTGCGCGGGATGCTGCGCCCGGCCGTGTTCATTCCCGAATCGAAGCGCCTGAACGTGCTGCTGCACGACTTCCGCGTGAACCGCAACCACCTCGCGATCGTCGTCGACGAATACGGCGGCGTCGCGGGCCTGATCACGATCGAGGACGTGCTCGAGCAGATCGTCGGCGACATCGAGGACGAATACGACTTCGACGAGGAAGCCGGCAACATCATCGCAGGGCCGGACGGCCGCTACCGCGTGCGCGCGCTTACCGAGATCGAACAGTTCAACGAGGCGTTCGGCACCGATTTCCCCGACGACGAAGTCGATACGATCGGCGGCCTGATCACCCATCATTTCGGACGCGTGCCGCACCGCGGCGAGAAGCTGCAGCTCGGCAACCTCGTATTCGAGATCCAGCGCGGCGATGCGCGCCAGGTTCATGTGCTGCTGGTACGCCGCAACCCGCTCGCCAGCCGTCGCGCCGAAACCTCGCACGAGGACTGACCGTCCCGCGCCAGCCGCGTCTCCTTCAACCGCTCGCCCACTTCCGCTTCACATGGACGATCCGATCCCGTCCCGCCCGGCTGGCGGCCTTCTCGCGCCGGCACCCGGCCGCGCGCTGCCACGCTGGCATTACCCGGCCGCGCTGCTCGCCGGCGCGGCCAATACGCTCAGCTTCGCACCGACGCCGCACGGCGGCTGGCTGCAGCTCGCCGTATTCGTCTGGTTTTTCGCGCAACTGACGCGCACGTCGAGCTGGCGCGGCGCCGCGCTCACGGGCGGCGCGTTCGGCTTCGGCAACTTCATCAGCGGCATCTGGTGGCTCTACATCAGCATGCACGTATACGGCGAGATGGCCGCGCCGCTCGCGGGCGGCGCGCTCGTGCTGTTCTCGCTGTACCTGTCGCTGTACCCGGCGTTCTCGGCCGGGCTGTGGTCGTTCTGCGCGGGCCATGCGTGGCATCGCCGCGCGCCCGACCCGCGGCCGTTCTCGCCGACCTGGCACGGCGCGTTCGCGTTCGCGAGCGCGTGGGCCTTCGGCGAATGGCTGCGCGGCACGCTGCTCACCGGTTTTCCGTGGCTCGCGAGCGGCTACCCGCAGGTCGACGGCCCGTTCGCGGGCTTCGCGCCGATCGTCGGCGTGTACGGGATCGCGTGGGTGCTCGCACTGTTCGCCGCGCTGGTCGTGCAGGCGCTCGCCGTCGCGCGCCCGTCGCCCTTGCGTGAAGGCAGCACCGGCGGCAACGCGCGCGTGCGTATCGCCGCGCCGGCCGGCGTCGCCGTCGCGCTCGTCGCGGCCGGCCTCGGGCTGTCGCAGGTCACGTGGACCGTGCCCGCGAACGCGCCGCTCACCGTGCGGCTGCTGCAGGGCAATGTGAAGCAGGACATCAAGTTCGAGCAGGAAGGCATCGACGCGGCGATCAAGATGTACCAGCAGATGATCGTCGAGAAGCCGGCCGACCTGATCGTCACGCCCGAGACCGCGATCGCGGTGATGATCCAGGAACTGCCCGAACCGTTCGCCGTCGCGATCCGCAAGTTCAGCGACACGACCGGTTCGGCCGTGCTGTTCGGCGCGGTCGGCGCGTCGGTGACCGAGGAAGGCCGCTACGTCGACTATACGAACAGCCTGTACGGCGTGACGCCGAACTCGCGCGACATCTATCACTACGACAAGCACCACCTCGTGCCCTTCGGCGAATTCATTCCGTGGGGCTTCCGGTGGTTCGTCGACCTGATGAAGATGCCGCTCGGCGATTTCGCGCGCGGCGCGCCGGTACAGAAGCCGTTCCTCGTGCACAACCAGCCCGTGATGGCCGACATCTGCTACGAGGATCTGTTCGGCGAGGAAATCGCCGCAACGATCCGCGACAATCCTCAACCGCCCGGCGTGCTCGTCAACGTGACGAACCTCGCATGGTTCGGCGACACGATCGCGCTCGACCAGCACCTGCAGATCGCGCGGATGCGCTCGCTCGAAACGGGCCGGCCGATGCTGCGCTCGACCAATACCGGGATGACGGCCGCGATCGACGCGCACGGGCGCGTGCTCGGCCAGTTGAAGCCGTTCACGATCGGCTCGCTCGACGTGCGGATCGAAGGCACGAGCGGCTTCACGCCGTACGTGACGAGCGGCAACAACATCGTGCTCGCGGTGTCGTTCGTGCTGCTTGCGTTCGGCTTCACGTTCGGGCCGGGGCTGCGCCGGCGCAACGGCGCGAAGCCCGACGACGACCGGCGCGCATGACGCGGCCCGTGACCGCAATGCGGTCGGCCGCTCAGGCCTGCCGGGCCGATCGGTCCGATTGAGCCGGCTGCGCGGCCAGGCTCCGCAAATCACCCGCCACCTCCTCCATCACCGGTTCCCACGCGCCGAACGTCCGCTGCCGATACAGCGTCGCGGTCGGATACCACGGGCTGTCCTTGCGTTCGAGCAGCCACGGCCAGTGCGGATTCACGTCGAGCAGCACCCAGGTGCGCGCACCGAGCGCGCCGGACAGGTGCGCAACCGACGTGCACACGGTGATCACGAGATCCAGCGCGCCGATGAACGCGGCCGTATCGTCGAAGCTCTTCAGTTCCGCCGTGAAGTCCTCGATCGCGAAGCCGGCTGCACGCGCCGCCGCGACATCCGCATCCGCGCCCGGCTGCAGCGAATAAAACGCGACCCCGTCGATCCCGCGGAACGCATCGGCATAACGCTCGAGCCCGACGCGCCGGAACGGATTGCGCTGGTGGCCCGCACTGCCCGTCCACACGAGCCCGACCTTCAGCCGGCGGTCGCCCGCGAGCCGCGCGCGCCACGCATCGCGCGCATCCGGATCGGCCCGCAAGTACGGCACCGACGACGCCAGCGTCGACGCTTCCATGCCGAGCATCAGCGGCAGGCCGATCAGCGGCACTTCGTAATCGAATGCAGGCAGCGCGTCGACGCCGCCGCCCGCGCCGAACGCGTCCGCCTGCGCGCCCAGGCTGCGCTGCATCAGCGTGCCCACCTGCGGGAACGTGTTCCACGCGAGCCGGCCGCCCTCGCGATGCACGCGCTCGGCGAGCGGCGTGACGAAGCGGCAGAACTGCAGCACGTCGCCGAGCCCCTGCTCGCCCCATACGAGCAGCGTCTTGCCCGCGAGCGGCTCGCCCTGCCAGCGCGGGCCCGGCAGCGCCGGCCGGCGGCCGCGCAGTTCGCCGGCGCCGTCCCAGCGCGCCTCGTGGCCGCGCCAGCCGGCCGCGTGATTGCCGCGCACGAGCTGGATGATCGCGAGATTGAAACGGAACGACGCGTCGTCGGGCGCCAGCTCGCACGCGCG
The DNA here is from genome assembly GCF_949752865.1 of Burkholderia sp. IT-111MI5. Taxonomy (NCBI): domain Bacteria; kingdom Pseudomonadati; phylum Pseudomonadota; class Betaproteobacteria; order Burkholderiales; family Burkholderiaceae; genus Burkholderia; species Burkholderia sp. IT-111MI5. Next base: position 87,425 of record NZ_CATKIF010000055.1, on the reverse strand, counting down.
CGCCGCGTAACGCTCGGCGTCGTCCCAGCGCTGCGCCTCCTTCATCGCCATCGCGACGTTGTTCATCGCGAGCGCGTTGTCGGGCGCGAGGTCGGCGAGCCGCGCGGCGCACGCGAGCGCGCCGTCGAGGTCGTGCGTCGCGAGCCGCGCGACGACGAGGTTGATCCACGCCTGCACGTCGCGCGGATCGGCGTTCACGGCCGCGTCGAGCAGCGCGATTTCCTCCGTGCGGTCGCCGCCCGACAGCCGCAGCGCGATCGCGAGGTTGTTGCGCAGCGACGGCCAGCCGGCATCGGCCGCCAGCGCCGCACGGTACGGCGCGACCGCGTCCGCGTGACGGCCGGCCATCTGCAGCGTATAGCCGTGATTGAAGTGCGCGGCCGCGCCCGGCCGCACGCGCGCCGCGCATTCGGCGAGCGCGAGCGCGTCGGCCGTGCGCTGCCGCGCGACGAGCGTCGATGTGAGCTGCGCGAGCGCATCGGCGTCGACCGCATGCAGATGGGCGGCTGCGGCGAGCCACAGATCGTGCGCGGCGCGCTCGCCGCGCGCCTGCGCATCGGCGGCGTGCCGGAGCAGCGCAAGGAACGGCGGAAGCAGCGGAATGAGGATGTCGGTCGGGTCGTCCATGCGATCGGAGCCTGCAAGCGGTGGCGCGGCACGCGTCGCGCGAGCCGCAATACGCGCATCTTAACGCCCGCGCGAAGCGTCGCGGCACGCGTGTCGCGACGGGCCGTATGCGCCTGCGCGGAGCGCACGGGGTCACGCTGGCGAGGCCGCAGGAAGCGGGCCGGCAGCGGCCTCGCCAGCGTTCCGGCCGCATCCGGTCGCCGATCCGGTAAAATTACACGTTTCAGCACACTAACAAGCCGCGCCGCCGCGCGAGCCGACCCTCGGGGCCCTGCCCGGAGCGCGGCCCGCAACGGAGCGCCAGCGCCTCGAAGGCTCTTCATGCTTACGTTTCAGCAAATCATCCTGACGCTGCAGTCCTACTGGGACAAGCAGGGTTGCGCCTTGCTCCAGCCCATCGACATGGAAGTCGGCGCGGGCACGTCGCACGTCCACACGTTCCTGCGTGCGGTCGGCCCCGAGCCGTGGCGCGCCGCATACGTGCAGCCGTCGCGCCGCCCGAAGGACGGCCGCTACGGCGAGAACCCGAACCGCCTGCAGCACTACTATCAGTACCAGGTCGTGCTCAAGCCGGCGCCGGAGAACATCCTCGACCTGTACCTCGGCTCGCTCGAAGCGCTCGGCTTCGACCTGCAGCAGAACGACGTGCGCTTCGTCGAGGACGACTGGGAAAACCCGACGCTCGGCGCGTGGGGCCTCGGTTGGGAAGTGTGGCTGAACGGGATGGAAGTCACGCAGTTCACGTATTTCCAGCAGGTCGGCGGCCTCGACTGCAAACCCGTGCTCGGCGAGATCACGTACGGCCTCGAACGCCTCGCGATGTACCTGCAGAAGGTCGAGAACGTGTACGACCTCGTGTGGACCGAGTGGGAAGAGCACGGCCCGAACGGCCCCGAGCTGCGCCGCCTGTCGTATGGCGACGTCTATCACCAGAACGAGGTCGAGCAGTCGACCTACAACTTCGAGCACGCGAACGTCGACCTGCTGTTCACGTTCTTCAACAGCTACGAAGCGGAAGCGAAGAAGATGATCGACGCGCAGCTCGCGCTGCCCGCGTACGAACTCGTGCTGAAGGCCGGCCACACGTTCAACCTGCTCGATGCGCGCGGTGCGATCTCGGTGACCGAGCGCGCGGCGTACATCGGCCGCATCCGCGCGCTGTCGCGTCTCGTCGCGCAGGCTTATTACGACTCGCGCGAGAAGCTCGGCTTCCCGATGCTCGGTAACCCGCCGGGCGTGCCGGGCCTCACCACCGACGCCCAGGACGCCGCGCAGCCGGCATGGGCGCCGCCGCTCAAGGTCGAACGCAAGATCGACCAAGACTGACGAGACGAGATTTCCTCCAAACATGACGCACAATCATCCCGCTCCCCTGCTCGTCGAACTGCTGACCGAAGAGCTGCCGCCGAAGGCCCTCGCGCGCCTCGGCGACGCATTCGCCGAAGGTCTCGCGCAACGCCTCGCGGCGCGCGACCTCGTCGAAGGCGAACTCGTGTTCGAACGCTACGCCACGCCGCGCCGCCTCGCCGTCGTCGTGCAGAACGTGCGCGCCGTCGCGCCTGAAAAACAGGTCCGCGAAAAGGTCCTGCCCGTGTCGGTCGCGCTCGACGCCGAAGGCAAGCCGACGGCCCCGCTCGCGAAGAAGCTCGCGGCGCTCGGCCACCCGAACCTGTCGATCGCCGATCTCGAGCGTGCGCAGGACGGCAAGGCCGAAGCGTTCTTCATCAACTATTCGGCAGCCGGCGCGACGCTCGCCGACGGCCTGCAGGCCGCGCTCGACGAAACGCTCGCGAAGCTGCCGATCCCGAAGGTGATGACGTATCAACGCCCGGACGGCTCCGACGTGCAGTTCGTGCGCCCCGTGCATCGCCTGACGGTGCTGCACGACGATCGCATCGTGCCCGTCACCGCGTTCGGCATCGACGCCGGCGACACCACGCTCGGCCACCGCTTCCTGTCCGACGGCCTCGTCGCGATCCAGCATGCGCGCGCCTACGCCGACACGCTGCGCGACAAGGGCCGCGTGATCGCGCACTTCGCCGATCGCCGCGAAACGATCCGCACGCAACTGAACGAGCACGCGAGCGGCGACACGGTCGTGATGCCCGAATCGCTGCTCGACGAAGTGACGTCGCTGGTCGAATGGCCGGTCGTCTACCCGTGCCGCTTCGAGGACGAATTCCTGCAGGTGCCGCAGGAATGCCTGATCCTCACGATGCAGACGAACCAGAAGTATTTCGCGCTGACCGATATCGGCGGCAAGCTGCGCTCGCGCTTCCTGATCGTGTCGAACATCGAGACGAAGACGCCGGACGAGATCGTCGAAGGCAACGAGCGCGTCGTGCGCCCGCGCCTCGCCGATGCGAAGTTCTTCTTCGAGCAGGACAAGAAGAAGCCGCTCGCCGACCGCGTGCCGCTGCTCGCGAACGTCGTCTATCACAACAAGCTCGGTTCGGCGCTCGCGCGCGTCGAGCGCCTCGAGGCGCTGGCCGGCGAGATCGCACCCGCGATCGGCGCCGACGCCGTGCACGCGAAGCGCGCCGCGCGCCTCGCGAAGGCCGACCTGCTGACCGACATGGTCGGCGAATTCCCGGAACTGCAGGGCACGATGGGCACGTACTACGCGCGCCACGACGGCGAAGCCGACGACGTCGCGCTCGCGTGCGCCGAGCACTACCAGCCGCGCTTCTCCGGCGACGCGCTGCCGACCACGCCCGTATCGACCGCCGTCGCGCTCGCCGACAAGCTCGAGACGATCGTCGGCATCTGGGGCATCGGCCTCGCGCCGACCGGCGAGAAGGATCCGTTCGCGCTGCGCCGCCATGCGCTCGGCGTGCTGCGCCTGCTGCTCGAGAAGCAGTTGCCGCTCGATCTCGTGTCGCTGCTGCGCACGGCCCACGCGCGCTTCGAAGGCGTGCCGGGCGTCGCCGAATCGACCGATGCGATCTTCGCGTTCTTCATGGATCGCCTGCGCGGCCTGCTGCGCGAGCGCGGCTATTCGGCCGGCGAAGTCGACGCCGTGCTGAGCCTGAACCCGACGCGCGTCGACGATCTCGTCGCACGCCTCGACGCGGTGCGCGAATTCACGCTTCTCGTGGAAGCCGAAGCGCTCGCGGCCGCGAACAAGCGGATCTCGAACATCCTGAAGAAGTCGGAAGGCGGCGTGAACGGCGCGGTACAGCCGGCGCTGCTCGTCGAAGCAGCCGAGAAGGCGCTGCACGAACAGCTCGCGGCCGTGACGCCTCACGTGCAGTCGCAGCTCGAGGCGCGTGCGTACACGGGCGCGCTGTCGGCGCTCGCCGCGTTGCGCGCGCCGGTCGACACGTTCTTCAACGACGTGATGGTCAACGCGGAAGATCCCGCGCTGCGAGCGAACCGTCTCGCGCTGCTGTCGGCACTGCACCAGCAGATGAACTGCGTCGCCGACATCTCGAAGCTCGCCGCATAAGGGCCGCACGATGCCGACCAGCCCCACCCGAAAGCTCGTCGTCCTCGACCGGGACGGCGTGATCAACGTCGATTCGGATGCGTTCATCAAGACGCCCGACGAATGGATCGCGCTGCCCGGCAGCCTCGAGGCGATCGCCCGGCTCAACCACGCGGGCTATCGCGTGGTCGTCGCGACCAACCAGTCCGGCATCGGTCGCGGGCTGTTCGACATGGCCGCGCTCAACGAGATGCACCTGAAGATGCATCGCGCGGCGGCCGCGGTCGGCGCGCGCATCGACGCGGTGTTCTTCTGCCCGCATACGGCCGAGGATCACTGCGACTGCCGCAAGCCGAAGCCCGGCATGATGCAGATGATCGCCGAGCGCTTCGAGATCGATCCCGGTCACACGCCGGCCGTCGGCGATTCGCTGCGCGACCTGCAGGCCGGTGTCGCGGTCGGCTTCCAGCCGCACCTCGTGCTGACCGGCAAGGGCAAGAAAACGCTCGCCGCCGGCAATCTGCCGCCCGGCACGAAGGTCCACGACGACCTGCGCGCATTTGCGCTCGATTTCCTTTCACACGAACACGAGTGATGCGGCTGCCGCGCGCATCCTCCCCAACGCCAGACTCACGCCGATGCGCTTCGTCCGCTCCCTGCTGCTGCTGATCTACTTCATCCTGTACACGGTGCCGTACGCCACCGCGTGCTTCATCGCGTTCCCGTTCATGCGCCCCGATGCGCGCTACTGGATGGCGGCCGGCTGGTGCAAGTCGACGCTGTGGGTCGTGCGCTGGCTGAACGGCATCCGCTACCGGATCGAAGGGATGGACAACCTGCCCGACGGCCCGGCCGTGCTGCTGTCGAAGCACCAGTCCGCGTGGGAGACGCTCGCGTTTCCGGCGCTGATGCCGAAGCCGCTCTGCTACGTGTTCAAGCGCGAGCTGCTGTACGTGCCGTTCTTCGGCTGGGCGCTCGGGATGCTGCACATGGTCAACATCAACCGCAAGGAAGGCAAGAACGCGTTCAACTCGGTGATCCGCCAGGGCAAGAAGCGCCTGTCGGAAGGCGCATGGATGATCATGTTCCCCGAGGGCACGCGCACGCCGGTCGGCAAGCAGGGCAAGTACAAGACGGGCGGCGCGCGCTTCGCGATCGAAACCGGCACGCCCGTCGTGCCGATCGCGCACAATGCAGGACGGGTGTGGCCGCGCAACTCGTTCATGAAATTCCCGGGCGTCGTCACCGTGTCGATCGGCAAGCCGATCGATTCGACCGGCCTCACGCCCGATGCATTGAACTCGCAGGTCGAAGCATGGATCGAAGCGGAAATGCGCCGTATCGATCCCGATGCATATCGTCAAGCGGGCAATGCCGGCACGCGCGATGCCGCGCGAGTCTGAATCCCGCGGGTTGCAGCCGTTGCGTACGTCAAAAAGAAGCGAACTGATGAAACAGCGTCCGCGGCCACGGCCAGCCGTCGTGGCTCTCGATCATCGCCAGATGGATCTGCCGCTCTTCGACGGGCCGGCCGCCGCACCGTCGGCGCCCGCCACGCCGCCGGCGCCGCCTGAAGCGGCGCCCGCCGCACCGCTCGATCCGGGCCCGGCCCCCGACCGCTCGCGCGTGCGCACGTTCGCACTCGACAGCCGCGTGCTCGAATACCGCCTGAAGCGCTCGGCGCGCCGCACGATCGGCTTCACGATCGACGGCAGCGGGTTGTCGATCACCGCGCCGCGCTGGGTCACGCTCGCCGACATCGAAGCCGCGATCTCCGAGAAACAACGCTGGATCTTCGCGAAGCTCGCGGAGTGGAAAACGCGCACCGAGCAGCGCGCGCTGCCGCAGATCGACTGGCGCGACGGCGCGCAGCTTCCGTATCTCGGCAAGACGGTGACGATCGCGCTCGGCGCGGGCGCCGTCGGGTTCGACGCCGATGCGCTGCGGCTGTCGTTGCCGCTGCCCGCGCAGGCCGACATGCAGCAGATCAAGGATCGCGTGCAGGGCTGGCTGCAGGGCGAGGCGAAGCGGATCTTCGGCGAACGCCTCGCGGTCTATGCGGAAAAGCTGGGCGTCACGTATTCGATGTACGCGCTGTCGTCGGCCGCGACGCGCTGGGGCAGCTGCTCGAGCGACGGCAAGATCCGCCTGAACTGGCGGTTGATCCATTTTCCGATGTCGATCGTCGACTACGTGGTCGCGCACGAACTGTCGCACCTGCGCGAGATGAACCACAGCCCCGCCTTCTGGCAGACCGTCGAATCGATCTTCCCCGAGTTCCGCGAAGCGCGGCACACGCTCAAGCATCACCCGCCCGAGCTGCTGCCGTCGCTGTAACGCGCGCAGTCTTTCCTCGCGCGCAAATGCAAACGGGCGCTGCGGGTCACCCCGCACCGCCCGTTCGTTCGACCGGCCGCCACATGCATCGCGCGCCGCGGCCTGCTCATCCCGCGCTCAGTGCGCCTTCTTCTGGTTGACGTCCTCCACCGCCAAACGGCAGTGGATTCCCACTACTGGCGATGCACGCCCGCATCGGAGAATGTTCAGCGCAGCGTTGGTATCACGATCATGCTCGACGCCACAGTCACCGCAGGTCCACTCTCTTACTCGCAGTCCCGCGATACCTTTCGGCCGCGTCGTGCTGTCTCTCGACCCGCACGCCGAACAGGACTGGGTAGAACCGCTTTCGTCCACTTCCTCGAACGTGACTCCGTGCGCCATCGCTTTGTGACGAAGCTTGTTTCGGAAGGACGACCAGGATGCGTCGTAGATGCTCTTCGCCATCCTGGTTCTGGCGAGTTTGGTGGCCGACACATTGCCGACCGCGATGTAGTCGAAGCGTCGCACCAGATCGAGTGCGAGCTTGTGCTGGAAATCGGCGCGGGCATTCGCCACTTTCGCGTGCAGCTTCGCGATATGTCGTTTGTGCTTTCGCGCGCGTTGGGCTCTCGCCAGCTTTTCGGCCGCGCGCTGGCCGAACCGGTCGTTAGGCAGCTTCTCGCCGGTCGAAAGTGTGGCGAAGTCTTTCAGACCGAGATCGAGGCCGACGCCGGAACGGATCGGGCGCGCCTGAACATCGGGCATCTCGATCACGATGTTGAGAAACCAGTTGCCGCGCGCATCCTGCGCAAAATTGGTTCCGTCCTTGATCTTGCCTTCAGGGAGCGGCCGGCTGCTGAACACGCGGAAAGTATGGCCGGCAAAGCGAAACGCGTCGCCTTCACGTTTCATGTCGCGGCCTTTCAACGGCACCCAGCCAAGCGATTTCCTGCCGCGATAGCGCAGGTAAGGGCGCCGGTGCTGGCTGCGCGACTTCGCGTACTGCTCGCACGTTGCGTTGACCGTTCCCGAGTGAATGCCGAGTTCCTTGCTGCTGCCGGTCGTGAGCACATTCAGGTCGAAGCCGGTCGGCCACCTCTTGCTCCACTTGAGCGCGTGCTTCTGCGTGTCGTTGCAGAAATTCCAGACGTAGTTCACCGCACGGCTCTGTTTGTTGAGCAGTCCGTTGAGCGACTTCACGCGGTAGCGGTAGACAAGAATCATGCCGGTCATCCTAACCTGCGGAAGAAACTGCCGGTCAAGGGACAAGTTGGGGCGAAAAGCAGGTCAACTCCATATCCTCTACAATTGCGGGTTCTCAATGCGTCTTTCGACGCGCCATCAAAGGACTACTCATGCGAATCCTGCACACTATGCTTCGCGTAGGCGATTTGGACGCGTCCATCCGCTTCTACACCGAGGTCCTCGGCATGCGTCTGCTCCGAAAGCACGACTACCCTGATGGAAAGTTCACGCTGGCATTTGTCGGTTACGAAGACGAGTCCGAAGCCGCAGCTATCGAATTGACCTACAACTGGGGCACCGACAAGTACGACTTGGGAACGGGGTACGGTCATATCGCGCTGGAAGTGGAAGACGCGTATGCCGCCTGTGAAGAAGTAAAAAAGCGCGGTGGCGTCGTGGCGCGCGAAGCCGGCCCTATGAAGCACGGTACAACCGTGATCGCCTTTGTCGCGGACCCCGATGGCTACAAAATTGAACTGATCCAGAAAAAAGGTCGAGTCGACTAAACCTCACAAAGCGTGAAGCCTCCAACTCTCATCGCACAGAGGACCATAGGCGGCGCTTACATTGCCCTTCGAATGTTCGTCCACCGTGAGCCCGCTCCGAGGCTGCGAGGTCCAAGTTTAGATTCTCGTTCCCGACTCCAAGACCATCTCGCGCCTCTCTAAACTCTCGTGCGAAACCGCCGATTCGAGCGCGCCGAACGCGCCGCCCACCCGATCTCGCTGCTGCCGTATCGAATCAGCGAGGCTCGCCGATGACCACGCTTGCCGCCACGCCCATGCGCCGCGCGCTCGACATGCGCGCGGTGGGCCTGATGCTGTTGCTGTGCGCGATCTGGGGCTTCCAGCAGGTCGCGATCAAGAGCACGAATGCCGCCATCGCGCCGATGTTCCAGGCCGGGCTGCGCTCGGTGATTGCCGCGCTGCTGCTGTGGGGCTGGGCCCGCGCGCGCGGCACGCCGCTGTTCCACGCGGACGGCACGTTCGGCGCCGGCCTCGCGGCCGGTGCGCTGTTCGCCGGCGAATTCGTCTGCGTGTTCTTCGGGCTGACGCTGACGAGCGCGTCGCACATGGCGATCTTCCTGTACACGGCACCCTGCTTCACCGCGCTCGGCCTGCACCTGTTCGCGCCGGGCGAACGGCTGCAGCGCGCGCAGTGGGCCGGCGTCGGCCTCGCGTTCGCCGGTATCGCACTCGCGTTCGCGGACGGCTTCCTGACGCCGCGCGCGCCCGGCGCATCGGTGCTGGCGGGGCTGGCCGGCGACGCGCTCGGCATACTCGGCGGCGCAATGTGGGCCGCGACGACGGTCGTCGTGCGTTCGACGGCGCTCGCGCACGCAAGTGCGAGCAAGACGCTGTTCTACCAGCTCGCGGTGTCGGCGGTCGTACTGGTCGCGCTGGCCGCGCTGTTCGGCCAGATGTCGTTCGCGCATGTGACGCCGGTCGCGGTGGCAAGCCTCGCGTACCAGTCGGTGATCGTCGCGTTCGTCAGCTACCTGTCGTGGTTCTGGTTGCTGACGCGCTACAGCGCGTCGCGGCTGTCCGTATTCACGTTCCTGTCGCCGCTGTTCGGCGTCGCGTTCGGCGTGCTGCTGCTCGGCGAATCGGTCGGCTGGCGCTTCATGTCCGCGGCCGCGCTCGTGCTGACCGGCATCGCGCTCGTCAACACGCCGCCGCGCAGGCGGGCGTGACGGCAGGCGGCAGCCGCACATGCGAAGAAAGGCACGAGCGCAATAAAAAAGCTGCCCCGCGGGGCAGCCTCATCGCGACATCCGGTGGTCCGGCCCGCGCCATGCGCGTTACCCGGCCTTGCGCACCGCCGCGAGCGTCTGCGCGACGCCGACGTATTCGGCCACGCTCACGTCCTCCGCACGGCGCGCGAGATCGAAGCCGAGCGCATCGAAATCGATCGTCTCGCGATAGTCGCCGAGCGTATTGCGCAGCATCTTGCGGCGCTGCGAGAACGCGGCGGTGACGATTTCGCCGAGCAGCACCGGATCGACGTCCGGCAGTTCGTGCGGCTCGTACGGAATCATCCGGACGATCGCCGAATCGACCTTCGGCGGCGGCTGGAACGATTCCGGCGGCACGTCGAGCATCTTTTCCATCACGTAGCGGTACTGCAGCATCACCGACAGCCGCGAAAACGCCTTCGTGCCCGGCTCTGCGACCATCCGCTCGACGACTTCGTTCTGCAGCATGAAATGCTGGTCGATGACCACGTCGGCGAACGTCATCAGGTGAAACAGCAGCGGGCTGGAAATGTTGTACGGCAGGTTGCCGACGATCCGCAGCGACGGCTTGTCGCCGGGCGCCGCGAGCGAACCGAAGTCGAACGCGAGCGCGTCGCCCGCGTGCAGTTCGAGCAGCGCGCCGAAGCGCTGCTGCAGGCGCCCGATCAGGTCGCGGTCGAGCTCGACCGCGTGCAGCGGCGCCTCGGGCGTCGCGAGACGCTCGATCAGCGGCCCGGTCAGCGCGCCGAGCCCGGGGCCGATCTCGACCATGCGCTGGCCGCGCGCGGGACCGATCGTCGACACGATCGAATCGATCACGCCGTGATCGACGAGGAAGTTCTGCCCGAAGCGCTTGCGCGCGAAGTGGCCTTGGTGCTGTCTGCTGTTCGACATCGACTCAGTAAAACGAAAAATACGACGAATGGGGTGAGGTCGGGCCGCGTCAGGCCGCGCGGCGATGGCGCGCCATCGTGACGGCCGTATCGAGCGCGGCGACCATGCTGCCCGGATCCGCGCGGCCCGTGCCGGCCAGATCGAGCGCGGTGCCGTGATCGACCGACGTGCGGATGATCGGCAGCCCGAGCGTCACGTTGATGCCCTCGCCGAACGTCGCGTACTTCAGCACGGGCAACCCCTGGTCATGGAACATCGCGAGCACGCAATCGGCATCGGCCAGATGGCGCGGCTGGAACAGCGTGTCGGCCGGATACGGGCCGCGCGCATCGATACCCTGCGCGTTCGCGCGGGCCAGCGCCGGCGAGATCACGTCGATCTCTTCGCGGCCGAGATAACCGTTCTCGCCCGCGTGCGGGTTCAGGCCCGTCACGAGGATGCGCGGCGCGGCGAGACCGAAGTCGCGCCGCAGGTCGCGATCGATGATCGCGAGCGTCTCGACGAGCCCGTCGATCGTCAGCGCGGCCGACACGTCCTTCAGCGGCAGGTGCGTGGTCGCGAGCGCGACGCGCAGCGGCCTGGCACCGGTGCCCGCCAGCATCATCACGACACGCGGCGTATGCGTGCGCTCGGCCAGGTATTCGGTATGGCCGGTGAACGGCACGCCCGCATCGTTGATCGTGCTCTTCTGCAGCGGCGCGGTAACGATCGCGTCGTACCGGCCCGCCAGCGCGCCGTCGATCGCCGTGTCGAGCAGGTCGAGCACGTACCGGCCGTTCGCCGCATCCAGCTTGCCCGCCTGCACGGGAGCGGCGAGCGCGTGATGCGCGACCGACACCTGCCCGCCGGCGAGCGTTGCAGGGCTCGCGCCGACCGCCGCCGCGCGCGCGTCGAGCAGCGCCGCATCGCCGAGCACGGTGAAATGCGCGTCGGGCCAGCGCTGCGCGGCATCTCGCAGCGCCTGCACGGTCAGCTCAGGGCCGACGCCCGCGGGTTCGCCGGTCGTGATCGCGATCTGCAGCGCGGGCGTGGTCATCGGAGGCTCGTTCAGTTCGCCGGGCCGGCGCCGCCGATCTTGAACTGCACGTACGACGAGTCGCGCAGCTCGCGCAGCCAGTCGGCATATGCCTGCTCGGCCTTGCGCTGGCCGATCGCCTGACGCGCGATGTCCATCTGCTGCTGCACCGAGCCTTCCGCCTCGCGGCGGTTCAGCACCTGGATCAGGTGGTAGCCGTACTCGGTACGAATCGGCTGGCTGATCTGGCCGTCCTGCAGGTTGTTCATCGCACGCTCGAATTCCGGCACGGTTTCACCCGGGCTGATCCAGCCGAGATCGCCGCCCTGCGACGCCGAACCGTCCTGCGAGTAGGTACGCGCGAACTTCGCGAAATCGCCGCCGGCCTCGACCTGGTTGCGGATGTCGGCCAGTTGCTGGCGCGCCTGCCCTTCCGACTTGCCTTCGCCCACGCGCAGCAGGATGTGGCGCACGTGCGTCTGGACGATCTTCGGCGCCGCGGCGGAAGCGCCCTGGCTCTGGCGGCGGTCGACGAGACGCACGATCTCGAAGCCGTCCGGCACGCGGATCAGCGTCGGGTTGACCTGGCCCGGGCGCAGCTTCGATGCGGCATCGACGACTTCGGCCGGCAGCGCGCTCGGCGCCTTGAAGCCGAGGTCGCCGCCCTTCTTCGCGTCGTTTGCTTCGGAGTTGTTCTTCGCGAGCCGCTCGAAATCGGCGCCCGACTTCGCTTGCTGCAGCAGCGCGTCGGCCTTCTTCTGCGCGGCTTCGATGTCGGCCTGCGGCGCGTTGGTCGGCGCCTTGATGAAGATGTGCTGGAAGCGCAGGTCCTGCTGCTGTGCCGCGTTCGGCCCGCGCTGGCTCGCGATGTAGTTCGCGACCTCGGCGTCCGACACGGTGATCTTGCCGTCGACCTCGCGCTCGCGCAGCTTCGACAGCATCAGCTCGGTACGCGCATCGCTCGTGAAGATGCTCCAGGGCACGCCTTGCGACTCCAGACGCGCGCGGTACTGCTCGAGCGTCATCCCGTTCGCTTGCGCGAGACGCTGCAGCGTCGACTGCACGGTCGCGTCGTCGATGCGGATCCCGTCGTCCTTGGCCTTCTGCACCTGGATCCGCTCGAGCACCATCTGGTTCAGCACCTGCGCACGCAACTGGTCGGCCGGCGGCACCGGCGCGTTCTGCTGCTGCAGCCGGCGCGCGATCAGGCCGACGCGCTGGTCGAGTTCGCGGCCCGTGATCACGTCGTTGTTGACGACCGCGACGACTTCGTCGGCGAGCTGCGCACCTCGCGAACCGAGCGCCTGCGCCGCGGCCGGCGCGGCGGCGAGCAGCGCGGCGGACGCGGCGAGGCTGGACACGACTGCCGCGAAACGAAGGGATTTCTTCATTGCCACTGATACTCCATTGAAATCGTGCTGACCGGTGCAGACAAGCCGGCGTTACTCGTAGTTGCTGAAGCGGGACATCGGCGGCGGCGGCGGCGGCAGCGGCGTGTAGCCCGGCACCCCGGCGCGGAATGCGGACACGAGGCCGTTGTCGACGGTCGACAAGCCCTTGAGCGTCAGTTGCATCATGAAGCGCGTCGACGAGTTCTGCTGTCCCGACGAATTGATGCCGTTCGCGGCCCGCTGCACCCCTACCCCGAGCGCCCAGCAATCCGCGTCGTATTGTAAGCCGAGCAGACCGTCGACCACGCGATCGCCGGCGAGATCGTAGTTGAAGCGGCCGATCGCATACAGGCGGCGCGTGAGCGGCCACTGCGCGGACACCAGGAACTGGTTGATCGGCTGGTTGTCGAGCGTGGTGTTCGAGCGCGTATAGCGGTAGCCGACGTTGATCACGCGGCGCTCGCCCGGGCTGTAGCCGAAACCGATGCTCGACTTCACGAGCTGGTTGTTGTTCTGGTTGTACTGGAACGCCGTTTCCGACATGAAGCCCGAACCGAGCTTCAGCGCGGCGCCGACGATCAGGTCCGAGTGGCGCGCCAGCACGGCGCTCTGCCCGGGGTTCAGCGTGACGCGCTGATCGGCGAAGTAGTACTGCTGCGCGATCACGAAGCGCGCACGCTCGTCGCCGGTGCGCGGATCGATGAAGCGCGACGTGAGGCCGGCCGTGATCCGGTTCGCATCGGCGATCCGGTCGTTGCCGACGAACGTGTTCGGCTGGTAGATCTCCGCGAGGCCGAAGTCCGATTCCGCGGTGTCGAACAGCGGCGCGTTCGACTGGTCGCGATACGGCGTGTACACGTAGTACAGGCGCGGCTCGAGGGTCTGGATGAAGTCCTGCCCGAACAGGCGCACCGAGCGGTCGAAGATCAGGCCCGAGTCGAAGGTCACGGTCGGGATCGACTCGGTGAAGCGCTTCGGGTTGTTCGGCGTGCCCGACGACAGGTGGCTCAGGTCGTACGACGCGAAGTGGTACTGGACCTTCGGCACGACGAAGTAGCCGGGGCCGTACACGCCGTATGCGATGTACGGGTTGAAGACGATCCGGTCGCCTTCGGTCGCATCGGCCGTCGTGATGCGGAACCGCGAATAATCGGCTTCCGCGCCGAAGTCGAAGCCGCCGACGTTGTACTTCGTGTACTTCACGTTCAACTGCGGCTCGCGGCTGTACGGCGCGATCGACGGCGGCAGCGTCTGCCAGTGCTGGTAACGCGCAAGCACCGACCACGGGCCGTTGTTGTACGTGAGGCCGGCTTCCTGCTGGTACAGCGTCTGCGTCCCGTTGATGAACTGGTTCGTCGAACCGAGATCTTCGGGATAGGTGTTGTCCGAGACCTTGTTGTAGTAGACGTAGCCGCCGAAGCCGCCGCCGAAGTTCTGCTGGTGCTGCCAGTAGATCGCGTAGCGGTTGCGGTGCGCGAGCCGGTCATCCGGCAGGTAATTGGCCGTCAGCGTGCCCGAATACGACGCCGACAGGTAGCGGAACGTCGCTTCGGCCATCACGCCGCGCCGCGAGATGATGCGCGGCGTAAGCGTCAGGTCGCGGTTCGGCGCGATGTTGAAGTAGTACGGCAGCGACAGCTCGAAGCCGTTGTTCGAGTTCATCGAGAACGTCGGCGGCAGCAGGCCGCTGCGCCGCTCACCCGACAGCGGGAACGTCAGCCACGGGCTCGCGAAGATCGGCACGCCCTGGAAGAACAGCACGCCGTTGCGCGCGGTGCCTTCGTCGGCGCCCGTATCGAAGTCGAAGCGGCTGCCCTTGATGTACCACGCGGGGTTCGTCGAGCACTGGCACGCCGTGTACGTGCCGTTGACGAACACCGAGCGCTCGTTGTCGACCATGTCGACGCGCTCCGCGCTGCCCGACCCGCCCGTCACGTTGAAGTGGTACTTCGGCGCCGTCATGAAGCCCTGGTTCGCCTCGATCTTCAGATGCGCCTCGGGGCCCGCGAACGACGTGCCGCCGTTGACTATCCTGACCTGGCCGTACGCATCGGCCATGTCGGTATCCTGATCGTAGTGGATCGCGTCGGCCTTCACGACGGCTTCGCCGCGCCGCAGTTCGGCCGAACCCTTCGCGGCCAGATCCTGCTCGGCCGTGCCGCTCGTGTGGTCGGCGATCACGAAGGCGGCCGGCTTCGCGCCGTCCTTCAGCGGATGATCCTCGAGCTGGGGTGCGAGACGCAGATCCCACGGCGAGTCGAGCGGCTGCGGCTGCGCAGCCGCGCCCGACAGCTGCGCGTACGACACGGCCGGCACGAGGCCCGGCACGGCCAGGAGCGCGAGCGCGAGCCGCCGTTTGCGCGGCGCCCCGTCACCGGGGAAAACATTCGGGAATAGCGGTTTGGGCGGCATCTATCGTTTGGCGAATCGCCCCTTGTCAACCGCGCCTTCACGGCACACTCGCGCACGGCGGGCCGCGCCGTCGAACCGCGACTGCGGCTGAGCGCAAACCGGGGAGGCGATCGGGCGGACGGCGCGACAGGCAGCGGGCCTGTACGGCGGAAGCTGACGCGGGGCGCGTCAAAAAAGTCGTGGGGTATTATATGGCAAGACGTTCCCCCCTCCCCCGAGTTTCATGACGCCGCCATCCGCCGCATCCCAGCCCGACGCCCGCCTCGACGCACTCACCGCGTGGCTGCGCCCGCTCGCCGGGCGCTACGCCCTTGACCTGTCGACCCTCGCGCCTGCGTCGTCCGACGCCAGTTTCCGCCGTTATTTCCGTGTCGCGTCGGCCACGAGCGCCGGCGGCACGCTGATTGCCGTCGACGCGCCGCCGCCAGAGAAGTGCCGCGAGTTCGTCCAGGTCGCGCAGTTGCTCGCCGCGGCCGGCGATCACGTGCCGGACATCCTGGCCCACGATTTCGATGCGGGCTTCATGCTCGTGACGGACCTCGGCCGCACGTCGTACATCTCGGTGCTCGATCCGGCCGACCCGGCCGCCGCGCGGCCGCTGATGCGCGACGCGCTCGACGCGCTGATCCGCTTCCAGCTCACGTCGAAGCCCGACGTGCTGCCGCCGTTCGACGAAGCGTTCCTGCGCCGCGAAATGGAGCTGCTGCCCGAATGGTTCGTCGGCCGCCACCTCGGCAAGCCCGTCACCGACGCGATGCGCGGCACGCTCGACCGCACCTTCGCACTGCTAGTCGCCAGCGCGCACGCGCAGCCGCAGGGTTTCATGCTGCGCGACTTCATGCCGCGCAACCTGATGGTCTGCGAGCCGAATCCGGGCGTGCTCGACTTCCAGGACGCCGTCTACGGGCCGCTGACGTACGACGTCGTGTCGTTGCTGCGCGACGCGTTCGTCAGCTGGGACGAGGAGTTCGAGCTCGACTGCTTCGCGTACTACTGGGAAAAGGCGAAAAAGGCCGGCCTGCCGGTCGATCCGGATTTCGGCGAGTTCTACCGCCAGCTCGAATGGATGGGGCTGCAGCGCCATATCAAGATCCTCGGCCTGTTCGCGCGCATCAATTACCGCGACGGCAAGCCGCACTACCTGAACGACCTGCCGCGCTTCCTCGCGTATGCGCGCAAGGTCGCGCTGCGCTATCGCCCGCTCGTGCCGTTCGCGAAGCTGCTCGACGAACTCGAGGGCAACGCGCCGGCCGACGTGGGCTATACGTTCTGACTGTCCTGACACCCGGCCGAACATGAGTGACACCCTGACCACGGCGATGATCTTCGCCGCCGGGCGCGGCGAACGGATGCGCCCGCTGACCGACACCCGCCCGAAGCCGCTGCTCGAAGCGGGCGGCAAGCCGCTGATCGTCTGGCAGATCGAAGCGCTCGCACGCGCGGGCATCGAGACGATCGTGATCAACCATGCATGGCTCGGCGAACGGATCGAGGCCTCGCTCGGCGACGGTTCGCGCTGGGGAGTGCGGCTCGCGTATTCGGCCGAGGGCGAAGCGCTGGAAACCGCCGGCGGCATCGCGCAGGCATTGCCGCTGCTGGAACCCGACGGGCGGCCGACAGTGTTCGTCGCGGTGGCCGGCGACGTGTTCGCCGAGTTCGATTACGGGAAGCTCGCCGCCCCCGCCGCGCGCATGTCGGCACTCGACGCGCCCGCGATGCATCTCGTGATGGTGCCGAATCCGCCGTTCCATCCGTCCGGCGACTTCGTGCTCGGTGGCGACGGGCGCCTGTCGCTCGACGGCGGCGAGCGCGTCACGTTCGGCAGCATCGGCCTGTACGACACGCGGATGTTCCGCGATCTCGCGCCCGGCACGCGACGCGCACTGACGCCGTACTTCCGCGCGACGATCGAAGCCGGCCGCGCGAGCGGCGAACTGTACGAAGGCGTCTGGGAGAACGTCGGCACGCCCGCGCAGCTCGGCGAACTCGACGCGCGGCTGCGCGCCGCGGGCTGACCGGACGACGGACTACCTACGCGGCGCCGCGTCGTGCCGCTACGCTGCCCGCGCGCACTTCCGGCAGACCGCCCCGGGTTCCCGCTGCGCGCCACCGCGCGCAGCATCGCCGCTCACGCGGCCTCGGCCTCTTCCCCGCCCGCCGCCGCGCGCTGCTGCTGCAGCGCCCACATCTGCGCATACAGCCCGTCCGCACGCACGAGTTCGTCGTGCGTGCCGCGTTCCACGATCCGTCCGTGATCCATCACGAGGATCTGCTGCGCGTGCACGACCGTCGACAGCCGATGCGCGATCACGAGCGTCGTGCGATGCCGCGCGATCTGGTCGAGCTCGTGCTGGATCGCGCGTTCCGAACGCGAATCGAGCGCCGACGTCGCTTCGTCGAACAGCAGGATCGGCGGATTCTTCAGCAGCGTGCGCGCGATCGCGACGCGCTGCTTCTCGCCGCCCGACAGCTTCAGCCCGCGCTCGCCGACCGGCGTGTCATAGCCCTTCGGCAAGCTTTCGATGAAATCGTGGATATGCGCGGCACGCGCGGCCGCGACCACCTCGTCGCGGGTCGCGGTCGGCCGGCCGTACGCGATGTTGTAGTAGATCGAGTCGTTGAACAGCACGGTGTCCTGCGGCACGATCCCGATCGATGCGCGCAGCGAATCCTGCGTGACGTCGCGAATGTCCTGGCCGTCGATCCGGATCGCGCCGCCCGCCTGCCGGTCGAGATCGTAGAAGCGGAACAGCAGGCGCGACAGCGTCGACTTCCCGGAACCGCTGTGACCGACCACCGCGGTCGTCGTGCCCGCGTCGATCGTGAACGTCACGTCGTGCAGGATCGACCGCGCCGGCTCGTATGCGAAGTTCACATGCTCGAAGCGCACCTGCGCGCCGGCCACCGCGAGCGGCCGTGCATCGGGTAAATCCGCGACTTCCTTCGCGGCCGACAGCAGCCCGAACATCCGGTCCATGTCGGTGAGGCTCTGCTTCAGCTCGCGATAGACGACGCCGAGAAAGTTCAGCGGAATATAGAGCTGCAGCATGAACGTGTTGATCAGCACGAGATCGCCGAGCGTCAGCTTGCCCGCGAGCACGCCCTGCGTCGCGCGCCACAGGATGAACACGAGCCCCGTGCCGATGATCGCCTGCTGGCCGAAGTTCAGCACCGACAGCGAGTTCTGCGAGCGGATCGCCGCCTTGCGGTAGCGCTTCAGGTTCTCGTCGTAGCGCTGCGCTTCCCACTCCTCGTTGCCGAAGTACTTCACCGTCTCGTAGTTGATCAGCGAATCGATCGCCCGCGCGTTCGCGCGCGAATCGAGTTCGTTCATCGTGCGGCGGAAGTGCGTGCGCCAGTTGGTGACCTTCACCGTGAACACGATGTACGTGACCAGCGCAGCGAACGTCACGTACGCGTAATAGGCCTCGTACTTGACCACGAAGAAGCCGAGCACGAGCCCGACCTCGACGAGCGTCGGCAGGATGCTGTACAGCGAATACGAAATCAGCTGCTGGATGCCGCGCGTGCCGCGCTCGATGTCGCGCGACATGCCGCCCGTCTGGCGCTCCAGGTGAAACCGCAGCGACAGCCCGTGCAGGTGCCTGAATACCTGCAGCGCGAGCTGGCGCACCGCGCTCTCGGTGACCTTCGAGAACAGGATCTCGCGCAGCTCGGTAAACAGCGACGTCGACAGCCGCACGAACGCATACGCGACGACCAGCAGCCCGACGCCGCCCGCGAGCACGATGCCGGCCGACTGCTCGGCGCGGCCGAGCGCGGTGATCTGCTGCACGTAGGACAGGTGGTCGACGATGCGCTTCATCACGACCGGCACGCCGAGGTTCGCGACCTTCGCGCCGATCAGGCAGGCGAGCGCGAGCGCGACGCGCCATTTGTAGGTGCTCAGGTACGGCAGCAGCGACCGGATGGTCTGCCAGTCGTTGCGGGGCCCGGTCGAAGCCGGCGCGGGCTCGCCGGAAGCAGGAAATCGGCGCATGGGGGAAGGATCGGCGGCGGCGCCGGACGCGTGCATCGGCGGCCGGCTCGCCCGCTTTCTCGTACAATTTGCGAACGTTGTATTGTCGCAGAAGCCGCTTCGCGCCGCTGCCGGCGGTCTTGCCGGCCAGCCTGCGCGCGGCGGCGAATTTATTACAGGATGAAAGCCCCCGCCATGACCGATTCGACCCTCGAACTTCCGCAAAAGCAGCCCGCGCTGCGCGTCGTCCCGCAACCGCACGACGCGAACGTCCACGGCGACGTGTTCGGCGGCTGGATCATGTCGCAGGTCGACATTGCCGGTTCGATCCCCGCGAGCCAGCGCGCAAATGGACGCGTCGCGACGGTCGCGGTCAACTCGTTCGTGTTCAAGCAGCCGGTGTTCGTCGGCGATCTTCTGAGCTTCTACGCGACCATCATGCGCACCGGCAACACGTCGATCACGGTCGACGTCGAGGTGTATGCACAGCGCATGCGCCTGATGGGCGAAATCGTGAAGGTCACCGAAGCGACGCTCACGTACGTCGCGACCGGCCAGGACCGCAAGCCGCGGCAACTGCCGCCGCTCTGACGCCCTGACGGACAAGCGCCGCGCTGCGGCGCGGCACGCGGCCCGTCAGTGCGTGGCCGTCAGCCCGAACTCCCGCATCGCGGGCAGGAAATCGTGATTCAGCTTCGGCTTGCGCGACAGCTTCACCAGCACGTAGCGCTGGAACGGCGCAAGCCGCTGCCACTGCGCGAGCGCGGGTGCCGACAACCCGGCCAGCGCGCTCTGCTGCACGAGCGACTCCGGCACCGTGTCGGTGGCGCGCCAGCTCGGCTGCTCGTCCGGCTGGAACCACGACGGTTCCAGATCGGCGTGCGTGCGCAGCATCTCGAACAGCGCATGATCGAAGTTGGGCTCGATCGCGGTGTCGTCGTCGGCCGGAAAGCGCGCGAGCAGCTTGCGGTCCTCGAGCGGCAGCAACTGCCACTGCTCGAGCGAAATCCGCAAACCGAAGCGGTCGAGGTTGAAACGCACGATCATCGGGATGTACGTGAAATTTTCCGACGAATCGTGTTCGAAGTTGAATAGCAACGGAGCGTCGCTGAGTCCCATGGTCGTTACCTGACATGACGGTTGCCGGCGCGGCCGGCCTGCCTGGGGTATTTTAGAACCTCTGCGCGCGGACGGCGGACACGATTGATGGTCCGCCAGCCGTGCCTCGAATCAACGGGAGTGCTCGTGAATCCGACCGAATCCGACGAACTGCGCGACGAACCGCACGCCGAACCGCGCGGCGCGATCGAGCTGTCCGTGCGCCGCACGCGCGGCGGCGCCGTCGAAACCGCGCACGACTACGTCGGCCAGGAATGGCCCGTCGCACTCGTCTTCAACGGCATCTCGCACGCGGTGATGATGTGCACGCCGTGCGACCTCGAAGCGTTCGCGGTCGGCTTCGCAATCTCGGAAGGGATCGTCGCGCGCGGCAGCGACATCAAGGACATCGAGGTGATCCTGCACGCCGACGCGCCGCTGCCGCATGCGGAAGTCCATCTGGAAGTCGTCCAGCAGGCATTCGCCGCGCTGAAGGACCGGCGCCGCGCGCTCGCGGGGCGCACCGGCTGCGGCGTATGCGGAATCGAAAGCATCGACCTGCTCGACCTCGCGCCCGAACGCGTGCCCGACACGGGCTTTCTCGCGCGCCTCGCGCCCGACGCGCTGGCGCGCGCGGCACATGCGCTGCCGGCCCACCAGGCGCTCACGCAGCTCACGGGCGGCCTGCATGCGGCCGCATGGTGCGACGCAACAGGCGCGATCCGGATCGCGTTCGAGGACGTTGGCCGCCACAACGCGCTGGACAAGCTGATCGGCTCGCTCGTGCTGTCGCGCGCCGACGCGACCGACGGCTTCGTGTTCCTGTCGAGCCGCGCGAGCTACGAGCTCGTGCGCAAGGCCGCACGGGTCGGCATCCCGATGGTCGCAACCATCTCCGCGCCGTCGTCGCTCGCGATCGAGATCGCAAAGGCGGCCGGTTTGCGGCTCGTCAGCTTCTGCCGCGAAACCGGCCACGTGGATTACGGCACCGCGTGAGCGCTCGCGGCGGGCACCTTGCCCGCCGGTTCGGGAACCGCGCCCCCCAGTTCGTCCGCGGCGGCCGGCGGGAGCGCGTCGCATGCCGCGTCGCTCGTCCGGTTTCCGAGGTAGTCCGTCCAGAGCTTGCGGTCGGTGTCATAGAGCTTGCAGCGGCGCGCCGTGTCGAAATACCAGCGCCAGCTGAAGCGCTGCACGACGATCCGCCCGGGCAGCATGTCTTCCAGTTTTGACTGCGCGGGCTTGAGCCGGTACAGCGGCACGCTCATGTCCACGTGATGCGCCGTGTGCTCCATGATGTGGTGCAGCAGGCCGCCGATACCGAACGGGAACGTCAGGTGCAGCGTGGTCGACACGAACGGCGCGGCATTCGACCATTCCGCGCGGTTCGCGTGCCACGCGATGCGCGGATCGGTGTGATGGACATACACGACGAAGCCGATCATCGAGCACCAGAACAGGAACGGCACGAGCACAGCGGTTGCGAGCAGCAGCGCGATGGGCTGCCCTGTCGCGATCGCCACCCAGACGACGGCGGCGATCCACACGGCCGCGAAGCCCGTCACCAGCAGGCAGTCGCGCCGGAATACGGGCCGCGACGCACCGACATAGGTCCTGGTCGGGAAATACATCCGCAGCCACCAGATCTCGACGAGATAATAAAGCCCCGGCGCCCAGCCGCTTCGGTAGACGCGATCCAGCAAGCGGCGCACCGGCGACAGCGCGGCGTATTCCGCCGGCGTATGCGGCGCCCACACGAAGTCAAAGCCCTTCAGGTTCGTATAACCGTGGTGCACGACGTTGTGCCCGACTTCCCACAGGCTGTATGGCGTCAGCGACGGCAGGAATGCGATGCGGCCGAGCCAGCGGTTCAGCCGGCGATCGGGCGTCAGGCTCTGGTGACACGCGTCGTGCCCGATGATGAAGAGCCGCCCGGTGATGAAGCCGGCGGCCATCCCGCAGACGATCTTGCCGATGATCGACGGAATCAGCAGCGCGCCGGCGAACGCCGCGAACAGCAGCAGGTAGTCGAGCACGAGCAGCGCGATCGGGCGCACGATCTCGCGCGTGGCGAACGGCACGAGCCACGCGCGGATGACCTTGCGATGCGGGATCGGCTCGTCGGCACGAACCGGGGTCTGGGAATCGTTGTTGATCATGATGCGCAAAGGCGCGCGAACCGCACGCCCGAAAGGAACAAAGCCGTGCTGCGGGCACGGCGCGGAAGGGCGGGCCAAACCACGGCCCGGGCCGGTTAACGCGACATCATGTTCATGCTGACGTTGTGCATCACCCACAGCGTCCCGAAGATCAGGATCAGCGCAGTGAGCACCGTGTAGCTGAACGCCATCACGTTCCAGCGCTGGCTGGACGACGTGTTCATGTGCAGGAAGCACACGAGGTGCACGAGAATCTGCACGAACGCGAGCACCGCGAGCGCGATGAGCGCCGCCCTCGGCGCCAGCACGCCGCCCGTCACGAGGCCGAACGACGCGGCCGTCAGCAGCACCGACAGCACGAAACCGACGACGTAGCCGCCGGCCGTGCCGTGCGCTTCATCGTGGTGGATGAGTTCCGAATGAGCCATTTAGATCACGCCCGCGAGATAGACGAAGGAGAACACGCAGATCCAGACGATGTCGAGGAAGTGCCAGAAGAGGCTCAGGCAGGTGAGGCGCCGGAAGTCGCGTTCCGTCATGCCGGGGCCACGTGCGATCTGCACCACGAGCACGACCATCCACAACAGGCCCACCGCCACGTGCAATCCGTGCGTGCCGACCAGCGCGAAGAACGCCGACAGGAACGCGCTGCGCTGCGGGCCCGCGCCTTCCGCGATCAGGTGCGAGAACTCGCGCAGTTCCATCGCGAGAAACGCAGCGCCGAGCACGAACGTCACCGCAAGCCAGACGAACACGGTGCCGCGCCGGCGGCGCTGCGCGCCGAGCATCGCGAAGCCGTACGTGATGCTGGACAGCAGCAGCGCGGCGGTCTCGAGTGCGACGCCCGGGATATCGAACAGGTCCTTCGCGGTCGGCCCGCCCGCAAACTGGTGGCCGAGCACCGCGAACGTCGCAAACAGCGACGCGAAGATCACGCAGTCGGTCATCAGGTACAGCCAGAAGCCGAACACCGAATGCGACGGCGGATGGTGGTGCGCCGCCGGTTGATGGCCGGCGCCCGCGAGAGATTGATACGACATCAGTTCGCCTCCAGTTCGGCTTGCGGCGCCGGTGTGCCGATCCGCACGCCCGCGCGTTGTTCCTCGATCGTGCGGACGGTATCCGCCGGAATGTAATAGCCGTCGTTGTCCTGTGCGCTGTACAGCACCACCGTCGCGACGATGCCGACGAGCGCGGCAATCGCGAGCCACCAGATGTGCCAGACGAGTGCGAAGCCGAGCATCAGGCTGAAGAGGCCGACGAAGAAGCCCGCACTCGTGTTCGACGGCATGTGGATGTCCTGGTACCTGACGTTCTTGCCGAGACCGAGCCCGAGGCCCTTCGCCTTGCGATACGCGAGCTCGTCGAGTTCATGAACGTTCGGGATCACCGCGAAGTTGTAGACGGCGGGCGGCGAACTCGTCGCCCATTCGAGCGTGCGGCCGTTCCACGGATCGCCCGTCGCATCGCGATACTGCGGCTGGTTGCGATTGCGCCAGCCGACCCACACCGATGCGACCTGACACAGCACGCCGAGCGCGATCAGCGCGACGCCGAACGCGGCGGCGACCAGCCACGGATGCCAGGCCGGGTTGTCGTAGTGGTTGAGCCGCCGCGTCATGCCCATGAAGCCGAGCACGTACAGCGGCACGAACGACGCGTAGAAGCCGAGGAACCAGCACCAGAAAGCACGCTTGCCGAACTTCTCGTCGAGCCGGAAACCGAACACCTTCGGGAACCAGTAATGCACGCCCGCGAAGTAGCCGAACACGACGCCGCCGATGATCGCGTTGTGGAAGTGCGCGATCAGGAACAGGCTGTTGTGCAGCACGAAGTCCGCGCCGGGAATCGCCATCATCACGCCGGTCATGCCGCCGAGCGTGAACGTGACCATGAAACCGATCGTCCACAGCACGGGCGCCGTGAATTCGATGCGGCCGCGGTACATCGTAAACAGCCAGTTGAAGATCTTCACGCCGGTCGGAATCGCGATGACCATCGTCATGATGCCGAAAAACGCGTTGACGTCCGCACCGGAACCCATCGTGAAGAAGTGGTGCAGCCACACGAGGAACGCGAGCACCATGATCACGCACGATGCATAGACCATCGTCCGGTAGCCGAACAACGGCTTCTTCGCGAACGTGGCGATGACTTCCGAATAGATGCCGAACGCGGGCAGCACGAGGATGTACACCTCCGGATGCCCCCATGCCCAGATCAGGTTCAGGTACAGCATCGCATTGCCGCCGGCATCGTTCGTGAAGAAGTGCATGTCGAGGTAGCGGTCGAGGCCCAGCAGCGCGAGCGCGACCGTCAGGATCGGGAACGTGGCCATGATCAGCACGTTCGAGCACAGCGCGGTCCACGTGAACACCGGCATCTTCATCAACGTCATGCCCGGCGCGCGCATCTTGATGATCGTCACGAAAAAGTTGATCGCCGTGATCAGCGTGCCGACGCCCGAGATCTGCAGCGCCCACAGGTAGTAGTCGACGCCGACACCCGGGCTGAACTGCAGCTCCGACAGCGGCGGATACGCGAGCCAGCCCGTCTGCGCGAATTCGCCGATCACGAGCGAGATGTTCATCAGGATCGCGGCCATCGCCGTCATCCAGAAGCTCAGCGAGTTCAGGAACGGGAACGCGACGTCGCGCGCGCCGATCTGCAGCGGCACGATCAGGTTGAAGAACGCGACCAGCAGCGCCATCGCCATGAAGAAGATCATGATCACGCCGTGCGCGGTGAAGACCTGGTCGTAATGATGCGGCGGCAGGTAGCCGGGGCCGTTGTACGCGAGCGCGAGCTGCACGCGCATCATCACGGCGTCCGCGAAGCCGCGCAGCAGCATCAGCACCGCGACGACCAGGTACATCACGCCGATCTTCTTGTGATCGACGGACGTCAGCCATTCGCTCCACAGCCATTTCCATCGGCCGGTGACCGTCAGCGCGGCGACGATGCCCAGCACGACGAGCCCCATGAAGGCGCTCGCCCCCATGATGATGGGCTGGTCGAACGGGATCGCCGATAGTGTGAGTTTGCCGAACATGCGTTACCCCTTCGTCGTGCAGGCGGCGTCCTTCGGGTCGAGGGCGTGGCCGTTGTTGTATTTCGCGATGATGTTGTGAAAGAGCTTCGGATCCACCGACGAGAAGTAGCGCACGGGCGCCTTCTCGCTCGGCTGTGCGACCGCGCCGTAGGCGGTCATGTCGAGCCGGTCGGACGACGCCTTCACCTTCCGCACCCACGCGTCGAACTGCTCGCGCGGCTCCGCGAGCGTGCGGAACTTCATGTCGGAGAAGCCGCGGCCGCTGTAGTTGGCGGACACGCCCGCGTAGCTGCCCGCCTCGTCGGCGATCAGGTGCAGGCGCGTCTGCATGCCGGCCATCGCATAGACCTGGCTGCCGAGCTGCGGGATGAAGAACGAGTTCATCACCGAGTCCGACGTGATGCGGAAATTCACCGGCGTGCCGACCGGAATCGCGAGCTGGTTCACCGACGCGATGCCGAGCTCCGGATAGATGAACAGCCACTTCCAGTCGAGCGCGACAACCTCGACATCGATCGGCTTCACCGACGATTCGAGCGGCTTGTACGGGTCGAGCTCGTGCGTCGTCCGCCACGTGAGGATGCCGAGGAACAGGATGATCAGCGTCGGCACCGTCCAGATCACGACTTCGATCGCGGTCGAGTGCGACCAGTTCGGCGCGTAGGTTGCGTTGCGGTTCGACGCGCGGTAGCGCCACGCGAAGTAAAGCGTCAGCAGGATCACCGGCACGACGACGATCAGCATCGCCCACGTCGCCGTCGCGATCAGCGATTTCTCGGCGACGCCCACCGCGCCCTTCGGATCGAGCACGTGAAGGTCGCTGCAGCCGGCGAGTGCCGCCAGCAGCCCGATGGCGGGCGCCGCACGCGCTCCGCCGGTGATTCGTCCGATCATTGTTCGTTCGCCTGATTGTCGTTGAGAAGAGCCGGCCGCATGCCGTCATCGCGCGACGCATCCGGCCGCGGCGACCTGTGCGCGAACTGTACGGAAAATTGCCGCAGTGCAACTTGACGGCGGACAAGCTTTGCCGAGGTGAGCCGGAACCGCCCCGAGCGGGGCGAATCGGGACGCCGGCACCCGCGCACGATTGCCGGCGATGGCCTATGGCG
Source organism: Burkholderia sp. IT-111MI5 (assembly GCF_949752865.1). Taxonomy (NCBI): domain Bacteria; kingdom Pseudomonadati; phylum Pseudomonadota; class Betaproteobacteria; order Burkholderiales; family Burkholderiaceae; genus Burkholderia; species Burkholderia sp. IT-111MI5. The sequence goes on along the minus strand of NZ_CATKIF010000055.1, from coordinate 60,966 downwards.
CAACGGATAGGGAGCCGTCGCTCAAGCCCCGCGGATGGCGGGCGGCAATGGCGAAACGGGAAACATGACGGCGCCGCACCGCGACACGAGAGACGCCGACCGCGGCATCACGCCACGCCATCGTCGACACCGACGCGCGTTGTGAGTGCAGTACGGCAGCAGAACGGCGCAGGGGAACGCGGAACGCCGCGCGAACGCGCAGCGGCGCAGGTTCGAGCCGACGCGTCGATTGACGCATCGGCCGTGAAGACCCAACGCAAGCCGCGCGGTCGGCGGCTCGCGCGGGCTAGCGTGGCCGCCTCGGACGGTGAAGGAATCCGGGGCGGCAACGCACGGGGGCCCGGTGTCAGTCGAACTGACGGAAATCCGGCTTGCGCTTCTCGAAGAACGCGGTCATCGCCTCGCGCGCTTCCGGCGCGCGCAGCATCGCGGAGAAATGGCCCGCCTCTTCGGCCATCCGCGCGGCGGTCGCCACGCCGCCCGTATCCTTCAGCAGCGCCTTCGTCACGCGCAGCGACGACGCCGGCAGCGCCGCGAGCTTCGCCGCCTGCTTCGCCGCGAACGCGTCGAGCTCGGCGGCCGGCAGCACGCGGTTGACGATGCCGATCCGGTGCGCTTCCAGCGCATCGAACGCCTCGCCGAGCAGCAGCTTCTCCGCGGCGACCTGATGGCCGGCCAGGCGCGGCAGCAGCGCGCTCGATGCGGCTTCCGGGCACAGCCCGAGCTGCGCGAACGGCAGCGAGAACGTCGCGGTGTCGGCCGCATAGACGAGATCGCAGTGCAGCAGCATCGTCACGCCGACGCCGACCGCGATGCCCGGCACCGCGGCGACGATCGGCTTCGGTGCACCACTGATCCGCGCGAGAAACTGGAACACCGGCGCGTTCTCGTCCTTCGGCGGCGCCTTCAGGAAATCCTCGAGATCGTTCCCCGAGCTGAAATTGCCGTCGCCGCCGCGCAGCAGGATCACGCGGACCGCCTTGTCTTCCTGCGCTTCGGCGAGTGCGTCGGCCATCGTCTGGTACATCGCCGCCGTCAGCGCGTTCTTCTTCGCCGGGCGCGCGATCGTGATCGTCATCACGCCATCGGCGCGTTCCACTTGAATTTCGGCCACAACCGTCTCCTTTGACTTTCCTCTATCGGAATGAAAAAACGGTGCGCGAGCTCGTGGCCCGCGCACCGTCGTCGCTTTTCGTCGCGTCCCGCTTACAGGCGTTCGATGATGCCCGCCGCGCCCATGCCGGTGCCGACGCACATCGTGACCATCCCGTACTTCAGGTTGCGGCGGCGCAGGCCGTGCACGACGGTCGCCGCGCGGATCGCGCCGGTCGCGCCGAGCGGGTGGCCGAGCGCGATCGCGCCGCCCAGCGGGTTGACCTTCGACGGGTCGAGGCCGAGATCGCGGATCACCGCCAGCGATTGCGCGGCGAACGCCTCGTTCAGCTCGATCCAGTCGAGATCGTCCTGCTTCAGGCCCGCGGCCTTCAGCGCGGCCGGAATCGCTTCCTTCGGACCGATGCCCATGATTTCCGGCGGCACGCCGCGCACCGCGAAGCTCACGAAGCGCGCGAGCGGCGTCAGGTTGAACTCCTTGAGCACCTTCTCCGACACGACGAGCAGCGCACCGGCGCCGTCCGACGTCTGCGAGCTGTTGCCGGCCGTGACCGAGCCCTTGTTCGCGAACACCGTGCGCAGCTTCGCGAGGCCTTCGAGCGACGTGTCCGCGCGCGGGCCTTCGTCGAGCGCGATCTCGCGCGTCTTCACGTCGACTTCGCCGGTCGCGAGGTTCGGGAAACGCTCGGTGAGCGTGTATGCGGCGATCTCGTCGTTGAACTCGCCGGCCTGCTGCGCGGCGAGCGCCTTGCGGTGCGACTCGACCGAGAACGCGTCCTGGTCCTCGCGGCTCACCTTCCACTGGTCGGCGACGCGCTCGGCCGTCAGGCCCATCCCGTACGCGATGCCGAAGTCTTCGTTACGATCGAAGATGTGCGGCGACATCGACGGCTTGTTGCCCATCATCGGCACCATGCTCATCGATTCGCAGCCGCCCGCGAGCAGCGCATCCGACTCGCCGACACGGATGCGGTCGGCCGCCATCGCGAGTGCCGTGATGCCCGACGCGCAGAAGCGGTTGACCGTCACGCCGCCGACCGTCTGCGGCAGGCCCGCGAGCAGCGCGCCCATCCGCGCGACGTTCAGGCCCTGCTCGGCTTCCGGAATCGCGCAGCCGATGATCGCATCCTCGATCAGCTTCGTGTCGAAGCCGGGCACCTGCGCGACCGCCGACCTGATCGCGTGGACCAGCAGCTCGTCCGGGCGCGTGTTCTTGAATACACCGCGCGGGGCCTTGCCGATCGGCGTGCGGCTGGCGGCGACGATGTATGCGTCTTGCAATTGTTTGCTCATTTCAGACTCCTTGTCCGCTCTGTCCGCTCGCTCAGTTACGCACCGGCTTGCCGGTCTGCAACATGCCCATGATCCGTTCCTGCGTCTTCTGCGTGCCGAGCAGCTCGACGAACGCGCGGCGCTCGAGCGCGAGCAGCCACTGCTCGTCGACGAGGCTGCCGGCTTCGACGTCGCCGCCGCACACGGCTTCGGCGATGCGGCTCGCGATCAGGTAGTCGTGCTCGCTGATGAAGCGGCCGTCACGCATGTTGACGAGCGATGCCTTGATCGTCGCGATCGCCGAGCGGCCCGCGACCGGCACGTCCTTCGCCCGCAGCGGTGCGCGGTAGCCGCTTGCGGCCAGTGCGCGCGCTTCCTTCTTCGCGGTGTCGAGCAGTTCGAACACGTTGAAGATGATCGTGTCGGACGGCTTCAGGTAGCCCATCGCACGCGCATCGTGCGCGGACGCCGACACCTTCGCCATCGCCGCGTTCTCGAACGACTTCGTGACGAACTTCAGGATGTCGGTGGTCGCGTTCGCGGCCGTGGCGGCATCCGCCGCGCGCAGCGCGGCTTCCTTCAGGCCGCCGCCCGCCGGCACGAGGCCGACACCCACTTCGACGAGACCGATGTAGCTCTCGACGTGCACGACGCGCTTCGCGCTGTGCAGCATCAGCTCGCACCCGCCGCCGAGCGCGATGCCCGACACGGCTGCAACGACCGGCACGTTCGCGTACTTCACGCGCAGCATGCCTTCCTGGAACTTCTTCACGAACGGCTCGATGCCCTTCGCGCCGCCCATCATGAACGCGGGCATCGCCTCTTCGAGGTTCGCACCGGCCGAGAACGGGCCGCCCGGCGTGCCGAGCTTCAGCGACGTCGGCTGCCAGATCACCACGCCCTTGTAGTCCTTCTCCGCGAGTTCGATCGCCTGCACGAGGCCGTCGATCACGCTCGGTCCGATCGTGTTCATCTTCGACTTGAACGACACGATCACGACGTCGTCCTCGCCCGCACGGTCGTCGACCCAGGCGCGCACCGCGTCGGTTTCGAACAGCGTCTTGCCGTACGTCTTCGGATCGGCACCGGTTTCGCCGAGCAACGGCGCACGGAACACCTGCTTGCCGTAGACCGCGAGGTCCGAACGCGGCACGAAGCGCTGCGCTGCCGGCGCCCACGAGCCTTCGGCCGTGTGCACGCCGCCCTGCTCGGCGACCGGGCCGTCGAGCACCCACGACGGCAGCGGCACGTTCGCGAGCGCCTTGCCGGCCGCGATGTCTTCCTGCACCCACTCGGCGACCTGCTTCCAGCCGGCAGCCTGCCAGCCTTCGAACGGGCCTTCGTTCCAGCCGAAGCCCCAGCGGATCGCGAGGTCGACGTCGCGCGCGTTGTCGGCGATCGACTCGAGATGCACGCCGATGTAGTGGAACACGTCGCGGAAGATCGACCACAGGAACTGCGCGTGCGGATGGTCCGTCTCGCGCAGCAGCTTCAGGCGCTCGGCCGGCGGACGCTTCAGGATGCGGCCGACGGTTTCGTCAGCCTTTGCGCCCGAATCGACGTAGGTGCCCGTCTTCGCGTCGAGCACCTTGATCGCCTTGCCTTCCTTCTTGTAGAAACCGCCGCCCGTCTTCTGGCCGAGCGCGCCCTGCTTCACCAGTTCGGCGAGCACGGCAGGCGTCTGGTAGACCGGGAAGAACGGATCGTCGGCGAGGTTGTCCTGCATCGTCTTGATCACGTGCGCCATCGTGTCGAGGCCGACCACGTCCGCGGTGCGGAACGTCGCCGACTTCGCGCGGCCGAGGCGGCTGCCCGTCAGGTCGTCGACTTCGTCGAAGCGCAGGCCGAACTTCGCGGCCTCGGTGATCACCGCGAGGATCGAGAAGATGCCGACGCGGTTCGCGATGAAGTTCGGCGTGTCCTTCGCGCGCACGACGCCCTTGCCGACGATGCTCGTCAGGAACGTCTCGAGCTGGTCGAGGATCTCCGGGCGCGTATGCGCGGTCGGGATCAGCTCGACGAGGTGCATGTAGCGCGGCGGGTTGAAGAAGTGCACGCCGCAGAAGCGCGCCTTCAGCTCGTCCGAGAAACCTTCGGACAACTTCGTGATCGACAGGCCCGACGTGTTGGTCGCGAAGATCGCGTTCGGCGCGATGTGCGGCGCGACCTTCTTGTACAGGTCGTGCTTCCAGTCCATCCGCTCGGCGATCGCCTCGATCACGACATCGCATTCGGCCAGCTTCGCGATGTCGTCTTCGTAGTTCGCCGCCTCGAGATACTTTGCGTCGTCCTTCACGCCGAACGGCGCGGGCGACAGCTTCTTCAGGTTCTCGATCGCCTTCAGCGCGATCGCGTTTTTCGGGCCTTCCTTGGCCGGCAGGTCGAACAGCAGCACCGGCACGCGCGCGTTGATGAGGTGCGCGGCGATCTGCGCGCCCATCACGCCGGCGCCCAGCACGGCGACCTTGCGAATCAGGAAATTGCTCACGGGATGTCTCCGGATAGTGTCGTGCAGCGCGGAATGTGAGGGCTGCACGGAGAAGTGAGTACCAGGAACCGTTGCGTTCGGGCGGTACGCATCGCGCACCGCCCGGACTCGCGTCAGAACAGCGATTCGTCGACTTCCATCAGCGTCTTCGAGCCGGCGCGCGCGGCGCGGATCGTCGATGCCGTCTCGGGCAGCAGGCGCGCGAAGTAGAAGCGGGCAGTCGCGAGCTTCGATTTGTAGAACGGATCGCCCGACGCTTCGTTGTCGAGTGCGATGCGCGCCATCCGCGCCCAGAAGTACGAGAACACCAGGTGGCCGACGGTGCGCAGGTACGGCACGGCGGCAGCGCCGACTTCGTCGGGGTTCTGCATCGCCTTCATGCCGATTTCCATCGTCAGCTTCTGCACCTTGTCGCCGATGTCGGCGAGCGGGTTGATGAACTCGGCCATTTCCGGCTTCACGCCTTCGGCTTCCGCGAATTCCGTGACGAGCTTGCCGAACTTCTTCAGCTTCGCGCCCATGTCGCCGAGCACCTTGCGGCCCAGCAGGTCGAGCGACTGGATCGAGTTCGTGCCTTCGTAGATCATGTTGATCCGCGCGTCGCGCACGTATTGCTCCATGCCCCACTCGGAGATGAAGCCGTGGCCGCCGTAGATCTGCATCGCGTGGTTCGTGCACTCGAACGCGTTGTCGGTCAGGAACGCCTTGATGATCGGCGTGAGCAGCGCGACGAGGTCGGCCGCTTCCTTGCGCACCGCTTCGTCGGCGTGCGACAGCTCCTTGTCGATCTGCAGCGCGGACCAGTACGTGAACGCGCGCGCGCCTTCCGCGTACGCCTTCTGCGTGAGCAGCATGCGGCGCACGTCCGGGTGCACGATGATCGGGTCGGCCGGCTTGTCCGGTGCCTTCGGGCCCGTCAGCGAGCGCATCTGCAGGCGCTCCTTCGCATACGCGAGCGAGTTCTGATAAGCGACTTCCGTGAGGCCGAGGCCCTGCGCGCCGACGCCGAGGCGGGCCGCGTTCATCATCACGAACATCGCGTTCAAGCCCTTGTTCGGCTCGCCGACCATCCAGCCCTTCGCGTTGTCGAGGTTCATCACGCAAGTCGAGTTGCCGTGGATGCCCATCTTGTGCTCGATCGAGCCGCACTTGATGCCGTTGCGCTCGCCCGGCTCGCCCGCTGCATCGGGGATGAACTTCGGCACGATGAACAGCGAGATCCCCTTCGTGCCCTGCGGCGCGTCCGGCAGGCGCGCGAGCACGAGGTGGACGATGTTCTCGGCCATGTCGTGTTCGCCGCTCGAGATGAAGATCTTCGTGCCGCTGATCGAGTAGGAGCCGTCGCCGTTCGGTTCGGCCTTGGTGCGCAGGATGCCGAGGTCGGTGCCGCAGTGCGGCTCGGTCAGGCACATCGTGCCGGTCCATTCGCCCGTCACGAGCTTCGGCAGGTAGGTCTTTTGCAGTTCCGGTGCGCCGTGTGCGTGCAGGCATTCGTACGCGCCGTGCGACAGGCCCGGATACATCGTCCATGCCTGGTTCGCCGAGTTCATCATCTCGTAGAGCGCGTTGTTCACGAACGCGGGCAGGCCCTGGCCGCCGTAGTCCGGGTCGCAGCCCAGCGCCGGCCAGCCGGCCTCGACGTATTGCCGGTAGGCTTCCTTGAAGCCGGTCGGGGTCTTCACGACGCCGTCGCCTTCATACGTGCAGCCTTCGCGGTCGCCGACCTGGTTCAGCGGGAACAGCACCTCGGAGCAGAACTTGCCCGCCTCCTCGAGGACCTGGTTGATCGTGTCGGCGTCGAGGTCCGCATGCTTGGGCATTTGCTTGACTTCGGCTTCGACGTTCAGAAGCTCGTGCAACACGAATTGCATGTCGCGCAGCGGCGCGGCGTACTGTCCCATGACTCTCTCCAAAGGTGGGCAAAACGGCTCGAGCTCCTGGCGGGCGGATCACGCGCCGCTAACGGCTCTCGCTCTGATACGAAACAATCGTCTTTTCCAGCGCGGCCCACGTGAGGCGCACGGCATCCGGCGAATGCAGGAAACGTGCGTCGTGATGCAGGCCGAGCGTGAAGCTGTACAACTCGAAGAGCATCAGGTCCGGATCGGTATCCGTGCGCAGATGCCCCTCTTCCATCGCCTGCGAAATGGCGCGCAGCAACGCGGCACGCCAGGCGGTCACGCTCGCGATCAACTGCTCGCGCACGGGGCTGTCCGGCCGGTCGTCGTACTCCACTGCGCCGCTGATGTAGATGCATCCAGTCGTCACCTCCTGAATGCGCTTCTCGATCCAGCGCGCCAGCATCGCCCGCAGACGCGGCAGACCGCGCGCTTCGCGCAGGCTCGGAAAGAACACCTCGTTTTCGAAACGATGGTGATACTCGCGGACGACCTCGACCTGCAGGTCCTCGCGCGATCCGAAGTGCGCGAACACGCCACTCTTGCTCATCTGCATGCGCTCGGCCAGCAGGCCGATCGTCAGCCCCTCCAGCCCGTCACGGCTGGCGAGGTCCAAAGCAGCTTCAAGTATCGCGGCACGCGTCTGTTCGCCTTTTCGCATAGCTATTTCTGTAACCGTTCGGGGGTTCGAATAAAATCGAACGGCCGTACTATTATTGAGTGCGGCCGCTCGCGAAACAAGGAAATTATTAGAAACCGGTGTCTAACCGAGCCGCTATTTTGCGCGATTCCGGCGGGACCGGAGCGGCTTTTCCGCACGAACGTGCGGATAGATTTTTTGAAGCGAACGCTTAGTCCGCGTCAGTCGTAACTGCCGACCGTCAGCGCCTTCATCACGACGCGATACACCGTATAGGCGAGCCAGTTCAGCATACGCTCGATGCGCGGGCGCGCGGCGAATCGCGCGGCGTCGATCTCCCGGCCGTCGGCGAACGCGGCCGCGATCGCGTCGCGCAGTTCGTTCGTGACCGAATCGTAGCGCACCAGCACGACGTTCGCCTCATTGTTCAGCATCAGGCTCAGCGCGTCCAGATTCGACGATCCGACCGTCGCCCAGTTGTCGTCGATCACGGCCACCTTGCCGTGCAGCATCGTCTTGTCGTATTCGGCAACGCGCACGCCCGCGCGCAGCAGCGTGTGATAGAGGAACGGCACGGCCGTATCGAGCGCCGCGAACTCCTTGCGGCCGATCAGGACCCGCACGTCGACGCCGCGTCGCGCGGCGCCCGTCAGCGCACGGCGCAGCTTGCGGCCGGGCATGAAATACGGATTCGCGACCAGGATCCGCTGGCGCGCCTGGCCGATCGCCGCGAGATAGGCCTTCTCGATCGCGCGGCGGTTCACGACGTTGTCGCGCGCGACGAACGCGACGCTCGGCTCCGTCACGACCCGCAGCGCGCCGGCCTTGATCCACCGGTGGCTGCGTATCCAGCGCCGGAACATGTCGGGGAACGCTTCGCCGCCATGCAGCCCGGCCGCGTACTGTGCGTACGGCTTGTGACCGAACAGGATCCGGTGCCACTGCAGCTCGAACGCGGCGCGCACGTCGGATACTGCCGGCCCCGCCATCTCGACCGCGAAATCCCAGCGCGGAAACGGCAGCGTCGTGCCGTTTTGCGCGTAGTCGTCGATGATGTTGATGCCGCCGCAGAACGCGGCCGCGTGATCGATCACCGCGAGCTTGCGGTGCGTACGCGAGAAGCCGAAGCGGCCGAACAGGAAACGGTTGTAGATGCAGTGCTCGACGCCGGCCTCTGCCCACATGTCGAACAGCGGCAGGCGCGCGGTGCCGACGCCGTCGGTGATCACGCGCACGCGCACGCCGCGCTGCGCCGCGCGGATCAGCGCATCCGATACCGGCCGGCCGGCCGCATCGTCGCAGAAGATATAGGTTTCGAGCATCACCTGCTCGCGCGCGGCATCGATCCGCTCGATCAGTGCCCGGAAGAATTCGCCGCCGCCCTCGCACAACCGCACCGTGTTGCCCGCCGTGAACGCGAGCCGCGACGCCGAGCCGCGTTCCTGCAGGAACATCTGCCGCAATTGCGCGAAGCGCTTGCGAGCCTCCGCAGTCATGCGGACGAGCCGTGCGGCGTGCGCGCGAGCGCGACGCGCACGGGCAATTGCAGGATCGCCTCGGCGTTCGACGGCGAGAAGCAGCGCGCGGCCGCCTCGCGGAACGGCAGCCACGCGTGATCCACATGCTCGCGCGGCGACAGCGTCACGTCGACGCGATGCGGCACGCACAGGCCGAACCAGTGCTCGGTGTTGCGCGTGACGCCCGGTGCGTAGCGGTGCAGGTATTGCGGATAGATCGTGTATTCGATCCGGTGACGCCAGTCGACCAGCGCGGTGGCCGGCACGTCCGGCGTGCCGACCGAGATACCGGTTTCCTCGGCCACTTCGCGCGCGGCCGTGACCGCGAGCGGCTCGTCGAGCGCGTCCTTCGATCCGGTCACCGATTGCCAGAAATCGGGCTGGTCGGCACGCTTGATCACCAGCACATCGAGGTCGGGCGTGTAGATCACGACGAGAACGGATTCGGGGATTTTCGGCGGCTTCGTCATCTTGGTTTCATGCGGCACGGGGCCGCGCGCCGGGCATGTGCTCCGAACGTGCGGCAAGTGCTGCGACTGTACCGCAAAAACTGAAAAAGGCGCATCGCTGCGCCTTTTTCAGTTGCGTCGTGTGCGCGTCGCCGCACACACGACCGGGTGCGAAAACGCGTTACGCCTTCGGCTGTTCCGGCTGACGCAGACGGATGTGCAGTTCGCGCAGCTGACGCTCGTCGACCGGGCTCGGTGCCTGCGTGAGCAGATCCTGCGCACGCTGCGTCTTCGGGAACGCGATCACGTCGCGGATCGAGTCGGCGCCGGCCATCATCGTGACGATGCGGTCGAGGCCGAACGCGATACCGCCGTGCGGCGGCGCGCCGTACTGCAGTGCGTCCAGCAGGAAGCCGAACTTCAGCTGAGCCTCTTCCGCACCGATCTTCAGCGCGCGGAACACCTTGCTCTGCACTTCCTCGCGATGGATACGCACCGAGCCGCCACCGATTTCCCAGCCGTTCAGCACCATGTCGTATGCCTTCGCGAGGCAGCGGCCCGGGTCGGTCTCGAGGTACTCGAGGTGCTCGTCCTTCGGGCTCGTGAACGGGTGGTGCGCAGCGACGTAGCGCGCATCTTCGTCGTCGTATTCGAACATCGGGAAATCGACGACCCACAGCGGCTTCCAGCCGGCCTGGACGAGGCCGTTCGCCTTGCCGAATTCCGAATGGCCGATCTTCAGGCGCAGCGCGCCGAGGCTGTCGTTGACGACCTTCGCGCGGTCGGCCGCGAAGAAGATGATGTCGCCGTCTTCAGCGCCGGTGCGCTCGAGGATCGCCGCGATCGACGCGTCGTGCAGGTTCTTGACGATCGGGCTCTGCAGGCCGTCGCGGCCCTTCGCCTTCTCGTTGACCTTGATCCATGCGAGGCCCTTCGCGCCGTAGATGCGCACGAATTCCGTGTAGCCGTCGATGTCGCCGCGCGACAGCTCGCCGCCCTTCGGTACGCGCAGCGCCGCGACCCGGCCGTCCTTCGCGTTGGCCGGCGTGCTGAACACCTTGAAGTCGACGTCCTTCATCGCGTCGGTCAGCTCGGTGAATTCGAGCTGCACGCGCAGGTCCGGCTTGTCCGAACCGAAACGCGCCATCGCTTCCGAGTACGGCATCACCGGGAACGTCGCGTCGAGCTCGACGTCGATCGTCGTCTTGAAGATGTGACGGATCATGTCCTCGAACAGGTCACGGATTTCCTGCTCGCCGAGGAACGACGTCTCGCAGTCGATCTGCGTGAATTCCGGCTGACGGTCGGCACGGAGATCTTCGTCGCGGAAGCACTTGGTGATCTGGTAGTAACGGTCGAAGTTCGCGACCATCAGCAGCTGCTTGAACAGCTGCGGCGACTGCGGCAGCGCGAAGAACTGGCCCGCGTTCACGCGCGACGGCACGAGGTAGTCGCGCGCGCCTTCCGGCGTGCTCTTCGTCAGCATCGGCGTTTCGATGTCGATGAAGCCCTGCTCGTCGAGGTACTTGCGCGCCTCGATCGCGACGCGGTAGCGCAGGCGCAGGTTGTGCTGCATCTGCGGACGGCGCAGGTCGAGCACGCGGTGCGTGAGACGCGTCGTTTCCGACAGGTTGTCGTCGTCGAGCTGGAACGGCGGCGTGACCGACGCGTTCAGCACGTTCAGTTCGTGGCACAGCACTTCGATCTTGCCGCTCTTCAGGCCGGCGTTGACCGTGCCGTCCGGACGGTTGCGCACGAGGCCCTTGATCTGCACGCAGAACTCGTTGCGCACGCCTTCGGCGGTCGCGAACATCTCCGCGCGATCCGGGTCGCACACCACCTGCACGAGGCCTTCACGATCGCGCAGGTCGATGAAGATCACACCGCCGTGATCGCGGCGGCGCTGCACCCAGCCGCACAGCGACACGGTTTGGCCCAGCAGGTGTTCGGTCACGAGACCGCAGTATTCAGTACGCATCGACATGATGTTTGCTTTCGTTCGGTTTGATCAACGGGTGCCGCAACGCGCGGCCCGGGCGATGATTCTTTACTTACAGCGGCGGCTCGACGGGGCGGCGGGCGGGCGCCGGAGCCGGCGCCGGGGGCGCCACGACGCCCATCGAGACGATGTACTTCAGCGCGGCATCGACCGACATGTCGAGTTCGATGACTTCGCTCTTCGGCAGCATCAGGAAGAAGCCCGACGTCGGGTTCGGCGTCGTCGGGATATACACGCTCACGTATTCTTCCGTCAGATGATTGAGCACGTCGCCGCCGGGCGTGCCGGTCAGAAACGCGATCGTATACGAGCCGCGGCGCGGGTATTCGATCAGCAGCGCCTTGCGAAACGCGTTGCCGCTGCTCGACAGCAGCGTGTCCGACACCTGCTTGACGCTCGTGTAGATCGGCCCGACCACCGGGATGTGGCGCACGACCGCATTCCACCAGGTGACGAGCTTCTGGCCGATGAAATTCCGCGTGGCCAGCCCGACGATGAAGATGAACGCGAGCGTCAGCACCGCGCCGATCCCCGGCAGGTGGAAGCCGAGCAGCCGCTCGGGCTGCCACGATTCGGGCAGCAGGAGCAGCGTCTGGTCCATCGTGCCGATGATGAGACCGAGCACCCACAGCGTGATCGCGAGCGGGACGAGAACCAGCAGGCCGGTCAGAAACACCGATTTCAGGGTCGTCTTTTTCATCATCTGCCGTCAATGAACCGCGCCGTCGGCGCGGGGTGGTCGCGGCCCGGCCGGGCCGCGACGGTCAACTGCTGGCGGCGGCGGGCGCTGCGGCCGGGGCCGGCGCGGCGCTCGTCGTCGTGCTTTCGGAACTGCTCGATGCAGCCGGCGCGTCCGCTGCGGGCGCGGCCGCCGCAGCGGCTGCCGGCGCCGCGTCGCCCGACGCCGACGCCGGTGCGCTGGTGCCGCCCGAACCGCCGCGGAAATCGGTGACATACCAACCCGAACCCTTCAGCTGGAAGCCCGCGGCAGTGACCTGCTTGCGAAACGCATCCTTCCCGCATTCCGGGCACTGCGACAGCGGCGCGTCGCTCATCTTCTGGAGCACGTCCTTCGCGAAACCACACGCTTCGCATCGATAGGCGTAGATCGGCATGATATTTTTCCCGCGGAAACTGGAAACGGCTTGCAAAACCTTGAATTATAGCCGAAACCTCGGCGCGCTCCGGCAACGGCCGTGACGCCCGCGCATCAGCGGCGGCGCCACGTGAGCCAGCGCTCGTGCCCTTCGAACACCGGCAGCGAATCGGTCACGGGCAAATCCTCGATCAGTTCGAAGTGCGGCGCGAGCAGCGCGTCGAGTTCGGCACGCTCGATCCCGAACGGCGGCCCTTTCGGTTTCGCCGTCAGGAAGAAATAGCCGGCCAACAATCCGCCTGCCGGCAGCAGCTCGGCCATCCGTGCCGCATAGTCGGCGCGCAGGCTCGGCGGCAGCGCGCACAGGAACGCACGCTCGTACACCCACTGCACGTCGAACGGCGGCCGGTACGCGAAGAAATCGGCCTGCTCGACGACGTCCGCATGCGCGCCGAGCTGCGCCTTCGCGACAGCCACCGCCTGCGCGGCGAAATCGATCGCACGCACGGGCCAGCCGGCCTGCGCGAGCCACCCGGCCTCCTGCGCACTGCCGCAGCCGGGAATCAGCACCGCGCACGGCTCGAGCCGGTGCGCGAACACGCGAAAGCCGTCCGGCACGCCGCCGAATTCCCACGGCGTCACGCCGCGCTCGAAACGCTCGTCCCAGAACGATGCGTTGCCGGGGTCGCGCGTCGCGAAATCGGCGGCCGCCGGTGCGGCCGGTTGCTTCGGATCGGACATCGCGCTGCTCCTTTCGGTCATGCGCCGTACGCGAGCGCCAGCAGCACGCGCGCGACGAGCGCCCCGACGCCGACGGCGAGGCCGAAGATCAGCAGCGCCTGCAGCAGCCGGTTCGTACGCTTCTGCTCGACGAGGACCTGACGCATCAGGTCCTCGCTCGCGGCACGCGGTGCGTCATGGCGCGCCGCCATCGCGTGATGGATCAGGCGCGGCAGTTGCGGCAGCGTCTTGCTCCACTGCGGCGCCTCGACCTTGAAACGCTCGTACCAGCCGCGCAGGCCGATCTGCTCGGTCATCCAGCGCTCGAGGTAAGGCTTCGCGGTCTTCCACAGGTCGAGTTCGGGGTCGAGCGAGCGGCCGAGCCCCTCGACGTTCAGCATGGTCTTCTGCAGCAGCACGAGCTGCGGCTGGATCTCGACGTTGAAGCGGCGCGACGTCGAGAACAGGCGCATCAGCACCTGGCCGAGCGAGATGTCCTTCAGCGCACGGTCGAAATACGGCTCGCACACCGCGCGGATCGCGCTTTCGAGCTCCTCGACGCGCGTCTCGGGCGGCACCCAGCCCGATTCGAGGTGGAGCGTCGCGACGCGGTGGTAGTCGCGCTTGAAGAACGCGAGGAAGTTCTGCGCGAGGTAGTTCTTGTCGAAATCGGACAGCGCGCCGACGATCCCGAAATCGAGCGCGATGTAGCGGCCGAACGTGTTCGGGTCGAGGCTCACCTGGATGTTGCCGGGGTGCATGTCCGCATGGAAGAAGCCGTCGCGGAACACCTGCGTGAAGAAGATCTCGACGCCTTCGCGCGCGAGCTTCTTGATGTCGACGCCGGCCGAGCGCAGCGTCTCGACCTGGCTGATCGGCACGCCGGTCATGCGCTCCATCACGAGCACCTGCGACGTCGAAAAATCCCAGAACATCTCGGGCACGAGCAGCAGGTCGAGGCCCGCGAAATTGCGGCGCAGCTGGCTGCCGTTCGCGGCCTCGCGCATCAGGTCGAGCTCGTCGTGCAGGTACTTGTCGAATTCGGCGACGACCTCGCGCGGCTTCAGGCGCCGGCCGTCGGCCCACATGCGCTCGGTCCAGATCGCGATGTCGCGCATCAGCGCGAGATCCGAATCGATCACGGACAGCATGTTCGGGCGCAGCACCTTCACGGCGACGGCCTTGCCCGCGTGCACACCCTGCTTGAGCTTCGCGAAATGCACCTGCGCGATCGACGCGCTCGCGATCGGCTCGCGCTCGAATTCGTCGAACAGCTCGTCGACCGGCGCACCGAGCGACTTCTCGATGATCGCGATCGCGACCGCCGAATCGAACGGCGGCACCTGGTCCTGCAGCTTCGCGAGTTCGTTCGCGAAATCGACCGACAGCAGGTCGCGGCGCGTCGACAGCACCTGGCCGAACTTCACGAAGATCGGGCCGAGGCTTTCGAGCGCGTGACGCAGCCGCACGGCGGGCGGATCGGAATAGCGGCGGCCGATCGTCGTGATCCGCAGCAGCAGCTTCACGCGCCGGTCGTCGATCCGGGACAGCATCACTTCGTCGAGGCCAAAGCGGATGACGGTGTAGACAATCTTGATGAAACGGAAAATGCGCATGCCCTGCGGCCCTCAGTGCGCGCCGCGCGGGCCTGAACCCGTGCGCGCGCCGATTTTTTGTTCGAGTCGCTCGACCCGCTTTTCGACCCGCGCGAGCGCATCGCGTGCGCGCGCCAGTTCGGCGTCGAAGCCGCCGAGCGCCGTGCGCCGGACGACTTGCGGATTCTCGTCGAGCCAGTACTCGGCGACGGAATCGAGCACGTTGCGGCCGGTACGTCGCGCGCGTGCGCCGGCATCGCGCACGACCGTCGCGATCCGGTGTGCCGCCGCGTCGCCGACCAGCTTCGCGAGATCTTCTTCCGGTTCCCAGCGCAGGTGCTCGGCAAGCTTCGCGATCTGCGTCGCGAACTCCGCATCGCCGTCGATCTTCACGTGCTTCATCACGGCCGCCTGGCCGCCCTGCAGGAACGCGGCGAGCGTGTCGCCCGCGAGTGCGATCGACACGTCGACCTGTTGCGCATCGTGCGCGTCGACAGCCGACAGATAGCCGTCGGGCTGCACCAGCAGCGTGAGCGTGACGGGGGGCACGTCGATCCGGGCAGTCTTGCCCGCATACGGAATCAGGCGGTCGCGCGCCCACGATTCGCGCGCGAGCAGGTGATTGACAGCAGCAGCAAAAGGCTTGGCGGCAAAGGTCATCGGGCTGGGAAAGAAAAAACCCGCGCAGGCCGGGCGCCCACGCGGGTTTCTATTGTAACGTCGGATCGTCGGCAGACCGTGCCCGACCGTACAGCCGGGCGGCAAGCGGTCGCAGTGCGGCGGCGCTCGCCCGGGCATCCGGCGGCGCGGGCCGCCGGTCACGCTCAGTGCGTGTTGAGTTGCTGGATGCCCGCGAGCAGCCAGCCCTGACTGCCCGACTTCGACAGGTTCCACACTTCGTCGAACGGCGCGGCCGACGCATTCGCCGATTCGCGGATCAGGCCGTGGAAGCGCACGCTCGCCGACTGCTCGATGCCGCGATCCTCGATCGCGACCAGTTCCGCGTCGAGCTGCACGACGTCGGTCTGGTTCGACTCGTTGCCGCGCGAATCAAGGTCGATCTTGATCTCGGCGAACATTTCGGGCGTCGTGAACTCGCGGATGTCGGCCAGGTTGCCCTGGTCCCACGCAGCCTGCAGGCGCACGAAATAGACCTTCGCGCTGCGCAGGAACGCTTCGGTGTCGAAGCCGGCCGGCACCTGGAGCGGTGCGGCCGAGGCCATCGCACCCGCTGCCGCGCCGGCAGCCGCGGCACCGCCGCCGAACACGCCCTGCGCTTCGTTCGCGTAGCTGCTGCCGCTGCCCGCCTGATTGCTGCCGGTGTTGCCCTGCTGGAACGACGGGCTTTGCGAGTAGCCGCCCGACGACGATGCCGAACCGCCGACCGAATACGCCGGCTCCTGCGAGCGACGGCGGTTCATGAACTTGCGTACCAGCCAGATGCCGATCATCGCGAGCAGCGCGATCACGATGATGTTCGACATCATGCCGGCAAACGCTTCGCCGAGACCGAAGTGCGACAGCAGCGCCGCGATGCCGAGACCGGCCGCGAGGCCGGCGATCGGCCCGAGCCAGCGCGAGCGGTTGGGCTGCGCGGCCGGCGCGGGCGCGGCCGGGTTGGCACGTTGCGCCTGCGACGGCGCGGCCTGCTGCATCGGCTGCTGCGCGGGCGGCGTGGCCTGGCGCTGCGTGACGGTGGAATTCTGGCGGCCGATGCTGCGCCCGCCACCCATGCGCCGGGCTTCGGCGTCGAGCGACGCGAACGTGCCGGCCGTGAGCAGGCCGACCATCAGCAGCGTGCCGACCCGTCGAGCCCACGGCTTCGACGGCTTGCTACGGTTGAACAACGAACGCGATTCGGACATCACTTTCTCCAGATGTAAGACAAATGTATGGGAAGAACCCCTTAGTACTTGGTTCCCATATGTAAAGCTACCACGCCACCTGACAAATTGTAATATTTGACGGCATCGAGGCCCGCTTGTTCCATCATCGTCTTCAGCGTGTCCTGATCGGGGTGCATCCGGATAGATTCAGCAAGGTACCGGTAACTTTCAGCATCTTTCGCGAACTTGTCGCCAAGCCACGGTAATACTTTGAAAGAATACAGATCGTACGCTTTTTTCAGCGGATCCCAGACTTTCGAGAATTCCAGCACCATCACGCGGCCCCCGGGCTTCGTCACGCGGCGCATTTCCGCCAGCGCGGCGTCCTTGTGCGTCATGTTGCGCAGCCCGAACGCGACCGTGACGACATCGAAGTAGTTGTCCGGAAAGGGAGTTTTCTCCGCGTCGCACAGCAGCGACGGCGTCACGATGCCCTTGTCGAGCAGCCGGTCGCGGCCGACGCGCAGCATCGATTCGTTGATGTCCGTGTGCCAGACTTCGCCCGTCGGCCCGGCCGCCTTCGCGAACGACTTGGTCAGGTCGCCGGTGCCGGCCGCGATATCGAGCACCTTGAAGCCGGGGCGCACGTTCACCTGCGCGATCGTGAACGCCTTCCACGCGCGGTGCATGCCCGCCGACATCAGGTCGTTCATCAGATCGTAGTTGCTCGCGACCGAATGGAACACACCCGCCACTTTCTTCGCTTTTTCGTTTTCCTCGACGCTTTCGAAGCCGAAGTGGGTTTTGCTCATCGCGTTGATCCTCAGTAAATGGCAAGACGGCGCCGAGCGGGCGCCGTCGATTTCAGTGGCAGTGGCCGTGCGGCGCCGCGGCCGCCTGCATCGGGGCGTCGCGATCGGCGCCCGCCGCCTTCAGTTTGTCGAAATAGTCGCGCCACAGCGCGTCCTGCTGCGTCGCCAGTTCGTACAGCAGGTCCCATGAGTAGATGCCGGTCGAATGGCCGTCGGAGAACGTCGGCTGCAGCGCATAGTTGCCGACGCCTTCGAGCGCGGTGATCGTCACCTCGCGCTTGCCCGTCTGCAGCGTCTCCTGGCCGGGCCCGTGGCCGCGCACCTCGGCCGACGGCGAATAGACGCGCATCAACTCGAACGGAATCCGGTAGCTGTCGCCGTTCGGGTACTGCAATTCGAGCACGCGCGACACCGCGTGCACGACGACGCCGGACGGAATCGGCGTCGTGGAAGTCAAACCGCTCATGGCTGCCTCGAATCGGTCGTTCGTTGAATTTCCTCGCGCACCGCATTGTGCAGCAGCGAGGCCTGCGCGGCGCGCGTGCGCAGCAGCGCCTCGGACACGCCGCGCTGGCGCGGCGCCCACACGGGCTGCGGGAAATGGGCGTCGTTCGAGAAGCGCGGGATCACGTGCCAGTGCACATGCGGCACCATGTTGCCGAGGCTCGCGAGATTCACCTTGTTCGGCTGCATCACGCGGCGCACGGCCCGCTCGACCGCGTAGACCACGCGCATCAGATGTGCCCGCTCGGGCTCGCCGAGATCGGAAAACTCAGCCACGTGCGCACCCCAGATCACCCGGCAGAAGCCCGGGTAGTCGTGCTCGCCCGTTGCCAGCACGACGCGCAGCGCGTCGTCCCGCCAGAGCAGCTCGCCGCCGTCTTCACGGCAAAACACGCATTCCATCGTCGCTCCCATGTGGGCGGGCGCCCGCGCATCGGCGCCGGCGCCCGCTCTCATCCCAAGCCCGGTCGGGCGGTCGTCATGCCCGCATTAGACCAGCACGCGCTCGATCCCGCCATGGTTCGCCCGTGCGACATAATCGGCCATCCAGTTCTCGCCGAGCACCTGGCGCGCGATCTCGACCACGATGTAGTCGGCCTCGATGTTCGCATCCTCGTTGTAGCGCGACAGGCCCTGCAGGCACGACGGGCAGCTCGTCAGGATCTTCACGTCCGGGCCGTTCGCGGCCGCTGCGGCCGGCGCCGGCGCATCGCCGGCGACGACCGGGATGCTGCGCAGCTTCGCCGCGCCCTTGCGGATTTCCTCTTCCTTGCGGAAGCGGACCTGCGTCGACACGTCCGGGCGCGTGACCGCGAGCGTGCCCGATTCGCCGCAGCAACGGTCGTTCTTCTCGATCTTGTAGCCGTCCTTCTCCGTGCCCATCAGCTCGTTGACGAGCTTGACCGGGTCCATCGTCTTGATCGGCGTGTGGCACGGGTCGTGATACATGTAGCGCGTGCCCGTCACGCCGTCGAGCTTCATCCCCTTCTCGAGCAGGAACTCGTGGATGTCGATGATCCGGCAGCCCGGGAAGATCTTGTCGAATTCATAGCCGGCGAGCTGGTCGTAACACGTGCCGCACGACACGACCACCGTCTTGATGTCGAGGTAGTTCAGCGTGTTCGCGACGCGGTGGAACAGCACGCGGTTGTCGGTGACGATCTTCTCGGCCTTGTCGTACTGCCCCGCGCCGCGCTGCGGATAACCGCAGCACAGATAGCCCGGCGGCAGCACCGTCTGCACGCCGGCTTCCCACAGCATCGCCTGCGTAGCCAGGCCGACCTGCGAGAACAGGCGCTCGGAGCCGCAGCCCGGGAAGTAGAACACCGCTTCCGAATCGACGGTCGTCGCTTTCGGGTTGCGGATGATCGGCACGATCTTGTTGTCCTCGATGTCGAGCAGCGCACGCGCCGTCTTCTTCGGCAGGTTGCCCGGCATCTTCTTGTTGACGAAGTGGATCACCTGCTGGACGACGGGCGGCTTGCCGACGGTCGCCGGCGGGTGCTGCGTCTGCTTCTTCACGACGTTCTTCAGCATGTCGTTCGCGAAGCGCTGCACCTTGTAGCCGACGCCCATCATCACGCTGCGCGCGGCGTTGATCGTCTGCGGATTGGTCGCGTTCAGGAAGAACATGCCCGCCGCGCTGCCCGGGTTGAACTTCTTCTTGCCCATCTTGCGCAACAGGTTGCGCATGTTCATCGTGACGTCGCCGAAGTCGATCTTCACCGGGCACGGCGTCGCGCACTTGTGGCACACCGTGCAATGGTCGGCCACGTCGTTGAACTCGTCCCAGTGCTTGATCGACACGCCGCGGCGCGTCTGTTCCTCGTACAGGAACGCCTCGATCAGCAGCGACGTCGCAAGGATCTTGTTGCGCGGGCTGTACAGCAGGTTCGCGCGCGGCACGTGGGTCGCGCACACCGGCTTGCACTTGCCGCAGCGCAGGCAGTCCTTCACCGAATCGGCGATCGCGCCGATGTCGGACTGCTGCATGATCAGCGACTCGTAGCCCATCAGCCCGAAGCTCGGCGTATACGCGTTGCGAAGATCGGCGCCTTCGAGCAGCTTGCCCTTGTTGAAGCGGCCGTTCGGGTCGACGCGCTGCTTGTACGCGCGGAATTCGGCGATCTCGTCGTCGGTCAGGAACTCGAGCTTCGTGATGCCGATCCCGTGCTCGCCGGAGATCACGCCGTCGAGCGAGCGCGCGAGCTTCATGATGCGTGCAACCGACGCGTGCGCGTCCTGCAGCATCTCGTAGTTGTCGGAGTTGACCGGGATGTTCGTGTGGACGTTACCGTCGCCCGCGTGCATGTGCAGCGCGACGAACACGCGGCCGCGCAGCACCTGCTTGTGGATCGCCTGCGCCTCGTCGAGGATCTGCTTGAACGCGCCGCCGTTGAAGATCGCGCGCAGCTCCGCGCGGATCTCCTGCTTCCACGAGATGCGGACCGTGCGGTCCTGCGTGATGTGGAACACGGTCGCGCCCGGCTGCTCGTCCGCACGATCCGCGAACTTCTCGGCCAGCGCCTCGTAGCCGAGCTGCACGAGGTAGTGCTGCGCCTCGCGCAACGGCTGGTCGAGCCGGTCGCGCACGAATTCCCAGCGGGCACGCACGCGCTTGAGCAGCTCCAGCGCCTGCTGGACGCGGTCTTCGAGCAGCTCGGCGCTCGGGATCTCGTTCGCGTCGTCGGTCTTGCCGAGCGGCAGGTTGCCGCCGCGGAAGAACGCTTCGAGCGCGTCGACGAGCTGCAGCTTGTTCTTCAGCGACAGCTCGATGTTGATCCGCTCGATGCCGTCGGTGTACTCGCCCATCCGGTTCAGCGGGATGACGACGTCCTCGTTGATCTTGAACGCGTTCGTGTGCTTCGCGATCGCGGCCGTGCGGCTGCGGTCGAGCCAGAAGCGCTTGCGCGCCTCCGCGCTGACCGCGACGAAACCCTCGCCGCTCTTGCCGTTCGCCATCCGGATCACTTCGGACGTCGCGTGCGCGACCGCATCCGCATCGTCGCCGACGATGTCGCCGATCAGCACCATCTTCGGGAACGAATTGCGCTTGCTCTTGGTCGCGTAGCCGACCGCGCGCAGGTAGCGCTCGTCGAGGTGCTCGAGGCCCGCGAGGATCGCGCCGCCCTGCTTCGACGTCTCGAACAGGTAGTCCTTGATTTCGACGATGCTCGGGATCGCCTCGCGCGCCTGGCCGAAGAATTCGAGGCAGACGGTGCGCGTATGCGCGGGCATCTTGTGCAGCACCCAGCGCGCGGACGTGATGAGCCCGTCGCAGCCTTCCTTCTGCACGCCCGGCAGGCCGGCGAGGAACTTGTCGGTCACGTCCTTGCCGAGCCCTTCCTTGCGGAACCGGCGGCCTTCGATCTCGAGCATCTCGGTGCGCAGCAGCTTCTCGCCCGGCGCGTACGCGCCGTCGAACCACTTCAGCTCGAAACGCGCGACCGCAATGTCGTGGATCTTGCCCTGGTTGTGCTCGTGGCGCGTGACTTCGAGCCAGTTGCCGTCCGGGTCGACCATCCGCCACCAGGCCAGGTTGTCGAGCGCGGTGCCCCACAGCACGGCCTTCTTGCCGCCCGCGTTCATCGCGACGTTGCCGCCGATGCACGATGCGTCGAGCGAGGTCGGATCGACCGCGAACACGTAGCCGGCCGCCTCGGCCGCTTCGGTCACGCGGCGCGTGACGACGCCCGCGCCGGAGAAGATCGTCGGCACCTTGTGCGCGACGCCCGGCAGCTCGGTCAACTCGACCGCACCGAGCTGTTCGAGCTTCTCGGTGTTGATCACCGCGGAGAACGGCGTGAGCGGCACCGCGCCACCCGTGTAGCCGGTGCCGCCGCCGCGCGGAATCACCGTCAGGCCGAGCTCGAAGCAGGCCTTGATCAGGCCCGCGATCTCGGCTTCGGTATCGGGCGTCAGCACGACGAACGGGTATTCGACGCGCCAGTCGGTCGCGTCGGTCACGTGCGACACGCGCGACAGCCCGTCGAAGCGGATGTTGTCCTTCTGCGTGCAGCGGCCGAGCGCCTTGGTCGCGCGGCGGCGCAGGTCGGCCATTTTCTCGAATTCGTCGGCGAACTCGTTGACCGCACGCTGCGCGGCGGCTTCGAGCATCTCGACGCGCAACGCGCGCTCGCGGCCCGCGTCGTCGCGGTGCGCGGTGAGATCCGCGCTGCGGCGCTTGCCGATCTCGGTCAGGCGGTGGTTCAGCGCCTCGATCAGCAGCGCGCGGCGCTTCGGGTTGTCGAGCAGGTCGTCCTGCAGGTACGGATTGCGCCGCACGACCCAGATATCGCCGAGCACTTCATACAGCATCCGTGCCGAACGACCCGTACGGCGTTCGGCGCGCAGTTCGTCGAGCACCGACCACGCCTCTTCGCCGAGCAGGCGGATCACGATCTCGCGATCGGAGAAGGACGTGTAGTTGTAGGGAATCTCGCGCAACCGGGGCGCGGGGTCGGCGGCGACGGCGGCGGCCGCGCCATTCGGATCGAAAACTTGTGGTGCGTTCATGTTCGGACGACTCGGAGGGCCGATACCCCGTGCACGGGCGTCGGCAAGCGCGTGGGCGCAATCTTGGGGAAATCTGTTCTGTTACCAGGCGCGCGGCTGTCCTTCATGGGGCCGGAGCGGGCGTTGATTCGCCCCTCCTGGCCGGCGACAGGGCCTGGCGGCACTCGGAACCATCAGCACGATCGCGCGCGGCGCGCATGCCGTTCCGCCGCGGGGCTGGCTGCGCGCGGCGTCGGCTTCAACGGGGCGATCCGAGGGTGCCTCTGCATCTTCCGATCCTTGATTCAAAACGGAATTCTAACCCATGATCGGGCCATGCGTGACACGCCGGACAGGTCGTGGGGCTATCCCCGCCAGCCGCGCCAGGCCTGGTTCGGCGCGGATTCGTGCGATCATTCGCCGCCCGTCCGGTCGGTAACCGCGCGGTTAAACCGGTAAAAACGGGACGCCCGGCGTCGCGAATGCGCCGCCCGCGCGGCCCCGCGACCGCTCGCCCGGCATGCCGCTTGCGTGCGGGCGGACCCTTGGCGCTATCATTGACCTTTTACCGTCTGCTTCCGCACTGCACGCGAGCGCCCATGGCATCCCACGATTACCTGAAGAAAATCCTCACCGCGCGCGTCTACGACGTCGCGATCGAGACGGAACTCGAACCCGCCCGCAACCTGTCAGCCCGGCTGCGCAATGCCGTTTACCTGAAGCGCGAGGACAACCAGCCGGTGTTCTCGTTCAAGCTGCGCGGCGCGTACAACAAAATGGCGCACATTCCGGCCGACGCGCTCGCGCGCGGCGTGATTACCGCGTCGGCCGGCAATCACGCGCAGGGCGTCGCGTTCTCGGCGGCCCGGATGGGCGTCAAGGCGGTGATCGTCGTACCCGTCACGACGCCGCAGGTGAAAGTGGACGCGGTGCGCGCGCACGGCGGCCCGGGCGTCGAGGTGATCCAGGCCGGCGAGTCGTACAGCGACGCGTACGCGCATGCGGTCAAGGTGCAGGAAGAGCGCAGCCTCACGTTCGTCCACCCGTTCGACGATCCTTACGTGATCGCCGGCCAGGGCACCATCGCGATGGAGATCCTGCGCCAGCACCAGGGCCCGATCCACGCGATCTTCGTGCCGATCGGCGGCGGCGGCCTCGCGTCCGGTGTCGCCGCATACGTGAAGGCCGTGCGCCCGGAGATCAAGGTGATCGGCGTGCAGGCCGAGGATTCGTGCGCGATGGCGCAATCGCTGAAGGCCGGTGAGCGCGTCGAGCTGACCGAGGTCGGCCTGTTCGCGGACGGCACCGCGGTGAAGCTCGTCGGCGAGGAAACCTTCCGGCTGTGCCGCGAATACCTGGACGGTGTCGTGACCGTCGACACCGACGCACTGTGCGCGGCGATCAAGGACGTGTTCCAGGATACCCGCAGCGTGCTCGAGCCGTCCGGCGCGCTCGCGGTCGCGGGCGCGAAGCTGTATGCGGAACGCGAGGGGATCGAGAACCAGGCGCTCGTCGCGGTCACGTCCGGCGCGAACATGAACTTCGACCGGATGCGCTTCGTCGCCGAGCGCGCGGAGGTCGGCGAGGCGCGCGAAGCCGTATTCGCGGTCACGATCCCCGAGGAGCGCGGCAGCTTCAAGCGCTTCTGCTCGCTCGTCGGCGACCGCAACGTCACCGAGTTCAACTACCGGATCGCCGATGCGCAATCCGCGCACATCTTCGTCGGCGTGCAGATCCGCCGTCGCGGCGAATCGGCGGAAATCGCCGCGAACTTCGAGTCGCACGGCTTCAAGAGCGTCGACCTGACGCACGACGAGCTGTCGAAGGAACATATCCGCTACATGGTCGGCGGCCGCTCGCCGCTCGCGCTCGACGAGCGCCTGTTCCGCTTCGAATTCCCGGAGCGGCCGGGCGCGCTGATGAAATTCCTGTCGTCGATGGCGCCGGACTGGAACATCAGCCTGTTCCACTACCGCAACCAGGGCGCGGACTACAGTTCGATCCTCGTCGGGCTGCAGGTGCCGCAGGCCGATCGCGCCGAGTTCGAGGGCTTCCTCGCGGCACTCGGCTATCCGTATGTCGAAGAGAGCGCCAACCCGGCTTACCGCCTCTTCCTGTCGTAAAGGCGTCACGCAATGAATCCCGAACACTCCCCGCTCGGCAAGGCCACCGTCTACGCAGCCCAGTACGATGCGTCGCTGCTGTTCCCGATCCCGCGCGCGGGCGCGCGCGAGCAGCTCGGCATCGCGTCGGCGCTGCCGTTTTTCGGCACCGACATCTGGAACGCGTACGAGCTGTCGTGGCTCAACGTGCGCGGTAAGCCGCAGGTCGCGGTCGCGACGTTCTACGTGCCGGCCGAATCGCCGAACATCGTCGAATCGAAGTCGTTCAAGCTGTATCTCGGCTCGTTCGCGCAGTCGAAGTTCGACTCGATCGACACGGTGCGCGACACGCTGAAGCGCGACGTGTCGGCCGCATGCGGCGCGAGCGTCGCCGTGCAACTCGTGTCGGCGCACGATTTCGGCAAGCTGGAAATGGACGAGCTCGACGGGCTGTCGCTCGACCGGCTCGATCTCGACACCGACGTGTACGAACCCGATCCGTCGCTGCTGTCGGCCGCCGAGAACGAAGCGCCGGTCGAGGAGACGCTCGTGTCGGACCTGCTGCGCTCGAACTGCCCGGTCACCGGCCAGCCCGACTGGGGCAGCGTGCAGATCCACTACGTCGGGCCGCAGATCGATCATGCCGGCTTGCTGCGCTACATCATCTCGTTCCGCAATCACACGGGCTTTCACGAGCAGTGCGTCGAGCGGATCTTCCTCGACATCCTGCATGCGTGCAAACCGGTGAAGCTCGCGGTGTATGCGCGTTACACACGCCGCGGCGGGCTCGACATCAACCCGTTCCGCACGAACTACAACCAGCCGATGCCGGACAACGCGCGGACTGCGCGGCAGTGACGGCGGCCGGCGAGCGGCAGACGCGAGCCCCAAACAGAACAGCCCGTTCGGCTCGCGCCGGACGGGCTGTTCTCCTGTGCGCGGGGAAGCGCAGCCGCGTTACTTCGCCGGCGCCTTGTACGCGATGCAGTCGACCTCGACCTTGCAGTCGATGACCACGCTCGACTGCACGCATGCGCGCGCCGGCGGATGCTCGCCGAAGTACGACACGAACACCTTGTTGAACGACGCGAAATCGCGCGCATCGTCGAGCCACACGCCGCAGCGCACGACGTGCTCGAGGCCGTAGCCGGCTTCCTTCAGGATCGCGATCACGTTCTCGATCGTCTGCTTCGACTGCGTGACGATCCCGCCTTCGACGACCTCGCCGTTCACCATCGGCGTCTGGCCCGACACGTACAGCCAGCCGTCGGCCTCGACCGCACGCGCAAACGGCATCACCTGGCCGCCGGTACCCTTCGCTTCGCCTACGCCATATCGCTTCATCGTTTCACTCCTTGTTTTGTCGACCCGGGCAGGCGCTTCAGCACCGCCCCGGATCCCGTGCAACGCTCGGTTGCGGATGCGCGCGCCGGCAGCGGCACACGCGTGAAGATCGGAACAATCGCCGCGTCCGGACTCAGAATGCAGCTTCGGCGCTCGCCGGCACGCGCTCGCCACGCGCGACGAAGCCGCCGGCGCGCTCGCCGGTCGGCTGGCCGTTCTCGTAGGTCAGCACGCCGTTCACCCACACGGCATCGATCCCGTGCGCGGGCTGCTGCGGCTTCTCGAACGTCGCGGCGTCGATCACGCGCGCCGGATCGAACAGCACGAGATCCGCGTGATAGCCGACATGCACCTCGCCGCGCCGCGCGATCCCGTAGCGGCGCGCGGACAGCGACGTCATCTTGCGGATCGCCTCCTCGAGCGGCAGCAGGTTCGTGTCGCGCACGTAATGGCCGAGCACGCGCGGGAACGCGCCCCACAGCCGCGGGTGCGGCAGCGGATCGTTCGGCAGACCGTCCGAGCCGACCATCGTCGCGGGGTGCGACAGGATCCGCCGCACGTCGTCCTCGGACATGTTGTGGTACACGGCACCGGCCGGGCGGATGCGCTGCGCGGCTTCCTGCTCGGTCACGCCCCAGTCGGCCGCAATCGCCTTCAGCAGCTTGCCCGCGACTTCCGGGTGCGGCTCCGACCACGTGATCGTGATGTCGATGTCGCCCGTCACCTGCTTCAGGTCGAGCGTCGACGAGCTGCGGCTGTACGGATAGCAGTCGCAGCCGACCGGCTGGTAACGGCGCGCGCCTTCGAGCGACTCGAGCACTTCGGTGCTGCGCCCCCAGTTCGACGGCCCCGCGCACTTCAGGTGCGAGATCACGACCGGCACCTGCGCATGGCGGCCGACGCGATACGCCTCGTCCATCGCGTCGAGGATCGCGTCGAACTCGGTGCGCATGTGCGTCGTATACAGCGCGCCCGCATTCGCGAGCGGCTCGGCGAGCGCCATCACTTCCTCGGTCGGCGCCGCGAACGCGGAACCGTACGCGAGGCCCGACGACAAGCCGAGCGCGCCGTTCGCGAGCGCCTCCTCGAGCTGCGTGCGCATCGCGGCGATCTCGCCGTCGGTCGCCGCGCGGTCGAGGCGATCCATCTGGTTGTTGCGCAGCGCCGTGTGGCCGACGAGCGCCGCGACGTTCACGGCCGGACGCGCGTCGTTCACGGCCGCGACGTAGTCGGCGAAGGTCGGGTACCGGAACGCGCCGCGCTCGCCGAGCAGGTTCATCGGGTCGGGCGGATCGCCCGCGAGCGTCACCGGCGACGCGCTGATCCCGCAGTTGCCGACGATCACGGTCGTCACGCCCTGCGAGATCTTCGGCAGCATCTGCGGCGCGCGGATCACGTGCGTGTCGTCGTGCGTGTGCACGTCGACGAAGCCCGGCGCGAGCGCGCGGCCGTTCGCATCGACGACGGTCTCGGCGAGCCAGTTCGACAGGTTGCCGATCGCCGCGATCACGCCGTTGCGGATCGCGACGTCGCGCGTGACGGGCGGCGCGCCGGTGCCGTCGTACAACTGCGCGCCGACGATCAGCGTATCGGCGGCTTCGGGATGCGAATGCATGGTCAGTCTCCTACCGGTTGACGGTCTCCGCCGCCGCGATGCGCATCGAGCGCATGCTTGATGCGGCGCAGCGATTCTCGGCCCGCATCGCCGAGCCGCAGCGCGACTCCGGTGACGAGCACGTCGATCGCCATCATCATCGCGTAGCGCGACGTCGACGGCTTGTAAATGAAATCGGTTTCGAACGCGACGACCGGGATCAGGTGGTCGGCGAGCTTCGCGAGCGGCGAAGCCGGCGCGGTGATCGCGATCAGCTTCGCGCCGTAGCGCTTCGCGAGGCGGCAGCTCTCGAGCAGCTCGGGCACGCGCCCGCTCACCGACAGCGCGACGACGACCGCGTCGCGCGACAGCGTCGCGGACACCATCCGCTGCAGCAGGCTGTCCTGGTAGCTCGCGACCGGCCGGCCGAAGCGCACGAGCCGGAAGCGCAGCTCGTCGGCGAGCATGGTCGAGCCGCCGCCCTGCCCGTACACGTAGATCATCTTCGCGCCGGCGAGCAGATCGGCCGCCGCGTCGAACGACGTGTTGCGCAGCAACTGGTGGTTGTGCGCGAGCGCCACGCGGATCTCGTCGTAGACGACCGACGCGGGGCTCGCGTCGGCGGTCGGCGCATCGTCGGACGGCACCAGAAAACGCTGGCCGACGGCCGCCGCCTGCGCGACGAGCACCTTCAGTTCGCGCACGTCGCGGCAGCCGACGGCCTTCGCGAAACGCGTGACCGTCGCGACGCTGACCTCCGCGTCGCGCGCGAGCGCGCCGATGCTCGCATGCGCGGCGCGCGCGAGATCGGCGAGGATGAACGTGGCGACCTTGCGCTCGGCATCGCGCAGCTCGGGCGCGCATTCGGCGATCCTCGCGACGATGTCGAGGACCGGCGGGGCGGCCGAAGCCGGATGGGGCTCGGCCGCGAGCGGAGCGGACGGGGTGGCGGGCGTATTCATCTGCGGAAAAGGGTTCGAAGCCTGATGTTACTAAATAACATCACCGCGCCGATGCTACTTTCTGTACCATCGGCATGTCAACTTCAGTGCAATGCATAGTGATGATGGAGCGGGATGACATGAAAGTTACAAACTATCAGGAAGCGACGATCGATCCTTTCGGCAAGGGCCTGGGCAACCTGCCGAGCGCCAGCGTGCCGCTCGGCGACGCGGGCCGCCTCGAGTGGAACCTGCTCGCGGAAGACGTCAGCCTGCCGGCTGCCGTGCTTTACGAGGACCGCATCGAACACAACCTGAACTGGATGCAGGCGTTCGTCCAGCAGTATGGCGTCAAGTTCGCGCCGCACGGCAAGACGACGATGGCGCCGCAACTGTTCCGCCGCCAGCTCGATGCCGGTGCGTGGGGCATCACGCTCGCGACCGCGCACCAGACGCAGGCCGCGTATCACGGCGGCGTGCGACGCGTGCTGCTCGCGAACCAGCTCGTCGGCCGCCAGAACATGACGATCATCGCCGGGCTGCTGTCCGATCCCGACTTCGAATTCTTCTGTCTCGTCGATTCCGCCGAGAGCGTCGACCAGCTCGGCCGCTTCTTCGGCGACGCGAAAAAAACGCTGAACGTGCTGCTCGAGCTCGGTGTGCCGGGCGGCCGCGCGGGCGTGCGCGACGCCGCGCAGCGCGAGGCCGTGCTCGCCGCGCTCGCGCGCTATCCGGACACGCTTAAGCTGGCCGGCATCGAACTCTACGAAGGCGTGCTGAAGGAGGAAGGCGAGATCCGCGCGTTCCTGCAGGACGCGGTCGCGCTCACGCGCGAGCTGGCCGACGCCGGCCGCTTCGCGCGCACGCCGGCGATCCTGTCCGGCGCCGGTTCGGCGTGGTACGACGTGGTCGCGGAAGAATTCGCGAAGGCGTCCGACGCGGGCTTCGCGGAAGTCGTGCTGCGCCCGGGCTGCTATCTGACGCACGACGTCGGCATCTACAAGAAGGCGCAGACCGACGTGTTCGCGCGCAACCCGATCGCACGCAAGATGGGCGAAGGGCTGCTGCCCGCACTGCAGCTGTGGGCGTACGTGCAGTCGGTGCCGGAGCAGAATCGCGCGATCGTCGCGCTCGGCAAGCGCGACGCGGCATTCGATGCAGGCCTGCCCGAGCCGGCGCGCCACTTCCGCCCGGGCCGCGACACCGCGCCGCGCGACGTCGCCGCCACCGAAGGCTGGGCCGTGACCGGGATGATGGATCAGCACGCATACCTGCAGATCCCGCCGGGCGCCGACGTGAAGGTCGGCGACATGGTCGCGTTCGACATCTCGCACCCGTGCCTGACGTTCGACAAGTGGCGCCAAGTGCTCGTGCTCGATCCGCAGTTCCGCGTGACGGAAGTGGTCGAAACCTTCTTCTGACGCACGTTGCGCGCGCCGCCCCGCCGCTCGCGCGGGGCGGCCGTCACGCGCGCTTCAATCTGCCGGAGTACACTGCGCTTTCGTCCTCGGGGCCCCTCGCGGCCGTTGCGTCGGTCTGCCGCACGCGGCGCGAACGGGCCCTCAACGCTGCTTCACTGGAGAAAGTCATGGCCGCGAAGAAGATCCTGTTCCTGACCGGCGATTTCGCCGAAGACTACGAAACGATGGTGCCGTTCCAGGCGCTGCAGGCCGTCGGCCATCACGTCGACGCAGTCTGCCCGGGCAAGCGCGCGGGCGACAAGATCAAGACCGCGATCCACGATTTCGAGGGCGACCAGACCTACACCGAGAAGCCCGGCCACCAGTTCACGCTGAACGCGGCGTTCGACGACGTCGATGCATCGCGCTACGACGCGCTCGCAATCGCGGGCGGCCGTGCGCCCGAATATCTGCGACTCGACCCGAAGGTGATTTCGCTCGTGCGCGAGTTCGCCGCGGCCGGCAAGCCGATCGCAGCGATCTGCCACGCCGCGCAACTGCTCGCGGCCGCCGACGTGATCCGCGGCAAGCGCATCTCGGCCTACCCGGCCTGCGCGCCCGAGGTGAAGCTCGCCGGCGGCGAATATGCGGACATCCCGGTCGACGCGGCCGTGACCGACGCGCCGTTCGTCACCGCGCCCGCGTGGCCCGCGCATCCGGCATGGCTCGCGCAGTTCCTCGCGCTGCTGGGAACGCGCATCGAGCTGTGAACCTGAAGTGAATTGAGATGAATTGAAGCGCTGGCCGGTGGCAAGATTTCGTGCTCGCCTGCCGGTCGCGATCGTTCGCGGGCGCGGCGTACGCGCCTGCCCGCGCCGCGCTTCAGCGCGCGACCGGCGTCGAACCGACGTCCGCGATCCGCGATTCCAGCATCGCCAGCGCGCCCGACAGCGCATTCAGCACGTCGTCCGGCAACTGCGCCACCGTCTGTTCGAGAAACGCCTTGCGGCGCGGCAGGCACGCGTCGAACGCGGCGCGGCCGTCGTCCGTCAGCGTCACGTTGGTCACGCGGTTGTCGCGTGCGTCGGATTCGCGCTCGATCCAGCCGAGCGCGTCGAGCGACTTCAACTGGCGCGTGAGCGCGCCCGGATCGATGCGCAGCACTTCGACGAGCTTCTTCTGCGACGAATGTCCGCCCATCGTGTGCAACGCGACCATGATGCGCCAGCGCGGCATCGGCTGCCCGACGTGCGCTTCGAACGCGGTCATGAACGCGCGATACGTGCGTCCGAATTGCTGCAAGATCGCGACGCGGTCCTGTTCTTCCATGCGCTGATTTCGTTTCCGGTGAATCGTTGAATCGTTAATCGGCCGCGACGTGCGGCTCGATCTTGCGCCGCAGCGCGATCGGCGGCACGCGGCGGCACTGCCATACCGACACCACGGCGACGACGGCCGCCATCGCGACGCCCAGGTGAATCGCGCCGACGAGCGATTCGCGGGCCGCTTCCAGCAGCAGCGCGCCATTATGCCCGGCGCGCGTCAGCTCCGCGACCAGACCGCCCTGCGCCGCCCGGTCGATCAGGATCTGCGGATCGGCGAGCTGCGCATGCCACTGCGTCGCATGGTCGGCCGCGAGTGCATTGCGCACGCCGCCCGAATACATCTGGTTGACGAGCGTGCCCGTCAGCGCGGTGCCGATCATCCCGCCGACCATCCGCAGCGACTGCAGCAGCGCCGTCGCGATGCCGAGATGCTCGCGGCCGGCCGCCTGCTGCGCGAACACGGTGAGGTTCGGCAGCACGAAGCCGAGCCCGATGCCGCCCGCGACCATCAGCGCCATCAGCATCCAGGTCGGCGTCGTGTGGGTCGACACGACGATGCCCGCGCATGCGATCGCGAACAGCACGAAGCCGACGTGCAGCATCGCGTTCGGATTGCGGATGCGCGTGACGACGCGGCCGTTCATGATGCTGCCGATCGTGATGAACACGACGAGCGGCGTGATCACGAGCCCGGCCTCCTTCGGCGACATCCCGAAGCCGCCCTGGAACAGCAGCGGCGCGTAGAACAGCAGCGAGAACATCGAGAAGCCGGCGAGGATCGCGAGCACGAACAGCGCCGACAGCGCGCGGTTGCCGAACATGTCGAACGGCAGAATCGGCTGCGCGCAGCGCTTCTCCCAGTGCCACAGGCCGATGCCGGCCGCGACCGCGACGACGAGCAGCAGCGACGCCCAGCTCGCGACGCCGTACTTCGGCAGCCATTCGACGAACAGTTGCAGCGCGCCGAGCGACAGCGCGATCAGCAGCGCGCCCGGCCAGTCGAGCCGCATCTTGCGATCGTGCTCGACGTGGCGCAGGTGCGGCAGGTAGCGCCATACGAACAGCAGCGACAGCAGGCCGACCGGCAGGTTCACGTAGAACACCGAGCGCCAGCCGAACGACTGGGTCAGCACGCCGCCGAGCGACGGGCCGACCGCGTTCGCGATGCCGAAGGCCGAGCTCATCAGCACCTGCCAGCGCAGCCGCACGACCGAATCGGGGAACAGGTCGGGAATGCACGCGAACGCAGTGCCGACCAGCATTCCGCCGCCGATCCCCTGCAGGCCGCGCGCGAGCACGAGGGTCAGCATGTCGTTGGCCATCCCGCACAGCACGGACGCGACGGTGAACACGACGATCGACACGATCACGAACGGCTTGCGGCCGTAGTAGTCGCCGAGGCGGCCGAAGATCGGCACGGTAATCACGGAGCTGAGCAGGTACGAAGTCGCGACCCACGCGTACAGGTCGAAGCCCCTCAACTCGGCGACGATGGTCGGCAGCGCGGTGCCGACCACGGTCTGGTCGAGCGCGACGAGCATGGTGACGAACGAGATCCCGATCATCGCCAGTAGCGATTCGCGGAACGGCAGGACTTGCCCGCTCGAATGGTGGGCGGCAGTATGGACGGCCATTTTTTGTTGATGCAACTTTTGACGAGTCAAACGATCTCAAAATTCTAGCATGTCGGAGTAATCTAGGCCGGCGGCGGTCAAACCGCTCCCCGGCCGCCAAGGAGAAAGATGGAACCGATTTCAATCACGCCCGCGACGACGCTGTCGCCGGAGGACCGGGACGCGCTGCGGCGCGCGAAGCAGGTGCTGGAAAGCCCGTCGCTGACGATGAAGCTGACGGGCGTGCTCGGCGCGCCGGTCGAGAAGATGATCGCGCGGCTGCCTGATTTCGCGACCGGCAAGATCAACGATGCGACGCAGCTCGCGCTGCGCAAGTGCCTGAACATCGCGCTGCGCACGCTCGGCAAGCCGCAGACGCCGGACGCCGAGCCCGAGAAACCCAGCAACCTGCTGCACAAGCTCGCGGTCGCGACGACCGGCGCGGCGGGCGGTGCGTTCGGCTTTCTCGCGCTGCCGGTCGAGCTGCCGGTGACGACCACGCTGATCTTCCGCTCGGTATGCGACATCGCGCGCAGCGAGGGCGAGGATCTCGCGTCGGTGGACACACAGTTGCAATGCCTGGCCGTGCTCGGCATGGGCGGCAACCCGGACAAGCAGGAAGAGGACGCCGATCTCGGCTATTTCGTGCTGCGCGGCGCGCTCGCGCAGGCGATCTCGAAGGCGTCGTCCGACATCACGACGAAAGGCATCGCCGCGCACAGCTCGGCGGCGGTGTTCAAGCTGGTACAGACGGTGGCATCGCGGTTCTCGGTGCAGGTGACCGAGCAGATGGCCGCGAAGTCGATCCCGGCGATCGGCGCCGTGCTCGGCGCGACCGTCAACACGCTGTTCATCGACCACTTCCAGCAGATGGCGCACGGCCACTTCACCGTGCGCCGGCTCGAGCGCAAGTACGGCCCGGCGGCCGTCCAGGCCGCCTATCAGGCGATCGACGCCTCGCCGACGCGCTGAACCGCGCGTTCGACCGCGACGCGGCGCAGGAACGCGGCCGCGCGATCGAGCGCATCGCGCGCTTCCGGCACCATCGGCGCGTAAAGCTGCCACACGTGCGGCATGTCCGGCCACACCTCGATCTCGACCGGCACGCCGGCCGCCTTCGCCTTCTCCGCGACACGGCGCGAATCGTCCAGCAGCACCTCGGTGCTGCCGACCTGGATATACAGCGGCGGCAGGCCCGCGAAATCCGCATAGAGCGGCGATGCGTACGGATTCGTCGCCGGCTCGTCGCCGAGGTACAGCTTCGCGGCCTTCGGCAGCGCGGCGCCGGCGAACATCGGATCGGCGCCGTCGTTGGTGCGCATCGTATCGCCCGTGCCGGCCAGGTCGGTCCACGGCGAAAACAGGATCGCGCCGGCCGGCAACGGCTCGCCGCGATCGCGCAGCGCGACGAGCGTCGCGAGCGCGAGGCCGCCGCCGGCCGAATCGCCGCCGAGCACGATCGACTCGGGCGGCGTGCCGAGCGCCAGCAGTTGCCGGTACGCGGCCAGCGCATCGTCGAGCGCGGCCGGGAAGCGGTTTTCGGGCGCGAGCCGGTAGTCGAGCGAGAACGAGCGCACGCCCGCGCGCTTCGTCAGGCCGAACACGAGCGGCCGGTGAGTCTTCGTCGAACAGAAGTAATAGCCGCCGCCGTGGAAGTACAGCAGCGTGCGGCCGGGCGCGCGAGCCACGCCCGCGTCGGTGCGTTCGAGCCATTCGCCGCGCAGCGGCGCGTCGCTCGCGCCGTAGCACTGGCGCAGCCGGTAGCCCGACGGCGCGCGGCGCGGCACGACCATCCGCAGGTCGGTAAAGCGCCGTGCGCGGGCGGGATCGAGCACCTCGCGCGTGGTCTCGGGACGGAACTGCCAGCGCAGCAGCCAGCAGGCGAACTTGCTTTGCCAACTCATCGGACGCACTCCGTAATCACAGTGTGACGATGGTACGTGCGATCGTTCCCGCGCCGCTCGAACGGAGGCTCTATATCAAACGCCGGCGCTCAGTTCGCCGGCATCAGCTGGCCGCGGATCTCGCCGGACGGATGCTCCTTCGTATGGACGTTGAAATACCACTTGCCGCCCATCAGGTCGATGACCTGCGCGTCGGTCAGCACCTTCGAGCCCTTGATCGGGCTCGCGAGCTCGTCCTTAGGAATCGGCACCTGCACGCCGGCGTTCTGGCCGACCGGCGCGGGCCCGTGGAAGTGCGCGGCCGTCGCCGGGCCGGTGAGGTGTTCGTAAGTCACCATCCATTGCAGCGTGCGGCTGGCCGTGTCGTAAGTGGCGTCGACGGCGCCCGAACCCTTGGTCGCCGTCGGCGGCACTTCGCTCGACGGCTGGAGACTGGCGGACAGGCGCACCGTTTCGGCAGCGGCGCTGCCGGCGGCCAGCACGCCCGCGAGTAACGCGACCTGGAGCAAACGCAGCTTGAGCATGGACTCTCCTTGCACGACGTTGTACGCCGCCCGAACGGGAGCGCTACACATGATGGTAGTC
The DNA here is from genome assembly GCF_949752865.1 of Burkholderia sp. IT-111MI5. Taxonomy (NCBI): domain Bacteria; kingdom Pseudomonadati; phylum Pseudomonadota; class Betaproteobacteria; order Burkholderiales; family Burkholderiaceae; genus Burkholderia; species Burkholderia sp. IT-111MI5. Next base: position 25,735 of record NZ_CATKIF010000055.1, on the reverse strand, counting down.
GATCGCCGCCGATCCGGGAGTCCTCCGAACGGCCATGCCGCGAATCGCCGCAGCCCATCGGCGCGCCGCGCACGGCAGGCCCTCTCGCGCGACGCATCGCGTCAGTTTGCGTCAACCTGGAAGAGACCTTTGCAGCCTGACGCCTGAATCCGCGCCCAGCCTTTCGCTACACTTCGTCTCACAGTTGCTTGTTTCCTTCGTCCGAAGGAGTCTGCGAGTATTCACGCGGCCACCCGGCCGCGTTTTTTTTGCGTATGTGGCCGGATCCGGTTCGCTCCGTCTCGAGCATGACGAAGCGAGTCCGCCACCGCTCGCGGCACGACAGCACTTCGCTGTCACGCGCGATAGCCGGGATCGATGCGATCGACGATGCGCTGCAGCGCGTCGAACGCGTCCTGCCCCGCGCCATGCTTCGGGTCGAAATTCAGCGAATCCCGCACGCACGCTTCGAGCACCTGCGGCGCGATCGGCAGCGCGCCGCCGATCGCGTGCGTGGCAACCTGCACCTCGCACGCGCGGTTGAGCAGCCACATCAGCGAGAACGTCTGCGCGAGCGTCGCGCCGATCGTCACCGGTCCGTGGTTGCGCAACAGCAGCACGGGCCGCCCGCCCGCGCTCTCGACGATGCGCCGCCCCTCCTCCAGATGCACGGTGATGCCCTCGAAGTCGTGATACGCGATCTTCCCGTACAACTGCGCCGAATAGAAATTCGAGAACGACAGCCCGTCGCGCGAACAGCACACGGCCATCGCGGGCGTCGTGTGCACGTGCATCACGCAGTGCGCGTCGGGCAGCGCCGCATGGATCGCGCTGTGGAACGTGAAGCCGGCCGGATTGATCGGCCAGTCGGAAGGGCCGATCACGTTGCCGTCGATGTCGATCTTCACGAGGTTCGACGCGCACACCTCGCGGTAATGGAGCCCGAACGGGTTGATCAGGAAATGCCCGTCCTCGCCCGGCACGCGCAGCGAGATATGGTTGTAGATCAGCTCGGTCCAGCCGAGATGATCGAAGATGCGGTAGGCCGCCGCGAGCTGCACGCGCGCCTGCCATTCGGCTTCGGAGAAGCGGGCGGGACGCGTGAACGGCTGGTTCGTGACACGTTGCATGGGGGGGAACTCCGGTTGCGGGTGTGCGCGGTGCGCGTGGCACGGGCCGTCCGGCGCCATCGTCACGCTGCCACGATCGTTGCGCACACAACCATATCACCTTTCCCCGCGCACCGGTAACGCGGGTTTAGCCGGGGCGCTTCCGTCCTCTTGGGGCCCGTTCACGCCAATGACAGGCCTGCGCTGGCCCTAAAGCTGGTCGTCGACCGGCAGCAGCGTGAAGATGCCGGTCATCAGGTTGCGCAGCAGCCCCGCGTGCGGATCGACGTGATAGGTGGTCGGCCGGCCGTCGTCCGTGCCCGTCCACTCGAGTTCGGGCGCGCCGCCGCCCGCCGGCGTCGCGAGGCTCACGCGATAGCTTTCGTCCGGCTGCGTCACGCGCGCGAAAATCGTCGCGACCTGCTGCGCGAGCGCCGGGCTGTGGATCACGAGTGCGAGCTCGGTATTCAGGTGCGCGGAACGCGGATCGAGGTTCATCGAGCCGATCACGAGGATCTTCCGGTCGATCACGTACGCCTTCGCGTGCAGGCTCGCGCGCGAGCGCGACCCGAACAGGCGCGGGCGCTGCCGGCCGGGCTGCGCCTTGAACTCGTACAGCTCGACGCCGTGCCGCAGCAGCGGCACGCGGTACGGCCCGTAGCCGGCCTGCACGGCCACCGCGTCGGTCGCGGCGAGCGAATTCGTCAGGATCGCGACGCGCACGCCGCGCGCGGTCGTGTCGCCGAGAATCTTCACGCCCGCGTCGTGCGGCACGAAATACGGCGAGAACGCGAGGAATTCCTGCTGCGCGCCGCGCGTCAGCTCGACGAGGCGCCGCATCGGCGGGCTCACGTATGCGTCGTCCGGCTGCGCGATCTTGTCGGGCGCGTCGGCCTTGAACTCGGCCGGCGCCCACACGAGCGCGAGCTCGTTGCGCGCGATCTGCTGCGCGAGCGGTGTCGCGTTCAGCGGCTTCGCGTTGTACGGATCGGCGTTCTGGCGCCAGTGGTTGCGCAGCTCGTCGCGCATCGCGTCGAGATCCTTCGGATCGAACGACTGATGATTCAGCACGCGCAGCGGATAGCTGCTCGCGCTCGCCCAGTAGGTGTCGAAGCTCGCCGAGATGTCGTTCGTCACGGGGCCGGCGGCGAGCACGTCGAGATCGCGGAACTGCAGCGTCGGGCTCGCGCTGAAGTATTCGTCGCCGAGATTGCGGCCGCCGACGATCGCGATCCGGTTGTCCGCGATCATCGCCTTGTTGTGCATCCGGCGCGTGAAGCTGTCGATACTCGTGAAGAAATTGGTCGTGCGCTCGACCATGCCCTGCGACGCGCCGAACGGGTTGAACACGCGGATCTCGATGTTCGGGTGCGTGTTCAGCGCGGCCATGATGCGGTCGATGTCGCGGAAGTTCAGGTCGTCGACCAGCATCCGCACACGCACGCCGCGATCGGCCGTGTACAGCGCCGCGGCAAGCAGCAGCTTGCCGGTCGTGTCCTCGGTCGCGATGTAGTACTGCATGTCGAGCGTCTTCGTCGCGGCGCGCGCGAGCGCGATGCGCATCTGCAGCGCCTCGGCGCCGTCCGCCAGCAGCCGGAAACCCGACTGGCCCGGATGCGCGGCCTCGGGCGCGGCCAGCGCGTCGCGCAGCGGCGTCGCGGCATCGGACGGCAATGCATGGGAAACCGGGCGATCGAGCGTGGTGGCGGGCGGATGCGTCGCGCACGCGGCGACGAGCGACAGCAGCACGCAGACGGCCAGCGCACGGGCCGGGCCGCATGCGGCGCGCCACGACAGCGCGGCCGGCGCGCGCCGGATGAAAGACGTGAGCACGGAAGCTTCCTCGACTGGCGGAACAACGGTCCGCATTCGCCGCGGCGCGCGGCTGGCGGGCGGTTCAGCCGATTCTAGTGGGCGCCCGATGAACCGGTCAATCACGCGGGTGGCGCAGGCGGCGCCCCGTTGCGGCAGCGGGCGGCGTGGGCGGCGGGCGAACGTCCGCGTATCTGGCGTCGAGGTCCGATCGCCCCGGATTCGCCCGCCGGGCGGCCCGCGCACCGAAACGGTCCGACCAATCTCATGCGCCGTCGCCGCTGCGCTCGAAATGGCTGCGCACGTAATCGATATGCGTCTGCATCGCGGTGCGCGCCTCTTCGGGCCGATGCGCGCAAATCGCGTCGCATACGACGCGGTGCTGCAGCAACAGCAGCTCGGACGCCTGCTCGTCGTCCGTCGTCATGCCCGCCACGTTGATCGAGATGTGCTCGCGCAGCATCCCGATCACGCTCGTATGCAGGTGCAGGAACATCGTGTTGTGCGATGCGCGTGCGATCGCCTCGTGCAGCTGCGCGTCGGTCGCGGCTTCGACGACCGCGTCGTCGTTCGCATGCGCGGTCTCGAGTTCGCGCAGCAGCGTGCGGATCCTGCGCCGGTCGTTCGCATCGGCCCGCAGCGCGGCGAAATACGCGGTCGCGCCCTCAAGCACGCGACGGAATTCGAGGATGTCGTCGCGCAGCGCGGGATGATCGGCAACCAGCTGGCCCCACGGCGACGCGATGCCCGCGCGCAACTGGTCGGTCACGTAGACGCCCGCGCCGCGCCGGCTCTGCAGCAGCCCGCGCGCGACGAGCCGCTGGGTCGCCTCGCGCACCGTGTTGCGCGCGACGCCGTACTGCTGCGCGAGCACGCGCTCGGCCGGCAGGCGCGCGCCGGCCGGCCAGGTGCCGTCGAGCAGCGCCGTCTCGATCTTGCGCATCACCACTTCGGTCCGGCCCCGTGCCGTCATCGCCGCCATCGTCGCGTCTCCCCTCGGAATGCCCGTCGCGCCGATTGGCCCAACCAATTTGAGCTGCGGCGCCGTCGCGGGAATTATGCAGCGAAAACGTCGTCCCGCATCCGCATGCCGGGCCGTCGCCACTGGAGCGAGACATGAACGAAAGGCAGTACCCCGCCGCCGCCCCCGCGCACGTCTATCTGTTCGCGACCTGCCTGGTCGACCTGTTCGTCCCCGAAGCGGGGCTCGACGCGGTCCGCCTGCTGGAGCGCGAAGGCCTGACCGTCCACTATCCGCGCGGCCAGAGCTGCTGCGGGCAGCCGGCCTACAGCAGCGGCAATCCCGACGAAGCGCGCCGCGTCGCGGCCGCGCAGCTCGACCTGTTCGCCGAACCGTGGCCGGTGATCGTGCCGTCGGGCTCGTGCGCGGGCATGATCCGTCACCATTGGCCGGCGCTGTTCGCCGACGACCCCGTCCACGGCCCGAAGGTGCGGGCAATCGCGGAGCGGACCTACGAACTCGCAGAATTCCTCGTCCATGTGCTCGACGTGCAACTCGACGCGGCCGCGGCAAGCGCCGGGCCCGACGAGCGCGTCGTGCTGCACACGTCGTGCGCGGCGCGCCGCGAGATGGGCACGCGCGTGCACGGCGTCGCGCTCGTCGACGCGCTGCCGGGCGTGACGCGGATCGAACACGAACGCGAATCCGAATGCTGCGGCTTCGGCGGCACGTTCTCGCTGAAGCATCCCGACATCTCCGGCGCGATGGTGCGCGACAAGGTCGCGTCGGCCTGCGCGACCGGCTGCGACCGGCTCGTGTCCGCGGACTGCGGCTGCCTGCTGAACATCGGCCACGCTGCGACCAAGGCCGGCGCGCGGCTGCCCGTCGAGCATCTCGCGAGCTTCCTGTGGCGGCGCACGTCCGGCGCCGCATCGCTGCGCGGAGACAAGCAATGAGCGCGCGCGCCGCGATTCTCGCGCGCCTGCGCGGCGCCGCCCCGGGCGTCGCCGCGACGGCCGCCCCCGCGCTCGATGCGCGCATCGATACGCATTACGACACGCGCCGCGCGCCAGCCGCGCGCGATCCACACACGCTCGCTCAGGCGCTGCAGGCCGCGCTCGCCGCCTCGCACGCGGAAGCCTGGTGCGCGACCGACGACGAATGGCCCGCGCAGCTTGCCGCGCGTCTCGCCGACGCCGGCGTGCGTCGCCTGCTGCTCGACCCGGCCCGCGCCGAATCGGCGGCGCTCGCCCGCGCGCTGCCCGACGCGGTCGCGCCCGTGCCGTTCGACCGGCCGATCGACGCGTGGAAGACCGAACTGTTCGACACGATCGACGCGGGCTTCACCGTCGCCCGCTCGGGCATTGCGGCAACCGGCACCGTCGTGCTCGCCCCCGATGCCGGCACGCCGCGCACGGTGTCGCTGGTGCCGCCGCTGCATGTCGCGCTCGTCCACGCGAACACGCTGCATGCGGACCTGCACGCAGCCGTGCACGCGGAGCGCTGGCACGCCGGCATGCCGACCAACCTCGTGCTGGTGTCGGGGCCGTCGAAGACGTCCGACATCCAGCAGACGCTCGCTTATGGCGCGCATGGCCCGCGCCGCCTGTGGGTCGTGATCGTCACCGATCCGGCTGCCGATGCCGCGACCGCCCGGCCGGCCGCCACCGCTTGCGAGGACCAACCGCGATGAGCGACCACACGCTGCAATTCGTCGCCCCCGGCGACTTCAAGGCCCGCGCGCGCGCCGCGCTCGACGATCCCGCGCTGCGCCGGAGTTTTCGCGGTGCGATGGACTTCCTGCAGGGCAAGCGCACGACGCAATTCCCCGACGACACCGAGCTGCAGCAGTTGCGCGATCTCGGCGAAGCCGTGCGCCGGCACGCGCTCGCGCAGTTGCCGGCGCTGCTCGAACGGCTGGAGGCGAAGCTCGTCGAAGCCGGCGTGCACGTGCACTGGGCCGAGACGGCCGCCGACGCGAACGCGATCGTGCTCGGCATCGCGCAGGCGAAGAAGGCGCGCCGCGTGATCAAGGGCAAATCGATGGCGAGCGAGGAAATCGAGCTGAACCATTACCTCGCGGATCACGGCGTCGACTGCATCGAGTCCGACATGGGCGAGTTCGTCGTGCAGCTCGCGGGCGAGAAGCCGTCGCATATCGTGATGCCGGCGATCCACAAGACGCGCGGCGACATCGCCGAACTGTTCGAGAAACACATCCCCGGCACGCGCTACACGGAAGACGTCGACGAGCTGATCCAGACCGGCCGGCGCGCGCTGCGCCGCGCGTTCGCCGACGCGGACATCGGCCTGTCGGGCGTGAACTTCGCGGCGGCCGACACGGGCACGCTGTGGCTCGTCGAGAACGAAGGCAACGGCCGCCTGTCGACGACGGTGCCCGACACGCACATCGCGATCATGGGGATCGAGAAGGTCGTCGAGAAGCTCGAGCACATCGTGCCGCTGTCGAGCCTGCTCACGCGCTCGGCTACCGGCCAGGCGATCACGACCTACTTCAACCTGATCTCGGGCCCGCGCCGCGACGGCGAACGCGACGGCCCGCGCGAACTGCATCTCGTGCTGCTCGACAACGGCCGCACGCAGGCCTATGCGGACGAACAGCTGCGCGCGACGCTGCAGTGCATCCGCTGCGGCGCATGCATGAACCACTGCCCCGTCTATACGCGCATCGGCGGCCACGCGTACGGGACGACCTACCCGGGGCCGATCGGCAAGATCATCTCGCCGCACCTGCTCGGCCTCGACGCGACGGCCGACCTGCCGACCGCGTCGACGCTGTGCGGCGCATGCGGCGAGGTATGTCCGGTCCGGATCCCGATCCCGGAACTGCTCGTGCGGCTGCGCACCGAGGCGAACCGCAAGCCCGACGAACCCGTCGCGCATCCGCTGCGCGGCCAGGGCGCGAACTACAACCGCGCGGAAGACCTCGTGTGGCGCTTCTGGTCGGGCGCATTCGCGCATCCGCGCGCGTATCGCGCGTTCCGCTGGACCGCGACGCGCCTGCGCGCGCTGACGCCCGCGAAACAGATGGGCTGGACGCAGCACCGCACGCCGCTCGAACCGGCGCCGCGCAGCCTGTCCGACCTGCTGCACGCACGCGGCCAGCCCGAATAAGACACCGCTTTCCCGACCGTACCCATAGAGATACAGACACAGATGGAGGAGACAACCATGCAGGTTTGGCATCAGATCTACACCCCGCTCGGCAGCCTCGGGCTGTCGGCGTTCGTCGCCGCGATCCCGATCATCTTCTTTTTCGTCGCGCTGGCCGCGCTGCGGATGAAGGGCCACGTCGCGGCCGCGATCACGCTGCTGCTGTCGCTCGGCGTCGCGATCCTCGCGTACGGGATGCCCGTGCCGCAGGCGCTCGCGGCGGCCGGCTTCGGCTTCGCGTACGGCCTGTGGCCGATCGCGTGGATCATCGTCGCGGCCGTGTTCCTGTACAAGATCGTCGTGAAGACCGGCCAGTTCGACGTCATCCGCGCATCCGTGCTGTCGATCACCGACGACCAGCGCCTGCAGATGCTGCTGATCGGCTTCTCGTTCGGCGCGTTCCTGGAAGGCGCGGCCGGCTTCGGCGCGCCCGTCGCGATCACGGCCGCGCTGCTCGTCGGCCTCGGCTTCAAGCCGCTGCACGCGGCCGGGCTGTGCCTGATCGCGAACACCGCGCCGGTCGCGTTCGGCGCGATGGGCATCCCGATCATCGTCGCCGGACAGGTGACGGGCATCGACCCGTTCCATATCGGCGCGATGGCCGGCCGCCAGCTGCCGCTGCTGTCGCTCGCGGTGCCGTTCTGGCTCGTGTTCATGATGGACGGGCTGCGCGGCGTGCGGCAGACCTGGCCGGCCGCGCTCGTCGCGGGCGGCAGCTTCGCGGTCACGCAATACTTCACGTCGAACCACATCGGGCCCGAGCTGCCGGACATCACGTCGTCGCTCGTCAGCCTCGTCGCGCTCGCGACGTTCCTGAAGGTGTGGCAGCCGCGCACCGCGAAGCAGCCGGCAGGCGGCATCGTCGCGACCGGCGGCGGCGCTGCGCTGGCCGGTTTCGGCGCGGGCGGCAACGGCTTCGGCACGGGCACGAGCCGGCAGGCGTCGCCGTACACGCTCGCGCAAACCGTGCGCGCGTGGTCGCCGTTCCTGATCCTGACGGCCGTCGTCACCGTGTGGAGCATCGCGCCGTTCAAGGCGCTGTTCGCCGCGCACGGCGCGCTCGCGTCGACCGTGCTGAAGTTCCATGTGGCGGGGCTCGACCAGCTCGTCGTGAAGACCGCGCCGATCGCCGCGACGCCGAAGGCGCTCGACGCCGTGCTGAAGATCGATCTGGTGTCGGCGGTGGGCAGCGCGATCCTCGTGACCGCGCTGATCTCGATGGCGCTGTTGCGGATGAAGCCGCGCGACGCACTCGTCACGTTCGGCGAGACGCTGAAGGAGCTGACGCGCCCGATCCTGTCGATCGGCCTCGTGCTCGCGTTCGCGTTCGTCGCGAACTACTCGGGGATGTCGTCGACGCTCGCGCTGATGCTGGCCGCGACCGGCGCCGCGTTCCCGTTCTTCTCGCCGTTCCTCGGCTGGCTCGGCGTGTTCCTGACCGGCTCGGACACGTCGTCGAACGCCCTGTTCTGCTCGCTGCAGCAGGCCACGGCCCATCAGCTCGGCGTGCCCGAGACGCTCGCGGTGGCCGCGAACACGACGGGCGGCGTGACCGCGAAGATGATCTCGCCGCAGTCGATCGCGGTCGCATGCGCGGCGACGGGCCTCGTCGGCAACGAGTCGGCGCTGTTCCGCTTCACGGTGCGGCACAGCCTGCTGTTCGCGGTGATCGTCGGCTTGATCACGCTGGTGCAGGCGTACGTGCTGCCGGGGATGGTGCCGTAAGCGGCACGCGCCCCCGCAAAAACAAAACCCCACGCCCGGAAAAGCGTGGGGTTTTTCTTTCTGCCTGCCGATCGCCGGCGTCGGCCGGCGAGCGGCTGCGCGATCAGCTGCCCTTCGCGATGCGATCCTCGATGTGCTGCGCACGGCTCGTCGACGACGGGTGCGAGCTCATCATCGAGCTCTGGCCGCCATCGAGCTTCGCCAGCTTCTGGAATGCGGTGACGAGGCCCTTCTGGCTCATGCCCTTCTGCTTCATCAGGTCGAACGAGTAGTCGTCCGCCGCGCTTTCCTGCGTCTGCGAGAACTGCGCGTTGATGAACTTCTCGGTGATGTCGCCGAGCTGCGAGCTCGTCAGCGCCGCCACGCCCGGCGATGCCGCACCGGCCGCGCTGCGCGCCGCGCTCACCGCGTACGCCGTCTGCATCGCCTTCTTCGAGTGACCCAGTGCAACGTGGCCCATTTCATGGCCGATCACGCCGCGCAGTTCGTCGTCGTTCATCATGTCCATCAGGCCGCTGTACACGCGCACGCAGCCGTTGCCCATCGCCCACGCGTTGACGTCCTTGGTCACGTACACCTTGTAGTTGACCTTCTGGCCGTTCAGCGTCATGTCGCCGAAGCCCTTCATCACCTTCGTCAGGCGCTTCGAATACGCGCTGTTCGCCGGCGCGATCTTCGATTCGGCGTCGCTGGACTTGCACGAGTCGTTCGACAGCGCGGCGATGTCCGAATCCGACAGCGTCGCTGCCTTGAACAGGTTCGTCCCCGCCGACGTCAGGCTGTTCGCGTCGAGGCTCTGTACCCCGCCACACGCGCTCAACAGAAACGCCACGCCACACGCTGCCACCGCTTTCTTGAGTTGCATCCCGGATCCCTCGATAGTTGTATTTGGGAGCGGCGATTTTGCATAATCCGGCAGAAAATTACCAGATGTTTACATCCGATGACACCTTAATTACTCACAGGATTGAAGCGAAGCGGCGATTTTCAGCGGAATTGAAGATCAAAACCGAAGCAATCGCCGCGAGCGGGCGACGATCGGGACGGAAAACGGGCGCGTCGCTCAGGCCGCCTGGTCGCGGCGGCGCGTCAGCCGCCGCGCGACCAGCATCGGCAGCCGCACCGCGAAGCCGGCGAAAAGACGCAGGTGCATCCATACAAGCAGCGCATTGTCGCGGCCGTAGTGGAAATGCGACACGCCGCCCTCGTGCCGGCCGAAGTAGCGCACCGGCGCGTCGATGCGGATCGGACGCACGCCGGCCCAGCACAGCCGCACAGCCGCTTCGGGATCGAAGTCGAAGCCGCGCATCCACGGCTGGCGCCGCATGATCGCGGCGAGCTGCGCGACCGGATACACGCGAAAGCCGTACAGCGAATCGCCGATCCCGGCCCACAGCGTCTCGAGGTCGGCCCAGGCGTTCGACAGCCGGCGCCCTTGCACGCGCAGCTGCGGCGCACTCGCGTCGAACTTCGGCACACCGAGCACCATCGCATCGGGCGCGGCCTGCGACGCGGCCATGAAAGCGGGAATCAGGTCGGCCGGATGCTGGCCGTCGGAATCCATCGTCAGCACGTGCGTGAAGCCGCTCGCGGCAGCCGCGTCGAGCCCCGCGAGCACTGCCGCGCCCTTGCCGCGGTTCTCCGGCAACACGATCACGCGCAACCCGGGATCGTGCTCGGCCATCGCCTGCAGCCGCTCGGCGCTGCCGTCGGTGCTGCCGTCGACGACGACCCACACCGGATTCCACTGCGCGCGGGCATTGCGCACGGTCGTGTCGACCTTGGCGCCGGGGTTGTAGCTCGGAATCAGGACGAGGTGGGTGGACGAGGCGTGCAGCTTGGACATGGGAACGGCCGATTGCGAAGACAGGGATCCTGACAAAAGTTTATGACTTGCCGGCGACTGGCGGCAGGCTTCGTCGACGCCGCCCGTATGCGGTGCCGGTTGCCGGATCGTGAGGTTCTCCCGCTTCATGACAGCCGCTCCACTGCGTGCCCCGCGCTCGCCTCGATCTCGACCAGCAGGTCGTCGCGGCATACATCCGCATGGACGAAGAGCGGCCGCACGCCGGGGCCGGCCGCATCGCGCAGCACCCGATCGATTTCGGCAAGCGCCGCGGCATCGCCGGCGTCGCGCACGTAGACGCGATAGCTCAGGTCGGCAAGCGAGAACGGACCATGCCCCTGCCGCGCGGCCTGCTCGAGCACGGCCGCGAGGTTCGCGACCGTCTCGCGCGTTTGCGCGACGACGTCGCCGCGATGAACGGTGCGGTGCCCGACGATGCTCGCGGTGCCGGATACGAACAGCACCGGCGCGGCGCCGCCATTCGCCCAGGCGGCTGCACGCGCGAACGTCGGCGCACGCGGGCCGTATTGCGCCGGATAGTGATACGCACTGACCTGGCGCGGGTTCTCGACCGGATCCGCGGGCGTGCGGCTCGCGATGAAATGGATCGCGAGCGGCGCGGCCGGCGATGCGTCGCCCGCGACCGGCACGACCGAACCGAGCGCGCACGCGGCCGGCACGCCGCCCGTCAGTGCGCGGCGGCACGCGTCGAAGGCGTGCTGACGGCCGATATTGAACTGACGATAGCGCTCGATCCCGAACTGCACGGCATTGATCGCCGGCACGGTATTCCAGATGCGCAGCGGATGCGGCATGCCGAGCGTATCGAGCACGTCGAACAGCGTGCGGTATGCATCGTGCGTCGCGCGTTCGAGCGGCGTGCCGCCGTCGCGCTGCACGTCGTGCACGTCGTGCACGTCGTGCGTTTCGTGCGTTTCGTGCGTTTCGTGCGTTTCGTGCGTTTCGTGCGTTTCGTGCGTTTCGTGCGTTTCGTGCGTTTCGTGCGTTTCGTGCACGACGATGCTGCCGAACACGAGCCCCGCCGCTTCGCTGTAGCGATAATGCAGCGCACCGCGCCGTTCGCTACGCAGGTCGCGCGCATCGCATTGCCAGATTTCGCAGACGGCATCGCCCGGTGCGACGCCGGCGCCGAGCAGCGCCATCTGCACCGGTGCAACCGGCAGGTCAGGCACGGCATCGGCCAGCATTCGTGCCGCCGCATCGGCGTGCGATTCTGCGTTCGATTCGTCCTGCAATCCGGCCGCGCCGATGCACACCGCGCCCAACGCGCCGGGAAACACGCGGTCGATTCCATCGCCACGCATGCGCGCATCGTGCAGCAACGCGGCGAGCCGCGCATGACTCATCTGGACGAGCCGCAGTGCGCGGTCGCCGCCGTTTGCGAGCGGCGCGCCCGATCGCGATGCGTCCGGCCCGCCGGCCGCCTGCCCGCGCGCGACCGGCGCGGTGGCTGACGACAGGGAACACGGGCGCCGTTCGGCGTCGACTGGATGCACGGACACTTCGATTTCCTCACTATGCGGCGCCGGCCGCGCGACAACGCGGCCGGCATCGCGTTGCGCGACGTCAGGCCGACGCCGCGCGTTTCGTCATGCGAGCCCGCCGTTGACGGACATCACCTGCCCCGTCACATAGGCGGCGGCGTCGGACACCAGATACGCGACCATCGCCGCGACTTCGTCGGGCCGGCCCGCGCGCTGCGCGGGCACGAGCTGCTTGATCCGTTCGGCGGGAAACGCCTGTTCGGCCATCGGCGATTCGATGATGCCGGGCGCGACCGCGTTCACGGTAATGCCGCGCGACGCAAGCTCCAGCGACAGCGATTTCGTCGCGCCGATCAGCCCTGCCTTCGCGGCCGCGTAATTGACCTGCCCGCGATTGCCGGTCACGCCGGCCACCGATGCGATGTTGACGATCCGCCCGCGTCGCGTGCGAATCATCGGCAGCAGCAGCGGCTGCGTGACGTTGAAAAAGCCGTTGAGCGTCACGTCGATCACGCTGTGCCACTGCCGACGCGACATGCCGGCCATCGGCGCGTCGTCGTGAATGCCGGCGTTGTTGACGAGGATCTGCACCGGCGCTTCGTCGGCGAGCGGCGCCAGCGCGGCGAGCGTCGCGTCGGCGTCGGTCACGTCGAACGCGATCGCGCGCGCGGTGCCGCCGGCCGCGACGATCTGCTGCGCGACCGCCTCCGCCTGCGCGAGATGGCGGTTCGCATGGACCCACACTTCATGGCCGGCCTGCGCGAGCGCCATGCAGATCGCCTGCCCGAGTGCGCCGCTGCCGCCCGTCACGAGCGAGCGCATCGAATTGCTCCGTTCATCGCGTTTCACCTCGATCGACGCGGCGGCGCATCGTCTGCCGATCGCCGCCGCATACCGTCATCACCTGCGCGTCGCGCCCGTGCGCTGCGCCGTCACTTCGTACGATGCGCGGCGACGTACGCGGCCAGCGCGCCGAGCGTCGCAAAGATCTTCTGGTTGTCCGGATTGTCCGAGCGCAGTTCGAAGCCGTATTTCTTCGAGATCAGCAGCGCGATTTCCAGGATGTCGATGGAGTCGAGCCCGAAACCTTCGCCGTACAGCGGGGTTTCGACCGTCACTGTTTCGAGCGGGACGTCTTCGAGATTCAGTTCGCCGATGATCAGCGTGGCGAGCTCTTGTTCCAGTGCGTTCATCATGCGTGCGAGCAGGCGGCCAATGGCAGCGGGAGGCGCCCGGAAACGGCAACCGTCGTGCACGCCCGGCGCGTGCAAATCTCCGTCCCTCCGGCGTCTGCCGGCGTCCCCGCCTGCGTTATTTGGGGATCGTTTGTAAAAGTTACGCGGATTCTAGACGATGGGTATCGGGCCGTATACGGGGAATGGTTACAGACTGGCGAGCCGGCGCCGCGGCCCGTTTCGTGACACGAATGCACGAGACGCTTGAGCCGCTTTGGATGGAAATGGACCGACCCCGCGAAACCGTTCGTCCGGTGCCATACAATCGGTTACAAAACCCGCACACGCCCGCCCCGAACACGCCGTGCCACGGCCCTAAAATGGGCGCACTCGACTACCGGCCCCGACCCGCGTTCCGGCCGCCATTCATATGATGTTTGACGGCCCGACCACTGCGTTCAGCCACGATCCGCCCGATGTCTCCAGTCATGCCGCGTCCGTCCTTCCGCTCCGTTCCGGTTCGCCCGTCCGTCTGCCGCCGCCCGGCGGCCGCCGGCGACGCCAGCCCACGCCCGCACGGAGGCCGCCGATGAGCAGGCTGCTGTCCATCGCGCGCGGCGTCGCCGCGGTCGGCGCCGTGGCGGCCTACCAGGCCGGCGCGCACTACGCTGCCGCGACGCCCGGCGCGCACGGCTTCGGCCTCGCGATGGCGCTCGTGCCGCCGCTGCTGCTCGCGCTCGGCGCGGCGCTGCGCTCGCCGCGACGTGCATGGTTCGTGCCGGCGTGGCTGCTGGCCGCCGCCGCACTGTGGGCCGCGCGCGCGCCGCTCGCGCAGCACTTCGAATGGGGCCTGTATCTGGAACACGCGAGCTTCAACGTCGCGATGGCGCTGCTGTTCGGCCGCACGCTCGCGGCAGGCGAGGTGCCGCTGTGCACGCGCTTCGCGACGATGGTCCACGGCCACGGCGCGGTCACGCCGGCCATTGCGCGCTATACGCGGCAGATCACGCTCGCGTGGACGCTGTTCTTCGTCGCGATCGCCGCCGTGTCGACGCTGCTGTTCGCGACCGCGCCGATCGTCACGTGGTCGACGTTCGCGAACTACCTGTCGCTGCCGCTCGTCGCCGTGATGTTCGCCGCCGAGCATGCCTGCCGGCGCTTCGCGCTGCCGCACGAGCCGCGGCCGCGAATGATCGAAGCCGTGCGCGCGTATCGCGCGACAACCCACGCGTCGCAGGCGTCACGATGAATTCACGGCCGGCGCGGCGCCGCAATGCGGCCGCGCCGGCCTTCGCTCCCGTTTTTACCGATTTATGCCGACTCACCCGCTGGTATTCCATTCGTCGCCGGACCAGACGATCGCCTGGCGCGACGGTGCGCCCGTCACCGTGCGCGCGTTCGTCGCCGACGTCGCGCGCGTGGCCGCCGCGCTGCCCGCCGGCGGCCACGTGTTCAACGTGTGCCGCGACCGCTACCGTTTCGCGGTCAGCCTGTGCGCGGCGCTCGTCTCCGGCAGGGTCAGCCTGCTGCCGTCGACGCACACGCCGGAAATGGTCCGCCAGCTCGCGTCGTTCGCGCCCGATGCGTTCTGCCTGCACGACGCGCCCGACTGCGCGATCGACCTGCCGCGCTTCGCGTATCCCGACGCCGCCCCCGGCGACCTCGCCGACGATGCGCCGTTCGCGGTGCCGCAGATCGATGCGGCGCGGATCATGGCGTACGTGTTCACGTCCGGTTCGACCGGCGCGCCGGTGCCGCACCGCAAGACCTGGGGCTTCCTGGTCGGTTGCGTGCGCGCGGCGGCCGACCGCCTCGGGCTGCTCGACGGTCGCGCGGCCACGCTGATCGGCACGGTGCCCGCGCAGCACATGTACGGCTTCGAATCGACGGTGCTGCTCGCACTGATCGGCGGCCTCGCGTTCAGCAATCGCCAGCCGTTCTACCCGGTCGACATTCGCGACGAACTCGATGCGATCCCGCAGCCGCGCGTGCTCGTCACATCGCCGATCCACCTACGCGCGCTGCTGTCGGCCGGCCATGCACTGCCGCGCGCGGCGCTCGTGCTGTCGGCCACCGCGCCGCTGTCGGAAAAGCTCGCATGCGAAGCCGAGGCCGCGCTCGACGCACCGCTCGTCGAGATCTACGGCAGCACCGAGACCGGCCAGATCGCGACCCGCCGCACGTCGCAGGGCGCAGCGTGGCAGCTGTTCCCGGGCATCCGGCTCGACGCGCGCGACGAGCCCGCAAGCGACCACACGGGCGACGACGGCGGGCCGACCGTCTGGGTGTCGGGCGGACACGTCGAGGCGCCCGTGCCGATGGGCGATGCGCTCGAACTGCTCGGCGACGGCCGCTTCCTGCTGCACGGCCGCAAGACCGATCTCGTCAACATCGCCGGCAAGCGCACGTCGCTCGCGTACCTGAACCATCAGCTCAACGCGATTCCGGATGTAGTCGACGGCGTGTTCTTCATGCCCGACGAAACCGCGGCCGCCGACACCGGCCTCGAACCGGTCACGCGCCTCGTCGCGCTCGTCGTCGCGCCGACGCTCGCCGCCGCCGATCTGCAGCGCGCGCTGCGCGAGCGGATCGATCCCGCGTTCATGCCGCGCCCGCTCGTGTTCGTCGACGCGCTGCCGCGCAACGAAACGGGCAAGCTGCCGCGCGACGTGCTGGCCGCGCTCGTTGCACGACACGCGCGCGCCGCGACCGCGCCCATGGCCGCACGCGGCGCAGCCGACGCACCCGCGCTCGGGTTCACGATTCCCGCCGACCATCCGGCGCTGCCCGGCCACTTCCCCGGCCATCCGGTCGTGCCGGGCGTCGTGCTGCTCGATCACGCGATCCACGCGATCGGCGCGGCGCTGAACCGCCCGATGCACGCTTGGCGGCTCGGCTCCGCGAAATTCCTGAGCCCGGTCGCGCCCGGCGAGCCGCTCGATCTCGCGTTCGACGCCTCGGCCAGCGGCGCGATCCGCTTCACGCTGCGCGCCGGGTCGCGCGATGTCGCGACCGGCGTGCTGTCCGTGCCGCCGGCCGTGCAGGACGGTGCCCAGCCATGAAGCGCACCGCGTGGGCCGAACGCCAGGAGCGCAGCAACGCGGGATTGCTGCGCGCGATGACGTGGATCTCGCTGCGCTTCGGCCGGCAGCGTGCGCGCATCGTGCTGCATCTGATCGCGACGTATTTCGTGCTGTTCTCGCCGGTGGCATGCGCCGCGTCGCGCGACTACCTGCGTCGCGTGCTCGGCCGCCCCGCACGCTGGCGCGACGTGTACCGGCACGTGTTCACGTTCGCGGCGACGATCCACGACCGCATCTATCTGATGAACGGGCGCTTCGACCTGTTCGACATCCGGCTGCACGGCGAAACGCTCGTCGACGATGCGCTCGCGGGCGGACGCGGCGCGTTCCTGATGGGTGCGCACCTCGGCAGCTTCGAGGTCGTGCGTGCGATCGGCCGCACGCACCCGGACCTGCGCGTCGTCGTCACGATGTACGAGAACAATGCGCGCAAGATCAACGCGACGCTCGCCGCGGTGAATCCGGCCGCGACGCCGGAAGTGATTCCGCTCGGGCAGGTCGACTCGATGCTGAAGGTACGCGAGCGCCTCGACGCGAACTGCATGGTCGGCATGCTCGCCGATCGTACGCTGCGCGACGACGCGGCCGCGTCGCTGCGGCGGCTGCCGCTGCTCGGCGCGCCGGCCGCGTTCCCGCTCGGGCCGCTCTACATGGCCGCGATGCTGCGACGCCCGGTGATCTTCATGACGGGCCTCTATCGCGACGGCAATCGCTACGACGTGCACTTCGAGACGCTCGCCGATTTCTCCGACGTGCGGCGCGACGCACGCGCGGCGGCCGTCGACGCGGCACTCGCGCGCTACGTCGCGCTGCTCGACAAGTACTGCCGAGCAGCGCCGTACAACTGGTTCAACTATTTCGATTTCTGGCAAGTCGGCGACGCTGCGGCCGCGGGCCGCGACGCTGCGCGCGCCGCTGCCGACCTGCCCGCCACGAGGGATTCCGACGCATGACCGCCGTTCGCCGCTTCCTGCTTCCGCTCGCGCTGCACCGCGGTGCCCGCTTGCTCGCCGCAACCGTCGCAGCGATCGCACTGGCCGTGCCCGCGGCGCAGGCGGCCGACACGGCGTCGGCCTGGAACCTCGACCGGCTGATGTCGACGCTCGCGCAGCACAAGTCGGGGCGTGCGACGTTCACCGAAACGAAGTACCTGTCGATCGCCACGCAGCCGGTCGAATCGTCCGGCGAACTCATATTCGTCGCGCCCGATCATCTGGAAAAGCACACGCTGAGCCCGAAGCCCGAGCACCTCGTCGTCGACGGCGACATGCTCACCGTCGAGCGCAACAACCGCAAGTACACGCTCGCGCTCGCGCGCTATCCGGAACTCGGCGCGTTCATCGACAGCATCCGCGCGACGCTCGCCGGCAACCGCTTCGCGCTCGAGCAGGTGTACAAGGTCGCGCTCGCCGGGCGCGGCGACGACTGGACGCTGACGCTCACGCCGCTCGACTCGCGGATGCTGAAGGTGGTCAGCACGATCACGCTCGACGGCACGCGCGATATGTTGCGCGGCGTCGCGATCCGGCAGGCCGACGGCGATCATTCGGTGATGCGCCTGCAACCCGTTCCGGCGAATCCGAACTGATGGACGAACACACGCGCCCTTCATCGTCACCCGTCACGCGCCGCCTGCACGCGTTGCGGCAGCGCGCGGTGCTCGTGTGGCTGCTCGCGCTCGTCGCGTGCGGCGTCGCGATCGGCCGCGCGCACTTCACGGCCGACCTGTCCGCGTTCCTGCCAAACTCGCCGAGCGCCGGGCAGCGCGTGCTCGTCGACCAGTTGCGCGACGGCATCGTGTCGCGGCTGATCCTCGTCGCGATCGACGGCGGCGAGGCAAGTACGCGCGCCTCAGTGTCGCGGCGCATCGCCGGCACGCTGCGCACCGATCCGCAGTTCGCGGCGGTTAACAACGGCGAAGCCGCGAACGACGCGCGCGACCGGCAGTTCATCTTCGATCACCGCTACCTGCTGAGCCCGGCGGTCACGCCGCAGCGCTTCAGCGCCGACGGCCTGCATCAGGCGCTCGGCGACAGCCTCGACCTGCTGAGCTCGTCGGCCGGCCTCATGGCCAAGGCGATGCTGCCGCGCGACCCGACCGGCGAAGTCGCCGCGCTCGTCGACCAGATCGACAGCGCGGCGCAGCCGGCGAACCGCGACGGCGTGTGGGCGTCGCACGACGGTACGCGCGCGGTGCTCGTCGTGCAGACCGCCGCGGCCGGCTCCGACACCGACGCGCAGGCGCGCGCGATCGACACGGTGCGCCGCGCATTCGCCGCCGCGACGCAGGCCGTGCCGAACGCGGCCGCGACCACGCTCGCGATGACGGGCCCCGGCGTGTTCTCGGTCGACATGCGCGACACGATCCGGCACGACGTCGAGCGGCTGTCGACGGCGAGCGTCGTGCTGATCGTCGCGCTGCTGCTGACGCTGTACCGCTCGCCGCGCACGCTCGCGCTCGGGTTGCTGCCGGTGCTGACGGGCGCCGCGGCCGGGATCGCGGCGGTCAGCGTCGCGTTCGGCACGGTCCACGGGCTGACGCTCGGCTTCGGCACGACGCTGATCGGCGAAGCCGTCGACTATTCGATCTACCTGTTCGTGCAATCGGCGCAGACCGGCATGCGCGGCACCGCTCGCCCGGCCGATGCGACGCGCGCATGGCTCGCCGCGTACTGGCCGACGATCCGGCTCGGCGTGCTGACGTCCGTGTGCGGTTTCGCGTCGATGCTGTTCTCCGGATTCCCGGGCCTCGTGCAGCTCGGGCTGTATTCGATCGCCGGGCTGACGGCCGCCGCGCTCGTCACGCGCTTCGTGCTGCCGCACCTGCGCGGCGAGCATGTCGCGATCCGCGACATGTCGCGCGTCGGCGCCGTGCTCGCGCGCGCGGCCGACGCCGCGCCGCGGCTGCGCTGGCCGCTCGCCGCACTGGTGGTCGCCGCGTGCGCGACGCTCGTGCTGCATCGCGACGGCCTGTGGAGCCGCGAGCTCGCCTCGCTCAGCCCCGTGCCGGCGCGCGCGCAGGCGCTCGACGCGCGGCTGCGCGCCGATGTCGGCGCGCCCGACGTACGCTACCTCGTCGTGATTTCCGCGCCGACCGAGCAGGCCGCGCTCGAAGGCGCCGAAAAGGTCGCCGCGCAACTGCAGCCGCTCGTCGACCAGCGCGCGCTCGCGGGTTTCGAAAGCCCCGCGCGCTACCTGCCGAGCGACGCCGCGCAGCGCGCGCGCCAGGCGAGCCTGCCCGATGCGGACGTGCTCGCCGCGCGAATGCGCGACGCCGTCGCGAACCAGCCGATCGCTGTAAAACCCGACCTGTTCGCGCCGTTCATCGCCGATGTCGAAGCCGCCCGCCACGCGCCGCTGCTGACGCGCGCGGCGTTGCGCGGCACGTCGATGGCGCTCGCGGTCGATGCGCTGCTGACCGAACGCGACGGCCGCTGGAGCGCGATGCTGCCGCTGCGCGCGCCGGACGCCGCACGCGCGGCGCAAGGGTTCGACGCAACGCCG
The DNA here is from genome assembly GCF_949752865.1 of Burkholderia sp. IT-111MI5. NCBI lineage: Bacteria > Pseudomonadati > Pseudomonadota > Betaproteobacteria > Burkholderiales > Burkholderiaceae > Burkholderia > Burkholderia sp. IT-111MI5. The sequence continues at coordinate 5,862 of NZ_CATKIF010000055.1, read as the reverse complement.
ATACGCATGGCCGTCGCGCAAGCGGGCGTGCCCGATGCGCTGTTCGTCGACATGAAGGCCGAAGCCGATCGCCTGTACGTGAGCTACGTGCACGAGGACATCCGGCTGTCGCTCGCGGGTTTCGCGGCGATCGCCGTGCTGCTGCTGATCGCGCTGCGCTCGCCGCGCCGTGCCGTGCGCGCGCTCGCGCCGCTCGTCGCGGCCGTGCTGGTCGTGACGGCCGGCTTCGCGCTCGCCGGCGTGCAGCTGACGATCCTGCACCTCGTCGGCATGCTCCTGATCGTCGCGGTCGGCTCGAACTACGCGCTGTTCTTCTGCAAGCGCGACGACGCGCAGCCCGTCACGCCGTACACGCTCGTGTCGCTGCTGATCGCGAACCTCGCGACGGTCGCCGGCTTCGGGCTGCTGGCGCTGTCGCGCGTGCCGCTGCTCGAAACCTTCGGGCTGACCGTCGGCCCCGGCGCGATGCTCGCGCTCGCGTTCGCGGCGATACTCGCGCCACGCGCCGCGGCAGCCGGCGATCGTCGTCAACGGAGCCAGGCATGAACGCACCGTCGTCCGTTCCGCCTCGACAGCCCGGCCAATCCGGCGCGCGCCGCTGGAAGCCGACGCCGCTGATCGCGGGCACGGTCGCGCTGCACGCGGGCGCGGCCGCCACCGTCGTCACGCAACCGGCCGCATGGCCGTGGGCCGTCGGCGGCGTGGTCGCGTCGCATCTCGCGCTGACCGCCGCCGGCCTGTGGCCGCGCAGCACGCTGCTCGGCCCGAACTGGACGCGCCTGCCGGCCGGCGCCGACCGCCGGATCGCGCTGACGATCGACGACGGCCCGGACCCGGACGTTACGCCGCGCGTGCTCGACCTGCTCGATCGTTACGACGCGCGCGCGACGTTCTTCTGCATCGGCGATCTCGCGCGCCGTCATCCGCGCTGGATCGAAGCGATCGTCGCGCGCGGTCACGCGATCGAGAACCACAGCCAGCGGCACCGGCACTCGTTCTCGCTGTCGGGGCCCGCCGCGCTGCGGCGCGAGATCGCGGCCGCGCAGCAGACGCTGACCGAGATCGCCGGCACGCGTCCGCTGTTCTTCCGCGCGCCGGCCGGCCTGCGCAATCCGTTTCTCGAACCGGTGCTGTGCGAACTCGGCCTGCAGCTTGCGAGCTGGACGCGGCGCGGCTTCGACACGCGTGCGCACGACGCCGCGACCGTCACGCGCCGCCTGCTGCACGGCCTCGCACCGCGCGACATCCTGCTGGTACACGACGGTCACGCGGCACGCGACGCGCGCGGCGAACCGGTCGTGCTCGACGTACTGCAAGCGGTGCTGCGCGCAGCCGCCGATGCGCAACTGCACTGGACCACGCTGCGCGCGGCGCTCGCGCCCGAACCGCCCGGCCAGCCGGGCGTTCCGGCACCCCCGTTTGATAAAATCTGAACTTGAACGGCGCGCCTGCCAGCCCTGCTGCGGCGCCCGTTCCGGCCACCGGATGCGACCCTCGTGAAACCTCTCCTGCTCTCGCACTTCACCGCCACCAGCTGCATCGGCCGCGGCCTCGATGCGACCCTCGACGCGCTGCGCAATGCCCGCGGCGGGCTCGCGCCGTGCGACTTCGAGCGTGCGGATCTCGACACGTGGATCGGCGCGGTGGACGGCGTCGACGAGCAACCCGTGCGCGCGGACCTCGCCGACTTCGAGTGCCGCAACAACCGCCTCGCGCAGCTCGCTCTCACGCAGGACGGCTTCGACGCCCGCGTCGCGGCGGCCGTCGCGCGCCACGGCGCGGCGCGCGTCGGCGTGTTCATCGGCACGAGCACGGCCGGCATCCTCGAGACCGAATGCGCGTACCAGCATCGAGATCCGGCGAGCGGCGCGCTGCCCACCGACTTCCACTATGCGAACACGCACAACCCGTATTCGGTGGCCGCGTTCGTGCGCACGTATTTCGCGCTGCGCGGGCCGGCGATGGCGATCTCGTCCGCGTGCTCGTCCGGCGCGAAGGTATTCGGCTCCGCGCGCCGCATGATCGAGGCCGGGTTGATCGACGCGGCCGTCGTCGGCGGCGTCGATTCGCTGTGCCTGACGACGCTGTACGGCTTCAACTCGCTCGAACTGCTGTCGCGCCTACCGTGCCGGCCGTTCGACGTTGCGCGCGACGGCATCTCGATCGGCGAGGCCGCGGCCTTCGCGCTCGTCGAACGCGTGCCCGAACCGCCCGGCGCGCTCGACGGCAACGCGGTCCTGCTGCTCGGCATCGGCGAATCGAGCGACGCGCACCACATGTCGTCGCCGCATCCGGACGGGCTCGGCGCGCGTGTCGCGATCGAGCAGGCGCTCGCGTCCGCCGGCCTCGACGCGAACGACATCGATTACGTGAACCTGCACGGCACCGCAACGCCGAGCAACGACGCGGCCGAAAGCCGCGCGGTCGGCGCGCTGCTCGCGCGCACGCCGTGCAGCTCGACGAAGGGCGCGACCGGCCACACGCTCGGCGCGGCCGGCGCGCTCGAAGCGGTCGTCGCCGCGCTCGCGCTGCGCGAGCAGTTCGTGCCGGCCGGCGTCAACACGACGCAGCCCGACCCGGCGCTCGCCGCCGACTACGTGCTCGCGAGCCGCGATATGCGCGTGCGCACCGTGCTCTCCAATTCGTTCGGCTTCGGCGGCACGAATTGCAGCCTGATCCTCGGCCGCGCCGGCCACGTACGCCGTTGAGGCCCGACATGACGCTCACCGCCTTCATCGAAAGCATCGGTCTCGTCGGGCCGGGCTTGAACGACTGGCCGCACGCGGCCGACGTGCTCGCGGGCCGCACGGCCTATGCGAGCGCACGCACCGTGCTGCCGCCGCCGGCCGGCCTGCCGTCGGCCGAGCGGCGCCGCACGGGCCCCGTCGTGCGCGTCGCGCTCGCGGTCGGCCACGAAGCGGTCGCGGCAAGCGGACGCGATGCGGCCACGCTCGCGACCGTGTTCAGCGCGTCCGGCGGCGACGGCCAGAACTGCCACGCGATCTGCGAAACCCTCGCCGGCGACGATCGCCAGCTGTCGCCGACGCGTTTCCACAACTCCGTGCACAACGCGCCGGCCGGCTACTGGAGCATCGCGACCCGCGCGATGGCGACGTCGAACGTGCTGTGCGCGCACGACGGCAGCTTTGCCGCGGGCCTGCTCGAGAGCCTGTGCCAGGTCGCGGTCGATCGCATACCGACCCTGCTGATCGCGTACGACACCGACTATCCGGAACCGCTGCGCACGGTGCGGCCGATCGACGACGCATTCGGCGTCGCGCTCGTATTCGCGCCGGAAGCGAGCGCGCGCACGCTCGCCCGCATCGACGTGCAGCTCACCGACGCGCCCGCTACGACGCTCGCGAATGCCGGGCTCGACGCACTGCGCGCCGGCAATCCGGCCGCACGCGTGCTGCCGCTGCTCGATGCGCTGGCCGCAGGGCGTTCGACGCGCGTCGTGCTCGACTACCTGGCCGATACGCGCGTGCAGGTCGACGTCGCGATGCCGGACGCCTTCGCGGAGCGCACGTGATGGCCGCGACGATCGCGTTGATGCCGCCGCTCGACCACGCGTGGATCGCCGCGCATATTCCGCACGGCGGCACGATGTGCGTGCTCGATACGGTCGATGCGTGGGACGCCGAACGCATCCGCTGCACCGCGACGAGTCACTGCGATCCGCACAACCCGCTGCGCTCGCACGGCCGGCTCGCGTCGGTCTGCGGCATCGAATACGCGGCGCAGGCGATGGCCGTGCACGGCGCGCTGCTCGGTATGCAAGAAGAACGTCCGCGCGCCGGCTATCTGGCGAGCGTGCGCAATGTCGACGCGTTCGTCGATCGGATCGACACGTTCGACCTGCCGCTCACCGTCGACGCGGAACGAGTGGGCGGCGACGGCCGCTCGGTGCTGTACGGCTTCGCGCTGCGCTGCGGCGATCGCGTGCTGCTTACTGGCCGCGCCGCGGTGATGCTCGACGCATCGGCCGCCGGCACGTTTGCCCCGCCGCCCGCCGGCAATTCGAATCCTCGATGAAGAGACTTACACAAGGAAACCAGGTCGTGAAAGTTCGTCAGTTCATTGGCACCGCACTCGTTCTGGCGCTGATCAGCCCGATCGCGCATGCGGACATGTCGGAAGTGAAGCAGGACATCAAGCGCGATTCGAAAGAAGCCGCGCACAAGACGGGCGAAGCTGCACGCAGCTTCGGCCACGCAACCGCGAGCGCCGCGAAGGCGGTCGGGCACGGAGTCGCACACGCGTCGCGCGAAGGCTGGGATGCCACCAAGCGCACGACGAAGCGGATCTTCCACAAGAACGACTCGAGCGAGTCGGGTGGAAAGAGCGAAAAGAGCAATTGAGCACGCGCATCGCGCGCATCACCGACTGCATGCGCGCGATGCGTGACCGTTCGTCAGTCGCGACGCCGCGTTACCGCGCGCCGCGCATGCGGCGTGCCGGCCTCGCCGGCCTGCGAGCGAAGCACTTGCCGTACGCGACGAACCAGCAATCGCGATGATCGAAGTTCCGCAGCAGCCGCGCGCGGCGCCGCTCGAGCCAGTAGAGCGAGATCGCCATCGTCAGCGCGACGGCCAGTGCCGAGCCGCCGATCGCGAGTCCCATCCAGGTTTCACCCATGCCTTCTCCGGAATGCGAGGCCGAAGCGGCGCGCCTGCCGCCGCTCCGGCACTGGATATAGCGGAACGCGGCCCGAAACGCGTGCGAACGCGGCCCGGGCCGTCGCGCGTCAGTGCATGTGCTGGCCGCCGTTGATCGCGATGTTGGAGCCCGTCACGAAACCGGCCTCCTCCGAGCACAGGTAAGCGACCAGCGCCGCGACTTCTTCGGGCTTGCCGAGCCGGCCCGCCGGAATCTGCGGGAGGATCTTCGTGTCGAGGATGTCCTGCGGGATCGACGTGACCATCTTCGTCGCGAGGTAGCCCGGCGACACCGTGTTCACCGTCACGCCCTTGCGCGCGACCTCGAGCGCGAGCGATTTGGTGAAACCGTGCATGCCGGCCTTCGCGGCCGCGTAGTTGGTCTGGCCGACCGAACCCTTCGAGCCGTTCACGGACGAGATGTTGACGATGCGACCCCAGCCGCGCTCGACCATGCTTTCGCAGACGGGCTTCGTCATGTTGAACACGGAATCGAGGTTCGTTCGGATCACGGCATCCCAGTTCACCTTGTCGAGCTTGCGCAGCGTCATGTCGCGCGTGATGCCCGCGTTGTTCACGAGAATGTCGACCGGGCCGACGTCCCGCACGATCGTCTCGATGCATTGCCGGCACGAATCGTAATCGGCCACGTCCACCGGGTACGCAAGGAACTCGCGGCCGGCCGCGTGCATCTCGGTCAGCCAGCGGTCGGCGCCGGTGTTGTTCGGCGAATACGTGACGACTACCCGGTGGCCAGCGTCGTTCAACCTGATGCTGACCGCTTCGCCGAGACCGCCCATTCCACCTGTCACAATTGCAATTCGCTTAGTCATCCTATAAATTACCGACAAAAAAGTAATCGATGAATGCGGGGCGACGGCATCGCACATGCTGCCGCCCCACCGCTTCGATGCGCAGCCGCCCGCGTCGCGGGCACGGCACGCACCGGAACATCGCGCTTGTTGTTGGCTGCTTGTCGTGCGCGACAACCGCTTCGCCCGCCCGCGGCGCCGGCCGGCGCCGCCTGCGGGTCGTGTCTTCAGCCCCGGCTCAGACGCGCTCGACCGCGAGCGCGACGCCCATCCCGCCGCCGATGCACAGCGACGCCAGCCCGCGCTTCGCATCGCGCTTGGCCATCTCGTGCAGCAGCGTCACCAGGATCCGGCAGCCCGACGCGCCGATCGGGTGGCCGATCGCGATCGCC